>CAIUMD010000039.1 GCA_903900155.1 uncultured Caulobacterales bacterium | reverse complement strand
CGGGGGAGGCGGCGGCGGCGGCGGGGGCGGCGGCGGAGGCGGCGACGCGAACGAGTAGCGGAGACCCACGGTCACCGACTGGTCCTTGTACTGGCCTTCGAAGGCGCCCGGCTGCAGCGCGGCGGCCGAACCGACCGACTGCCAGGCGTGATCGGCGCCGGTGATGTAACGGTAGGTGAAGTCGATCTTCAGCTTGTCCGTGGCCTTGATCGAGGCGCCGGCGATGGCCTGCCACGCGATAGCGATATCGTTGTCGTCGACGGTCAGGTTCTGGATGGCCGGGTTGGTCGTCGTGTTGATGGCGCCCGGGACGTTGCTGAACTGACCCAGGGTCTTGACGTCCAGGCGGTTGATGCCGACGCCCGCGCCCAGGAAGGGGTTCAGCCACGAACCCGGAGCGAAGTCATAAATGACGTTCGCCATCAGGGTCCAGGCTTCGATCGAGCCGTCCGGCGAGCCGCAGGTCGGGGCGGCGGCGGTGCGGGTGACGCCCGGGGTGCAGAGGCCGACCGGCTGACGCTGGGCCGGGCCATGGACGCTCTTCAGGTCGCCGGGGCGATAGCCGCCTTCGACTTCAGCACGCCAGTGCGGGTTGAACTGGTAGCCCAGGCGCACAAAGCCGGTCCAGTCCTTCTCGGACTTCCAGGCCCAGTGATAGGAAGCGCCGTCCGGAGCGTTTTGGTCCGACTGGGTCTTCACGCTCTGCGGCCAGTGATAGCCAAGGTCGACCGCGCCGTACCAGCCGGTCTCTTGGGCCGAAACGCCTGACGCGGCGAACACCGCGGCCAGAGCAGCTCCTGCCAGGAGGTTGAGTTTCATCGTTGAAGAGCCCTCTATTGCCCTGCCCAGGCCGGAGACCGACCGAGCACTGTTATACCAAGGCGAACGCCACGGGAAAGTGTCAGCAAAGACACACTCGTCAGGTTTTGCCCCCCTGCCCTTTGCTCAGGAAGGCTCAACAAGACCGCCCCTCAGAATCAACTTCCGAGCGTGCCCGCCGTATCCACGGAAGATAAGCGTCTGCTCCGCTGGGTTCGCACGTGAACCGTTTGCACGCAAGGGCTTGAGACCAGGAAATGGTCAAGCATTCGCAGATCGTCGCCGAAAAACCTCACCTTTTGACGGGGTTGGTCAGGTCGTCGACCAACCTTGAGCAAATCGGGCCCTAATCCAGAGTGGTGCGACAGCGGGCCATGGCCAGGGCCGAGACGGCCAGAACGAACAGCCCGAGCGCCGAGAGACTTGGCCACAGTTGGGCGACGTCCTGCTCCTTCAGCAAGGCTGCCGCGCACCACCCGAAGGACGTGCGCCAGCGGCGACTTGCAGCCCGATAGGGCAGCCCCATCTCCTCCAGCAGCCATGCGACCCGAAAGCCCCGGCCTTCGCCGTAAGGGTGATCATGGATAGGGCTCCCTGGCGGCTGGGCTACTCTATGTCGCGGATGTCGAAACGCGCCACCTTGCCGCCGCGAAAGGTGAAGGCATGGCCGACCGTCCTGTCCTTCAGCCCGTGAGCCTGGCCTCCCAG
Organism: uncultured Caulobacterales bacterium; assembly: GCA_903900155.1. Classification (GTDB taxonomy): domain Bacteria; phylum Pseudomonadota; class Alphaproteobacteria; order Caulobacterales; family Caulobacteraceae; genus Caulobacter. Next base: position 35,184 of record CAIUMD010000039.1, on the reverse strand, counting down.
CGGGTTGCCCTCCAGGTCGCGGATGGTCTGGATCACCTCGGCGACCACCGCCCCGTCGGCGGCGCGACGGAAGCCGACCGGCGCGACATGCGGGCTGATCAGCGACCACTGGCGGGTCCAATAGGCGCGCACCGCCGCCTGGCCCTGCTCATGGCCGCCGTCCATGCCGTTGGCCCAGGCGACGTCGTCGGTCAGCCAGGCCATGACGCCGTCAATGTCGCGCGCGTTGAAGCGGTCGTACAGGCCTTTCAGGATCTTGATTTCGGCGTCCATCGGATCGCTCCTTGCCAATTACATATGCACGTATGTATCTAGGCGTGACGGAACGCAAGGGAAGCGCCGCGATGGATGTGCTGTCGACGCCGGGCCACCTGGTCAGCCTGGCCGCCCGCGGCTTCGCCCGGCTCAGCGAGGCCCGGCTGAAGCCGCTGGGCTTTGGCCTGGGTCACGTGCCGGTGCTGGTCGCGCTGCGGGACGGCCAGGCCAGCACCCAGCGGGATCTGGCCCGCTTCGCCAAGGTCGAGCAGCCGCCGATGGCCCAGATGCTGGCCCGCATGGAGCGCGACGGCCTGATCCGCCGCACGCCCGACCCCGCCGACGGCCGCAGCAGCAGAGTCACCCTGACCGACGCGGCCGAGGCGCGCCTGCCCGACGCGGTGGCGACCCTGCTCGCGGGCAACCGGGAAGTGCTGGACGGCTTCTCGGATGAGGAGACGCGGCAGCTGGTCAGCCTGCTGCAGCGCCTGCTGGCCAATCTCGACCGGATCGCCGGCTAGCGCGCCGCGACCCCGACGATCTCGACCGCATAGTCCGGCCGGGCCAGGCGCGACTCCACCGTCGCCCGCGCCGGCGGATTGTCGGTGTCGACCCAGGCGTCCCAGGCGCGGTTCATCTCGTCGAAGCCGGCGATGTCGGCCAGGTAGATGGTGACGCTGACCAGGGCGGCCTTGGTCACCCCGGCCTGGGCCAGGGTGTCGTCGATCTGGGCCAGCACTTCCTGCGTCTGGACGAAGACCGACTGCCCGCGCGTCTCCTCGGCCACGTGGCCGGCCAGGAACACCAGGCCGTGGGCGGCGACCGCGTCGCTCCAGCGTTCAGCCTTGCCGATACGTTCGATCATGGGGAACTCCTAACTACCGCAGCGTGGCGTCGCGCAGGCGGCGACGCCTTCCACCCAGCGCGTCCGGCCGGTTCAGGACCTTGCGGTACTCGTCGCGGCGTTCGTGGATCGAGGCGATGACCAGGCCCATCGGCACGCCGATGTCGACCAGCACCGCCTCGGAGAGCTGCAGGGAGGCCTCGATGGTCTCAGGGACAGCGTCGGTGGCGCCCAGTTCGTACAGGCGGGTGGCGTGGCGGGCGTCGCGGGCGCGGACCACGATCGGCACGTCGGGGCGCTCGCCGCGCGCGGCGGCGACCACGGCCTCGGCGACCTCGAAGGCGTCCATCGTGACCACCACCGCCCTGGCCGTGGCGAGGCCGCAGCGCTCCAGCAGTTCGATGCGCGAGGCGTCGCCGTAATAGATGCGCGCGCCGTCGCGGCGGCCCTGCTCGACCAGGCGGGCGTCGCGCTCGACGGCGATCCAGGCCAGGTCGTGGCGGTTCAGCATGTCGCCGACCAGCTTGCCGACGCGGCCATAGCCGATGACCAGCACCTGGCCGGCCGGCTCGGGACCCACGCGGTCGGGCTCGCGCTCGGTGGAGGGCGGGACCTCGCTGACCGGCAGCGGCGCGCTCCTGCGGCCCAGGCGCCCGCCCAGCGCCGCCAAGCCCGGGATCAGGAACATGGTCAGGGTGGCCGAGACCAGCACCGCCTGGCCGATGGCCGGCGAAACGACCTGGGCGCTCATGGCGTTGTCCAGCAAGACGAAGGCGAACTCGCCGCCGGCCGCCAGGATCAGGGCCGCCTCGATCGCCGCGCGCTTGTTCAGGCCCATGACCAGGCCGCTGCCAAACACCACGGCGGTCTTCAAAACGAGCAGACCCAGGGCCGTGGCCAGGATCGCGCCCGGCTGGGCGGCCAGCAGCGACAGGTCCAGACGGATGCCCAGCGACACGAAGAACAGGCTGAGCAGCAGGCCCTTGAACGGCTCGATCTTGACCTCGACCTCGTGGCGATACTCGGTCTCGGCCAGCAGCACGCCGGCCACGAAGGCGCCCAGCGCCATGGAGAGGCCCGACAGGGCGCTGACCATGCCCGCGCCGATGATCACCAGCAGGCAGGCGGCCATGAACATCTCTTCGCTCTTGGCCTTGGCGACGGACTTCAGCATCGGCCGCAGGGCCAGGCGCCCGACCAGGACGATGACGCCCAGGCCGACGGCGGCGGGGACCAGGGCCAGCAGGTCCTTGAGCTGGAACGCGCCGTCGCCGCGGCCCAGAATGGCCAGGGTGATCAGGATCGGGGCGACGGCCAGGTCCTGGAACAGCAGCACCGAGAAGGTGGCGCGGCCGGCCTCCGAATGCAGGCGGCGGCGCTCGGCCAGGACCGGCACGGCGATGGCGGTCGAGGACAGGGTCAGGGCCGCGCCCAGGGTCAGGGCCGCCACCGGGTTCTGGCCCAGCATCATGGCCCCGGCGCCCAGGGCCAGCGAGCAGCCGATCACCTGGATCGCCCCCAGGCCGAACACCCACTTGCGCATCAGGCGCAGGCGCTCCCACGAGAGCTCCAGCCCGATCATGAACAGCAGGAACACCACCCCGAACTCGGCCAGTTGGGCGATCTCATCCGGATTTTCGACGGTGACATAGTCCAGCCACGGCGCCACGCCGATGAACCGGCCCAGGCCGAACGGCCCCAGGATCACCCCGGCCAGCAGGTAGCCCAGGATCGGATTGATCTTCAGGCGCTTGAAGATCGGCGCGACGATGCCGGCGGTCGCCAGGAACAGGACCAGGTCCTTGTAGCTCTCTGGTGAAACCTCGTGCGCCACTGCCCCTCCGTCGTTTCCTAAATCTAGACCGGTCGCTTCAACCGCACGCCCGGCCCTGCCTCGTCCGCCACGATCAGCGACACCCCGCCGGCCTCGATCGCGTCGATCAGAAGGCGTTCGGTGCTATGGTGCAAGGCGTGGCGCTCGGTCTCGAAGTCCTTGACCGTGCTGCGCGACACGCCCGCCTTGTCGGCGAGCTCTCCCTGGGACCAGTTGATCAGTCCCCGGGCGGCCCGGCACTGGGCCGGCAGGAGAATTTTTGCGTGCGGCATCTGGCATACCTGGGTTTTATCACCCATATTGGTTGAGTACGCCCGAAAAAGCCGATCGTCAAGGAGAGCCTTTGCACAACACCTCGCTGATCGCCACCATCGTCGCCGGCCTGGGATTGGCCTTCGTCCTCGGCGCCATCGCCAACCGGCTGAAGCTGCCGGTCCTGGTCGGCTACCTGCTGGCGGGCGTGCTCGTCGGGCCGTTCACGCCCGGCTATGTCGCCGACCAGGAGCTGGCTCCGCAGTTGGCCGAGATCGGCGTGATCCTGCTGATGTTCGGGGTCGGGCTGCACTTCTCGCTGAAGGACCTGATGGCGGTGAAGAACATCGCCATCCCCGGCGCGGTCGTGCAGATCGGCGCGGCGACCGCAATGGGCCTTGGCCTGGCGGTCGCGCTGGGCTGGAGCCTGGGCGCGGGCGTGGTGTTCGGCCTGGCCCTGTCGGTCGCCTCGACCGTGGTGCTGCTGCGCGCCCTGCAGGAGCGGCGGCTGATCGAGACCGGGCGCGGCAAGATCGCGGTGGGCTGGCTGATCGTCGAGGACCTGGCCATGGTGCTGGCCCTCGTCCTGCTGCCGGCCCTGTCGGGCGTGCTGGGCGGCGAGGCGCCGGCCCAGCAGACGGGTGGGGTCGGCATGGCCTTCGCCATCACCATCGGCAAGGTCGTGGCGTTCGTGGCCTTCATGCTGATCGTCGGCCGCCGGGTCATCCCCTGGATCCTGCACCGCATCGCCCACACCGGCTCGCGCGAGCTGTTCCGCCTGGCGGTGCTGGCCATCGCGCTCGGCGTCGCCTTCGGTTCGGCCGCGCTGTTTGGCGTGTCGTTCGCCCTGGGGGCCTTCTTCGCCGGCATGATCATGGCCGAGAGCGAGCTGTCGCAGCAGGCCGCCAACGAGACCCTGCCGCTGCGCGACGCCTTTGCGGTGCTGTTCTTCGTCTCGATCGGCATGCTGTTCGACCCGATGGTGCTGATCCGCGATCCCGTCGCCGTCCTGGCGACCCTGGCGATCATCGTCATCGGCAAGTCGCTGGCCGCCCTGGTCATCGTCCTGGCCTTCAAGCGGCCGATGAGCACGGCCCTGACCATCTCGGTCAGCCTGGCCCAGATCGGCGAGTTCTCGTTCATCCTGGCGGGCCTGGGCGTGTCACTGAAGCTCTTGCCCGATGACGGCCGTGACCTCGTCCTGGCCGGCGCCATCCTGTCGATCCTGGTCAACCCGCTGCTGTTCGCCTGGCTGGACCGCCTGCTGCCCAAGATGATCGCCAAGGAACGCGAGGCCTCGGGCGAGGCCCCGCTGGCCGCCGCCGCCCAGCCGCACGCTCTGCTGATCGGCTACGGCCGCGTCGGCAAGGCCGTGGCCGAGGGCCTGAAGGGCAGGACCCCGCTGGTGGTGATCGAGGACGACGTCGAGCGCGCCGAGGACCTGCGCAAGGCCGGCTTCGAGACGATCGGCGGCAACGCCGTCAAGCCCGAGGTGCTGCTCAAGGCCGGCCTGGACAAGGCCACCCACCTGTTCGTCGCCGTGCCCAATCCGTTCGAGGCGGCCCGGATCATCGAGCAGGCCCGCGCCGCCAATCCGCAGTGCGAGATCATCGCCCGCGCCTATACTGACGCCGACGTCGCCCTGCTCAAGCAGACCGGCGCCACCCACGCCCTGATCGGCGAGGAAGAGATCGCCAAGGGCATGCTGGCCCGGGCGCCGAAGAAGAAGCCGACGGCGGGCGCGGGGCATCATTGATAGCCCGCCCTCGTCCTTCGACAAGCTCAGGATGAGGGCGACTTCGCATTCGGCGCTTCACTAGAAACCTTAACCCTGAGCCTGCCGAAGGGCGAGGTTTCGGCCCCACAGCCGTTTTTCGCTGGTCATAACCCCCCGTGAGCGCTAACCGCCGGACATGATCGAACGTCACCCCTCCGGCGGCTATATTCTGGAAGAACTGTCTGTCGGGATGGTCGCCGAGAAACAGGTCGCCGTCACCGAAGAGCGCATCGGCCTGTTCGCAGAGGCCTCGGACGACTTCAATCCCGTCCACATGGACGAGGCCTTCGCCAGCAAGACGGCCTATCGCGGGCGCATCGCCCACGGCCTTTTGTCAGCCTCGTTCGGCTCGGCGGTCGTCGGGACCATCCTGCCCGGCGCCGGTTCGATCTACCTGTCCCAGACCCTGGCCTTCCACAAGCCGGTGCGGATCGGCGACGTCGTCACGGCGCGCGTGACGGTCGCCGCCATCGACCCCGAGAGCGCCCGCGTCACCCTGCGCTGCGAAGGCCTGGTCGGCGAAGACCCGATCATGGACGGCGAGGCCGTGGTCCGCGTGCCGCGTCGGCGGAAGCCGGCCAGGGGCTGAGGGTCCGTCCTCGTCCTTCGACAAGCTCAGGATGAGGACTACTTTTGACCTCGGTTCAGTAGAAGTCTCATCCGTAGAAACCTCATCCTGGGCTTGTCGAAGGACGAGGTTTCGGCCCCGCCTTGCGGCGACGCAAAGGCTTGGCCATGGTGCGCCCCTCGTATTTCCGGGGGAGCGCATGCGTAAGATCCTGTTCGGCCTCAGCCTATCGGCCCTGTTCGCCACCACGGCTCTCGCGGCCGATCCCGGCGTCGACGCCCCCGTCCAGTACGAGGTCTCGTTCGAGAACGCCGCCCACCACGAGACGCAGATCGTCGCCACCTATCGCGGCGCGCCCAAGGGGCCGCTGCATCTGCGGATGTCGCGCTCGTCGCCCGGCCGCTACGCGATCCACGAGTTCGCCAAGAACGTCTACAAGGTCAGCGCCGTCGACGGGGCCGGCAAGCCGCTGAGCGTCGAACGCACTGATCCCTACAGCTGGACCGTCACAGGCCACGACGGGGTCGTGCGGGTGAGCTACACCCTGTACGCCGACCGCGGCGACGGCACCTATTCCCAGGTCGACGCGACCCACGCCCACCTGAACATGCCCGCCACCTTCCTGTGGGCCGACGGCTATGACGGCAAGCCGATCCGCGTGGCCTTCAAGCGCGCCGACCCCAGCTGGCGGGTCGCCACCCAACTGCCCGTGGTCGCCGGCGCCGCTGACACGTACTGGGCCCCGAACCTGCAGTACTTCATGGACAGCCCGACCGAGATCAGCGCGTTTACCCTGCGCGAGTGGAAGGTCTCCGACCAGGGCCGCGACTACACCTTCCGCCTGGCGCTGCATAATCCGGGAACGGACGAGGACGCCGACAAGTTCGTCGCGAAACTGAAGGCCGTCGTCCCCGAGCACATCAAGGTGTTCGGCGAGCTGCCCAGGTTCGACCACGGGACCTACACCTTCATCGCCGACTACATGCCGCAGATCACCGGCGACGGCATGGAGCACCGCAATTCCACCTTCATCAGCCAGCCGCGCTCGCTGTTCCGCACCAACTTCGCCCAGCTGGGCACGGCCAGCCACGAGTTCTTCCATGCCTGGAACGTCGAGCGCATCCGCCCGGCCGAGCTGGAGCCGTTCGACTTCACCAGGGCCAACCCGACCCCGTCGCTGTGGCTGGCCGAGGGCTTCACCCAGTACTATGGTCCGCTCTTGATCCGCCGCGCCGGCCAGTCGACCACCGACGAGTATCTCACCCTCCTGTCGGGCGCGCTGAACGGCGTCGTCACCGGTCCGGGCCGCCTGTACGGCTCGCCGCAGGAGATGAGCCTGCGCGCGCCGTTCGTCGACGCCGCCGCCGCCCTGGACCCCACCAACCCGAACATCTTCACCTCGTACTATCCGTACGGCGCGATCATCGGCCTGGCCTTGGACCTGCAATTGCGGAGCCGCCCCCAAGAAGCAGGAAAGCAGCCGCTCAGCCTGGACGACTTCATGAAGCGCATGTGGAAGACCCACGGCGCGCCCGAGAAACCCTACAAGCCCGCCGACATCCGCGCCGCCCTGGCCCAGACCACGGGCGACGCCAAGTTCGCCGACGCCTTCTTCAAGGCCAGCATCGAAGGCTCGGCCTTGCCCGACTTCGCGCCGCTGCTGGAACAGGCCGGCCTGACGCTGCGCCAGAAGGCGCCCAAGAAGGCCTGGCTGGGCGCGACTCGCGTCAAGACGAACGGCGCCGAGCTGATCCTGGACGCCCCGCCCGTGCCGGGCAGCCCGCTCTACGCCGCCGGCCTGGAAGTGGGCGACCGCATCGTCAGCATCGGCCGCTTCGAGTTCGGGAGCGAGGCCGACTGGACCGACGCGCTCGACCGCCTCAAGCCCGACGACGCTGCGACGGTGAAGTTCGTCCAGCGCGGCCAGGTGCGCGAGGCCCCGCTGAAGGTCGCCGCCGACCCGACGCTGGAAGTCGTGCGCTTCGAAAAGGCCGACCTGAAGCCCACCGACGCGCAGCTGGCCTTCCGCAAGGCCTGGCTGGGCGCGGAGACCGAAGCGGCGAAATAGGGAGCGCGAACGGCGCCATGGGCGTTTCCGAGGGGATCAGCGGCGCAAGCCGCGCCCCTCGGAACCCTCCGCATGAACCGCCGCCTTCTCCTCCCCCTGACCCTGATCGCCGCCCTCTCCGGCCTGGCCGCCTGCGACAAGGAAGCCGGCCGCAAGCAGGAGACCGTCGGCAAGGTCGAGTCCGGCGTCGGCAAGGTCATCGGCGACGACGACCTCAAGGCGGAGGGCAAGAAGGACAAGGTCGCCGGCAATGTGAAGCAGGGCGACCTGAAGGACGCCGTCAAAGACGCGAAGAAGTAACGAAAACGCCGCCCGGGACGCCCCCGGACGGCGCTCTCTCGAAAGCCTAGTACTTCACCTTCAGGCGCGCGTACCAGAAGCCGCCGTTCATGCCGAACGGACCGCCCGAGCGCGGATAGATCTGACCGTCGGCCGTGCTGCCGGTCAGGGCGTAGATCGGGTTGGCCGTCGTCGGCTTCAGCTTGTCCGGATAGGCGTCGAACAGGTTATTGGCCCCGACGGTGAGGGTGTACTTGTCCGCCAGCGTGTAGCTAAGATCGAGGTCGGCCGTGACCTTCGAGCCGAACGTCTGGCCGGGATAGTCCTGGTTGGTGCTCCAGCTGCTGTAGTAGTTGCCGCGGGCGTTGATCGTGAAACCGCCGACCTCGTAGCTGGCCGAAAGATTGGCCCGGTGCTTGGGCGTGATGTTCTCGATGTCGTAGATCCGGTCGGCGCCGATGGCCACCGGGTCGAACCTGGTGACCGTGCTCTTGTTGTAGCTGTAGGCCAGGGTCAGGCTCAGCGGGTTGTCCATCAGCTGGGTGCGATAGGTGGCGACGGCGTCGACGCCCTTGGTCCTGGTGTCGAAACCGTTGGTGAAATAAGCCACCGCGCCGCCGACCCCGACCGCGGCCAGCGCGGGCTGGGCGACGATGTCGGCCGCGACCACATCGAAGGTGCTGGTGATGCTGATGCGGTCCTTCACATTGATCAGATAGCCGTCGACGGTGAGGGTCAGGTTGCTGATCGGATTGAAGATGAACCCGACGCCGTAGTTGGTGGCCTTTTCAGGCGTGAGGGTCTTGGCGCCGAAATATTTCGCGATGGCGCTGGTCACCGGATAGGTGCCGGTCTGGACCTGCTCGCCGCCGGGGGCGAAGGCGGTCGTCAGGATCTCGGTGTTGCTTTGACCGGGCGACGGGGCGTGGAAGCCGGTGCCGACGGTGCCGCGCACCGAGAACATCTCCGACACCCGATAGAGCCCGTTCGCCTTGCCGACGAAGGTGCCGCCGAAGGTGTTGTAGTCCTCATAGCGTCCGGCCACGCCCAGGGTGAAGGCCTCGGTGACGTCGGCCTCGGCGCCCAGATAGACGCCGTAGTTGCTCTGGGTCGAGGTCTTGGCCGACGCCGGGCTGGTGCCGCCATAGCCGCTGGCGCCGGGCGACTGCGACGCCGTCTCGGGCGAGCCGCCCACGATCGAGCGGGCGTAGACGCCGGGCGAGACCTGCACGTACAGCGGCTGCACGGCGTAGGGACCGGCGGCGTAGGACTGGACGTCGCCCGCGGTCGCCTCGTACTCCTCGTGCCGATACTCGCCGCCGCCCGACAGGGTGATCGGGCTCGCTAAGCCGACCTCGATCGGATAGGTCAGGTCCAGGTTCAGGTCGGTTTCGCGCTGGATCAGCTTGCCGAACTTGAACGCCTTCTGGCTGGTCGGACCGAACGAGGCGTTCAGCGACTTGGTCATGGCCAGGTCCAGCGAGTTCTGGGCCACGGTGCCCGACAGGTCGTAGGTGAAACCGTTGTCGGCCCGCCCCCGCACGCCCATCGTCCCGTAGAATTGCTCGACCACGCCCTGGAACCGCGGCGTGAAGCCCGCCGGATAGACCGACGTGAAGCTGAAGATGTTGCCGTCCTTGACGAAGCCGCCCGTGGGGCAGGTGGCGTTGCCGGCCGGACAGGGCGTCAGGTAGATCGGGGCGAAGGCGCCGTTACGCCCCGGCGAGCCCGTGGCGGGCGCGCCCGTGCCGTTGTTGATCGCCAGCGGCGTCGGCGCCGAGATCGGCGAACGATAGTTGAAGCTCTGGTCGGCCTCGCGATGCCCGACATTGGCCGTCATGTAGAGGTGGGTGTTTTCGTTGACGTCGTAGCCGGCGTTGACGAACACCTTGTAGCCGTTGGTCGGCGACGAACCCCAGATCTGCGCCGGGCCGGGATAGTTGGGCAGCTGCCCCGCGAGGCTGGGATTGTTCGCCGCGAAGACGGCCGCGATGGGCCGGGTGGCGCCGCGGCTGGTCTGGCCATCGTCGAAGTACTCGCCCGACACGTTGACGAAGCCGGCGTCGAACAGCTTGAAGCCGGCATTGACGGCGAACTGATAGCTCTCGCCGTCGCCGGCATAGGTCTGGCCATAGCGCGCCTGGGCCTCGAAGCCGCTGTCACTGTCGCGCAGGCCGTAGTTGATGACGCCGCCAATGGCGTCGGAGCCGTATTGGGCGGTCGCGCCGTCGCGCAGGATCTGCAGGTTCTTGACCGCGATCGATGGGATCAGCGACAGGTCGACGGCCTGCGCGCCCAGCGACAGGGCCGTGTCGCCGCCCGTAACCACCTGGACCAGGGCCGAGCGGTTGTAGCGCTTGCCGTTGATCATCACGAGCACCTGGTCGGCGCCCAGGCCGCGCAGGGACGGCGCGCGCACGAAGGTCGAGGCGTCGGAGATGGTGTTCTGCGGGACGTAGAACGATGGGACGAGGTTCTTGACCACGTCCAGCATGTCGGTGGCCGGCTGGCGGCTAAGCTCCTCGCCGCCGAAGACGTCGATCGGAGACGGCGAATCCACCACCGAGCGGTCGGTTCGGCGCGTGCCGATGACGACCAGGGTGTCGAGCTCGGTCGCAGTCGGATCGGCCGCCTGGGCCTGCAGGCCGGCGGCGCTGGCCTGGCCGACGAAACTCAAGCTGATCGAAAGAGCAGAGATGCCCGAAAGCAGAACGGCTCGCGAGAACTTAGTCATAGTCACCCCTCTTAGTGCCATACGCGTTTGTTTTTGTTCTCGGTGTTGCTTCCCAACGGCGCGATTTTCTTATTTTGACGATTGAATACAGATACAGATCGCGATGTTTGCGCGATTGCGACAGTTCGTCAGGCTTGAAATATCCGCAACGGCCGCAACCGTCGCGGGAGGCTAAGGGCGGCTTTCGAGGCGCTGGCTGCTCCATTGCGCGGCGCCCGCCATGCTTTTGGGCAGGATCGTGATCACAATTGCGGCGCCCCTTAAGTACCCACCGCCGCCGCCCGCCACATTGACCCCACCGCCCGCGCGCCCTACTCCCACGACATCATGACCGCCCGCACCGGCCATCTCCGAGCCTGGCTCGCCGCCTTCGCGGCGGTGCTGGCGGTGCTTGTCCAGGTGCTGACCCCCGCCGCGGCCATGGCCCATGACCTGCGCGAGAGCGGGTCGGCGATGGTGATCTGTACGGCGGACGGCTCGAAGGTCGTGATCGTCGACGAGGACGGCCAGGTCCGCACCGCGCCCGCCAAGAGCTTCATGGGCCTGAAGTGCACCAACTGCGTGGGGCCGACCCTGGCCGCGACGGCGGATGCGCCGATCCCCACTGTCGCGCCCGTCCGCTACGCCGAATATCTCGAGACGGCTGTCGAGCGCGTGCTGGGCGTGCGCGGCCATGCCCGCGCGCCCCCGCGTCCGCCCAGCCAGGGCCCGCCCGCCAACCTGAACGCCTGACCTTCTTCGCCGCGCCGCGTCCGTGACGCCGCGCGCCTCGTCACGTTTTCAGGATCTTGTCTTTCCATGTCGCATATCTTCCGCCGCGCCCTGCTGGGCGCCGCCGCGCCTGCCTTCGTGTTTGGCGCCGGCATCACGTCCTCCGCGCGCGCCGAGACCGACACCTCCGTCTCCTCGGTCATCGTCACCGCCCGTCCCAACCCCGAGGATCCGCCCGTCGTCGCCGACGCCCGCCGGCGGCTGTCGGAAACGCCCGGCGCGGTGTCGGTGATCTCGCAGGAGAGCTATGCCAGCCGCCAGGCCCTGGCCCTGGACGACATGCTGCGCGACGCCCCGGGCGTGTACGCCCAGCGCAAGTGGGGCGGCGACATCCGCATCTCGATCCGGGGTTCAGGCATCGGCAACGCCAACCACAACCGGGGCCTCTTGCTGGCCCAGGACGGCGTGCCTTTGAACGAGGCTGATGGATATGGCGACAGCCAGATCGCCGACCCGCTGAACACCCGCTACGCCGAGGTCTATCGCGGCGGCAACGCCCTGCGCTTCGGCGGCGCGCTGCTGGGCGGGGCGGTGAACATGGTGACGCCGACGGGCAAGGACGCGGGCTTTGCGAACCAGGTCCGCATCGACGGCGGCTCGTTCGGCCTGCTGCGAGAGCGGGTCGCCGTTGCGCGCCAGTCGGGTGACTGGGACGTCTACGCCGCCGTCACCAACCAGACCGCCCAGGGCTGGCGCTCGCAGAGCCAGCAGAACATCCAGTTCGGCTCGCTCAATATCGGCCGCAGCTTCGGCGAGGACCGCGAGATCCGCGTCATCGTCAACGGCTCGAACATCAACCAGGAGATCCCCGGCGCCCTGACCCTGGCCCAGTTCCAGGCCAATCCGCGCCAATCGGCGGCCGGCAATCTGTCGGGCGACCAGAGCCGCAACCAACGCGGCCTGCGCGGCTCGCTGCGCTCCACCTGGCGGCTGTCGGACCAGCTGGTGTTCGAGGGCGCGGTCTATGCGGTGTGGAAGGACCTGGACCACCCGATCTTCCAGGTCATCGACCAGCAGAGCCGCAACTACGGCGCCTTCGGCCGGTTCGACTGGGACGGCCAGGTCGCGGGCAAGCGGGCCGACGCCTTCTTCGGCGCCTGGTTCCGCACCGGCGACATGGACAGCAACTTCTATATCAACAACCGCGGCGCCCGCGGCGCGCCGACCTCGCGGACGCTGCAGAACGCCAAGGCCGTGGACGTGTTCGGCGAGGGCCGCCTGTTCGTCACCGACCGCGTGGCCGTGGTCGCCGGCGCGACCTGGGGCCAGGCCGAGCGAGACTATACCAGCTTCGCCATCCCCGGCCAGGCGGCGACCTTCAACCTCAAGGCCGGCAAGACCTATGACTGGATCTCGCCGCGCGTGGGCCTGCTGTGGCAGGACGAGACCGGGAACCAGCTGTTCGCCAACCTGACCCGCTCGGTCGAGCCGCCGAACCTCGGCTCGATGAGCCCGACCAATACCGGCTTCGCGCCCGTGAAGGCCCAGAAGGCCTGGACCGGCGAGGTCGGGGCGCGCGGGCGCCGCGGACCGTTCACCTACGACCTGACCCTGTACCGCGCCGAACTGCGCGACGAGATGCTGCAATATGCGGTGACCTCGTCGATCCCGGCGTCGACCTTCAACGCCGACAAGACTCTGCACCAGGGCGTCGAGGCGGCGCTGGACTGGGCCCCGGCCCCGCGCTGGCGCATCCGCCAGACCTGGACCTATTCGGACTTTCGCTTCCGGGGCGATGCGCAGTTTCGCGACAACCGCCTGCCGATTGTCCCGAAGAACTTCTATCGCTCGGAGGTCCGCTACGACGACCCGCGCGGCTGGTTCGTGGCCCCGTCGCTGGAATGGTCGGCCAGCGCCCCGTGGATCGACTACAAGAACACGACCAGGGCCCCGGGCTATGCCATCGTCAACCTGAACGCCGGCTGGAAGGTCACGCCGGCCGTGTCGGTGTTCGTCGATGCGCGGAATCTGGCCGACAAGGCCTATGTCTCCAACACCCAGGCCGCCGTGGCCTGGACCGCCGCGACCGCCACCCTGTGGCCCGGCGACGGCCGGTCGGTGTTCGGCGGCGTGACCGTCAGCTTCTGAAGGAGGACAAGATGAAAGCCCTGATCGCCCTGACCGCCATCCTCGCCGCCTCGAGCGCCGCGCTTCCCACGCAGACTCTGGCCGGCGACTACACGCTGGGCGCCCTGACCATCCGCCAGCCCTGGAGCCGCCCGGCCCAGGCCGGCATGAACGGGGCCGGCTTCTTCACCGTCGTCAACGCTGGCAAGACCCCGGTGACCCTCAGGAGCGTCGACACCCCCGCCGCCGCCAAGGCCGAGATCCACCAGTCGTCCATGGCCAACGGCGTGATGAGCATGCGCCGCCTGGACAACGGCGTGGTCATCCCGGCCGGCGGCCAGATCGCCTTCGCCCCCGGCGGCTATCACCTGATGCTGATCGGCCTGAAAGCCGCCCAGGCCCAAGGGCAAAAAGTTCCGGTAACGCTGATCTTCGACAGCGGCCGCAAGATGCGGGTCGACCTGGCCGTTCAGCTGGCTGCGCCCAGCGAGCCGGCCGCGCCGGCGGGCGGGCGCCTTCACTGATCCTTCAAAAAATGGGTTACATGAACTTTTTTTAAGGGAGCAAAAATTCCGCCGACGTGCAGATTGCCGGCTAGCTCACACCAACGGATGCGACTTTCCATGAAAAGAGTTTGGTTCGGCGCCGCCGCCGCCGCCGCCCTGTCGATCTCGGCCTTCGGGGCCCAGGCCCAAGACCAGCACGCCTGCATCGACGATGCGTGCACGGTGCAATCGCTGTTGCCGCAAGGCGTGGCCGCCGGCGACGCCGCCTCGCTGGAGTCGCCGCGCTACGGGACCTGGGGTTTCGACGTCGCGGGCATGGACACGTCCGCCAAGCCGGGCGACGACTTCTACAAATTCGCCAACGGCGCCTGGGATGCGAAGACGACCATCCCGTCCGACCGCACCCGCTACGGCAATTTCGACAAGCTGGCCGAGCTGTCGGAAGCCCGCACCAAGGCGATCATCGAAGGCGCCGCCGCCGACAAGGCCGCGACCGGCGAGAAGGCCAAGATCGGCGCCGCCTATCGCGCCTTCATGAACGAAGCCGCCATCGAGAAGCTGGACGCCGCGCCGATCAAGCCGTGGCTGGACGGCGTCAAGAAGGTCAAGACCAAGGACGAGTTCACCGCCCTGATGGGCAAGAGCTCGGTCTCGCCCTACGCGGCCCTGATCGGCCTGGGCGTCCAGACCGACGCCAAGAACCCGCAGGCCTATGCGGTCTATGCCGGCACGGGCGGCCTCAGCCTGCCCGACCGCGACTACTATCTGAGCTCCAAGTTCGCCGACAAGAAGACGGCCTACCTGGCCTATGTCGAGAAGATGCTGACCCTGGGCGGCTGGGAAAAGCCGCCCGAGAACGCCAAGGCCATCGTCGAGTTCGAGACCAAGCTGGCCGAAGCCTCGTGGACCCGCGTCGAGCGCCGCGACCGCGACAAGACCTACAACCCGGCGACCCTGGCGCAACTGCAGGCCCTGACGCCGGGTTATGACTGGAACAGGTACCTGGTCGGCACGGAACTGCCCAAGGTCGACCGTTTCATCGTCACGACCAACACCAGCTTCCCCAAATACGCCAAGATCTATGCCGACACCCCGGTCGAGACCCTGAAGGCCTGGCAGGCGTTCAAGGTCATCGACGGCGCCGCGCCGCTGCTGTCCAAGCGCTTCGTCGACGCGGCGTTCGAGTTCCGCAACAAGACCCTGTCGGGCCAGCCCGAGCAGCGCCCGCGCTGGAAGCGCGGCGTCGCCCAGGTCAACACCATGCTGGGCGAAGCCGTCGGCAAGGAATATGTCGCCGCCTACTTCCCGCCGGACTCCAAGGCCAAGATGGTCTCGCTGGTCGGCGACATCCGCACCACCCTGAAGACCCGCATCGACGCGTCGACCTGGATGGGCCCGGAGACCAAGGCCAAGGCGCAGGACAAGCTGGCCAAGTTCACCGTCAAGATCGGCTATCCCGACAAGTGGCGTGACTACTCCAAGCTGGAGATCAAGGAGGGCGACGCCTACGGCAACCTGATGCGCACCGGCGCCTGGGACTACCGCCACGACGTCGAGCGCCTGAACCAGCCGGTCGACAAGTCCGAGTGGGGCATGACCCCGCAGACGGTCAACGCCTACTACAACTCGGTCAACAACGAGATCGTGTTCCCGGCCGCCATCCTGCAGGCGCCGTTCTTCCATCCGGACGCGGATCCGGCCGTCAACTACGGCGGCATCGGCGGCGTGATCGGCCACGAGATCGGCCACGGCTTCGACGACCAGGGCCGCAAGTCCGACGGCGACGGCGTGCTGCGCGACTGGTGGACGGCGGAGGACGCCGCCAAGTTCGACGCCCAGAAGGCCAAGCTGGGCGCCCAGTACTCGGCGTTCGAGCCCTTCCCGGGCGTGCGGGTCAACGGCGACCTGACCATGGGCGAGAACATCGGCGACCTGTCGGGCCTGGCCTTCGCGCTGGACGCCTATCACGTCTCGCTGCAGGGCAAGCCCTCGCCGGTCCTGGACGGCTTCACCGGCGACCAGCGCGTCTATCTGGGCTGGGCCCAGGTGTGGCGCCAGAAGTCGCGCGACGACGCGCTGAAGCAGCAGATCGCCAGCGATCCGCACTCGCCGTCGTACTACCGCGTCAACGGCACGATCCGGAACCAGGACGGCTGGTACTCGGCCTTCGACGTCAAGCCGACCGACAAGCTGTACGTGGCGCCCGCCGACCGCGTGAAGATCTGGTAGCGGTCGCCACCAGATCGCGAAGACAGGGAGGGCCGCCGGACATCCGGCGGCCCTTTTTGCTGCTCGGCGAGCCAGACCGAAGGCTCTCCGTAGCCAACGCTTCAACAGCCCGGCCCGCCCCTTAACCACGTTTGGTCAGGTTCGCTTAAGGCCTAGGACTCAGATTGCGGGCCAATCCTTTTCGAGGAACGCCCTGTGCACGTCTCCGCGTCCAACGCCGCCCGCTATGCGTCGCCCCAGTCCACGGGCGAGGCCCCCGCGCCGACGCCGATCGTCGACCTGACCCAGCTGGCCGTGGCCCAGACCAACGCCAAGGCGACCGCCTCGGCCGGCGCGGCCCTGGCCCAGACCACGGGCGAGCTGACCGGCACGCTGGTCAACATCTCGGCCTGAGGCGGCCCTGAAGTCTCTTGCGAACTGGCGTCGCCTTAGCCAGCGCCAGACATGCAACCTATAAAGGCATATTGCCAAAACTTGCACCCTTACGTTAGCCTGTATCGGCTTTCCGGGGGGCAAGCGAATGGTTTCAAAGCCGAAGATCACCAGCGACGTCTATCATTCGCAGCAGAAGGTGCTGCGAAGGGAACGGTCATTGGCGTCTCCCTGGCCTGATGACGCCAAGCTGGGGCTTGACGACGGCGCCGGATACAACTTCGACGACATCAGCGTGGGCGACTTCACGAACGCCATCTACGCTAATCTTCGCGCCAAGGCAGGGTACGAGGCCTTGCACGATCCCGTCGACGCGCCACGCTTAACCTTCCTGGATGAGACGCCCGTGTTTCAACGGCGCTGGATCTCAGCGGACGTGATCCGTCAGCTGGGAGCCGAGCCATGAGGACGACGCTCGCGCTTTGCCTGACGATCGGGCTCCCGGGAACGGCGCTGGCGGCGACACCCTTTGCCGGCGTCACCCCGGCGGATTGCATCAACAACGCCGTGCCCAGTGACGTCCTCCTCGACAAGATGCTCGCCAAGAACGAACTTTTCGTGTCGAGCAAGCTTGCGGCCGCCTTGCAAACCAAGAGCCTTGGGGCGCTCGCCGAGCGCGCCAATCTCGACTGCCTGGGAAAGGCTTGCGAGGGGACAGAAAAAAAGCTCGAGAATCTCTTCGAGACCGCGCGGCCGCTCAGTGATGACGAGATCCTTGCACCGGCCGGCTTTCGCGTGGAGATCGGCGCAACGGCGCCGCCCGCCGAAGCTCGCCCCAAGGCGTTTCTCGATGGGCGCGCAGATTGGCTGACCCTTCGCTGCATCGCTACGTCAAGATCGAGGGCCACACCGGCCGCGCCGACGGCAACCGCCCCCCTGGTGGATCAGCCCAAGCTGGTGGTCGCCAAGAGCGAGGACGATGCGGGCAAGGTCATGGTCAAACGTGAGTTCGCGAGTTTCGGCTATTCAAGCGATCGGCTTACCGACAAGTCGACCTACGACATGGACCTCTTCGTCGGCTATGCGATCCCGCTGATGTCCGCGAAGGCCCCGCTTTATTTCCAACCGTTCCTGAGCGCCCAACGCCATTCCGAGGAAGATGTCGACGACATGGCCGTCGGCTTCGCGCTCACCCGCTATTTCTACCGCAGCCGCATTCGGCTGAAGCCCGCCTGGGAAAGCGATCACCGTCTCGATTCCAGCGTCTGGCGGATCGATCTTGGATGGACGCCTCGTCTTTTTCCTGAGTGCGAAGCAATCTCCATACCGGGCAAGCAATATGCCAGCTGCGATATCACCCTCGTGGCGGACTATGCTGACATTCGCGATGCGGGGAATAAGGCCGACCTAGCCAAGCTTCCAAGCTATTCCCGCATCGGCCTGGACCTGGACCTAGTCTATGGGCGCTCGTTGGGCGAGGACGCTGGCTTCCTCATCCTTTCGGGCGGTTACAAGACACGGGGTGATTACTCCGGCCATGGCGGCGACGCCGACCTGATGACCGCGTCCATCGGCTATGCGCCGGGCGCTCCGGATCATTTCAAGGTGTCTATCGACTACACCAATGGCCGAGATCTGACGTCGCTGAAGAAACAGGAGCGCGTTGCGCTCACGGTCGGCTTCCGACGCTAGAGCCCAATGATCGATCTCCACGAACGACTATCGGAGTTCTCGTACGGATATGGCGTCACACGAGAGATCGAAGAGCACCTCTCAGGCGTAGGTTTGACGGTCACGCCCTTCCTGCCCAGCCTGGTTCACGAGAACGAACTTGGCTTCGATGTCGCCTTCAACAAGCCGGGCGTCGTGATCATGGCGCAGTTCAAGCTCGGCCAGCAGATGAAACGCTTCCGGTCCAGTCCTCCCGGCAGCCCCGCGCCGGACCTGGACAAGCCGTTCTGGCGCTTCCAGATCAACACCCACGAAGCACAGTATCGGCAATTGAGGCGCGCCGAGCAGCGTGGGGCCGAAGTCTATTATGTCGCCCCGAGATTCTCCGACTGGGCCGTTTTTGACATGCATTTCCTGGCGGGCGAGGTTCTGGACCATTCCCTTCTGATCCGCCCTGCGGAGATCGCCCAGGCGCTTGTGGCGCAAGGCGCGCACGACGGCGTCCATCGTGTCGTCTATGACCGGACGCGAAAATACGTCTGCTCCAAACCCGTCGAGATCGCTGAAGTAAAGCTTGGTCAATTCGTGGACCACGTGCTGACACGTACGCATGTCCAGCCCGAACCCCTGATCCAGCGCCTCGAGGCGATCCTGCCCGCCCCTCGTCGAAGGGCGGCCCGCCTCCGCCGCTTTGATCAACCCGCGAAGCCCGCCGACGCGAACCTCTATGGACGCAGGCTCGCGATCGCCATTGCATCAGCGGCTTGGGCGCGAGGAGCCCAAACGATCTTCGTCACATCGGATAGTCCCCCAGGTTCTCCCGAAGCGTAGATAGACACCGGCGTCGACCGGACGATCCCGGTTCAGGCCGTCCCGACCACCGGACAATTTGGAAGCGCTTCCAGCGCCCCTCAGCCACTTTTGACCAAATTGTCAAAAAACTGTGCTGTAGTCCAGATACACCAAACCCGCCGCGGGGGATAATCGCGACGGGCTGGCTATTTTCTCGATCATTCGATCTAGGCGGGCGTTTCCTCCCCGAAACGCCGAAGAACGGGAGCTCTCTGTGGGCTCGTTTCGTCCTTGCAGTGTCTAGAAACGTCAAATTCATGACGGTGTCAACGCGCCAAATCCCTTTTTTGCAAAGGTTTGGACGAATTTTTGACGCTTGAGGCGTAGTTTGGACGCGAAAGTCGAAGATACGCCCCGATTCCGCGCCCATATTTGACAGGTATGTCAAAACTTACTTTTGTCCGCGCGCGCCGGGGACGCCCTCCAGGGTGCGGACGAAACGGTCCAGCACGGCCGAGCGCGACTCGAACACATAGTCCGGGCGCGAGACGGTCACGGGCTCGACGCCGGCGGCGGCCAGGGCGGCGGCGGCGTCGAACAGGTCGCCCGTCGCCAGCAGGGCGCCATTGGCCCGGCGCGAGCCGCCCTTGGCGACGAAGGCGGCCACGGCCGCTTGGGCCCCCGCGTCCTGCTCGGCCGGCCAGACCAGGGTCGCCAGCTTGCCGGCTCGGCCCTTGGCCTCGACCACCGACAGCATGCGCCGCAGAGCGCCCAACTGCTCGGGGCTCCAGGTCGCGATCAGCGAGGCGGTCAGCTGGGCCTGGCTCTTCAGGATCACGCCGTCCGACAGGATCTTCAGGCCGTTGGCGGCCAGGGTCGCGCCGGTGGTGGTGATGTCGACGACCAGTTCGGCCGCGCCGGCGGCCGGAGCCCCCTCGGTCGCGCCGCTGCTCTCGACGATGCGATAGTCGGCGACGCCGTGGCGGGCGAAGAAGGCGCGGGTCTGGGTGACGTACTTGGTGGCCACGCGCAGGCGGCGGCCGGTCTTGGCCAGATGCAGATGCCCGACCTCGTCGACATCGGCCATGGTGTCGACGTCCAGCCAGTTCTTGGGCGCGGTCACCACCAGGTCGGCGCGGCCAAAGCCCAAGGCCCGCAGCAGCATGACCCGGCTGTCCATGTCGTCGCCGCGCTCGCGCAGCAGGTCCTCGCCGGTGACGCCCAGATGCAGGTCGCCGCTGTCCAGGCCGGCGGCGATGTCGCCCGCCGACAACAGGCGCACCGAGACGCCGGGCAGGCCGGCCAGCTCGGCCGAATAGCCGCGCGCGCCGCCGGTCATTTCCAGCTTGAAGCCGCACTCGGCCAGCCAGGCTTCGACCTGGTCCTTCAGACGGCCCTTGGAGGGGATGGCGAAGATCATGGGGCCATTCTTTTCTTGGGGGCTCATTCGCCGCCTCCCGCATAGGCGCGCGCCGGGCGGATCATGAAGCCCACGGCGCCGGCGTTGGCGGCGACGCCCAGCTTGGCCGGAAGCCCGTCATAGCGGCCGCCGGCGGCGACGGGACGCTCAGGCCCGAGCGCTTGCGAATGCACCTCGAACAGGTATCCGTCGTAGTAGCCGAAGGCGCGGCCGAAGGCGGCGGCCAGGGTGGCCTTCTCCAGCGGCGCGCCGCGCTGGGCCATGCCGGCCAGGCGCGCGCGCCAGCCGGCGATGGCGGCCGTCAGCGCGCCGTCGTTCGGGCCCGCGAGGGCGGCGATCGCATCGAGCGCCGCATCCGGACGATCCGAGACGGCGAGGAAGGCGCGGACCTTGCCGGCCTGTTCCGGGTCCAGACGACCGGCCCTGGCGGCCTCGGCGCGCTCGACCAGCCGGTGGGCGATCTCGGCCGGGCGGCGGCCGCCGACGGGCTCGACGCCCGCCAGGGACCACAGCTCCTGCAAGACGGCGGACGCTTCCGTCTCCGGCAGACCGGCCAGCAGCGAAGCGATCCGCGACTGCTCGGCCGTGGGCGCCGCCACATCCCCATCGAGCTCGGCCTTCAGCTGGCGCGGCTTGGCGAAGGCGCGCTTGAGGCGGGCGGCCAGCGGCGGCGCCAGGTCCAGGCTGTCGACGAAGGCCGCGAACAGCGAGACGTCGCCCAGGATCAACGAGAGATCCTCCCGCCCGCCGGCGGCGGAAGACGCCCAGGCCAGGGCGGCGATCTCGGCGTCGGCGGCCACGGGGTCACCCACGGCGTCTTGAGTCTCGAAGGCCTCGATCCCCAGCTGCAGGAACTCCTCGGCGCGATCGCTGCCACGCGGGGCGACGCGGAAGGCCTTGCCTTCATAGCGATAGCGGCCCGCCTCGCCGCCATTCGAGAAATGCTGCCGGGCCACGGCCACGGTGAAGTCCGGCCGCAGGGCCGCCTCCTCGCCGCCGTCGCCCGAGACGACGAACAGCCGCGAGCGCATGGCCTCGCCGGTCAGATCGAGCAGCAGCCCCAGGGGTTGCAGCACCGGCGCGTCGGTCAGGGCCGCGTCGGCGCGAAGCAGGGGAGCGCGGATGGCGTCGAGCGCCTCCGCCGGAATGGAACGCTCGAGCCTCATGCGATCAGCCCTCGATGATCTTGCGAACGACGCTGACCAGCTGATCGCGGGCGACGGTCTGCTGGCCGGGACGCTCGGCCTTCCAGGCGGCGTTGTCGGCCAGGCCCTCGGCGGCCATGCGGCCCGCGTCCAGGTCCTTGATCGTCACCGTGCCGGCGGCGATCTCGTCCCCGCCCAGCATGACGACGGCCGGCGCGTTGCGGCGGTCGGCATATTTCATCTGCGGCTTCATGCCCGACGTGCCCAGATAGACCTCGGCCGGGATGCCCGCCGCCCGCAGCTGTCCGACCACGGAGAAGTATTCCGGCATGTGCGCCTGGTCGAAGGTGATCACCACCACCGGCCCGCGCGCCGCGCCGCCGGGCTCGCGGCCCGCCGCCCGCAGCGCCGCCGCCAGGCGCGACACCCCGAACGAAAAGCCCGTCGCCGGCGTCACAGTACCGGTGAACCGCGCCACCAGGTCGTCATAGCGCCCGCCGCCGCCGATCGAGCCGAACGAGACCTTGTTCCCCTTCTCGTCCGTGGTCGATAGAAGCAGCTCGGCCTCGAACACCGCACCGGTGTAATATTCCAGCCCCCGGACGATCGACGGATCGATGAAGGCCTGGTCGTCGGCGATGCCCAGGCTGGTCAGCGCCGCGTCGATCCGCGACAGCTCCAACAGGCCCTCGTCGCCCTCGGCCGAGCCGGCCACGACCTTGGCGATGTTGTCCAGGGTCGCCGAACGGCCGCCGGCGCCCGCTTGAACAAAATCGAGCACCGAGTCGATCGCCTTGCCCTTCAGGCCCGCGCCCTTGGTGAAGTCGCCGCTCTCGTCCAGGCGGCCTTCGCCCAGCAGCAGCCGCACGCCGTCGACGCCCAGGCGGTCCAGCTTGTCGACCGCGCGCAGCACGGCCAGCTTCTGGCCGGCGCTGTCCGCGCCCGCCGCCGTCAAGAGGCCGTTCAGCAGCTTGCGGTTGTTGATCTTCAGCACCGCCGCCCCACGCGGCAGGCCCGCCGCCTCCAGCCCCTCGACCGCCATGGCGATGATCTCGGCGTCGGCCTCCGGACGGGCCGAGCCCACCGTGTCGGCGTCGCACTGGATGAACTGGCGGAAGCGCCCCGGCCCCGGCTTCTCGTTGCGCCACACCGGCCCGAAGGCGTAGCGGCGGAAGGGCTTGGGCAACGTCTCCCAGTTCTGCGCCGCGAACCGGGCCAGCGGCGCGGTCAGGTCGTAGCGCAGCGCCATCCACTGCCCCTCTTTCCCTTGATCGGCGTCATCCTGCAGCGCGAACACGCCCTCGTTGGGCCGGTCGCTGTCGGGCAGGAACTTGCCCAGGGCGTCGGCATATTCGAACGCCCCCGTGTCCAGCGCCTCGAAGCCGTAGCGCTCATAGACCGCCGACACCGCCTCCAGGATCGCCCGCTCGGCCCGCAGGTCGCGCGCGCGCTTGTCGGCGAAGCCGCGGGGGCTGCGGGCCTCGGGGCGGAAGTCTTGTGCGGTGTTCTCGGTGTCGGGAGTATCGGTCATCGGCGTCGGTCCTGGTGGTCTAGGCTTCGACGGATGGCGCTTGCGCTTAAGCCCCATCCGCTAGGCGGGGCTCTGGCTGGGTCGCTGGCTTTAGAGCGAACGGACCCGGCCGATCCCGCGAGGCGAGGTCGGATGGTGGTGGCAGCCGTGATGGTGCGGTGCGCGGGTCATTGCGGGTGGGGGTTTAGCCTAGGTGGGGCGGCGGGGGAAGGGGGAGTGCGCACCAATGAGAATTAACCAATTTTAGCGCCCCGCTGCTTGTTGGCTAAGGCAGTGCGATTTGGCCCGCCGGAAAAAGAAGCGAGATCAATTGATCCCTTATGCTCTTCAAAGCGCCTTTGCTTCTTCCCGCTCTCGCACCCCATAGCTCTGCGTGCGAATGATTGTCGCGCTCCGCTCGGTCAACAATACAAACACTGCGCTGACCGTCCTCAGCCGTCAATTTCCGCAGGTCTTCCGTTGACCAGTGGAACTGCCATACTTCATCCCGCTGAACCTTGCCCACCGTCAGCTTCACCGCCTCTTGCCGAAGCTGTTCATCATTTGTGTAAACCAGACGGAACACGGAACAACCGCGCATTGGCGCCTCGCCGTCCACTTGGCGCTGCAACTCTATGCTCGGGATTGCGGAGTTCTTCAGACGACCATCGTCATCAAGCATCTCGGGTAGAAACGCGAGGCGAACCAGCGTTTCCCCGTCATCAACTGGCCCAGGCGAAGGATTCTCGCTCTGCGATGCCTTTTCGCACTGGCACGACATCAGGGAAATGATTGAGCAGCCATTGGAATGACAATGGAAGCCGATTCGCGGAGATGGGGATATCCCCAAACTCACGCTTCTCAGGTTGAGTTTTGGTCTTTCCAAAGAAGCTGCAGTGGTTATCGCCACAGAAGCCAATTTCAAGATAAGCAGCTTCAGAGCGCCAAACCAGATTAATTTCCCCATCCCCAGATGGCTCAATCACCGGCATAGCTAAGGCACTAGGAAGGTTTGCGATGAACGCCTTAGCTTGGCTTACCGCTTCTTCCGTTGGAGCATGGCCCAAATAACCATCCCAACCGGGCGGCAACTTCAAAAGCGCATCAAGCTGGGCGTAGGCCCTAAAATTGCGCTCTGAGGACGTGATTGCGGCTACCCTCGACAGAGCCTCAACGGGTTCCGGGCGACGAGATTGTAAGTGCTGCTCCATCACTACAACCATGTGGCCTGTACCTCCTCCGAGGTCAAGGCCAGCAGCCTCCCCCGCATATAGTCATGAGCCGTTGCACATTTTTCATAGAACTCAGGCCACGAAGCACATTCACCTCGCGCATTAATCTCGAAACGCAAAGCAGGGTGAAAATCTTCACCGCCATCCGGCCGCATGGCACCAGATTTAACTCCAACAAAATGCGCACGAATGCTGGTGGAGAAATCAGATCCCCCCTCAAACCAGCTAACAGACATATCACCCTTTCTAATATCGTCAGTAAAGTTCATCCAAGGAGCAATGTCTCGAAATCTCCTGACGCTCCCATCGCCCCTTGAAGCAAAAAGGTGATTTACATAGACCACATCAAATATGGCCGGATCAGGCGTCGACCTATACTTTTCTTTGTTAAATTCGTTGAACTTGTCGACCGCAAAACGAACATCTGCCAAGAGGCCTTCAAAGCCTGGATAGCCCTGCTGCGGAGCCGCACTCTGGTCAGTACGCCTCCAATTCCGACCAATAAAGTCATCTTGGAGCTGTAGAACATTTCTACTGTCTTCGGTCGTGAACCACCACCTTGCAGGCAGCGCACCAGAATATTCGAAAGCATCCCCCGCCTGAGAATCCCCGTAAACACTTCTGAATAATTGCAAGGGCATCATAGGGGGCTGACGCTCTGCTCGAGGGAACTGATCGGAAAAGAGTTTATGAATATCAGCCACTTCATAGTGGTCATAGAGCGTAGCCTGCCGCAGAGACGCGCCAACGGCGGCCTCCCATACCGGCGGATTCCTGTACTCCCAGGTCCCCAATTTTCAGCTCCGAATCTCTCAGTTAAGCTCGTAGACCGATTGTCATTAACGAGCCACCCTGCGCGCTCATGTACGCGCCAAAATAGTATCAGTAGCTTCCCCTCAAATCTCACGGCGAGACGATCGGGCTGATCAGGTCACTCCGCCGACACCGCCCTCCGGGCGGCCGCCGCGCGGCGACGCGCAAGCGTCGTCCCCCGGGTCCGGCTTCGCCGGCCCGAGGGCATGCCTTGACTGACCTGATCAGCCCTGCACGCTGCAGCCTCCAAGAGATTTAAGGCGCGCGCCGACCGCCTAAGCGGTCGGGCGGCGATGGGGGTTAGATGCTCCCCCGTGATACGGGGGAGCTGTCGCGGAGCGACTGAGGGGGCTAGCGCGGCCTCGATCCAGCTAGCCCCCTCCGGCCCTCTGGACCACCTCCCCCGCATCGCGGGGGAGGATCTTGAGGCGCGGCGCCCCACCTGACACCCTCTCCCTTGGGAAAGGGCGGGGCCCGCCGCGTGGCGGTGGGAGGGTGAGGGGGTTCGGCGGCGGCCGGATAACCCCCATCGGCTTCGGCGGCGCTTCGTATGGCCTGGGCGGTAATCCCTCACCCTCCCGCGCGTCGCACGGGTCCCTCCCCCTCCCTGGGGGAGAGGGTGACTACGGGGATACAGCCGCCTCCATCCTCGGAATTCGCGGCGCCGAACCCAGCGAAATCAACGCCTTGTCACTTTTACGCGCCCCTGAATGATCCGCGCTCACAACCGCCCCCATACTTCTCCTCGCCCTGTCGCAGGGGAGGCCGTCCAGCTGGCGACCTGACGGGCGGTGCGGGGCGGTCGAGCGGGTCGCGCTCGTCGGCCTTCTTTCGGGAAGGCGCCTTCGCGACGGATCCAGCGGCGGGCTCCCTGAAACATCGGGACGAAGCCCTGGCGGCGAAGGTTTCGGCGTCGGCGCACCAGGCGCGGGCTGAAATCGCCCGCGCGGTCCGGGAGGGGTCGCCCCCTTCCCGCCCGCCGGAGGCCTCTCATCGGGAGCGGGTTAAAACCCCGCGCCTCTCGCCGAGAAGGTCAAACTGAGACTAGAGCTCATCCGGCGACTGGAACACCAGCAGGTGCTGGAGCTGCGCGCACGTCTGGCCGAACTGCCGCCCGTACCGCCCGCGAACCAACCGCCCGCGAACGAAGACTGAGCGCCCCCGCTCTATACGCCAATTGTTAAGTCAAACCCGCACTGGGCCCAGACTTATCCACAACGCCCAGTTCACGATAACGGTCTCAACAGATGAACTCGATGTAATCTGTCGTAGAAGTAATGCACATTTCCGGCTTGTAACTTGAGATGAACGGTCTCGCCCTCCAGACCTCTCGGCACTGAGGGGAAACAGTGATGACCAAGTCCATTCTGCTGGCCACGTCGGCCACGATGCTGCTGCTCGCCGGTACGGCTCATGCTGGCGAGACTTCGGCCGGCGAAACGGCGCAGACCGCCGAACAGATCGCCGCGCCGCCCGTGGCCGAGCCGGCCGCGACCGGGGTGCTGGTGTTCCAGCCGGCGTTCTTCGCCGCCCAGCGCCCGAACACGGCGCTGGAGATGGTCCAGCGGGTGCCGGGGTTCTCGGTCAATGACGGCGCGGGGACGCGCGGCTTCGAGGGCGCGGTCGGTAACATCCTGATCAACGGCAGCCGCCCGGCCTCCAAGAACGACACCGGTTCGAACGTCCTCTCGCGCACGCCGGCCGACCGCGTCGACCACATCGAACTGATCCGCGGCGGCGTCCCGGGCGTCGACATGCAGGGCTATGCGGTCGTCGTGAACGTGGTGCTGAAGAAGGGCGTCAGCCGCCAGCAGATCCTGACCCTGAACTCGATCCATTTCGACGGCGGCCACGACATCTATGGCGGCAGCTACCAGTTCACCTCGACCAACGGCGACAGGAGCTGGGGCGTGACGCTCAGCGACGGCACGGGCATGAGCGACAGCAACGGCGTGGGCCGCAATGTGCGCCACGACGGCGCGGGCAAGCTGATCCGCGACGAGGCCTTCATCAATGACGGCTGGGGCGGCGGGCGCTCGATCCGCGGCAACTTCACCGGCCCGGTGGCCGGCGGCAAGCTGGAGGCCACGGCGCGTTATGGCCGCAACGACTGGCAGGAATGGCAGGAGTTCTCCTCGCCCGTCGCCTTCCGCCGCAGCGCCTATGCCGAGGAGAGCCATTCGGGCGAGCTGGGCCTGACCTATACCCGGCCGCTGGCCCCGAAGTGGAACCTGGAAACCCGCGCCATCCACAGCTTCGAGAACTTCGACAACGTCTCGACCAGCGACCAGACCCTGTCGGGCGTCAAGGATCCGCAAGCGCGCTTCGTGGCCGACGGCGACCGCTCCGAATCCATCGTGCGCGGCCTGGTGCGCCACGAGGTCTCCAAGGCCCTGACGATCGAGGCGGGCGCCGAGGGCGCCTACAACATGCTGGACGTCCGCCAAGCCTACAGCGTCGGCGGCGTGGGCGTGGCCCTGCCCTCGGCCTCGGTGAAGGTCGAGGAGCTGCGCGGCGAGGCGTTTACGAAGGCGACCTGGCGGGTCGATCCCAAGCTGACCCTGGAAGGCGGCCTGCGGCTGGAGACCTCGACGATCAAGCAGTCGGGCGACGCGTCCAACAAGGAGAGCTTCTTTTACGCCAAGCCGCGTTTCCAGGCGACCTGGACGCCCAAGGCCAACAATCAGTTCCGCTTCCGCTTCGAGCGCCAACTGGGCCAATTGAACTTCGGCGATTTCGCCGCCTCGTCCAACCTGGGCGACAGCACCGTCTATGGCGGCAATGTCGACCTCAAGCCCGAGCAGCGCTGGATCACCGAGGTCAGCTATGAGCGCCGCTTCTGGGGCGAGGGCATCGTCTCGGTCGCGTATCGCCACGACGAGATCATCGGCGTGATCGACCGTCTGCCCCTGCCGGACGGCCTGTCGGCGACGGGCAATATCGGCGACGCGACCCTGGACAAGCTATCGGTCAACATCGTCATCCCGGTCGACAGGTTCGGCGTCAAGGGCGGCCGCTTCACGTTCAAGAACGACTGGAACGAAACGCACGTGAAGGACCCGACGACCGGCAAGGACCGGCCGATCTCGGGCGTCCGCCCGACCCAGGCCAATATCGGCTTCACCCAGGATCTCGTGAAGTACAAGACCCAGTGGGGGATCAACTGGCTGCCGCTGCTGGGCCAGGGCACCTATGACGTCGACCAGACCAACGTGTGGCGCGGCTCGAACTATTACGAGGCCTTCGCCGAGTACAAGCCGACCCCGACCCTGGCGATCCGCGCCCAGCTGAACCTGTGGGACGACTTCACGATCCGCCGCACGGTCTTCGCCAACCGTGCGACGGAACGGGCCGTGGCCTATGTCGAGGACCGCGAGATCAATCCGCGGACCTTCGTGAGCCTGCGGGTGCGCAAGACGTTCTGACGAAATTCCCTCTCCCCCTGCGGGAGAGGGTGGCCCGCGCAGCGGGTCGGGCGAGGGGTCGCGCGAGCCTGTCGGACAGGCCTTCCAACCCCTCATCCGTCACCCCGGATCAAGTCCGGGGCGACACCTTCTCCCGCAAGGGGAGAAGGGGGTTATTTACGGAGCCGCTCGATCAGCGCGCTCGTCGAGGGGTCATGCTGGCCCGTCGCCCCGCTTTCCAGTTCGGGCAGGATGCGACCCGCCATCACCTTGCCCAGCTCGACGCCCCACTGGTCGAAGCTGTTGATCCGCCAGATCACGCCTTCGACGAACGTCTTGTGCTCGTACAGGGCGATCAGGGCGCCGAAGGTCGCCGGCGTCAGGCGCTCCAGGACCACCAGGGTCGAGGGGCGGTTGCCGGCGAAGGTGCGCTGGGGCGCCAGGGTCGCGATCTCGGCGTCCGGGAGCCCCTTGGCTTTCAGCTCGGCGACCACATCTTGCGTCGTGCGGCCGACCATGAAGGCCTCGGCCTGGGCCAGGAGGTTGGAGAGCAGTTTCTCATGCATGCCGGCCGGACCTTCGTCCGACTTGGCGACGCCGATCAGCTCCATCGGGGTAATGTCCGTGCCCTGGTGCATGCACTGGAAATAGGCGTGCTGGACGTTGGTGCCCTCGTCGCCGAACACCACCGTCGCCGTACCGCGGGCGGCCGGCTGGCCGTTCGGGCCGACCGACTTGCCGTTGCTCTCCATCTCCAGCTGCTGGAGGAACGAGGCCAGGCGACGCAGGCGGTGCGAATAGGGCACGACCGAGCGGGCGCGGCGGTCCAGGCCGTTGCGATTGAAGATCTGGGCCAGGGCGACCAGGACCGGGGCGTTCTTCTCCAGCGGCGCGCTGCGGAAGTGCTCGTCCATGGCCGCGCCGCCGTCCAGGAAGCCCTGGAAGACGTCCCAGCCGCAGGCCACGGCGACCGACAGGCTGACGGAGGACCACAGCGAATACCGACCGCCGACCCAGTCCCAGAAGCCGAACACCCGCTCGTCCGGCACCCCGAACGCAGCCGTCTTGTCCAGCGCGGTCGAGATGGCGGCCAGGTGCTGATTGGCGCCGGTCTCGCCCAGCGCCTCGACCAGCCAGGCGCGGGCGGCCGTGGCGTTGGCCAGGGTCTCCTGCGTCGTGAAGGTCTTGGAGACGACGATGACCAGGGTCTCTTCCGGGTCCATGTCGGCCGTCGTCAGCGCGAACTCGGCGCCGTCGACATTGGCGATGAAGCGCAGGTCGATCTGGGCCTTCATCGGCCGCAGCGCGTCCCAGAGGAGACGCGGGCCCAGGTCCGAACCGCCGATGCCGATGTGCAGGATGGCCTTGAACGGCTTGCCGGTCGCGCCCTTGATCTGGCCCGAGCGGACGGCGTCGGCGAAGGCCTTCATCCGGGCGCGGACGCTCTCGACCTCGGCCATGACCGGCTGGCCCAGCGCCTTGACGTCGGCGTCGGCCGGCGCGCGGAGCGCCGTGTGCAGCACCGCCCGGCCCTCGGACGAATTGATCGCCTCGCCGCCGAACATCCGGGCCCGGGCGCCTTCGACATCGGCCGCGTGGGCCAAGTCGAGCGCGGCTTCCAGGCCGGCTTCGTCCCAGCTCTGCTTGGAGAGATCGAGATGCAGGCCGGCGACGTCCAAGGTGAGCGCTTCGAGCCTTCCAGGCTCGTGATCGAAGAACTCGACGATGCGCTTTTCGCCTGCGGCCTTGGCGGCGGCTTCCAGGCGGGTCCAGGCGGTGTCGAGGTCGGCCATGCAGAGACGTCCTTTTGGTAAATCGGTGTTTACGCGAAGCGGCTTATCAAACGGCTGCCGCCACGTCATGGCAGACCAATGACGTTTTTTGCGGGAGCACCCCATGTCCTGCGACGCCGTCGCCTTTTCCGCCATGCTCTGGATGGCGTCGTTCAATCCGGGGCAGGCTGCGGCTCCCGCGCCAGCGGTGCTGCAGCAGCCCGCCGCCCCGCCGTCGGTGGCCGGCGAGCCCCTGTTCAAGGACATCGTCAAGCGCGCGTCCCAGCTGCGGGCGTGGGTCGATTCCTACCGCGCGGCGGCCGACAGCCCGCCCCCGACGGCGCCGCCTCGGGCCTTCAAGGACTTCGACCGCTTCTCGAAACAGATCGGCGAGCTGGCGGCCCTCGACATGAAGGGCCACCTGACGCTGAAGGAACGCGGCGCGACCGACGATCTCAAGTGCATCCTGCGCGGCATCAGCCAGGACCTGCCCGAGAAGCTGACCGCCATGAGCGCGGCCAAGACCGCCAAGGAGCAGGACCTGGCGCTGCGCGACATGTCCTACCTGCTGAACGACAATGTCGAAGTGATCACCGCGCCGCCGCAGCCGGCGGCTTAGGCGTCCTTGTATTTCACCGAGCAGCCGTAGGGCGTCTCGAACGGCGTCGCCACCTTGCGGCCGGCCTTGACGTCGGCCAGGGCGGCGGCGACCAGGTTCTTGGCCTTCGGAAGGTCCTCGACCTTGCTGGTCGGGATGGTGTCGATCGCGCCCTCGTAGACGACCGCGCCGGTCTTATCGATGACGAACATGTGCGGCGTGGTCTTGGCCTTGTAGAGCGTGGCCACCTTGTTATCGCCGTCCAGCAGGAGGGCCGTCGGCTGGGCGCCCTTGGCCTCCATCCAGGTCTTGGCGGCGGGCGCGTCGAAATAGCCCTGCTTGCCGGGGGCCGACGAGGCGATGGTCAGCCACACCACGCCGTCATTGCGGGCGGCCTGCTGCAGGCCCTGCATGTTCCCCGAATAGTGCTTCTTCACATAGGGGCAGCCCTCGTTGACCCACTCCAGCACCACGGTCTTGCCGCGGAATTCCGACAGCGAGCGGGTCTTGCCGTCGGCGTCGACGGCGGTGAACGCGGGCGCGGGCCGGGCATGGGCCGCGGCGGGGACCAGGGCCGCGAGCGGCAGGCCGGCGGCCACGAGACGGCGAGTGATCGACATGTCGGTTCTCCAGCTTCGAAGGCTCCCCCGCGCGAGACCATCTCACAGATCGAAGTTCTGCGAAATGGTCGCAGATACATGAGCCCGGGCGCCGAAACTTCGCCATTCTTGCTTGATCCAAGGGGCCGCGACGCTCAGAACGTCTGCAACCTCCCCCTGCTCTCCTCGCTCGATGTCCCGCACCAAGACCCTCGCCGCCGTCATCGGCTCCGGCCTGCTCCTGGCGGCCTGCGCCACCGAGACGAACACCACCGTCTACGTGCCGGTCGTCGCGCCGACGCCGCCCAGCTCGCTGACGCCGCAGCCGATCATGCTGTTCAACCAGACCAAGGACGGCCGCAAGCTGTTCACCCTGGACGCCGAGTTCCCCTATTGCGACGTCGAGACGGGCAAGGTCATCGTGGTGCCGCGCTGGTACGTCACCGACTTCGCCAGCGTGCCCTGGTACGGCCAGGGCTTCGTCGATCCGCAGGGCCCGACCGCCCGCGCCGCCATCGTCCACGACTGGCTCTACACGATCGGCGAGCCGGGCAGGCGCGAGGAGGCCGACGCCATCTTCCTGCGGGCCATGATCCGCTACGGCGTGACGCCGTTCCAGGCCAACCTCGCCTACCAGGCCGTGCGGCTGGGCGGCGAGAAGGGCTATGGCCTGCCGACCGACTGGCGCTTCGTCGATCCCAAGCGCCAGAACCTCATGCAGTTCGCGCCGTTCGCCAAGCCGCGCACCGGCATGGTCCGCTACCTGCCCAAGTGCCAGGGCTTCAACCAACTGATCCAGACCGGCTGGCGCGCCTATCCGATCAAGATCGAGACCCCGGTGATCCCGCCGCCGGTCGTCGTCACCAAGACCCCGATCGACAAGGTCAAGGAACGGCTGCCGTTCGGCGGCGAGAAGAAGCGCTAAGCGCCCGCCTTCTCGATCGCCTCGATCACCAGGCCCTCGGTCAGCAGCTGGGGCAGGATGACCGGCTGGCCGCCGTTCTTGGGATAGATCACGTACAGCGGCACGCCGACGCGGTTGAACTCCGCCAACGCCTTGGCGATCACCGGATCACGATTGGTCCAATCGGCCTTCAGATAGACGGCGTTCTGGGCCTTGAAGGCGTCGGCGACCTTCGAGCCCGACAGCGCCACCTTCTCGTTGACCTGGCAGGTCACGCACCAGGCGGCGGTGAAGTCGACCAGCACCGGACGACCGGCGGCTTGCAGCTCGGCGACCTTCTCGGGCGACCACACCTCGGCGGCCAGGCCCGGACCGGTCGGCGCCTCGGCCGAGGCCGTGGCGGCCGGCGGCGCGGCGTGCAGCGCGCCGAAGGTCGCGATGGCGATAGCCAGACCCATGGACACGAGGGCGACCAGGATCGAGACCAGGGCCGGCTTGCCCGAAGCCCGACGCGCTTGGCCCAGGCCATAGAGCCAGGCCCCGAAGGCGGCCAGCACGCCGGCGGCCAGCAGGTGGGCCAGAGACAGCGGTCCCGACTGCTGGGCGAACACCCAGACCAGCCACAGGGCCGCGCCGTACATCGGGAAGGCCAGGCCCTTCTTCAGCACGTCCATCCAGGCGCCGGGACGCGGCAAGAGCTTCAAGAGGCCCGGGATGAAGGCCACGGCCACGAAGGGCGCGGCGAAGCCCAGCGCCAAGGCCAGGAACACCGCCAGCGAAATGACCGCCGGCTGGGTCAGGGCATAGCCCAGGGCGCCGGCCATGAAGGGCGCGGTGCACGGGGCGGCCACGACGACGGCCAGGGCGCCGGTGAAGAAGGCGCCGGTCGCGCCGCCCTGGGCCGAGGCGCCCGAGCCGACATTCTGCACCGAGGTTCCGATCTCGCAGACGCCCGACATGTTCAGGGCCACCAGCAGCATCAGCAAAGCCAGGCCCGCGATGACCAGCGGCGACTGCAGCTGGAAGCCCCAGCCCACCGCCGCGCCACCGGCCCGCACGGCCAGCAGCAGGCCGGCCAGGACCAGGAAGGTGGCGACGACACCCAGCAGGAAGACCAGGCCCTGCAGGCGGGTCTTGCCGGCGTCATGGGCGTGGCCGGCCAGGCTGGCGGCCTTCATCGACAGCACGGGGAACACGCACGGCATCAGGTTCAGGATCAGCCCGCCCAGGAAGGCGAAGACCAGGGCGCCGACCAGGCCGCCCGAAGTCCCGGTCGCCGGCGCGGTCTGGGCCGGCGGCGCGCCCAGGCCGGC
This sequence comes from uncultured Caulobacterales bacterium, assembly GCA_903900155.1. Taxonomy (GTDB): domain Bacteria; phylum Pseudomonadota; class Alphaproteobacteria; order Caulobacterales; family Caulobacteraceae; genus Caulobacter. The sequence goes on along the minus strand of CAIUMD010000039.1, from coordinate 1,455 downwards.
GGCGGTCGCGGGCGGCTCACCCGCCGTGGCGGTGACCTCCCAGGCCCCGCCCTTGGTGGCGATCACGCCTTGCAGCTCGGCGGGAGGCGTACCGCCGCCGACGAAGTCATAGCCCGGCTTCAGGGTCAGGGTCAGGCCCTCTGGACCGCGGTCGATGACCTGCTCGGCGGCGTGCTCGATGACCTTGGGCGAATAGGGAAAGAAATAGGCCCCGGCCATGTCGGCGCCCTTCAACGGACCGCCGGTGACGGCCAGCTTCAGGCTCTGCCCATCCAGCTTGAACACCGCCTTCAGGCCCGCGGGCTTGGGCGCCTTGGCCAGGACGTCGGCGATCACCGGGCCCCACTTGGGATCGGCGCCCGCCGCGCCGGCCACGACCGGCAGCAGCAGGGTCAGCTTGGCGTCCTCGGGCACGCAGACCTGCTCGCAGACCAGATAGGCGACGTCGGCGGTCAGGCTGATCGTGGTCCCGACCTGGGCGTCGGCCGGCGCGCTGATCGGCACGGGGATGAGGACCTCGCCCTCGTAGGCGTAGTCGAGCAACGGACCCAGCTTGGCCTTCTGCGGCGTCGGCCAGACCATGTCGCCGGCGGTCCAGCCCTGCGGCAGGGTCCAGGCGATCCTGGTCGCCTCGCCCGCGTCGCCAGGATTGCGCCAATAGGTGTGCCAGCCGGGAATGATCTTCTGGCGCAGGGCCACATAGATCGTGCCGCCCGGCGCGATGCCGCTCTCCTGGGCGACCAGCTCGGACTCGATGTGCCCCGAATTGACCACGGGGCCCGCGATCGCGGCGCCGGCCAACAAGGTCGCCGCCAGCAGGGTTTGCAGGGCGAGAACGGCTCTCTTGAGGAACATGAGCGGGTCCGGGGGAAGTAAAAACGACTGCGGACGAACACATGGACTTCCGGAGCTGTCTCGACAATGGCCAAGACGCGGCCGACAGTCTTTCGGAGAATCAGCCGGAGCCGCCCATGCCCGCCGCCTTCGACGACATCGAGATCGGCCAGGTCGTCAACCTGGGCTCGCGCGCCGTCGACGCCAAGGCGCTGGAGGCGTTCATCACCGCCTTCACCCCCGGCTGGCCGGCCGAAAACGGCGCGCCGGACGGCATGGTCTTCGCCATCTGGACCCGCCTGGACGTCGAGGCCAGCGCCGCCTGGCCGCAGACCAAGCGCCTGGGCGTCGACGCCCTGCGCTGGATGCGCAACCCGCCCGTCGGCGAGCTGTTGCGCGGCCGCATGACCGTGATGGGCAAGGACCCGGTCGGCGAAGGCAAGGGCATCGTCATCGCCCAGCACGACCTCCTGGACGAGGCCGGGCGCCTGGTCTTCTCGTGCCTGACCCGCAGCATCTTCGCGCGGTAGTCTCAGCGGGTCCGCCCTCGTCCTTCGACAAGCTCAGGATGCGGGCTACTTTTGACGCGGTATCAGTAGAAACCTCATCCTGAGCTTGTCG
>CAIUMD010000038.1 GCA_903900155.1 uncultured Caulobacterales bacterium | reverse complement strand
TAGCACCTTTTGCGGAGAGACCGGCCGGCACGCTGCGCAGGCTGAAAGCTCCCCGCGCCGGCCTCTTGCCCCCACCAACACCAAGGCTCAAATCAACCCAGGACTCTCGTTATCGCTGGATGAGAAATGGGGGTCACGTCAGAACCTGAACGGCGCGGTTCAAATCAGGTTCAGGCAGACCCCCATACAACAGACATCAACAGCGCCGCCCAGAATTGGTTTGGGGGCGACGCATCTGGAAAAGGAGTTTGTCATGAAGACCTTCACCAAGACTGCGATCGCCGTCGCCATCACCGGCGCCCTGGTCGCTCCCGCTTCGTCGGCCTTCGCCGCCAGCAAGACCGAGCGCGCCATCCTGGGCGCGGTGATCGGCGGCGTGGCCGGCGCGGCCGTCGGCGACGGCAGGACCGAAGCGGTCGCCATCGGCGCGGTCGCCGGCGCGGCCCTGGGCGCGACGACGGCCAGGAACCGGGACTACCGCTATGGCTACCGTACGGCTCCGCGCTACGACAACCGCGGCTACTACAACCGCTACGACTACCAGCGCGGTTATCAGAACAACCGCTACGCCTATGATCGTTACGGCTATCGCTATGACGCTCGCGACTACGGCTATCGCCGCTAGTCATCCGCCTTTCGCCGCTAGAGTTTCCTGATCCCTCCCCTAGCGTGCAACACTGCGCCGTCCCCACCCGGGGCGGCGCTTTTTCGTGCCCCTACACCTAATCGACGTTCGGTTGATCGCGGCGGCTAGTCCCGATGCGAAATCTGCTATAGCCCCCATCTAGAAGACGGAGCGGTCTTAACCCCTGGCGCTTGAAGCTGGGCTAGACCTTACTCCGGGGCTTAGGGAGCAAGCGCGAACGAGATGGCTGCATCCGGCATCGCCGTTCGAGGACCACGCAGCCTGCTGCGGCAGATTCGCGAGGCCATGGCCGGCGGCGGTCCCGCCCAGGCCAAGCTGGACATGGTGGTGCGCACCATCGCCATCTCGATGGTGGCCGAAGTCTGCTCGATCTATCTGCGCCGCGCCTCGGGGGATCTGGAGCTCTTCGCCACCGAAGGCCTGTCGCGCGAGGCCGTCCACGTCACGCGCATGAAGCCGGGCGAGGGCCTGGTCGGCGAGACCATGCGCCTGGGCCGGCCGCTGAACCTGTCGGACGCCGCCAGCCACCCGTCGTTCTCGTATCGTCCGGAAACGGGCGAAGATCCGTATCACGCTTTCCTGGCCGTGCCGCTGCTGCGCGGCGGCCGCGCGATCGGCGTGCTGGTCGTCCAGAACCGCACCGAGCGGGTCTATGACGAGGAGGAGGTCGAGGACCTTCAGATCATCGCCATGGTGCTGGCCGAGATGGTCAGCTCCAGCGAACTCCTGGGCGCCGACGAGCTCAAGGACGTCGAGCTGGCCCCCCACAAGCCCGAGCGGCTGAAGGGCGCGCGCTTTGCGGAAGGTCTGGCCTACGGCGTGGCGGTGCTGCACGAGCAGCCGGTGGTCCCCGAAACCCTGCTGTCCGACGACGCCCTGGCGGAAGAAGCCCGCCTGACCTACGCCATCGAGGCGCTGCAGACCCAGATCGACCAGATGCTGGAAGGCCAGCACGGCCTGGTCGGCGCGTCCTACGAAGTGCTCGAGACCTACCGCCTGTTCGCCCACGACCGGGGCTGGAACCGGTCGCTGAACGAGGCCGTGCGCTCGGGCCTGACCGCCGAGGCCGCCGTCGAACGTGTAAGGTCCGAGCACCGCGCGCGCCTGGGCCAGGCCCGCGATCCTTATCTGCGCGAGCGGCTGCACGACCTGGAAGACCTGAACGACCGGCTGCTGCGCCACCTGTCGGGCGACATCCACGCCGTGCGCGTCCTGCCTGACGACGCCATCCTGATCGCCCGGAATTTAGGGCCGGCCGACCTCCTGGAATACGACCGCACCAAGCTGAAGGGCATCCTGCTGGAGGAGGGCAGCGCCGCCAGCCACGCCGGCATCGTCGCCCGCGCTCTGGACATCCCGTGCGTGGGCCGCCTGGCCGGGCTGCGCGACCGGGTCAGCGAGGGCGATCCCGTGGTCGTCGACGCCGAGACGCAGGAAGCCTGGCTGCGCCCGCGCCCCGATGTCGTGAAGGCGCTGAAGGTCCGGATGGAGGTCCGCGCCCAGCGCAAGGCCGAGTTCGCCCGCCTGCGCGACACCCCGCCGATCACCAAGGACGGGGCCAAGATCACCCTGCTGATGAACGCCGGCCTAGCCGTCGATCTGGACATCCTCTCGGAGACCGGGGCCGAGGGCATCGGCCTGTTCCGCACCGAGTTCCAGTTCATGGTCGCCGAGGAGCTGCCGCGGCTGGAGGCCCAGACGGCCCTGTACGAAAAGGTGCTGGAGGCCGCCGACGGCATGCCGGTGACCTTCCGCACGCTGGACCTGGGCGGCGACAAGTTGCTGCCGTACATGGAGCTGGAGCGCGAGGACAATCCGGCCCTGGGCTGGCGCGCCGTGCGCATGGGCCTGGACCGTCCGGCCCTGCTGCGCATGCAGATCCGCGCCCTGGTCAAGGCCGCCGCCGGCCGGCCGCTGCGGATCATGTTCCCGCTGGTGGCCAATGTGGACGAGTTCCGCGCCGCCCGCAGCTTCGTCGATCAGGAAGTGGCCTGGGCCCAGAAGCGTGGCCGCGCCGCGCCCGCGCGCCTGGACGTCGGCGCGATGATCGAGGCCCCGTCGCTGCTGTGGCATCTCGACGCACTGCTGCCGATGACCGACTTCGTTTCGGTCGGCACCAACGACCTGATGCAGTACATGTTCGCCGCCGACCGGGGGAACCCGCGGGTGTCGGACCGCTACGACCCGCTGTCGCCCGCCGCCCTGCGCGCGCTGAAAACCATCCAGCAGGCCTGCGCCGACACCGGCACGCCGGTGTCCGTGTGCGGTGAGATGGCCGGCCGTCCGCTGGAAGCCTTCGCCCTGGTGGCCCTTGGATTCGAAGGACTTTCCATGCCGCCGGCCGGTATCGGGCCGGTCAAGCAGATGGTCCTGTCGTGCGATCGCGAGGCCGCTCGCCGCAATGTCGAGGCCCTGCTGAAGGGCTCGGGCGGATCCTTGCGCGGCGAGATCGAAACCTTGGCCCGCAAGCTTTATGTAGCCATTTAGAAGAAAAGCTTGGCCGTTAACCAAGCGTCACCGTTTAGTCCATTGAATCCGGCTACTTAGTTTGTTATCCCAAACACTTGTTAAGAACTCCGTGCGATACGGGGTGGGGGAGTGCGCCGCGCTTCGCGCGGGGCGCGATTTTGGGGGCGTATAGTCAAGTCATGCCGCTGGATACGGGCAACGTGAGACGTCTGCACCTCGTCGCCGACGCCGATGCGGATGATACGCCGGTCGCCGTCCATCATCCGTCGATCGACGCCCCTTCTGTTGAGGGGGGCGCCGACGTCGGCATGGCCCTGAAGGCGGCGCGCGAGTTCCGCGGTCTCAACACCCAGGACGTCGCCGACGCCACCCGCATCCGCCAGAGCTATATCGAGGCGCTGGAAGACCTGCGTTTCGAGGACCTGCCCTCCCGCCCGTTCACCATCGGCTATGTGCGCGCCTATGCCGGCCTGCTGGGCCTGGACGCCGAGGCCGCCGTGGCCCGCTTCAAGAACGATGCGCCAGACAATGACAGCGCCGAGCTGCGCGCCCCGGTCGGCGTCCGCCGCGAGCGCGACCCGCGCCTGGCCTTGATCTTCGCCGGCGGCCTGCTGGTGGTGGGCGCCATCCTGCTGTGGAACGTCGCCCAGCGCGCCATCACCAAGGAAGAACCGCCGGCCCAGGTGGCTCCGGCCGCCGCCTCGACCCAGGTCCAGGCCCACGCCAGCAACACCCAGGTCGCCCTGGGCGCGCCGCTGCCGGCTCCGGTCGAGAGCACCACGCCCGAGCCTTACAAGACCCCCGGCCTGGACGACGCCGCCGCCAACGGCGGTTCGGTCGACGCCGCCAAGGCCGCCGCCAAGGCCCGCGCCGAGGCCGAGGCCAAGGCCGGCATCGTCGATCCGGCCAACCAGGTCGCGATCGGCTCGCTGTTCAAGCCCAAGGGCCAGATGCTGGGCGCGACGCCCCAGGAGGCCTCGGGCGTCCTGATCCAGGCCCGCAAGGCCGGCGCCCTGACCGTGCGCCGCGCCGACGGCGCCATCCACATGACTCGCTGGCTGTCGACCGGCGACGCCTATCGCGCGCCGGCGACGCCGGGCCTGATCCTGGATGTGGTCGAGCCGAACCTGTTCGACGTCTATTACAACGGCCGCCTGACGGGCCGCCTGACCTCGAACCAGACGGCGGTGGCCAAGCTGATCCCGGCGACGCCGGCGCCGGCAGTTCCGGCGGCGAAACCTCAATAAGTTCCCTTCTCCCCTTGCGGGAGAAGGTGGCCGCGAAGCGGACGGATGAGGGGTTGAAAGCCCTCTCGGGCGCGTCCGCGCGACCCCTCATCCGTCGCCTGGCGGCGACACCTTCTCCCGCAAGGGGAGAAGGAGAGTGGTGGGGCCTTCTATCCGCCCTCAACACCCTCTAAATTACCCCCATGGCCGCAGACCACACGCACGTCCGTCCCTGGCGCATGATTACGCGCCGCCAGTCGCGCAAGATCCGCGTCGGCAATGTCGAGGTGGGCGGCGACGCGCCGATCACCGTCCAGTCGATGACGAATACGCTGACCAGCGACGCCGCCGCGACGCTGGAGCAGATTCGTCAGCTGGAAGAGGCCGGGGCCGACATCGTCCGGGTCAGCTGCCCCGACGTCGAGAGCACGGCCGCGTTCAAGACCATCGCCCGCGAGGCCAAGGTCCCGCTCGTGGCCGACATCCACTTCCACTACAAGCGCGGCATCGAGGCGGCCCAGGCTGGCGCGGCGTGCCTGCGGATCAATCCCGGCAATATCGGCTCGCCCGATCGCGTGCGTGACGTCATCCAGGCCGCCCGCGACCACGGCTGCTCGATGCGCATCGGCGTCAATGCCGGCTCGCTGGAACGCGAGCTCTTGGAAAAGTACGGCGAGCCGTGCCCCGACGCGATGGTCGAGAGCGCGCTGAACCACGCCCGCATCCTGCAGGACCACGACTTCCACGAGTTCAAGATCTCGGTGAAGGCCTCCGACCCGTTCATGACCGTGGCGGCCTACTACCAGTTGGCCGAGGCGATCGACTGCCCGCTGCACCTGGGCGTCACCGAAGCGGGCGCCACGCGCACCGGCACGGTGAAGAGCTCGATCGGCATCGGCTCGATGCTGTGGGCCGGCATCGGCGACACCATCCGGGTGTCGCTGGCCGCCGACCCTGTCGAAGAGATCAAGGTCGGCTTCGATATCCTGAAGTCGCTGGGCCTGCGCCATCGGGGCGTCAACATCATCGCCTGCCCGTCGTGCGCGCGGCAGGGCTTCAACGTCATCAAGACGGTGGAAGCCCTGGAAGAGCGCCTGGCCCACATCGCCACGCCGATGTCGCTGTCGATCATCGGCTGCGTGGTCAACGGCCCGGGCGAGGCCCTGATGACCGACATCGGCTTCACCGGCGGCGGCGCCGGGGCGGGCATGGTCTACATGGCCGGAAAACCCGACCACAAGCAGTCCAACGACGGCATGATCGACCACATCGTCGAGCTGGTCGAGAAGAAGGCCGCCGAGCTGAAGGCGGCCGAAGAGGCCAAGGCGCTGGCGGCGGAGTAGGGCGCTTTAAGCGCTCTCCGCCATCACCCGCACCAGATCCACCAGCTGTCGCCGCACGCGGCTGGGCCCGATGCGCGGGAACAGCTGCGCCAGTTGCAGGCCCTCGGCGGTGTGCAGGAAGGCCTGCACCGTGCGGTCGGCCTCGCAGCCCTCGCCGTCCGTGGCGTCCGGGTCGGGCAGGCCGTCGAAGAAGAAGCCGATGTCGGTCTTCAGCAGGCTGGCGATCTGGTAGAGCTTGGACGCGCTGATCCGGTTCTCGCCGCGTTCGTATTTCTGCACCTGCTGGAAGGTGACGCCCAGGCTGTCGGCCAGCTGGTCCTGGGTGACGCCCAGCACCTTGCGGCGCATCCGCACCTGCGTGCCGACATGCTGGTCGATCGGGCTGGCGCGGCGGCCTTCAGTGTCCTTGGCGGTGTCGTAGGGCATGTCAGTCTCTCCGTGGACGGCAGAAAGACCTGAATGCTGCGGTGCAACTAGGGCGGCTCTGTAACGGCTGTGTATCAAGCTGTGCGGGAGCCATGTCTTCGGTAACAGCGCCGCTACACGGGGCTGGCCGGCGAAGGCTCGCGGCGTCGCGAAGGCCGGATCGTTTCCGGACCGTCGCGTGGCTGGCCAATGTTCCGAGGTCGGATGGAGTAAAAGGCCGTCAATGGCTCAGTCTATTCTGGCGATAGGAACAATCAATTTTACCTATCGCCGGTTGGAGCGTCCTGATGGCGTCGTGTCGGGGGACGGCGCTGGGTTGGAACCAAGCCAAAGCGGAGGAAACGACGTGGACAAGAAAGTCGAAGACAGCGTTCAGGGCCAGTGCCCGATCGGACGCGGCCGCGGTGGCCCGGGCAACCGGGACTGGTGGCCCCAGAACCTGCGCCTGGAGGGGCTGAACCAGCACGCCCCGCGCTCCAACCCGATGGGCGAGGCGTTCGACTACGCCGAGGCCTTCAAGACCCTGGACCTGGACGCGGTGGTCGCCGACCTGCACGCGTTGATGACCGACAGCCAGGAGTGGTGGCCCGCCGACTTCGGTCACTACGGCGGCCTCTTTATCCGCCTGGCCTGGCACAGCGCCGGCACCTATCGCACCTCGGACGGCCGTGGCGGCGCCGGCGGCGGGCAACAACGCTTCGCGCCGCTGAACAGCTGGCCCGACAACGCCAACCTGGACAAGGCCCGCCGCCTGCTGTGGCCGATCAAGCAGAAGTACGGCGCCAAGCTGTCGTGGGCCGACCTCTATGTGCTGGTCGGCAATGTCGCGCTGGAGTCGATGGGCTTCAAGACGTTCGGCTTCGCCGGCGGCCGCGCCGACCAGTGGGAGCCGGAAGAGCTGTACTGGGGTCCCGAAGGTTCGTGGCTGGGCGACGAGCGCTACAGCGGCGAGCGCCAGCTGCACCCGGCCCTGGGCGCGGTGCAGATGGGCCTGATCTACGTCAATCCCGAAGGCCCGAACGCCAATCCGGATCCGCAGGCCTCGGCGCATGACATCCGCGCCACCTTCGCCCGCATGGCCATGAACGACGAGGAAACCGTCGCCCTGATCGCCGGCGGCCACACCTTCGGCAAGACCCACGGCGCGGGCGATCCGTCCTTCGTCGGTCCCGAGCCGGAAGGCGGCGAGATCGAAGCCGCCGGCCTGGGCTGGGCCAGCAAACACGCTTCGGGCATGGGCGCCGACGCCATCACCTCGGGCCTGGAAGTCACCTGGACCCAGACGCCGACCAAGTGGAGCAACCACTTCTTCGACAACCTCTTCAAGTACGAGTGGGAGCTGACCAAGAGCCCCGGCGGCGCCCAGCAATGGGAAGCCAAGAACGCGCCGGAGGACATCCCGCACGCGTTCGACGCGTCCAAGAAGCAGCGCCCGCGCATGCTGACCTCGGACCTGGCCCTGCGCGTCGACCCGGCCTACGAAAAGATCTCGCGCCGGTTCTACGAGAACCCCGACCAGTTCGCCGACGCCTTCGCCCGCGCCTGGTTCAAGCTGACCCACCGCGACATGGGCGACAAGCGGCGCTACCTGGGCAAGCTGGTCCCGGCCGAGACGCTGATCTGGCAGGACCCGGTGCCGGCCGTGGACCACCCGCTGGTCGACGCCGCCGACATCAAGGCGCTGAAGGACAAGATCCTGGCCTCGGGCCTGTCGGTCTCCGAGCTGGTCTCGGCGGCCTGGGCCTCGGCCTCGACCTGGCGCAAGTCCGACAAGCGCGGCGGCGCCAACGGCGCCCGTGTTCGCCTGGCCCCGCAGAAGGACTGGGCGGTCAACGATCCGCCGGTGCTGGCCAAGGTATTGTCGACCCTAGAAGGCATCCAGAAGGACTTCAGTGGTGCTGGGGGCAAAAAGGTCTCCCTGGCCGACCTGATCGTTCTGGGCGGCTCGGCCGCGGTCGAGAAGGCGGCCAAGGACGGCGGCAACGCCATTGAGGTCCCGTTCGCGCCCGGCCGCACCGACGCCTCGGCCGAGCAGACCGATGCCGAGTCGTTCGAGCCGCTGGAGCCGATCTCGGACGGCTTCCGCAACTACCGCGCGGCCGGGACCCAGTTCATGGCTCCGGAAGAAGCCCTGGTCGACCGCGCCCAGCTGCTGGGCCTGTCGGCTCCGGAGTTGACCGTGCTGGTCGGCGGCCTGCGGGTGCTGGGCGCCAATACCGGCGGCTCCAAGGCCGGGGTGTTCACCGACCGCCCGGGCGTGCTGACGACCGACTTCTTCGTCAACCTGCTCAGCATGGGCACGACCTGGAGCCCGACGGCGGTCAACGCCTTCGCCGGTCATGACCGCAAGAGCACGGAAGCCCGCTGGACCGCCAGCCGCGTCGACCTGATCTTCGGCTCCCACGCCGAACTGCGGGCCTTCGCCGAGGTCTATGGCTCGTCGGACGCGCAGGGCAAGTTCGTGAAGGACTTCGTGGCGGCGTGGACGAAGGTCATGAACGCCGACCGCCTCGATCTGAACTAGCCCTCGGCCCTGGCCGAAGGACGAGGGCGGCTGCCATGAGGCGGCCGCCCTTTTTCGTGGGAGTCAGCGCTGTCGATCATTTCGGACCGCGATCTCTTCGCTACGTCCTAAGTTGTCGGAGAGAGCCGATATATTGTTCTTGTGCCGGAACATCCCGTAGTCGGCGCCGACCAAGAACACGCGTGAACTTCAGGCCCCTGGCAAACTCTAGTGCGCACCGTCCGGAAACAAGGCCACAATGAGCCCATTGCCGGATCATGCATCCAATTTGCTGCCTCGGGTTCGTCTAGCGCTGCCAAATCTTGAAGTCAGACAATCTCGGGCCAATCGCTCGTGAAGGGTGCAATGCGCCCTTCGGAAGGAGACAAGTATGTCCTCGCCCAACGTGATCGATGAAGTCGTCATCATCGCCAAGCCGGATACCCCGGCCCAAATCAACTGGGTCGCTCCGCCTTTTCCTTCAGGCCCCGCAAGTGAAGGCGCCATGAAGGTGGTCAATGAAAGCAACGCGACGGCTGCCGCCGCCGTGAAGGTCGACCCGATACCAACGACGTCAGCGAAGTCGTCGTTACCGCCCAGAAGATGCAGAACCAGCTCGCTCAGATCTTCATCTCGGCAAGAATGTTTGATGTGAACCTGAACAAGCAGGTCGGGCTTTCCTGCATCGGCGCAGTGTTCTTCCGGGACGTTATTGGCGCTCTTTCACACCTGAAGTTCCAGGTCGTGAGCCAGGATTTCGGAGAAGGACGGGCAGGGGAAAACCTTGCCGCCGCCGGGTCTGCGGACGTTCCTGTTAGGATCAACAAGCATTCGTTCGTTGGCTACGGCCTTCTTCCGGGTGGGCTGGCCTACCTTGCCGCCCACGAGGCAGCTCATGCTCTCAAGGCGATGCAAGCGTTCAACGCTTCGCAGTTCGAGCTTTACCGGAACGGTGCGGGGAAGGGGCTTTCTCTCGAGGTCCAGAAGGCTCAGTTCCCGAAATCCGCTGAGTTCGCTGAGAACGAGGCGCGGGCCAATGCCATTGCCCGTGATATCCTGAACATGCTGAATGGCGTTCCGAAGATCGGCTTCGATCCGAAGCACGGCTACGCAAGCTGCTAGTCATGGTGATGGGTCGCTTCGGCGACCCATCATTCGGCCTTGATACTATTTGGCCGCAGGGAGGTTGACTTCCGTGTCGCCGCCCCTAACGCGCATGATTTTTACGACCTTGCCGTCAGAGATGGCGTACCCAACCGCATCGTAGCCCCAACAACACTCGGCAGGAGGCATACGGTTGAAGCTGTTGATCGAGTTGAAGTACTCAATGAACAAGATGCGGCCCGATGCCGAGTAACCTGGCTTCAACTCAAATCGCACGCCTTGGGCTGTGAACTTTTTAATGAATTTCCCAAGCCATTCCTGCTTTGAGCCGGCAATTTGTGCGCCGTCTTCGTAGACCTTGACGTTGTCGTCCAGCAAGGATGCATAGAGGGTCGGATCTTTGCTGCTGAAGGCCGTGACAAGTTTCTCGGCCACGCCTTGTTGCGCAGCGGGCGGTGGCGGGGGCAAGACTTGCGCTGAGCTGGCGCTGGCTTGAACGAATACGAAGAAGAAGAATCCGATTGGCCAAGCTTTCAGCATTTGAGCAACGCCTCGCAAACTAAATGTATGGGTGATCAGAATTGTTTTTCACCCTAGTCGAGGTGCTGGGCCCGGTCACTTGCAAAGCGCCGTATCAGCGGCGGAAAATATCCGTTTTCTTCATACACACGCCCGAGGTCCAAGACGACGATCGCCACTCAGAATGTCAGCCCGTCGACGTCCGCTTCTGGCGCGACATGGCGTGTACGTCAGCGGCAGTGCAAAGTCCCCCGCTAGTTAAAACGCACGGCGGCCCCGCGTCCTTCTCACCCCCCAACCAGCGCCGCCCGCTCCGCCGCCGTCAGCGGCCGCCAGCGTCCCTCCGGCATGTCGTCCATCTCCAACGACCCAATCCGCACCCGGAACAGGTCGACCACCTTCAGCTCCACCAGCTCGCACATGCGCCGGATCTGGCGGTTGCGGCCTTCGCGCAGGACGATGCGCAGGCGTTGTTCGGAGATGACCTCGACCTCGGCGGGACGCAGTTCGCGACCGTCCAGCTCCAGGCCGAAGCGCAGGAGCTCGATCTTTTCCTCGGTGAGGTCACCCATCACCGCGACGCGGTATTCCTTTTCGAGGTCCGACTGCGGGCCGATCACGGCCTTCGCCACGACCCCATCACTGGAAAGCAAAAGAAGTCCGCGCGAGTCCTTGTCCAGGCGGCCCACCGGCGGCAGCAGGTCGCCTGACTGCGGGATGGGGGCCGGCGCGTTGCCCCACTGGTTCTGGCGGGTCAGCAGGCGCGCGGCCGGGACCTGGCCGGGGTCCGGCTGGGCCGAGACGATGCCGACCGGCTTGTGGATCATGTAGGTGACGGCCGCGTCCAGCTTGTCGACAGCCCGGTCGGCGAGAACGAGCGTCTGGCCGGGCAGGATCTTGCGGCCGACGTCCTCCACGACCTCGCCGTCGATCGACACCAGGCCGTCGTTGATCAGCTGCTCGGCCTCGCGGCGCGAGCATACGCCGCTCTGAGCCAGCCACTTGTTGACCCGCTGGGGCTCGCCCTCGTCATAGGTCTTGGTGAAGGCCACTAGTTGAAGCTCTCTTCCAGGCTGGCCAGGCGCTCGGCCTGATCCTCGGCGATCAGCGGGTTGATCACGTCGTCCAGGGCGTCGCCCTCAATGATGCGGGCCAGGTTGTAGAGGGTCAGGTTGATGCGGTGGTCGGTCACCCGGCCCTGCGGGAAGTTGTAGGTGCGGATGCGTTCCGAGCGGTCGCCGCTGCCGACCTGGCTCTTGCGGGCCTCGGAGCGGGCGCTGTCCAGGGCCTCGCGCTGCATGTCGTAGAGGCGCGCCTTCAGGTTCTTCATCGCCCGGGCGCGGTTCTGGTGCTGCGACTTTTCCGAGGAGGTCACCACCACGCCGGTCGGCAAGTGGGTGATGCGCACGGCCGAGTCGGTCTTGTTGACGTGCTGGCCGCCCGCGCCCGACGAGCGATAGGTGTCGATCCGCAGGTCGCTTTCCTTGATGTCGATCTCGACGTCCTCGGCTTCCGGCAGCACCGCGACGGTGGCGGCCGAGGTGTGGATGCGGCCTTGGGCCTCGGTGGCCGGCACGCGCTGCACGCGGTGCACGCCGCTTTCGAACTTCAGCCGGCCGAACACGCCGTCGCCGGTGATCGAGGCGACGATTTCCTTGAAGCCGCCCATTTCGCCTTCCGAGATGCTGTCGATCTCGACGCGCCAGCCCTGCAGGGTGGCGTAGCGCTGGTACATGCGGAACAGGTCGCCGGCGAACAGGGCCGCCTCGTCGCCGCCGGTGCCGGCGCGGACTTCGAGAATGGCGGAAGCGTTCTCGTCCTTGTCCTTGGGGGCCAGCATCAGGGCCAGGTCGTGTTCCAGGGCCGGCAGTTTCTCGTCCAGGGCCTGGATCTCGTCCTTGACCATGTCGGCCATTTCGGGATCGGCGGCCATGACGTCCAGCTCGGCGCGCTCGGCGCTGAGCTTGGCCAGGCGCTCGACGGCCTCGGCGACCGGGCGCAGCTCGGCGTGCTCCTTGGAGAGCTTGACGATCTCGGTCCCGTCGGTGGCCGCGCCCATGCGCGCCTCCACTTCGCGGAAACGGTCGAGAACCTGGTCGAGACGGGCCTGGGGCAGTCGCAAGGGAGATGTCGCACGGCTGAAGGGATTGGGTCGGTCTCTGTAGAGACTTTCCCCGCCGAAGGGAATGGATCGGGGGCGAAACCCGTTTCGGAGAGCAACGGCTGCGCTGTTAGGCGCGGCTTAGCCATTCGCGGCGATTGTGTCGGCAACCCGCCGCGTCCCTGGCCAGCCCGCGACCATGAAACGTATCGAGACCCGCCTTTCGGCGCCCCTGGCGGGCATGGCCTTGCTGACGGTCGGCATTCTGGTCGCCGTGCTGTTCATGATCGCCGCCCGCGTCGACCGCGACGCGCTGGAGCACGAGCAGGCCCTGGTCGTGCGCGGCGTCCAGTCCCGCATTGTCGACGTCGAGCGCACCGTCCTGCCGCAAGTGGTCTGGGACGAGGCCGTCGAGCACCTGGGTAACCGCTTCGACGCCCAGTGGGCGCGCGAGAACATCGGCGCCTATCTGCTGGGCCAGGCCGGGTTCGATCTGATCGTCATTCTCGACGCCGACGGCCGTCCCATATTCAACGAGCAGGTCGGCCAGACGGTCACCAGCGCCTATTACGACCGCCACGCCCCGGCCTTCGCGCCGCTGGTTCGGCGCCTACGCCGCGACGAGGCCCAGCGTCCGCGCCCCACCGGCCCGCGCGCCGACGGCGGCCTGGTCTCGCGCTCGATGCAGATCAGCAGCATCGAGCGCATCGACGGTGAGGCCTATCTGGTCACGGCCAGCCTGGTGCAGCCCGACTTCGGCAAGGCCCTGGTCCGGCATGCGCGCGCGCCGGTGGTGCTGACGGCCCTGAAGCTGGACGCGGTCTTCCTGGAAGGTTTCTCCAGCCGCTTCCTGCTGGCCGGCATCCACCTGCACGCCGGCGACGCCTCGGGACAGGCCGGCGACGCGCACGTGCCCCTAAAGGACCTGAGCGGCCAGGTGGTCGCCACCCTGGACTGGTCGCCGCCGCATCCGGGCCAGCGCCTGCTGCGCAAGGCGGTGCTGCCGATCCTGATCGTGGTGGGCGGCCTGGCCGTCGCCGTGCTGGTCTTCGCCCGCCGCAGCCGCAAGATCGCCGAGGGCCTGGTGGCCAGCGAGGCGCGGGCCAAGCACATGGCCCTGCACGACGCCCTCACGGGGCTGCCCAACCGCGTGCTGTTCGAGGAGCGCCTGCGCCAGGCGATCGACGGCCTGTCGCGGCGGCGCGGGGCGGCCGCCGTGCTGGCCATCGACCTCGACCGCTTCAAGGCGGTCAACGACACCCACGGCCACGCGGCCGGGGACGAGCTGATCCAGGCCATGGCCAAGCGCCTGTCGACCCTGTGCCGGGTCGGCGAGACCGTGGCTCGCCTGGGCGGCGACGAGTTCGGCGTCGTGGCCGTCGACCTGGAGCCCAAGGGCGCGGCCGCCCTGGCCGAGCGCCTGGTGGCCGCTCTGGGCGCGCCCGTGGAGCTGTCGTGCGGCACGGTCTTTGTCGGCGGCTCGATCGGGGTGGCCCTGATCGACCAGGCCGAGGCTCACCTGGGCGCCGTGGAGGCCGCCCGCCGCGCGGACGTGGCCATGTACCGCGCCAAGGAAGAGGGCCGCGGCCGCTACTGCTTCTTCGAGGCCGAGATGGACGCGGCGCTGAAGGCCCGTCGCGGACTGGAGGCGGACCTGCGCCAGGCCATGGACGACGGCGGCGTGTGGCTGGCCTACCAGCCGCAGGTCGACGCGGTGGGCCGGGTGCTGGGCGTCGAGGCCCTGGCCCGCTGGACCCACCCGACCAAGGGGCCGATCTCGCCGGCCGCCTTCGTGCCGCTGGCCGAGGACTGCGGCCTGATCGACGCCCTGGGCCAGATGGTCATGCGCCGCGCCTTCACCGACAGCCGCCGCTGGAAGGACCTGAAGGTCGCCGTCAACGTCTCGGCCCTGCAGATGAAGCAGGCCGACTTCCCCGACCAGGTGGCCCTGCTGCTGCATGAGACCGGCGCGGTCGCCGACAAGATCGAGCTGGAGATCACCGAGGGCGCGCTGCTGGGCGACGACGAGACCACCCACCGGGCCATCGAGCGCCTGCGCGAGATGGGCTTCTCGCTGGCCTTGGACGACTTCGGCACCGGCTACAGCTCGCTGAGCTATCTGCGGCGCTATCCGATCGACAAGATCAAGATCGACCGCAGCTTCATCACCCCGCTGGGCGAGGACAAGGAGGCCGGCGCCGTGGTCGCCGCCATCGTGCGCTTGGCCAAGGCCCTGCGCCTATCGGTGATCGCCGAGGGTGTGGAGACTGACGTTCAGCGCCAGCAGCTGAAGGACATCGGCTGCGCCCAGGCGCAAGGCTTCCTGTTCAGCGCGCCCGTGCCGGCGGACAAGATCGACGCCCTGGTCGCCGACGGCGGGCGGGTGAAGATCGAGGCCTGACTGCTGACAGGAATTGTCATCAGTCTTTATTGAAGACGCTCATGGGCGTGCCTAACTCGCTAGGCGGCGTGGCCGGAGGGGCCAGGCCTAGCGAGGATCTCCCATGTCCGTTTCCATCCAGCACGTCGCGGTGACCACAACCACGCGCGGCCTCAAGACGCTGTCGGCCTTGCTCGACAAGGCCAAGACGCACGCAGAAGCCGCCGGCGCCAATCCGGACGACTACGTCACCGCCCGCCTGTTCGAGGACATGCTGCAGCTGAGCGGCCAGATCCAGCGCGCCTCCGACACCGCCAAGGGCGTGGTGGCCCGGCTGACCGGCGTCGACGCCCCGGCCATGGCCGACGACGAAACGACCTTCGTCCAGCTGCAGGACCGCGTGGCCAAGACCCTGGCCTTTGTCGACAGCGTCCCGGCCTCGGCCTTCGAGGGCGCCGCCGACCGTGACGTGACGGTGCCGGCTGGGCCGAGCCTGACCCTGGGCTTCACGGGCCTGCAGTACCTGCTGGAGTTCGCGATCCCGAACTTCAACTTCCACGTCGTGACCGCCTACGACATCCTGCGCCACAACGGCGTGCCGCTGGGCAAGCGGGACTTCCTGGGGATCGGGCCGGAACGGGTGAAGTCCGTCGCGGCGTAACTCTGATCTAAGATCCTCCCCCGCTAGGGGGAGGATTTTACCGCGTCTTCCACTCCGCCAACGCCGTCGACCCCTGCGCGGCCAACGCCGCCTCCGCCGCCGCATCCCCCAGCAGCTTGGCCTTCAGGAACGCCACGCTCAGCGCCGCCGCCTCGGCGAACGCGGGCGCCTCCGGGTGATACGCCAGGCCGTGGTTCACGCCCTTGCCCTGCCACAGGTACTTGCCCCCGGCCGCGCTGGTGTCGAACGGGTAGAGATGCTCATGCCAGTCGGCCACCAGGCCGGGCACGACATCCTGGTCGCCGGTGATCATCATCATCGGCTTCTTCAGGCTCTGGTACGACGTCGGACCGATCAGGCCCTTGATGACGCCGGGGCTGGAGAAGCACAGGGCGGCCTTGGTGTTCGGATCCTGGGCCGGGATCATGCCCTCCAGCGCGCCGGCGCGGATCATCGACATCAGCGAGCCGTACGAGTGGCCGGCATTGCCCAGCGGCAGGCCCGGCGCGGCCTTGGCGGCATAGCCCGCGGCGGCGGCCACGTCGGCCAGGCGCAGCATGAAGGCCGCGCGCAGGTCGTACTTGGCGCGGTCGGGATGCTTCTGCGAGTCGACGTGCAGCGGCGCGACGATCATGAAGCCGGCCTTGGTCCACAGCTCCAGCAGCGCCCCGTACGGGGCCGGCCAGCCGCCCGCGCCGTGTGAGAACACGATCACGCCCTTGGGCGCTTCAGGCCGGATGACGGTCAGCTCGACATCGCGGTCGCCGACCTTGATCGTGGTTGTCGAGGCGGCGGCGAGGGCCAGGGACGGCGCGGCGGTGAACGCCAGGGCCCCGGCCAGCAGGCCGCGGCGGTTCATGATAAGCTTGGTCACAGAAGGCCCCACTAAAACTGTGGCGGCAGGCTTTCGCGGTTCGGCCTTGCTGTCCAGGCTTTCAGAAGGCCGGCCTGACCTCGATCGACACCACCTGGCGCGGCGCCCGCGAAGGACGCAGATCGCCGTCGACCACGAGGCGATAAGGGCCCTCGCGGGCGTCCAGCTTGTGGCCGTTGACGGTGTCGGCGACGACCACCGGATTGGCGCGATAGGCCGGGTCGGTCTCGGCCAGCGACAGCAGGCTGAAGAAGCCGTCGGCGGCGCGGGCGATGACCACCTGGTTCAGATAGCGCCCCATCAGCCGGTCGCCATGCACCACGCCGGCCTGGGCCAGCACGGCGTCCAGCCGCACGCCCTCGTAGGTGACGTCGGCGCCCTTGACCTTGATCATCGCCTTGGCGCGGGGCAGGGCGGCCAGGTCCGCACGGGAGAGGGTGACGGCGTCGCGGCCGGCGACGGTGACCTTCAGGTCCTGGGCGAAGGCCGCGCCGTGCAGGGCGAGAGCGGCGAAGGCGGCGAGCATCAGGCGCATGGAAAACTCCGTGGGGCCGTCCTCGCCCTTCGACAGGCTCAGGGTGAGGACTATTACTACGCCGCGCCAGTAGAAACCTCATCCTGAGCTTGTCGAAGGACGAGTTTCGGCTCCGCCTACCCCCGCGACTGCATCGTCGGCGGCGCGGGCACACTCGCCAGCGCCTCCAGGCTGAGGTTCGGCTTCCGATGCTCGAACACCAGCGGATACAGCGACGCCACCAGCAGCAGCGCCATCACCACATTGAACGTCCGCAGCACCGCCGGCCGGTCCAGGAACGGCCGCAGACCCTGCCCGAACCCGGCCCAGGCCGCGCTGCACGGGGCGCCGACCAGCATGAAGGTCCCGGCCAGCAGCGGCACGATCGTCCAGCCGCTCCCTTCGGGCGCATAGGTCGTCACGGCCCCCAGCGCCATGGCCCAGGCCTTGGGATTGACCCATTGGAAGGCCGCCGCCTGCAGGAATGTCATGGGCTTGGCCAGCGACTTGTCACTGACGCTGCTGGAGGTCCCGATCTTCCAGGCCAGCCACAGCATGTAGGCCGCCCCGACCCAGCGCAGGATCTCGTGCAGCACCGGATAGGTCCGGAACACGCCGCCCAGGCCCAGCCCCATGCACAGCACCATGAAGCCCAGCCCGCAGCTGATCCCCAGGATGTGCAGTACGGTCCGCCGAAGCCCGAAGTTTGCCCCCGACGCCAGCAGCATCATGTTGTTCGGCCCCGGCGTCCCGGCGGTGGCGAAGCAGAACAGGCCATAAGCAACAAAATTTGGGGCGAGCAGCAGTTCGGGGGTCATCACGGCCTCCAGGGATGAGGAATGTCATCGTGATGATTTCCATTGTATCGTGAGTCAAATTTCATATTGTCATCGTGACAATAAAGGAGCGATCGCCGTGACCACCATCTGGACGCCCGTCATCCCCGACGGAGACGCCCCGCTCTACGAGCGGCTGGTGGCGGTGCTGCGCGCCGACATCGCCTCGGGGTCTCTGGCCGCCGGCGTGCGCCTGCCGCCGCAGCGCGACCTGGCCTACCGCCTGGGCGTGGGCCTGGGCACCGTGACCCGGGCCTATGTCGAGGCCGAGAAGGCCGGCCTGGTCAGCGCCCATGTCGGCCGGGGCAGCTTCGTCAACGCCGCCGCCGAGCACCGCACCTACGAGCGGACCGGCCCGATCAACCTGGCCCAGAACATCGCCCCCCAGGCTCCGGCCGGCGCGCGCCTGCCCGAGGCCCTGGCCCGCCTGCGCAAGCGGGCCGACCTCTTGGAGCACCTGGCCTATGCCCCGCCCGCGGGCCATGACGCCCAGCGGCGGGCGGGCGCGGCCTGGCTGGCGCGGACCAGCAGCTATGAGAGCGTCGACTGGCGGCGGCTGATCTGCTGCGCCGGGGCCCAACAGGGGCTCTCCTTGGCGCTGGGCGCGCTGATGCGGCCGGGCGAGACGCTGCTGACCGAGTGCCTGGCCTATCACGGCCTCAAGACCCTGGGCCTGCACAGCGGCTGGCGCGTGCGCGGCCTGGCCATGGACCCCGAGGGCCTGCGCCCCGACGCGCTTGAGAAGGCGATCGTCGAGACCGGCGCCCGGGTGCTGGCCGTGTTGCCCACCCTGCAGAACCCCACCGGCCGGATCATGAGCCGCGCCCGCCGCGACGACATCGTCCGCATCGTCCGCCAGCACGACCTGACCCTCGTCGAGGACGACATCTACGGCGCCTATGCGCCGGGCTCGCCGCCGCCGTTCGCCATGCTGGCCCCCGAGCGGACCTTCCATGTCTCGGGGGTGTCCAAGACCCTGGCGCCGGGCCTGCGCGCCGGCTTCCTGGTCGCGCCGGCCGCAGACATGTTCGAGCGGGTGCTGGACGCGGTGCGGGTGGCCACCTACGCCCCGCCGGCCTTCGGCGGCCTGATCGCCACCCAGTGGATCGAGGACGGCAGCGCCGACGCCATCCTGGCCGAGACCCGCGACGAGGCCCGCATCCGCATGGCCATGGTCCGGGACCTGCTGGGCCCGGCGATCGAGGCCCCCCAGTCCGAAACCGCCCCGCACGTCTGGCTGCCGATGAGCGAACTGGACGCCGAGCGCCTGGCCGGCCGCGCCCTGCGGGGCGGCGCCGAGGTCACGCCGCCGACGGCCCCCGTGGTCGAGGCCGGCTTCGAGAGCGGCGTCCGCGTCTGCCTGGGCGCGGCGCCCGACCGCGAGACCCTGCGGCGGGGCGTGGAGATCGTCGCCAGCGCCCTCTCCAGCGAAGTGGCCGAGCGCTCGCGGGCGGTGATCTAGGCGGCGACGCCCCCGATCCGATTTCCCCGGGTTCGATCTGGGTCCCGGCTTTCGCCAGGAAGACGGAGGATGGGCTTTCAGTTCAAACTGGCCAGCACCGCCGCAACCCGCTCCGCCGCCGATCCCGGCGCCACCGAAACCAGCTCATATCCCAGGCCCGCATACGCCTCCTCATGTGCGCGCTCGAACGCGCGCGCGTCCTCCAGGCTGATCCGCCGCGCGGCGGTCGGGGTGATGAACCCCAGCCCCCGCACCAGGAACACGCGCCGCTCATACATCCCTTGGATCCGCGCAAGCTCATCCCGCAGCAACGGCGAAACCGCATGACCCAGGAACCGCGCCAAGGCCAGGACGCAGACGGGCGAGCGATCGAAGAACACCACGTCTCCCGCGGCTCGCGCCTCGCGTTGCCTTTGCAGGCTGACGATCGCGTCGATGAAGCTCGGATCGGTCCATGGTTCGGCGACGCCCTCGGCTTGCGCCAGGGCGATGACGTCGGTCGCGGCCTCTTCGACCACGGCATGCCCCGCGCGCTCCAGGGCGCGCAGCAGCACGGTTTTGCCAGCGCCCGGGGCGCCGGTCAGGATGTAGCGATGCATGGAGGGATCCTCATCGAGGCCCCCAAGGCTTAGCGCGTCTACAGCGCCTTTTCCATGATCACGAAGCCAAGGTCGTCGCGCTGGGGCACGCCGAAGCGTTCGTCGCCATAGGGGAAGGGCTCGGTCTCGCCGGTCAGGCGGTAGCCGCGGCGCTCGTACCAGGCGATCAGGGTGTCGCGCACCGAGATCACGGTCATGGTCATGCGCCTGGCGCCGCGCTCTTTCGCATAGGCCTCGGCCGCCTCCAGCATGGCGCGGCCGATGCCGCCGGCTTGGCGCAGGGGCGAGACGGTGACCATGCCGACGTACCAGGCGTCGCTCTCGCCGGGTTGCAGCCAGACGCAGGCATGGGCCTTGGCGCCTTCCGCGTCGCGCAGGGTCAGCAGGGTGGAGCCGGGGCAGGCGGCCAGGTCGGCGCGCAGGGTGTCTTCGTCCGTGCGCTGGCCGCCCAGCAGGTAGCTCTCGCTGGTCCAGCCCTTCTCCGCCAGTTCGCCGCGATAGGCCGAGTTCACCAGCACGGCCAGGTCGGCCAGTTCGTGGTCCTGGTATGGGCGAAGCAGCGGCATGGGCGGTCCCCGAAAAGCGAAGCTGCGAAGCTAGGAACGCTCATGGGCGGCAACAACCCGATTCCCGGGGTCAAGCTCATGAATCTGCTCCCCCGCTGGGGGAGCTGTCGCGGAGCGACTGAGGGGGCGGCGCCGCCGATGCCGAGCTGCCCCTCCGGCTCTCCGGGCCACCTCCCCAGCGGGGGAGGAGATTCAGGGTTTCCCGCGCACCTTGTTCCACGCCCCGCCCGTCACGCGGCGGACCATGCCCGCCTCGCGCTTGATCATTTCCCAGGGATGGAAGGCCAGCCCCACCGTGTCGGCCATGGCCGCGCCGCGCGCGCCCATCGGGCGTTCGGGGCCGGTGGTGGAGTCGACGGCGGTCTGGTGCTCGATCTCGGCGTTCAGCTCGGCTCCGACCAGGATGGCCATGATCGAGAACCACACCCAGACCATGAAGGCGATCACCGCCCCCAGCGTGCCGTAGGTGGCGTCATAGTGGGCGATGTTGGCCAGGTAGAACGAAAAGCCCAGCGAGCCGGCCAGCCACCCGGCCGAGGCGGCGGCGGCGCCGATCCACACCCACCGCCAGCGGGCCTGGGATCGGCTGGGCGCGAAGCGGTAGAGCACGGCGAAGGCGAAGGCCGTCATGCCCAGCACCAGCAGCCAGCGGATCGGGGCGATGATCTCGTCCAACGCCCAGAGGCGCGCGGCCTTCAGGAACAAGGGCGTCGCGATCAGCACGCCCGAGGCGACCGCCGCGTAGAGCAGGGCGCAGAAGGTGAAGAGGTAGCTGAGCAGGGTGCGCGGCACGAGGTGGCGCTTTTCGTCCTCGTCATAGGCGATGTTCAGCCCGTCGAAGAGCGCCCGCATGCTGGCGTTGGCGCTCCAGATCGACAGCAAGAGGGAGAAGGCGAAGGCTGCGCCCAGCTTGGCCTGGCCCTGGCTGGCCAGGCGCAGCATCTGCTCGCCGACGATCTGGACGACGCTGGGCGGGAAGACGCCGCGCATCTCGCGCAGCTGTTCCTCGACCGTGCGCACGTCGGCGAACAGGCCGTACAGCGACACGAAGGCGCCGATGGCCGGGAACAGGGCCAGCAGGGTGTAGAAGGTCACGCCTCCGGCCACGGCCGGCAGGCGGTCGACGCTGATCTCGCGCCCGGTGCGCCACAGGATGTCGCGCCAGCCCAGCAGCGGGATATGACCCGGATGGCGCGCGGCGCGGCCCCGTTTGGGCTCAGCCTGGTCGAAGTCGGCCGGCGGCATGGCGCGGTCTTCCGACAGGCCGGGCGGGGCGTCGATGTGCTCCTCGACAGGCTTTTTGGGGAACGCGAACGGCGCGACGGCCAGCAGCACGATCCAGGGCGCCAGGTGGTACGGACGCGACTTCAGGTACTTGAGGATCGGACGCTTTGCTGCGTCGGCCATGAAACGCCCTCCGGAGCGCGTTGGGCGAAAGTGTCCGCGGTTTCGCCCTGAAACGCGCTCCAACTTTTGAACGCAAGCCTGTCGCTACGACAGGCTTGTGGCCTGCAAAACCCGGTGGGGGCGGGGGCGTTCCGTCCCGAGATCCGAGCAAGCCTTGCCAGGGCCTGAGTCGTCCACAATCTTCCGCGCCATGGACGCCCGGATCGCCTCGCTGTACCGCCACCCGGTGAAGGGCTTCACGCCCGAGCGCCTGGCCGCCGCGACGCTGGAGGCCGGGGCCTGCTTCCCGTGCGATCGGCTGTACGCGGTCGAGGACGGGCCCAGCGGTTTCGATCCCGCCGCGCCCGGCCACATCTCGAAGATGAAGTTCACGGTGCTGGCCAAGATCCCGGCCGTCGCCAAGGCCCGCACGGCTTATGACGAGGCGACCGGCGTCTTCACCGCCCGCGCCGAGGGCAGCCCCGACTTCGCCGGCGACCTGCGCACCGACACGGGCCGGGCGGGGCTGGAAGGCTGGCTGGCCGACCTGCTGGACGGCGAGATCAAGGGACCCCTGAAGGTGATCGAGGGGCCGGGCGCGCACCGGTTCATGGACAGCAAGTCCGGCTATGTCTCGATCGTCAACCTGGCCAGCGTAAGGGACCTTGGGGAGCGCCTGGGCAAGCACCTTGATCCCCTGCGCTTCCGCGCCAATCTCTATGTCGAAGGCTGGCCGGCCTGGGTCGAGAACGACTGGACCGGCAAGACCCTGACCGTCGGGGCCGCGACCGCCACGGTCCTCAAACCCATCGTCCGCTGCGCCGCCACCCACGTCTGCCCGACGTCGGCGGAGCGGGACGTGGAACTGGTGAAGGCCCTGTTCGACAACTATGGCCACATGTTCTGCGGGATCTACGTGAACGTGACGCAGGGCGGGGCGGTAACGGAGGGGGATGGGGTGGCGCTAGCCTAAGCGGCTGGAGGCGTCCATCTGTTGGTGGAGAATACGGGCAACGACGACGCCGTCGTCCGACACCGTGTAGAAGATGACGTGGGATCGGAAGATTTGCCTGCGACAGGTTTCCTCGATCCATTCCGTGGCGACGCCAAGATAAGGATCACGAGCAATCGCTTCGAGCGTGGCCGTCAGATCGCGGATGTAGCGATTGGCAACGCGTTTGCCCCACTGCTGGACGGTGTAGGTCCAGATTTCACGCATGTCGAAGCGCGCGAGCGGCGTAAGCTCGTACCGGTTCACGACTTGGCGTCGTATTCCGCGTTTACTTCAGCAAGGAAGCTTTCGACATCGAAGGGTTGTGGTTCGCCGCTGTTGAGGCCTTCCTTCACGGCGGCGCGCAGGGCGGCCATTTTGGCTTCATGGCTTTCCAGAAGCCTCAGGCCAGCGCGCACGACCTCGCTCGCCGAGCCATATCGGCCTTCCTCGACCTGTTCGGCGATGAAGGTCTGGAAATGCTCGCTGAGCACGATGGACGTGTTCTTGGTCATGAACGGCTCCGATCTTCCACAGTAATACCAAAACTTGGTACCCCATTCAATCTCGCCACCCCCGCCCCAACACGCTAAACCCCGCCCATGACCCTGACCCTCGTCAAAGCCTGGACCGCCGCCAAGGATCGTCTGAAGGGCGCCGGCATCGATCAGCCGTCGATCGACGCGCGCCTGATGCTGGAGGTGGCCGCCAATGTCACCCGCACCGAGATCGTCACCGATCCCTATCGCGAGCTGACCGCCGAGCAGGAAGCGACCCTCGAGGATTACCTGGCCCGCCGCACCCGCCGCGAGCCGGTCAGCCACATCATCGGCCGCAAGGGCTTCTGGAAGATCCTGCTGCAGGTGAACAAGAACGTCCTCACCCCGCGTCCCGAGACCGAGGTCATCGTCGACGAGGTGCTGAAGGCCTTCCCCGAGCAGATGGGCTTTTCGATGCTGGACCTGGGCGTGGGCTCGGGCACGATCCTCTTGGCGGTGCTGGCCGAGCGTCCGGCCGCCAAGGGCCTGGGCGTCGACGCCTCGGCCGACGCCCTGGCCGTGGCGCGCGACAACGCCGCCAGCCTGGACCTGAACACCCGCGCGGCCTTCCTGCACGGCGACTGGACGGCCGGCCTGGGCGACGCCAGTTTCGACCTGGTGGTGTCGAACCCGCCCTACATCCCGACGGCCGACATCGAGACGCTGGAGCCGGAGGTTCGCGACCACGAGCCGCGCCTGGCCCTGGACGGCGGGGCCGACGGCCTGGACGCCTATCGCCTGCTGGCGCCGGAGATCCTGCGGGTGCTGAAACCGGCCGGCATGTTCGCCGTCGAGATCGGCTTCGACCAGTCCAAGGCCGTCGAGGCGCTGTTCCGCGAGGCGGGCGCCCAGCAGGTCACGACGATCAAGGACCTGTCGACGCACGACCGCGTGGTGACGGGGGTGAAAAATCCCTTGGAAACCGGGGCGTGAACCGTTAGACGAGTCATGTCCCCTTCCAGATCGCCAGGTGACGGGAAAAGCAGGCATCCTTGATGCAGGCGAGGCTCCCCTGGCAGGCGCGCCCGGTCCGCCGGTCGCCGCGCCCAAAGAGCAGGGCGGGGGCTCTACGGAAACCAGTGTCTCTGAAACCGATCAGGGTTAGACCCGCTCAGAGACCAGCAAGGCCGGACGCGCCAGCGCAAGACTGACCTCCGGACAGGTTCAGAGAGACCATGAGAGATTTCAAAGGCATGAAGCGCCAGCGCGGCCGCAACAATCGCGGTGGCAGCGGCGGCAAGCCTCAACAGCACAACGCCAACCGCGCCTTCGACTCGAACGGGCCCGAAGGGGTCAAGGTTCGCGGCGCGGCCCAGAGCGTCTACGAAAAATACCAGCAGCTGGCCCGCGACGCGACGTCGTCCGGCGACCGCGTTCTGGCCGAGAACTACCTGCAGCACGCCGAGCACTATTTCCGCGTCCTGCGCGCCATCCAGCCGAATCGTCCGGTGGCCGACATCGTGGGCAAGGACGTCTACGCGGCCTACGAGATCGACTTCGAGGCCGAGCCGCCGGAAGAGCCGGAAGTCGTCGAGACTCCCGCGCCGGCCGAGGGCCATGGCGAAGGCGGCGAGGGCGAAGGCGAGCAGCGCCGCGACCGCTTCGAAAACCGCGACCGTGATCGCAACCGCGACCGCAATTTCGACAACAACCGCGAAGGCCGCGACCGCAACCGCGACGACCGTCCGCGTGACCGCGACAACCGTGACGGCGAAGGCCGTCGCGACCGCTGGCGCGACCGTGACGATCGTGACCGCAACCGCGATGACCGTCCCCGCGACGATCGTCCTCGCGAAGACCGCTTCCGTGACCGTGATGACCGTCCGCGTGAGGACCGGCCCCGTGAAGACAGAGTGGCCGCCGAGGGCGAACCGCCGCAGGGCGGTGAGGGCGAGGCCCGCGAAGGCCGTCGTCGTGGCCGTGACCGCGATCGGAACCGTGACCGCGACTGGCAGCCGCGCGGCGAGCGTGACCCGCTGGCCGTGATCGAGCCGGAAGCTTCGCCGCTGCCGACCTCGACCGAAGCCGCTGGCGAGAGCTCGCCGGTGCTGCGCGGCCAGGACGGCGCCATCAGCGAGGCTCCGGCCTTCCTGGGCCGCAAGTCGAGCCGCGCGCCGAAGGCCGAAGCTCCGGCCGCTGAAGCCCCGGCGGAGGCGCCGGCCGCCGAAGGTGGTGAAGAGACGAAGAAGCCCCGTCGCCGCCGCGCCCCGCGCAGCTTCGAAGCCGGCGAGGGCGCTCCGGCCGGTTCGGAATCCGAAGACGCCTGATCCGCTGACCAGGGGTAGAAGATCAAGGGAGCCGCGGAAGCGGCTCCCTTTTCCTTTTGCGCCTTGGAATCGCGGGCGGACGAGGCGAAAGTAGTCGTTCGCCCGCCCTAGCCGACACGCGACCTCCACATCGTGGATCGATTGCCCCATTTGTGGGAGGCGCTAAGGTCTCCCCGAGGATCGGGGGAGACGGCATGAAGTGGACGATGCTGGCGCTGGCGTTGATGGCGCAAAGGCCGGACGTCTATCTGCTGACCGGCCAGTCCAACATGTCGGGCCGGGGCCTGATCGAGGAACTGACGGCCGAGGAACGTGTCGCCGATCCGGCCATCCAGCTCTACGGCAACGAGGAGACGATCCGCCCCGCCGTCGAGCCGCTGGACACCGCCGTCGGCCAGGTCGACGCCATCTCCACCGACACGATCGCCGCCGTCGGGCCGGGGCTGTTCTTCGCGCGGAGCTTGCAGGGGTTGAACGGCCGGCCGATCCTGCTGGTCCCCTGCGCCAAGGGGGGCTCGTCCATGGCGCAGTGGAAGCCGGGCGGGGGGCGCGACACCCTCTACGGCTCGTGCCTGGCCCGCGTTCGCGCCGTCGGCAAGGTGCGGGGCGTCCTCTGGTACCAGGGCGAGACCGACGCCGGCCGCCCCGACTCCGCCGCCGGCTGGCGCGAGAGCTTCGAGGCCCTGGTCGCCCGCTTCCGCGCCGACTTGGGAGGCAAGCGCCTGCCGCTCGTCGTGGTGCAACTGGCCGACCCTCCGTCGCCCGAGGTTTCCGCGCCCAAGACCTATCCCTCCTGGGCGGCGATCCAGGCGGTCCAGGCCGGGCCGATGCCGCCGTGCATCGCCATGGTCGCGGCCGGCGGCCTGCCGCTCAAGGCCGACACCCTGCACCTGACCACGGCGGGCCAGCGCGTGCTGGGCGGCAAGCTGGCGGTGGCGATGGAGGGGTTGTTGCGGAAGGGGTGTAGGTAACGCCGGGCTGCGCTCTGTGGCGTGGGGCATGGGCGAGGGGCCGGCCGCCGGGCGAGAATCTCCAATCTGTCATCCCGGCGGCGCCCAGCTTTCCGCAGTCCCGGCTCCCCGCTGCGCTGCGGCCAGGATGACAAATGGGTAAGGCCAAGCTCGGCCGGTTGCGCCGATCCCGTCCGCCGGAGATAAGTCCTATGTCGCGTTCGCAACCCAGCCGAGCTTCATGGCAACCTTCCGCCGTCTGACCCTGCCGCTGCTGATGGCCGCCACATTGCTGGGCGGCTGCGCATACAATGCCGACCTGGGCCGCGACCAGCTGCTGATCGTCAATGACGACAGCCTGGTCGGCGAGGGCGAGAAGGCCTGGGCCGACACGCTGCGCACCAGCTACGTCTCCAAGGAGCCGCGCAAGAACGCCCGCGTCCAGGCTGTGGGCCAGCGGGTGGTCAAGGCGGCGGGCCTGGCTGGCCGGCCCTGGGACTATGCGGTGTTCCTGGACGAGGCGCCCAACGCCTTCGTGCTGCCGGGCGGCCATGTCGGCGTGACGGTGGGCCTGCTCGCCTTGGTCGAAAACGACGACCAGCTGGCCGCCGTCATCGGCCATGAGGCCGGCCACGTCGTCGCCCGCCACGCCGCCGAGCGCATCTCGCAGGCGCGGACCTCGAAGATCCTGCTGGGCATTGCCGGGGCCGCCGCCGGGGACGCCGACTTTGGCCAGCTGCTCAGGCAGCACGGCGGCCAGGCCGCCAAGTTCGGCGTGCTGCTGCCGTTCTCGCGCAGGCAGGAGCTTGAGGCCGACAAGCTGGGCGTCGACTACATGGCGCGGGCCGGCTATCGCCCGCGCGAGGCCGTGGCCCTGTGGCGCAACATGCGGGCGCAGGACGCCCAGGCCGGCCAAGTTCAAGGCGGAGGGGCCGGCGGCGGCGATCTGGGCTCGACCCACCCCTCGGATGCGGTGCGGATTTCCGAACTCGAACGTTATCTGGCTAGCCGGGGCTGGTGAGCCTTGTGTGGGCTCCCTCTTGTGTGTCTTGGGAGCCACACCTAAATGCCCCATCGGGACCGGCCGTGCTCATTGGAGGCGACCCGTCCAGATCCGCCTAGGAAGGGGACACCTTAGACCTATGAATATCGATCTCTATTCGGACCGCGCCAAGCAGGCGGTCCAGTCGGCCCAGAGCCTGGCGCTTGCCCGCGGCCACCAGCAGTTCGCGCCCGAACACATCCTCAAGGTCCTGCTCGAGGAGAAGGACGGCCTGAGCCGCGCCCTGATCCAGAGCGCCGGCGGCCAGCCCGACAAGATCGACGGCGGCGTCGAGACCCTGCTGGCCAAGACCCCGCGAGTCGACGGGGCCGGCGGTCAGCTCTTCATGAAGCCCGACACCGCCCGCGTCTTCGCCGAGGCCGAGAAGGCCGCCAAGGTGGCGGGCGACGCCTTCGTCACGACCGAGCGCCTGCTGATCGCCATCGCCAAGGAAGGCGGCGACGCGGCCAAACTCTTCAAGGACGCCGGTGTCAGCGCCCAGGCCCTGGAGACCGCCGCCAACGCCCTGCGCAAGGGCCGCACCGCCGACAGCGCCAATGCCGAGGAAGGCTATGAGGCGCTCAAGCGCTACGCCCGCGACCTGACCGCCGCCGCCCGCGACGGCAAGCTCGATCCGGTGATCGGCCGCGACGAAGAAATCCGCCGCACCATCCAGGTCCTGTCGCGCCGCACCAAGAACAACCCCGTCCTGATCGGCGAGCCCGGCGTCGGCAAGACCGCCATCGTCGAAGGTCTGGCCCTGCGCATCATCAATGGCGACGTGCCCGAAAGCCTGAAGGACAAGAAGCTCTTGTCGCTCGACATGGGCAGCCTGATCGCCGGCGCGAAATATCGCGGCGAGTTCGAGGAGCGGCTCAAGGCCGTGCTCGGCGAGGTCACGGCCGCCGAGGGCTCGATCATCCTGTTCATCGACGAGATGCACACCCTGGTCGGCGCGGGCAAGGGCGACGGAGCTATGGACGCCTCCAACCTGCTGAAACCCGCCCTGGCGCGCGGCGAGCTGCACTGCGTCGGCGCCACCACGCTGGACGAGTACCGCAAGCACGTCGAGAAGGATGCGGCCCTGGCCCGTCGCTTCCAGCCGGTGTTCGTGCAGGAGCCGACGGTCGAGGACACCATCTCGATCCTGCGCGGCCTGAAGGAGAAGTACGAAGTCCACCACGGGGTGCGGATCAGCGACAGCGCCATCGTGGCCGCCGCGACCCTGTCCAACCGCTACATCGCCGACCGCTTCCTGCCGGACAAGGCCATCGACCTGGTCGACGAGGCCTCCAGCCGCGTGCGCATGGCGATCGACAGCAAGCCCGAGGAGCTGGACGAGATCGACCGCCGCCTGGTGCAGCTGAAGATCGAGCGCGAGGCGCTGAGCAGGGAGACGGACGCCGCCTCGAGGCAACGCCTCGAAAACCTTGAAGTCGAAGTGGACGACCTGCAGTTCCGCAGCGACGAGATGACCGCCAAGTGGAAGGCCGAGAAGGAAAAGGTCGGCGGCGCGGCGCAAGCCCGTGAAGCCCTGGACCGCCTGCGCGCCGACCTCGCCAACGCCCAGCGGGCCGGCGACTTCGCTCGCGCCGGCCAGATTCAGTACGGCGAAATCCCGGCCCTGGAACGCCGCCTGGCCGAAGCCGAGGAGGGGGATGCGCAGGCCCTGACCCCGGAAGTCGTCGACGCCGAGCAGATCGCCGCCGTCGTCAGCCGCTGGACCGGCGTGCCCGTCGAAAAGATGCTGGAGGGCGAACGCGAGAAGCTGCTCCAGATGGAGAACGAGTTGCGCGGTCGCGTGGTCGGCCAGGACGAGGCCCTGACCGCCGTGTCCGACGCCGTCCGCCGCGCGCGGGCCGGCCTGCACGACCCGTCCAAGCCGATCGGCTCGTTCCTGTTCCTGGGCCCGACGGGTGTGGGCAAGACCGAGCTGACCAAGAGCCTGGCCGAGTTCCTGTTCGCCGACGAGCACGCCATCACCCGGATGGACATGTCCGAATATATGGAAAAGCACTCGGTCAGCCGCCTGATCGGCGCGCCTCCCGGCTATGTCGGCTACGACGAGGGCGGGGCGCTGACGGAGGCCGTCCGCCGGCGTCCATACCAGGTGGTGCTGTTCGACGAGATCGAGAAGGCCCACCCGGACGTCTTCAACGTGCTGCTGCAAGTGCTGGACGATGGTCGCCTGACCGACGGCCAAGGCCGCACGGTCGACTTCCGCAACACGCTGATCATCATGACCAGCAACCTTGGCGCCGAATTCCTGGCCAACCAGGAAGAGGGCGAGGACGTGGAAGCCGTCCGGCCGCTGGTGATGAACACGGTGCGCGGCCACTTCCGCCCCGAATTCCTCAACCGGATCGACGAGATCATCCTGTTCAAGCGCCTCAGCCGCGCGCACATGGGCGATATCGTCAAGATCCAGCTCCAGCGCGTCGAGAAGCTGCTGGCCGACCGCCGCATGACGCTGTCGATCGACGCCGAGGCCCTGAACTGGATCGCCGACAAGGGCTACGACCCCGTCTACGGCGCGCGCCCCTTGAAGCGCGTGATCCAGAAGGAACTGATCGACCCGATCGCCCGCAAGCTGTTGGCCGGCGAGATCGAGGACGGCGGGGTGATCGCCGTCGGGGTCGAAGGCGGCCAGCTGTCGTTCGGACGGGCGACGCTGCAGTAGTCGTGTGATCCCTCTCCCCTTGCGGGAGAGGGTGGCCCGAAGGGCCGGGTGAGGGGTTGAAGAAAGAAGCCGCCGCGACAGCCTCACCGCCGTCGCGGCGGTTTTCGTCCGCGCGACCCCTCATCCGTCAGCCTTCGGCCGACACCTTCTCCCGCAGGGGGAGACAGGAGACTTTTTCTTGCGGCCGCACTGGGGTATCTCCCCGCATGGCCAAAACCACCAAGCTGATCACGGAATTCGACATCGAGGTCGACGGCGACCCCTATGTCTGGCGCCTGCACCGCCTGCCGCAATGGTCCTACGACCCCTCCGAGCGCCACGGCAAGGTCATCGCCGTGCGCCACAAGGAAGGCCAACGCGAAGCCCTGATCGAGTTCCCGCCCGGCCCGAAGCCGAAGTTCAGCGCGCCGCCGTTGAAGCCCTCGCAGATCCCGGTGCGGGTGGTGGCCAAGGCCATCGCCTCGGCCGTTGAAGCGGGGTGGGAGCCGCTGTCGCGGGGGAAGCCGGTGGTGATCTATGTGGATGAGGAGGGGAACTGAGGGGGCTGCGCAGGCTTAGGTCCTGTTGACAAAATGGATTTCCAAATTGGCTGATCGCTGATTCAAGGCTGCTTTTTGAGGAGAGCGGCCTTGGTTCGCGGCTTGATGTCGGATGAAGAGTGGGCGTTCTTTGCGCCGTTCGTGATCGAGACGGGTC
>CAIUMD010000037.1 GCA_903900155.1 uncultured Caulobacterales bacterium | reverse complement strand
CGACCGAGGTCGCGCTGGCCAGCGGTGCGGTCGAAAGACCGGAACGGCCGAGAAGACGCATTTATCGGAGGCCCCGAAGCTCAAAAACCTTGTCTTCCCGTGCAGCCGAAAGCCGACCCGGGATGACAAGGTTGGGATTGCCAAAGAGGCAAGATCAAGCCGCGACCGCCCGCCCATCCTCGAACACCGGGACATCCAACGGAGAGAGCGCCGCCTTGCCCAGGATCAGGTCCGCCGCCTTCTCGGCGATCATCAGGGTCGGGGCGTTGGTGTTGCCGCCCACCAGGGTCGGCATGACCGAGGCGTCGATGACCCGCAGGCCGGCCAGCCCCTGCACCCTCAGCTGGTCGTCAACCACCGCCAGCGGATCGCCGGCCACGCCCATGCGGCAGGCGCCGACCGGGTGGTAGATCGTCTCGGCCTTGGCGCGGATCCAGGCGTCCAGGTCGGCGTCGGTGCGAACATCCGCGCCCGGCGCGTATTCGGCGTCACGGTAAGGATCGAAGGCGGCCTGGGCCACGGTCTCGCGGGCGATGCGGACACCTTCCCGAATGGCGCGGCGGTCTTCGTCCGTGGCCAGATAGTTGGCCAGGATGGTCGGGTCCGCGAACGGATCGGCCGAGCGCAGGCCGATCTTGCCCCGGCTCTCGGGCCGCAGCTGGCAGACGTGCAGGGTGAAGCCGTCCTTCTCGACCACCGTCTTGCCGTGGTCCTGCATGATGGCCAGCACGCCGTGGATCTGCAGGTCGGGCCGGTCGAGGTCGGGGCGAGACTTCAGGAACGCGCCGCTCTCCAGGAACTGCTGGCGGCCCAGGCCCTTGCCCATCAGCATGTAGGACAGGCCCACGCCCAGCTTGTTCAGGCCCTTGTTGGCCGAATAGGCGGTCTTGAGGTTCTTGCTGGTCCACGAGACGCAGACGTCCAGATGGTCCTGCAGGTTGGCGCCGACGCCCTTGGATTCGTGGACCACGGCGACGCCATGCGCCTTCAGATCCTCGGGCGCGCCGATGCCCGACAGCTGCAGGATGTGCGGCGACTGCACCGCGCCGGCGCTCAGCAGCACCTCGGCGTCGGCATAGGCGGTCTGCTTCTCGGCGCCCTTGCCGACCACGTAGTCGACACCGACCGCGCGACCCTTCTCGACGATGATCCGCGTCGTGCGGGCCTCGGTCGCGACGGTCAGGTTCGGACGCGCCAGGGCCTGGTTCAGATAGGCCATAGCCGCGCTCCAGCGCTTGCCGTCATGGATGGTCAGATCGTAGGGCCCAAAACCCTCCTGCTGGAAGCCGTTGAAGTCCTTGGTGGTCTTGTAGCCCGCCTGGCGGCCGGCCTCGACCAGGGCGCCGTAGAAGGGACTGTCGCTCTCGCCCTTGGACACCCGCAACGGGCCCGCTCCGCCGTGATAGGCGTCGCCGCCGGCGTGGTGGTGCTCCGAGTGTTTGAAGTAGGGCAGCACCTCGGCATAGGACCAGCCAGAGAGGCCCATCTGCCGCCACTGGTCGTAGTCTCGCGCGTGGCCGCGGATATAGATCATGCCGTTGATCGCCGAAGACCCGCCCAGGCCCTTGCCGCGCGGCCACCACAGCTTGCGATCGTTCAGGTGCGGCTCGGCCTCGGTCCAGAAGCCCCAGTTCTGCTCGCCCTTGTCCTTAATCAGCTGGCCCACGCCGGCCGGCATCTTGACCAGGATCGAGCTGTTCTTGCCGCCGGCCTCCAGCAGCAGGACCTTGATGCCGGGATCCTCGGTCAGTCGGGCCGCGAGCACGCAGCCGGCCGAACCGGCGCCGATGACGACGTAATCATAGCGTTCGCTGGCCATGGCCCCGACGCCCTCCCTCGAAGGTTATCATTGTTAAGGCAGACAGTGATCCGGCTTTGGGCGGCGCGCAAGGTTCCCCGAGGAATCCTGTCGGGAAACGCGTGTTCTAGATTTCAACTCAACCCGATTGGCGCTAATACTACCTATAGACGTACGGAACGCGGCGATGGCCGCACCGTCTCGCCGCGTCTGGACGCCTCCTCGCGGCGGGCCCTTCTCGCGCACGTGCCCGCGCGGGAAGCGGGAGCGCCGCCTCGCATCCCCCAAGCAGCGGGTGGCGCTCCCTGGTTCCTACTCGCTGAGAATTTTCAGATCCCGGACGTAGCGCTTCCAGTTCTCGACATAGTGCAGGGCCGAGCCTTGCAGGATCATGGCGTGGTGCTCGCTGACTTCGCGCACCACCTTGCCCGGCGCGCCCATGACCATGGAGTTGTCGGGGATTTCCTTGCCTTCGGTGATCAGGGCGCCAGCGCCGATCAGGCAGTTTTTCCCGATCTTGGCGCCGTTCAGGACCACCGCCCCGATGCCGATCAGCGAGCCGTCGCCGATCGTGCAGCCGTGAAGCATCACCATGTGACCGATGGTCACGTTGGCGCCGATGGTCAGGGGCATGCCAAGATCAGTGTGGAGAACCGAGCCGTCCTGGACGTTGCTGTTCTCGCCGATGGTGATCGGATCGTTGTCGCCGCGCACGACGCTGCCCCACCAAATACTGGCGCTCTTCTTGAGAATCACGTTGCCCATCACGCTGGCGGTCGGCGCAATCCAGTATTCATCTTGTGCCGGAAGCGTGGGCACAAGGGCGCCCAGCGAATAGACAGTCATCCGTATGCCTCGTTTTCTTGGGCGCGATTTCTCGGTTAACCACCCGGAAACCATGATGCCCCATTGTAGTCAGGCGATTCGAGAGGGAACATTCCTCAAGCGGGAATCATTTTTCTCTCGTGATGGGTCGGGGTGATCTCAAGCCAACGGCCCACCCGCTGACGAAGACGAGGTGTGACTCTTGGCGTTCCGGCGTACAGCACCGTCTCCTGGGACTTCCCCTCGCGGAAGCTCTCCCGAGCCGCCCCGACGCGCACCCGACTTCGTTGTTTCTATCCAGCTCACCGACAAGGACGTCGCCTTTTGGCCTCGTCCTTTTTTCATGCCCGAATGGAGGCTTTGATGACCAAGCGAGCCCTGAAGCGGATGGCGCGCGAAGGCGCGTATGAGACCGGCCATTACGGTGATGACGCCAAGGTGCGTCGCCTGCCGATCGATGTTCGCGAACGGGGGAACAGCTGGAACCCGCTTGGCCATGACGGCGCGCCGAACAATCCGGAGCGCGACCAGAGCTACCTCAAAACGATAAAACCGAAATCGCCCGGCCAGGCCCAGTTGATGGAAGCCATCGACGAAAAGAACCTGATCATGGCCCTGGGTCCGGCCGGCACGGGCAAGACCTACATCGCCATCTCCAAGGCCGTCGAGGCCCTGGAGGCCGGCAAGGTCAGCCGCATCGTCCTGTCGCGTCCCGCCGTCGAGGCCGGCGAGTCGATCGGCTACCTGCCAGGCGACATGGAGGACAAGCTGGCTCCCTATCTGCGCCCGCTGTACGACGCCCTGACCGATCGCCTGTCGGTCAAGCGCATGCGGGCCCTGATGGCCGAGGGCGCGATCGAGATCGCCCCGGTCGGCTTCATGCGCGGCCGCACCCTGAACAACGCCTTCGTGGTGATCGACGAGGCCCAGAACTGCACCTACATGCAGCTGAAGATGCTGCTGACGCGCCTGGGCTGGCACTCGACCATGGTCGTCACCGGCGACCCGAACCAGTCCGACCTGCTGCCGGGCATTTCGGGCCTGGCCGACGTCGCCGCTCGCTTCGACGAGGTGTCCAACATCGCCGTCGTCCGCCTGGCTGACCGCGACATCGTCCGCCATCCGCTGGTCGCGGAGATGCTGGGCGTCCTGTAAAAATCTCGAATTGGACCGCTCCGCCCTCTGGCGGAGCGGTCTTTCGGGGAAGCGACGCTCTACAGCAGCTCAAGGTTGAGCGAACCTATCCTTTCTGTTTCGGCTCAGAAAGGAACGGTCATGTTGAAGCGCTCGGTCCTCGCGGGCTTCGTCCTCGCCGGTTTCGCGAGCGGGGCCTTCGCCCAGTCCCCGGCGCCCCAAGCGCGCCCCGCCGCGCAGCTGCCCATGCTCTAGACAACTCCAGTCAAAGGATGCTCCAGCGCCAGAGCATGACGAATGGCGACCCGGAGTCGGACGTCACCCCGCAGCAGTACCGCCGGGCCAGGCAGGCGGCCAAGATGATCAAGGCCAACCAGTGCGAAGCGGCCTACAACATGGCCCTGGCCGAACAGGATAACCGACTGGCCCTCAACATCGCCGTGGCCTGCAAGGCGCGCTTCAAGGAATAGGCGGCGCACGCCGACCCGGGTTCGGTGAAATCGAGGCTTGAGTTTCGGGCGGTCGGACGTGCAAGGTCCGGCCGCCTTAATACTTTTTTGGACATGTTCATGGCCGACCTACCCGCGCCGCGCACGGAATTGACCCTCAGAGGGGTCCTCCTCGGCGTCCTGATCACCCTCGTCTTCACGGCGGCCCAGGTCTATCTGGGCCTCAAGGTCGGCCTGACCTTCGCCACCTCGATCCCCGCCGCCGTCATCTCGATGGCCCTGCTGCGGGCGTTCAAGACCTCGACCATCCAGGAAAACAACATCGTCCAGACGATCGCGTCGGCCGCCGGCACGCTGTCGTCGGTGATCTTCGTCCTGCCGGGCCTGCTGATGATCGGCTGGTGGTCGAACGTGCCGTTCCTGCCCACCTTCGGCGCCTGCGCCGTTGGCGGCATCCTGGGCGTCATGTACACCATCCCTCTGCGCCGGGCCCTGGTGACCAACTCCGACCTCCCCTACCCCGAAGGCGTCGCCGCCGCCGAGGTGCTGAAGGTCGGCACCGGCTCGCGCGAAGGCGCCGCCGAGGGCAAGGCCGGCCTGGCCGCCGTCAGCATGGGCGCGATCGCCTCGACCCTGTTCGGCGCGCTGGCCGCCGCCAAGCTGTTCGCCGCCGAGGTCGCGGGCTACTTCAAGTTCAAGGCCGGCGCGGGCGCGTCGGGCCTGGGCGCCTCAAGCTCGCTGGCCCTGATGGGCGCGGGCCACCTGATGGGCATCACCGTCGGCATCGCCATGTTCGCCGGGCTGTTCATCGCCTGGGCGATCCTGGTGCCGATCCTGACCCTGGCCACTCCGATGCCGGGCGCGGACGCCGCCACCCACGCCCTGACCGTTTGGAAGACGCAGGTGCGCTTCCTGGGCGCGGGCGTCATCGGCGCCGCCGCCATCTGGACCCTGGCCAAGCTGGTCGGCCCGATCACCGCCGGCCTGAAGTCGGCCCTGGACGCCGCCAAGGCCCGCAAGAGCGGCGGCGGCGAGTTGCCCCGCCAGGAGCAGGACATCCCGATCGGCATCGTCGGCATCGTCTCGCTGATCCTGATGGCCCCGGCCGGCTGGTTCCTGGCCCACTTCCTGGCCGGCGGTCCGATCGTCAGCCTGACCGCCCCGCTGGTGGCCATCGGCATCGGCTACCTGATCGTCGCCGGCCTGCTGGCCGCCGCCGTCTGCGGCTACATGGCCGGCCTGATCGGCTCGTCCAACAGCCCGGTCTCGGGCATCGCCATCCTGACCGTGCTGGGCGCCTCGCTGATGGTCGGCGTGGTCGGTCGCGGCGTGGTCGGTCCGGACGTGACGAAGGCCCTGGTCGCCTTCGCCCTCTACGCCACCACCTGCGTCCTGGCCGTGGCCGTGGTCGCCAACGACAACCTGCAGGACCTCAAGACCGGCCAGCTGGTCGACGCCACCCCGTGGAAACAGCAGGTCGGCCTGATCATCGGCGTCATCTCGGGCGCCGTGGTCATCCCCTTCGTGCTGGAGCTGCTGAACCGTTCGAACGGCTTCGCCGGCGCGCCGAACCTGCAGGCCATTTCGGACGAACCCCTGGCCGCGCCGCAGGCGACGCTGATCTCGACCCTGGCCAAGGGCGTGCTGGGCGGTGATTTGAACTGGACCCTGCTGGGCGTCGGGGCCGTGATCGGCCTCGTGCTGGTCGCGGTCGACGCCATCCTGCGCAAGACCAGCAAGGACCGCTACAGCCTGCCGCCCCTGGGCGTGGGCCTGGCCATCTACCTGCCCTCGTCCGTCACGGCCCCGGTCGTGGTCGGCGCGGCGGCCGGCTGGCTGTTCGAGAAGATCGTCGCCAAGGACCGCGCGGCCGAGCCGGCCAAGCGCCTGGGCGTGCTGATCGCCTCGGGCTTCATCGTCGGCGAGAGCCTGTTCAACGTGGCCCTGGCCCTGCTGATCGTCACCACCAACAAGGGCGAGCCCCTGGCCCTGCCCTTCGCCCCGCCCGAGCATGTCGGCATGATCCTGTCGCTGATCGCCGCGGCGATCGTGGTGGTCGGCCTCTACCGCTGGGCCCGCAAGGCCGGCGCGAAGGCGCTGGAGGCGTAGGTTTCCTACCACCGCTAAACGAGAGCCTCGGAAGGTCCGCCTTCCGGGGTTTTCTTTTGGACGCTCATTCCGCCGGCTTCAGGATCGTGAACCGCACCTCGGCCCGCCCGCGATAGCCTAGCGACTCGTACAGCCCGATCGCCGTGGCGTTGTCGGCGTAGCTGTGCAGGAAGGCCTGCTCGCCCGTCGCCAGGATCGTGGCCGTGACCTCGCGCAGCAGGCGGGCGGCGTAGCCCTTGCCCCGATGGTCGGGGTGGACGCAGACGCCGCTGGCCTCGGTGAAGCCGTCGGGGCGCATGCGCTGGCCGGCCATGGCGACCAGTTGGCCATCGACACGCACGCCGATGAAGTCGCCCAACTGGTGGGTGCGGGTGAAGAACGGGCCCGGCTTGGTCAGGGTGGCCAGGGCCAGCATCTCGGCGGCGTCGGCGTCGTTCAACGGCAACATGTCGAAGGCCACGTCCCAGGCCGGGGCGACGGCCTCGGCCACCATCTGCAGGCACAGGGCGTTGGAGACGATCTCGGTTCCGGGCGGGGCCGGCGGCGTGTCGAGCTCGACGAGACCCACCGTCCCCATCTCCCGCACCAGCTCGCCAAGAGCGGCCAGGGCCTCGGGGCTCCGATCCACCGTCGCGGCGAACAGACCGTAGTCCGGATCCATCCGCACCGCGCCCTCCCGGCGCACGGCCAGATGACCCTGGCGGCCGTTCAGAGTGGCGAAGACGGGGCGGTCTAGGATGTGAGCGGTCATAGGCCCATTCAAGCGGGACAGTACGCCGCGATCAACGCCTTCACCGCGCCGACCACCGCCTTGGCGGGCTTGTCGTCGCCGTCGAACATCTGGCTGGAGGTGAAGACGCCCTCGATCAGCAGCATCAGGGCGTCGCCCATGGCCTTGGGGTCCGACGCGCCCATCTCGGCGGCCTTGGCCTGCAGGCGCTCGCGCAGTTGCTGCTTGTGGACCTGTGAGACCTGGCGACCGGCGTGCTGGCGGTCGGGATATTCGACCACGGCGTTGGACAGGTTGCAGCCGCGATAGTCGTCGCCGCCCGACCGGTCGGACAGCACCTGGAAATAGGCGATCATCTGGGCCTTGGCGTCGTTCGGGTACAGCGCCTCGGCCGCCTCGAAGCGGTCCCAGAAGCCGGCCTCGACCTCGCGCAGCACGGCCGCGACCAGCTCGTCCTTGGACTTGTAGCTGCGGTACAGGCTGGGCTTGGTCACGCCGGCCTTGGTGACGATCTCGTCGACCCCGACGGCGCGGATGCCCTCGCGATAGAACAGCTCACGCGCCGTGTCGAAGATGCGTTCGGCGGCGCGCGGCGTGGCCGCGTACGGCCCGTTCAGTCGTTCTTCTGGTGCGCGTTCTGACATAGCTCTTGACGATGTTACTTACCGGTACGTATGTAGTCAATCAAGACCGTACCGATCGGTTACATCGAGAGACGACATGCAGATCGCAAGCCGCCGCCCCTTCGGACCAAACTACGCCTTCGTGGTCGCCGGAGCCATTTTCCTTGCGCTCTTGTCGGCCGCCGGCCTCCGCGCCGCGCCCGGCGTGCTGATCCTGCCGCTGGAGAAGGCGTTCGGCTGGGACCGCGCCTCGATCTCGGTGGCGGCCGGCATCGGCATCTTCCTGTACGGCCTCACCGGCCCCTTCGCGGCGGCGCTGATGAACTCGTTCGGCCTGCGCCGGACGGTGACCCTGGCGCTGCTGCTGATGTCGGTCTCCACAGGGCTTTCGGCCTTCATGACCACCTCGTGGCAGTACGTGGCCACCTGGGGCGTCATGGCCGGGGTCGGCAGCGGCGCGGTGGCCATGGTGCTGGGCGCGACGGTGGTGAACCGCTGGTTCGTCGCGCGGCGCGGGATGATGATGGGCCTGCTGGCCGCCTCAACCGCCACCGGCTCGCTGATCTTCCTGCCCGGCATGGCGCTGATCGCCGACCATGGCGGCTGGAAGCCGGTGGTGCTGACCGTGTCGCTGGTCACCCTGGCGCTGGCGCCGCTGATGTGGCTGCTGATCCCCGAGCGTCCGTCGGACGTCGGCCTCAAGCCCTACGGCGCCGGCGACGACTACCAGGAGCCCGAGCGCGTCAACGCCGGCAACGCCCTGGCCTATGCGTTCGGCGCCCTGGGCCGCGCGGCCAGGATGCGGACCTTCTGGCTGCTGTTCCTGGGCTTCTTCATCTGCGGCCTGACCACCAACGGCCTGGTCGGCGTGCACATGATCGCCTTCTGCGGCGACCGTGGCATGCCCGAGGTCAAGGCCGCCGGCCTGCTGGCGCTGATGGGCCTGTTCGACCTGTTCGGCACCACGGCGTCTGGTTGGCTGACCGACCGCTACGACGCCCGCAAGCTGCTGTTCGTCTACTACGTGCTGCGCGGGCTCTCGCTGATCTACCTGCCCTTCTCGGACTTCTCGGTGGTCAGCCTGTCGGCGTTCGCGGTGTTCTATGGGCTGGACTGGCTGGCGACCGTGCCGCCGACCGTGCGCCTGTCCACCGAGGCGTTCGGCGAGCGCGACGGCCCCATCGTGTTCGGCTGGATCGCCGCCGGCCACCAGCTGGGCGCGGCCACGGCGGCCATTGGCGCGGGCGTCATCCGCGCCAGCCAAGGCCAGTATGTCGAGGCCTTCATCATCGCCGGCTCGGCGGGCCTGATCGCTGGCGTGGCGTCGTTGATGATCCGGCGGACGGTCAAGGCCGGGACGCTCGCGGCCGCCCAGTCGCCCCAAGGGTTGAACACCGCCCCGCCCCAGGCCTCGAAATCTCGCACATTGCGGGTGACCAGGGTCAGGCCGTGCACCTGGGCGGTGGCGGCCAGGAAGGCGTCGATCTGAGGCATGGTTCGACGCGCGTTCTCCGCCGCCCGCCGAATGCGCGCCTGGGTCAACGCGACCTGGCTATCGACCGGCAGTATCCGGCCGTCAAAATCGACCAGCACGCTGTTCAGCCACTGACGCAGCTCTTGGGACTTCCGGCCGACCGCGAGGCGTTCAACGCCATAGCCAGCCTCGGCCAGACTGACTGTGCTGATGAACAACGTCGACGGTCTTTGGGCTTTCACCCAGGCGCTGACGGCAGGATGAGGCGCCTGCTTGATCGCGTCGGACAGCACATTGGTGTCGAGGAGAAACATCAGAACTCGATCACCCGCCCGGGATCCTTGTCACGGGCGAAGGCTTCATCGTGCTCTTCGTCGCTGAGGATCTGAAAGCGGGGATCGAGCCAGGTCGCGCCGGACTCGGCGACGCCATGCGGCTGGCTGAGCCGCCGATAGTCTTCGGCCGACACGATGACCACCGCGTCCTTGCCGTTCTTGGTCAGGTGCTGAGGCCCTTGTGTACGGGCCCGCTCGACCACTTCGCTAAACTTGGCCTTGGCCTCGGCCAGGCTCCAGGTTCCATCGGGCATGACGCCCTCCGCAAAAAATAACCACTCTGACCATAATAGTCAAAGTGGTCATTTTTTCAAGCGACGACTTAGTCCAGGTCTTCGCCCAGGATGGCCATTTCGAACATGAACGAGCCGTCCTCGTCCTCGTCCTGGAAGACCACGCCGATGAATTCGCCGGCGACTTCGACCTCGGCAGAGTCCTTCTGCTTCGGGCGGGCCTTCACGGCGATGTGCGGGTTGCCGAAGGTGCGCTTCAGGTGCTTTTCGATCTTGGCGATGTCGTTGGCGTCCACGGGGGGCCTCTCGAGTCTGGGGGGAGCGCCCGGGAGCGCGTTATCCGCGCGAAACTAGCGCCCAGCGCGCGGTTCGCAAGCCGCTTCGGGCGGAAGAGGTGTGGACGCCCCTTCGGCCAGCAGCCAATCGCGGAACAGGACGGCCTGCGGACTGGCCCCGGCGCGAGGCGTCAGGGCCACAATCCGGGTTTCGCCGCGCGCGAACCCCAGGGGCGCCACGAGGCGTCCGCTGGCCAGGTCGCGCTGCACGAAGGCCCACGGCGCGACCGCCACGCCCAGGCCGGCGGCGGCGGCCTCCAGCATGTAGAAATAGTGATCGAACTCTTGCTCGCTGGCCGCGGCCGGCAGGGTCTCCAGGCCCAGGTCGTGGATCCAGTCGGGCCAGCTCTGCAGATAGGTGCGGGTCAGCAGGCGCGGCAGGCCGCAGATGCGTTCGAAGGTGGCCGGCCCCGCGGCGGCCAGCTCGGGCGCCATCACCGGCCCGTGATAGTGGGGCAGGAACGGGTGATCGACGGAGTCGGAATAGCCCGCGTCCTCCGCCCGCCGCATGCGCACCGCCAGGTCGACGCCATCGGCCTTGAAGTCGAACGGCCCGTTGGACTCGGCCACCCGCACCGGGATGTCGGGATGGGCCGCCTGGAAGCCGGGCAGGCGGGGGATCAGCCACTTCATGGCGAAGGTCGGCAGGCATGAGACGACCAGCGGCCGGGGCCCCGCCTCGGCCGCACGCGGCACGGCGGCCTCGATCTGGTCGAAGGCCGGCGACAGGGCCTGGGCCAGCTTGAGGCCGGCTTCCGTCATGCGCAGGCGCGAGCGCGGCCCTTCGGTCAGGGGCACGCCCAGA
This sequence comes from uncultured Caulobacterales bacterium, assembly GCA_903900155.1. Lineage (GTDB taxonomy): Bacteria > Pseudomonadota > Alphaproteobacteria > Caulobacterales > Caulobacteraceae > Caulobacter. The sequence goes on along the minus strand of CAIUMD010000037.1, from coordinate 10,115 downwards.
TGCTCTTCCAGCTGGCGGATCTGGCGGCTGACCGCGCCGTGGGTCACGCACAGCTCGCTGGCGGCCAGGGTCATGCGTCCATGCCGGCCGAACGCCTCGAAGGCGCGCAGGGCGTTCAGCGATGGCAGGTGGCGGCGAGCCATGTGAAGAAACCTCACAGAGGGACGACCGATAAGTCGTTATCCGTGGGCGCGCAACCGATGGATAGTCGCGCGCATGTCCGCTGCCCCCAACCGCATCACGCTGCCGCAGGTATTGGCCCTGATGGCGATCTGGACCGCTGTGATCTACGGCCTGACGGTCAAGCCGTCGCCGGAGGTCGAGCAAATCTCACTGAAGACGAAAGTCCCGGCCTGCGCGTCGAAGGACAGCTGAACCCCAGATAAGGGTTGGGCCCCGGCGGCGTCTCGCGGCCGGGGCCCAGGTCCGCCCACTAGGTCGGGGGGGCGTAGAGGGGCGGACGTGAGATAAACGCCACTCCCCGAACGCGGTTCCGCGCCTCACTTCGGCGGGGTTAATTTTATTTCGAACAGTTTGGGCCACAGCTTGCCGGTGACGAACAATCGGTCCTTGGCCGCGTCATAGGCGACGCCATTCAGCACGTCGTCCTGGGTTCCGGTGACCCCGGCTTCCTTCAGGAGGCCCGCCAGCTCGATCCAGCCCGTGACGTTGCCGGTCGCCAGATCGATGCGGGCGATGCGGGTGGTCTGCCAGATATTGGCCAGCAGTTCACCCTTCACATATTCCAGCTCGTTGAGGTTGCGCACCGGCACGCCGCGGTCGGTGACCTCGATGCGGCCGGTCTCCTTCAGGGTGTCGGGATCCAGGAAGCGGATGAACGAGGTGCCGTCGCTCATGATCAGCCGCTTGTCGTCGCGGGTCAGGGCCCAGCCCTCGCCCGGATAGCTGAACTCGCCGATCCGCTCGAAGGTGTCGATATCGTAGATGATCCCGATCTCGTCGGTCCAGGTCAGCGCGTACAGCCGGTTCTTCCAGTCGACGATGCCCTCGCCGAAATAGCGGCTGTCGACGATGCGCTCCTGTTCGGAGACGCCCGTCTCGAGGTTCCATTTGCGGATGAACGACCGGCCCTTCAGGCCGGTGCTCTCGAAGATGAAGCCGTCGCGATAGAGCAGCCCCTCGGTGAAGGCGTTCGTGTCGTGCGGATAGGCCTTTACGACGGTGTAGCCGCCGACCGGCGCGGTGGCGGCCGAGGTCGGCGCGGGCGCGCAGGCGGCCAGGACCGCCGCCAGCAGAACGCCGCTCAGACTACGGAGAAGGTTCACTCAGATCTCGCCAGATCAGATTTCGCCAGATCAGATTTCGTACGAGTAGACGGTCTCGGCCAGGGTGTGGTCCATGGTCCGGGCCGGCTCCTCGCAGGTCGGGCAGTTGACCAGGCGGGCCGGGACGCCGGCGGCCGTGCAGTGCGGCGGCACGGGGCGCAGCACGACCGAGCCCGAGGCGATCTTGGCGTAGTCGCCGACCGTGATGTTGCCCAGCACCTTGGCCCCGGCGCCCAACAGGACGCCCTTACCGATCTTGGGGTGGCGGTCGCCGCGCTCGGCGCCGGTGCCGCCCAGGGTCACGCCGTGCAGCATCGAGACGTCGTCGCCGACCACCGCGGTCTCGCCGATGACGATGCCGGTGCCGTGGTCGATGAACACGCCCTTGCCGATCTTGGCGGCCGGATTGATGTCGACCTGGAAGATCTCGCTGGCGCGGCTCTGCAAGTAGAAGGCCAGGGTCTCGCGGCCCTGGTTCCACAGCCAGTGCGACACGCGATGGGTCTGCAGCGCCAGGAAGCCCTTGAAGAACAGGAACGGCTGGACATAACCCTTGCAGGCCGGGTCGCGCTCGAACACCGCCTTCAGGTCGGCCTCGGCGGCCTCGACCAGGGACGGGTCGCTCTCGAAGGCGTCGGCGGCGAACTCGCGCGCCGTCATCGCCCGCATCTCCTGGTCGCCCAGCTTGCGGGCCAGCTGGAAGGTCAGGGCGTCGGCCAGGTTGTCGTGGCTCAGGATCACCGCGTTCAGCAGCGAGGCCAGGGCCGGTTCATCCTTGGCGGCGTGTTCGGCCTGGTTGCGCAGCGCGGCCCAGACGGAGATCTCCGTCTCGGATGTCACCACTTCCAGAGGCTTGGCCATCGGGGCTCTCCCTTCCCTGCAGGCATACTCATAGAGCATCTCGATTAAAGATGCTCCTACTCAGAGGATGAGCGCCGCCAAAGCGGCCGGCAATTCCCCTCGAACGGCTATATGGTGCGTCCGGAGCAAGAGCGCCACCGTGATTGCGTCAGGCATATGACCGGCGATCGCCGCGTCCAGCGCCTCGCCGAACGGCACGCGGGCGACGGCGAAGTCCTCGGTCTCGTCCGGCTCACCTGCGGTGGGCGACAGGTCCATGGCCAGGAAGCCGTAGCAGATCTCGTCGGTGACCGAATTGGAGAGCTCCATGCGCAGGATCTGGCGCCAGTCGGCGGCTTGCAGCCCCACCTCCTCGGCCAGCTCGCGCTTGGCGCCGTCCAGCGGGTCCTCGTCCAGCGGCGCGCCGCCCTCCGGCAGCTCCCAGCTGTAGTTGCCCAGCGAGAAGCGGTTCTGGCCGACCAGGGTCACCGTGCCGTCGGCGTGCAGGGGCACCACGCCGATCGCCTGGTTCTTGAAACCGACCTTGCCGTACAGCGCCGGCCGGCCCGTCGGCGCGACGGCCTGATACTCGGTCAGGGTGATCCAGGGGTTGTCGTACATGACTTGACTGGACGAGACGCCCCAGGGCTTTCCGTGCGGCTTCAGCCAGCTGGGCTTTTGCGACATGCGAGCGCTCGCGACTTGTGGCGGCCGACGGGCGGCCATAGGTGTGCGATCTATAACGCTTCGGAGATGACGTCTTGGCAGCTTCCGTTCCACCCGCCCCCGAATTTGCCGAAACGCTGCCGATCGAGGCGTCGCCGCAGGTCGTCGCCTTCCTGGCCAAGCGCCGCTCGGCCAGCGCCATGACCCTGGCCGCGCCGGGCCCGGACAAGGCCCAGCTGGCCGACATCCTGCGCCTGGCCGCCCGCGTGCCCGACCACGGCAAGCTGGCCCCCTGGCGGTTCGTAATCCTGCAGGGCGCGGCCAAGGACGCCTTCGCCGAGCAGATCACCAAGCTGGCCGACAGCCAGGTCAATCCGGTCAAGGCCAATGCGGCCCTGCGCAAGCTGACCCGCCCGCCGGTCTGCGTCGTGGTGATCTCGCGCTTCATTCCCGGCGAGATCCCCGAGTGGGAGCAGCGCCAGAGCGCCTCGGCGGTCTGCCACCAGATGCTGCTGGCCGCCGCCGCGCTGGGTTGGGGCGCCAACTGGATCACCGACTGGTACAGCTACGACCCGCGCGCCACGGCGATCCTGGGCCTGGCCGAGGGCGAGCAGGTGGCCGGCTACCTCTATCTGGGCACGTCCACCGAGCAGCCGCAGGAGCGCGTGCGCCCCGACGTGGCGGCGATCACGACGGAGTGGAGCCCGGCCTAGGTTCGGGACGTTCTCTAGTCAGAGCGGGAGCGCGACATGGCAAGACGCAAGGACCCCTGGACCAGCCTGGCCCTCGACAGCTGGGCGCTGGGGCTGGAGGCCTCTTCGGTCATCGGCCTGCGCATGATGAAGCTGGCCGCCGGCGGCGCGGCCGCCCAGGCCGAGGCCCAGCTGATGGTCGGCGAAAAGGTCGCCGCCGGCCTGACCCTGCCGATGCTGGCCATGACCGGCCAGCTGGGCGCTTCCGGCCCGGCCATCGCCAAGGGCTCGCTGGCCCACCTGCGCAAGAAGGTGCGGGCCAACCGGAGAAGGTTGGCGAAGGGGTGAGCCAAGCCGACCAGCCTGGTGTCGGGGATCAGCCCCGGCCGCGATAGGCCGGCACGCCCTGGTCGGGCAGCCACAGGCCTTCCGGCGGCGCGCCCGTCTGCCAGAACACGTCGATCGGGATGCCGCCGCGCGGATACCAGTAGCCGCCGATGCGCAGCCAGCGCGGCTGGGCGATCTCGACGATCTTGCGGCCGATCTTGACCGTGCAGTCCTCGTGGAACGAGCCGTGGTTGCGGAAGCTGGTCAGGTAGAGCTTCAGCGACTTGCTCTCGATCAGCCAGTCGCCCGGCGCGTAGTCGATCACCAGGTGGGCGAAGTCGGGCTGGCCGGTGACGGGACACAAGGAGGTGAATTCCGGCGCGACGAAGCGGGCCAGGTAGAGCGTGTCGCTCTGCGGATTGGGCACGCGCTCGAGGACGGCGGCCTCGGGGCTGTCGGGCGCGTCGACGACGCGGCCCAGCTGGGTGACATTCAGATCGGTCATCGCCGCGATTTAGGCCTCCCGGCCCGGCGAGACAAGCTGCGCGGGGCCCGCTACAACGTCGCAAACAGATGTTTGGGAGATGATCATGCGTGACTTCGACGGCTTCACGGTGGTGATCACGGGCGCTTCCACGGGTCTGGGCCGCGCGATCGCGGTCGAGGTGGCCCGGCGCGGCGCCGGGCTGGTGGTCGTCAACTACGCCCGCAGCGAGGGCGAAGCCGCCGAGACCGCCCGACTGGTCGAGGCCGAGGGCGGCAAGGCCGTTCTGGTGCAGGGCGACGTCGCCAATGACGAGGACTGCAAGAGGATCGCCGCCGCCGCCGAGCCCACCGGCCGCATCGACGCCCTGTTCAACAACGCCGGCATGACCAAGTTCGCGCCCAACCACGCCGACCTGGACGCGGTGAACGCCGAGGACTTCCTCGAGCTCTATTCGGTCAATGTGGTCGGCGCCTTCCAGATGGTCCGCGCCGCCCGCGCCCTGCTGGAGGCCGCGCCCTCGCCCGGCGCCGTGGTCAATACCAGCTCGATCGCCGCCGTGCAGGGCATCGGCTCGTCGGTGCCCTACGCCGCCTCGAAAGGCGCGATGACCACCATGACACTGTCCCTGGCCCGGTCGCTGGGTCCGCGCATCCGCGTCAACGCCGTCTGCCCAGGCTTTATCGACACGCCGTGGTTCAAGGACGTGCCCGACGACTCGATGGAGCGCCTGCGGGCCGGGGCCGCGGCCGCCACGCCGCTGAAGGTCGCCTCGACCGCCGAGGACATCGCCGGCGCGGCGGTGTTCCTGGCCAGCCCAGCTTCTCGCCACGTTACTGGCGAGACTCTTTTGGTCGATGCAGGCCTTCACCTGGGCGGAGCGAGTCTTTCCATGCGGTGAGAGCGTGATAGCCGAAAGTGTGTGCGGTTTCGGCTATCACGCTCTATCTAAGCAAAAGCGAGCCCTTTGGGGCTCATGGGCCACAGACAAGCTGCATTCGGCTTTCCGTCAGCTGTGGCTTCGCTGCGTACATTCTGAAGCAAAATCGTCACACGCAGCCTAAACTTTGAGCGACAACTGCCCTTCTCGCTGGCGTTAACCCTCCCTGTGATTGCACTTAAAGGCGTGACCCCGACAGATTTGACGGGGAAGCAAGGCGCTTGCAGGCGCCGTCGGGGTCCGGGAACCAACCCGGGAGACGACACAGAAAAGGGGATAGAACTATGAAAGCCATGAAGATCGCGCTGGCCGCCGCCGCCGCCACGGTCGCCCTGTCGGGCGCCGCGATGGCCGAGGAGCTGAAGCTCTCGTACAACCTGGGCGTGACCAGCGACTACGTGTTCCGCGGCGTCAGCCAGACCCAGGAAGATCCGGCCATCCAGGGCGGCGTCGACGCCACCTACGGCATCGGCTACGCGGGCGTCTGGGCCTCGAACGTCGACTTCGGCGCCAATGACCCGACCGCCGAGATCGACTTTTACGCCGGCATCCGTCCGACCCTGGGCGACGCTACGATTGACCTGGGCGTGCTGTACTACGGCTATGCCAAGGACAAGGGCCTGACCCCCGGTTCATACAGCTATACCGAGTTCAAGGCCGCCGTTTCGCGTCCGATCGGTCCGGTCACCGGCGGCGTCGCCGTGTATTACTCGCCGGAATTCCCGGGCAAGACCGGCGAAGCGATCTACTACGAAGTCAACGCCGCGATGCCGATCATGGCGAAGCTGACCGTCAGCGGCGCCGCCGGTCGCCAGCTGATCGACAACGGCGTCGACTACTCGACCTGGAACATCGGCGCGACCTACGCCCTCACCGAAAAGCTGGGCGTGGACGTCCGCTACTCGGACACCAACGAGCACGGCCTGGGCAAGATCTACGGCAGCCGCGTCGCCGTCGGTCTGAAGGCCGTGTTCTAAGCCTTACCGCTTGGGATCGAAGATGGAGCCGCCCCCGTTCCCGGGGGCGGCTTTTTCTTTGCCTATACAGGCGCTTTGGGCGGCCGCATCGCCAGCACGGCGACGAACACCACCGCCGTCACCGCCGCGAACAGTTCGAACGTCGGCGAGAAGCTGCCCAGCCGGTCGCGCATGGCCCCGGCGATGAACGGCCCCGCCGCCGAGATCGCGCCCACCAGGCAGGTCAGCGAGAACAGCTCCAGGTTCGACTGGCGGCCGTAATAGTTCAGCAACAGCACCGTCACGGCCAGCACGGTGAGGCCGAACCCCACGCCCGTGCCGATGGCGTAGACCAGCATCAGGGCCGGGGTGGCGGCCTTGGCCAGGGCCAGCAGGCCGATGACCAGCATCCCCTGCGCGAAGACCAGCAGCCAGCGCGGGTCGACCCGGTCGCCCAGCGCGCCGCCGGCCAGGCGGGCCAGGGTCTGCATCAGCGCTTCCAGGCTCAGCATCTTGGCCGCTAGGGCCCCGGCCGCCACCGCCGCGACGCCGGCGGCGATCCCCAGCTCGGTCAGATGGCTGACCGAGACGCTGGCCACGGTCACGCCGACCAGCAGGTGCGAGAAGTAGGCCGCGACCAGGACATAGAACTGCGGCGTGCGCAGGGCCTGCTGCACGGTCCATTCGTGCGAGGTGCGATAGACGCGGGCGTCGGCGGGGGCCTCGCGGGCCTCCTGCTCGACTTCCAGGTCGACCTCGTGGGCGGCCTGCGCCAGCCACTTGGAACCGCCGACCATCATCGCGCAGACCAGGCCGATGATCGCGGCCAGCGCGGCCTGGACGATCCAATACAGCCGCCAGTCATTGCCGCTGCCGCCCATCAGGGTCAGGGCCATCCACGGCCCGGCCGCGCCGCCCAGCGAGCCGAAGGTGAAATAGATCCCGAACGGCAGGGCGCGCTTGCGAAACAGCGATGACAGCACGTGGGTGCCGGGGATCAGCGCCGCCATCTGGAAGCCGACGCCGCAGGCAGCCGCGCCGACATAGTAGCTGAGCAGGCTCTCGGAATTGGCCAGCCCCAGGAACCCGCCCGCCAGCACGGCGGCGCCGGCCAGCAAGGTCCCGCGCACGCCGATCTTGCGGATCAGGATGGCCGGCAGCCACGACGAGGCGCCGGTGAAGACGCCCAGCACCGAAAAGCCCAGGAACGCCTTCTCGAAGCTCCATTTCAGCTCGCCGATCATCGCCGGCAGCACCACGCCCAGCGAGCCGTAGGTCGAGGCCGTGATCAGGAACAGCAGCAGGCTGAACCCCGCCAGCAGCAGCCAGGGGCGGAAGCGGTCTTCGGTGGCGATAGTCACGATCAGAACGTCCGCTTCAGGGTGGCCCGCCACTCGCGCCCCTTGCCCGGCAAGGCGCCGAGGTTGGCGTAGGTGTCGGCGTCGGGGGTGAAATAGAACTTGTCGAAGAGGTTATCGATGTTGACCGACAAGGTGTACGGACCACGGTTCACGAAAGCTGAAGCATTGACCAGGCTGTAGGCCGGATAGCGCACCGCGTTCTGCACCGTGCCCGCCGTGCGGCTGACATGGCTGACCCCGACGGTCGCGCCGGCCTGGCCCCAGTCATGGGCCTTGCTGGTATAGGTCCCGTACAGGCTGACCACCGACTTGGGCGTCAGGGTGTAGGCATAGTCGCCGCGACGGCCCGGCAGGGTGTTGAACGCCCAAACCACGTACGAGCCGCCATAGGCCTGCGCCCCCGCGACGCCGGCGGTGTAGGCCGGGATATATTGGAACGACGTGTCCGGCCCCTTCACCGTCGTGCGCTGGCTGTTGCCGGCGAAGGTGAAGGACAGGCGCTCGGACGCCAGCCAGCGGACTTCCAGCTCCACGCCCTTGGCCCGCGCGCCCTGCACGGTCGGCGGCGAGATGGCCCCGGCGATCTGGGTGCGGTTCTGCTCATAGGCGGCCAGCGAGCCGATCAGCGTGCCCTTCAGCAGCTGGAACTTCACGCCCGCCTCGGTCAGGTCCGAGTTGGACAGCCATGAGCCGTCGGCCACCAGGTTCGGCGCGATGTCGCCGGCCTGGCTCATCTCCAGGGCGGCGGCCTTGGCGTAGCTGACATAGGGCATCAGGCCGAGCGGCAGCTTGTAGGTCAGGCTGGCGCTGTACGTCGCCTTGTCGCGGTCGCCCTTCTGCAGGCCGGCGGGCACGTAAGAGAGGATCCCGGTGTCCTGGCTCTCGACGCTGTAGTGGTCCCAGCGGCCGCCCAGGACGAGGTTCAGCCGGCCGATGTCGATGTCGGAGGTGACGAAGACGCCGGTCTGCTTCCACTTGGAGCGGTTGTCGTTCTCCCACTGCACGCCGATCCCGCCCGGCTCGGTATCGAACGGGCTGTCGATGGTGTCGGTGGCGGTGACGCCGAAGCTGATATCGCGGCGGTCCAGGGCGATCAGGCCGCTGTTGTAGCTCTCGCGGCGACGGCCCTCGAACCAGCGGTGCGAGCCGCCGACCAGGGTGCGGGCGCGCACCACGCCGATATCGGTCAGGAAGGCGTAGGTCAGGCGGATCTCGCTGACCTTGGCGTCGACCGCCGAGGGGTAGCCGTAGCTGACGAAGCGCTTGTTGTCCTGGCGGTCGTGGAACAGCTGCAGCTTGATCGAGCGGTCGTCGCCCAGGTCCTTGGCCAGGTCGAAATAAAGGGTCTGGGTGTTGGTCTTCGAGAAGTCGGCCGGGCTGATATAGACCGTGCGGCGATCCAGCTTCGTCGTGCCGACGCCGACGTCCAGGGTGTGGGCCGCGTCGGTGGTCGGGAAGCCGTAGTACGGCAGGTACAGGGCGCTGGCGTATGGATAGGCGCCGATCTCGTTGGGGGTCAGCTTGCCGTTGCCGTCCAGGTCCTTCAGCGTCGTGTCGCGGCCGGTGATGTAGGTGCGGTTGTCGATCAGGTCCTGGGTCAGGCGGTTCCAGCCGGGCGTCTGCACGTCGCCTTCCGAGTGGAACACCATGCCGCCGAAGGCCGTGCTCCAGCCGTCGCCCAAGTCGAAGTCGGACGAGACCTCCAGCGTCTGGCGACGCGGATAGATGCCTTTGTAGTAGCTGTGGCTGTCCTCGACCTCGCCATAGACCCAGACGCCGCCCTCGGCCTTGCCGAGTGAGATCGGCGCGCCGAACTGCCCGGTGACCAGCTTCTTGTTGTAGCTGCCGAAGGTGGCGGTCGCCTCCCCTTCCGGCCCGGCCAGGAAACGGCCCTCGTCGCGGGCGGACTTGGGAATGAAATTGACCAGGCCGCCGACCTTGCCCGCGCCATAGACCGGGGTCGGCGGGCCGCGCAGGATCTCGATGCGAGAGGCACCGCCGATCGGGGTCGAATAGGTGCCGCGGTTCTCTACCCGCTTGAAGCCGCGGAAGTAGTTCTCGGCCAGGGCGCCGCGGATGTTGAGCGCGCCGGGTACGCCGTAGAAGCTGGCGGTGTGGGTCCCGGGCGAAACCTTGGTCGCGCCGTCCAGGGTCAGCACGCCGTAGCGTTGCAGCGTCAGGTCGCTGACCAGGCTGGCCGAGCGCGGCGTCTCGATCAACGGCTTGGCGATGCCGAAAACCGTCTGGCTGGGCTGCTTCTCCAGCAAGCCCGCCTTGTCGCGCGCCACGATGACCACCGCGTCGACCTGATCGGCGACCTGGGTCTCGGCGAAAGCAGGTGACACCAGCAGGGCCAGGGCGGAAGCGGACAGAAGCGCGGTCTTGAACATCTCGGGAGCATGGCCTTCACGCCGCCGGGCCCCCGGCGGTTCACGCCCCGATATCTGGGAACGCCATGACCTTCGTCAAAATGCCTTCTGACATTTCAGTTTAGATTGCGAAGGCGCTGTGGCGAAGATGTCGCATCTCCTCCCCCGCTGGGGGAGGTGGCCCGGAGGGCCGG
>CAIUMD010000036.1 GCA_903900155.1 uncultured Caulobacterales bacterium | reverse complement strand
CGCTTGCATCGGCGCACCCGGGCGGCTATCACGCGGCCTCTTCTGAGAGCGACCTGTTCCGCGGTAGCTCAGTGGTAGAGCAGCCGGCTGTTAACCGGCTGGTCGTAGGTTCGAATCCTACCCGCGGAGCCACTCTTCCTCTCAGGGGGACTTCCCCAAATCTCGGCGATCTTGAGCGTGCGATTTCGCGCGTCGCGGCGTTTCGTCCGAGGGCGGTTTTCGCCGCTTGCGTCGACTCGAGTCGGCGGCTATCACGCGGCCTCTCTTGAGAGCGACCTGTTCCGCGGTAGCTCAGTGGTAGAGCAGCCGGCTGTTAACCGGCTGGTCGTAGGTTCGAATCCTACCCGCGGAGCCACTCTTTCTTTCCCTAGAAGCTAGTCCCAGGACGGTTTGGACCGGATCGTCAGCGGCACGCCGCCGTCGGCGTGGACCGAGATCTTGCCGCCCTGGCGCTCGAAGGTCAGGTCGACCGTCTCGGCCCCGACCCGGAAGCGCTCGACCCTCAGGCGGTCGATGCCGATGGGCAGGCGGGGGTCCACCAGTTCGATCTCGCCGCGATTGGCGTCGACGCTGATCCCCAGGCACGCCTGCAGCAGCATGAACACCGAACCGGCGGCCCAGGCCTGGGGCAGGCACGCGACCGGATAGGCGACCGGCGGCTCGCCGTGCGAGCGTGGGAAGCCGCAGAACAGCTCGGGCAGGCGCATGCCCATGCGGCTGGCGGTCTCGAACATGTCGGCCGTCAGCTCCACGACCCCGTCGCGCTCGCCGTAGCGCGACAGGCCCATGACGCACAGCGCCGAGTCGTGCGGCCAGACCGAGCCGTTGTGGTAGCTGATCGGATTGAACCGCGCCTCGCCGGTGGCCAGGGTCCGCAGGCCCCAGCCCGAGTTGAACCGGGCCGACAGCAACTGGTCGGTGACCTTGCGGGCCCGCTCGGGCGTGGGCAGACCGCAGAACAGCAGGTGGCCGGGATTGGACGACAGCGGCCGGCACAGCTGGCCCTGGCCGTCGACGGCGATGCCGTAGAAGCCGCGCTCCTCCATCCAGAAGAGCTGCTCGACCTTGTCGCGCAGCGTGGCGGCCTTCTGTTTCCAGATCGTCGCCTGGCCGTGCTCGCCGCGACGCTCGGCCAACCGGGCCATGCCGCGATAGGCCGCGAAGGCGTAGCCCTGCACCTCCACGAGCGCGATCGGACCGGTCGGGTAACGGCCGTCGGTGTGGAAGACGCTGTCCTCGCTGTCCTTCCAGCCCTGGTTCGACAGGCCGCTGTCCTGGCCGCGGGCGTAGTCGATCAGGCCGTCGCCGTCGCTGTCGCCGTCGTGCTCGATCCAGTGCATGGCGCGGGTCAGGGCCGGCCACAACTCGTCGATCAGCTTGTCGTCGCCGGTGCGCTGCTGGTACGCGCCGGCCAGGGCCACGAACAGGGGCGTGGTGTCGACCCCGCCGTAGTAGCGACCGAACGGCACCTCGCCCATGGCCGGCATTTCGCCCTTTCGGGTCTCGTGCATGATCTTGCCGGGCGCGCTGTCGCGGAACGTCGAGCGCTCCGTGGCCTGGTGGGCGGCCAGGTAGCGCAGCACGCCCTTGGCCAGGGACGGCTCGAACCAAAGGATCTGCCAGGCGGTGATGATCGCGTCGCGCCCGAATGCGGTCGAGAACCACGGAATGCCGGCATAGGGGTAGGGGCCGGTCTCCATCTTGGTGGTCAGCAAGGCCAGGTCCGAGCGGGACTTGCCCAGCCACTCGTTGAACAGGCGGCCCGAGCTGTTCAGTCGCGCCCCGTGTCGGCGGCGCGAGCGCATGTCCCAGCGGGCCCGCGCGGCGGCGTCGCGGAAACGTTCGCGGCTGGGCGTATGGCCGTCGACGATGCCGATCTCGATATAGAGCTCGGTCTCGCCCTCGGCATGCAGCGAAAACATGAACTCGGCCTTGTGCGGGCCCAGGCGATAGGGCGCGTCCGAGAACGAGATGAACGAGGCCCGCTCGACCCCGTCCAGGCCGATATAGCTGTAGGCCACGCGACGCCCGTCGACATGGGGCGGGCCCCTGACGCCGCGCTTGGCGCGCTGGCTGCCGCGCACCTCGAACATGTCGCGGAAGTCGGCGTCGAACTCGATCGCCATCGGCAGCAGCACGGTGTCGCGGCTGTAGTTGACGAAACGGACGCGCTCATACAGCCGCTCGCCCCACAGGAAGCGCTTGCGCTCGATGTGCAGCACGCCGGGAGGCCCCATCCGCTCGCCCGGATAGGGCAGGGCCTGGTTGGTGCCGTTGCAGGTGAAGAACACGTTGTCGTGCGCCACCGCCGCCGACAGCAGCGACATGGCGCGGCCGCCCAGCGTCATCCGGTAGAACGACAGGATGCGGGTGTCGTTGTGGAACAGCCCGTCGCCCTGGCCGGCGATGTCGCCGAACTCGTCGGCGACGATGAAGGTGTCCTTGTCCTTCAGGGCATAGAGGTTCTGTGGCGCGCGGACTTCCGCCGTCACACCGTAGTCGACCGGAGCGTCCAACGCCGGCGCCAGATTCTCCATGGCCCCTCCTGCAAGCTGTTCCTAAGCACTGGCGGCCAAGTCGACGAGGGACGGATAGACGGCGGCGCCGTCGCACAGCTTTTCGTAAAGCGCGACGTACCGCCGGGCCATCGCCTCGGACGAGAACCTTGTGTCGAAACGCCGACGTACGAGGTTCCGATCCAGCGACGACGCACGAATGATCGCATTGGCCGCCTGGTCGTCATTGTCGACGATGAAACCGGTCACGCCGTCCTCGATGACCTCGGGTACGGAGCCGCAGCGGTAGGCGATGACCGGCGTGCCGCAAGCCATCGCCTCGATCATCACCAGGCCGAAGGGCTCGGGCCAGTCGATCGGGAAGAGCAGGGCTTCGGCCCCGCCCAGGAACTCCGATTTCTGGTGGTCGCCGATCTCGCCGATGAACTCGATCAGCGGATCGCCCAGCATCATCGGCTCGATCTTGTCGTGGAAATAGGCGCGGTCGGCGGCGTCGACCTTGGCGGCGATCTTGAGTTTCTTGCCCAGGCGCTTGGCGAGCATGATCGCGCGGTCGGGCCGCTTCTCGGGCGAGATGCGGCCCAGGAAGGCCAGATAGCCCTCGCTCTTCTCGGAGAACCGATAGAGGTCGGCGTTCATGCCATGATGGACCGTGCCGGCCCAGTTGGCGAAGGGCAGGGGACGGCGCTGGTCATCGCTGATCGAGACCAGCGGGAACTGCGGGTAGCGCTTGTAGACGGCCGGCAGGTCCTTGAGGTCCAGGCGGCCATGCAGCGTGGTCAGCGTCCGCTCGGCCCGGTCGGCGAAGAACGGGAACTGCACCATGTCGGTGTGAAAGTGGACGATGTCGAACTCGTCGGCCAGGGCGCGGACCTCGGCGATCTGGGCCAGGTGGGCGGCGAGATCCGACTTCAGCGGCGCGGGATCCAGGCGGATGGCCTGGTCGCGAGTGGCGATCAGCCGGGCCTTGGTCTGGGCGTCGGCGCTGGCGAACAGGGTGACCTCGTGGCCGAGATCGACCAGGGCGTCCGTCAGGTGGGCGACGACGCGTTCTGTGCCGCCGTACAGGCGCGGCGGGACGGCCTCATAGAGAGGGGTGACCTGGGCGATCTTCATTTGAGCGGACCTTGAACAGGGGAACTGGAACGCGGCGCTGGTCCGCGAGAAATCAGTTCCGTCGGTCGTGTTTGGTTCCGCCGATCGCCCTTTTATGGCCTTATTGGCCTTGGGTGCGTCGTTCCAGTTGTTCCTGGCGTTCGCGCTCCTGCCGCTGGTTGCGCTGGCGGCGACGGTAGCGGCCATAGACCTTGCGCGCCACGCCATCGATGCGGGGCAGGAAATAGATGAGGATCAGGGCGCAGATCGCGGCCGCGATCACAACTGGCGCACTCAACATGGCACTTTCCCCACGAAGCCTACAGTTCCGGCTTCCTCCCCCGTTGGCGGCTTTGCCGCCTAAGGCTGCTTATTTACCATAGGTCGATCTTGATCAATCGATGTTCCGTGACATTGACTGTCACAACTTCTGATGACCGTCCTTTGGTCTTTTTCAGCATGCCGCGGGAAGTCGATGACGCTTTTAAGGCCGTCCGGGGGCGATAGACGGGCGCGCGCGGCCTCGGATCGCATTGCGTTTCGGCCGGACGCGGACCTATAAGCCTGCTCGAAAGTCCAGTCCTTCGAGGGATTCCATGAGCACCGACTTCGCCGCCGCGCGGCTGAACATGGTCGAGAGCCAAATTCGCACCGCCGACGTCACCGACCTGCCGCTACAGGACGCCCTGCGGGTGGTGGCGCGCGAGGCCGTCGTGCCGGCGTCGAAGGCCTATCTGGCCTATGCCGACGCCGACATCGAATATGCGCCGGGCCGCTGGCTGCTGCGCCCGCGCGAAGTCGGCAAGCTGCTGCAGGTGCTGAAGCCGCGCGAAGGCGAGAAGGCCCTGGCCATCGCCGCGCCGTACGCCGCCGCCGTGCTGGAAAAGATGGGCCTCTTGGTCACCCGCCTGGATGGCGACGATCTTCGCACCGCGCCGACGGGTTCCTATGACGTGATCATCTGCGAAGGCGCCGTGGCCGTGGCCCCGAAGACCTGGCAGGACGCCCTGGCCGCCGGCGGCCGCCTGGGCGTGATCGAGCGCACCGGCCCGGTAGGCCGCGCGGCCATCTATCTGCGTGCGGAAGACGGCGTCGGCCGCCGCCAGCAGTTCGACGCCTCGCCGCCGCTGTTGGCGGGCTTCGAGACGGAGGCCGGGTTCAGCTTCTAGATCGCCGAACGACCCCGGCCGCCTGCCGCAACGTCCGCGTGAAAAAAGCTTAACTGGCGACGGCTGGCGGTCCGATTTACACGCGATCATATTGTGGCAGGGCGCGAGCTTCGCGTGATTGGGGATGGAATCTTGATGTCGAACCGTCGACGGGCCGGATTGCTGGCCGCCGCTTGCAGCGCCGGCTTGATGGTCGGGGCGTTCTCTGCGGCTCATGCCGAATCCCTGGCCGACGCCGCCGCCCTGGCCTATCAGACCAATCCGACGCTGCAGCAGCAGCGCGCTGTCCAGCGCGCCACAGACGAGAGCGTGGTCCGGGCGCGCGCCGGTTTTCGTCCGACGCTGAACGCCCAGGCCAGCGCGACCAACTCCCGAACGGACCTGGCGGTCCCTACCACGACGGTCGTCGGCGGCGTGCTCGTCAACGGCGTAAGCGTGACCAAGGTCGGTTCCAGCAACGCCCAGCTTCAACTGTCTCAACCGCTGTTCACTGGCGGTCAGGCCACGGCGAACCTGTCGGCGGCCGAGGCCGACGTGCTGGCCGGTCGCGAGGATCTGCGTCGCGCGGAGCAGGGCATGCTGGCCAATGTGGTCACCGCCTATGTCGATGTGCGCCGCACGCAGCAAGCCCTGCGCATCGCCAACGAGAATGTCGCCGTCCTGACCCGTCAGCTTGACGAATCGAATGCCCGCTTCGAGGTGGGGGAGATCACCCGCACCGACGTCGCCCAGTCTCAGGCGCGCCTGGCCGCGGCCAAGGCCAGCCAGTCGTCGGCCCAAGCCAACCTGGCCGTCGCCCGCGCCAACTACGCCCAGGTCGTCGGGCAGAACCCGGCCGACCTGGCGCCCGAGCCGTCGCTCGCCAACGTGTTGCCGGCCTCGGTCGAACAGGCCTTCGAAACCGCCGAGGGCGGCAATCCGGCCGTTCAGGCCGCGCGCTACGCCGAGCAGGCCGCCGCCGCTCGCGTGGCCTTGGCCAAGGCCGCCTATCTGCCGACCATCTCGGCCGGCGCCAGCCTGGGCTTCGACGCCGCCGAGGTGAACGGCAACCGAAATCAGTTCGGCCAATACAATCGCCAGATCGCGGGTTCGCTGACCGCTCGCGTGCCGCTGTTCACCGGCGGCCTGAACGCCTCGAACGTCCGCGCCGCCCGCGAGCGTGAAACCGCCGCCCGCGTCGCGGTCGAGGGGGCCAAGCGCCAGGTCATCCAGCAGGTTTCGGCCGCCTGGAGCACCCTGCTGGCCTCCCGCGCCAGCCTGGTCTCGAACGAGGAGCAGGTGCGGGCTGCCCGCATCGCCTTCGAAGGCGTGCGCCAGGAACAGCAGGTCGGCCTGCGCACCACGCTGGACGTGCTGAACGCCCAGCTGGAACTGTCCAACGCCGAACTGGCCCTGGTGACCGCTCGTCGCGACGAGTATGTCGCCAGCACTTCGCTGTTGCAGGCCATGGGTCAGCTGGACGTGACCAAGCTGGCCTCCGGCACGGCCGCCTATGATCCCAAGACCTCGTATAACCGCGTCACGCACAGCGCCGGCTGGGTGCCGTGGGAACCGGTGGTTCAGGCGATCGATAAGGTCGGTGCGCCCTCGACCAAGCCGCGGCCTGCCTCTAAGTAGGTTTCGCGCCCGCGTCGATTCCGCCCAGGCGTGGACTTACGCTTGCTTAACACGCGTAAGTCTGCACCATCGCGGCGAAGCGCGTCCTAGAGCGCGCAAGGATTCGTACCTCTTTACGACGGCGTCGCACATGTCCGATCAGAGCTCTCAAGAACCGACGATGGAGGAGATCCTCGCCTCCATCCGACGCATCATCTCGGAGGATGACGCGCCGGCGGAGCCTGCGGCCGAGGCGCCTCCGCCTCCGCCGCCGCCCGAGCCGGTGATCGAGGACGACATCCTCGAGCTGACCGATCCGATCGCTCCGGAGCCCGAGCCCGAACCGCTGGAAAGCGTCGGGGACATCGACGTGTATTCGCCGGAGCCCGAGCCGGAGCCGGTCTACACGCCGCCGGCCGCGCCGCCGCCGGTCTTCGATCGCGACGAAGTGGTCGAGACCCTGGTCGGCGCCACCGCCTCGTCGGCCGCCGCCAGCGCCTTCGGCAGCCTGAGCTCGGCGCTGCTGATGCCCAAGGACGCCCGCACCCTGGAAGACGTCGTACGCGAGCTGCTGCGTCCGCTGCTGAAAGAGTGGCTGGACCAGAACCTGCCGCGCATCGTCGAGACCAAGGTCGAGGAAGAAGTGCAACGGATCGCCCGCGGTCGCGGCGTCTAAGCTTCTTCCAGATCCGGAAAATCGAGGCGGTCGCTGCGGCGGCCGCCTTTTTCGTTTCAAAAACCGTCAGAAAACCAAGGCCCGCCGGTTTCCCGGCCGGGCCGCAGATGGCATATCCGCTCCGCCATGCTCGAAAAAACCTTCGATCCCAAATCCGTCGAACCCCGCCTGTACGCCGCCTGGGAGGCCTCCGGGGCCTTCAAGCCCAGCGAGGATCCGAACGCCGAGCCGTTCGTCATCGTCATCCCGCCGCCCAACGTGACGGGCTCGCTGCACATCGGCCACGCGCTGAACAACACCCTGCAGGACGTGCTGACCCGCTTCCACCGCATGCGCGGCAAGGCCGCCCTGTGGCTGCCGGGCACCGACCACGCGGGCATCGCCACCCAGATGGTGGTCGAGCGCCAACTGGCCGCCGCCGGCAATATCGGCCGCCGCGACATGGGCCGCGACGCTTTCGTCGCCAAGGTCTGGGAATGGAAGGCCGAGAGCGGCGGGACCATCACCAACCAGCTGCGCCGCCTGGGCGCGTCGTGCGACTGGTCGCGCGAGCGCTTCACCCTGGACGAGGGCCTGTCGGCGGCTGTCCGCAAGGTGTTCGTCCAGCTCTACAAGCAGAACCTGCTTTATCGCGACAAGCGCCTGGTCAACTGGGACCCGCAGTTCCAGACCGCCATCTCCGACCTCGAGGTCGAGCAGAAGGAGGTCGACGGCGCCTATTGGCACTTCGCCTATCCGTTGGCCGACGGCGTGACCTACCAGCACCCGATCGCCTTCGACGAAGACGGTAAGACGACCGAGTTCGAGACCCGCGACTACATCGTCGTGGCCACGACGCGTCCGGAGACCATGCTGGGCGACACCGGCGTGGCCGTCCACCCGACCGACGAGCGCTACAAGGGCCTGGTCGGCAAGTTCGTGACCCTGCCGATCGTCGGCCGCCGCATCCCGATCGTCGCCGACGACTATGCCGACCCGACCAAGGGCTCGGGCGCGGTGAAGATCACCCCGGCCCACGACTTCAACGACTTCGGCGTCGGCAAGCGCGCCGGGCTGGAGGCGATCAACATCCTCACCCCCGAGGCCAAGCTGAACGAGGCCGTCCCGGCCGAATATGTCGGCATGGACCGCTTCGTCGCGCGCAAGGCCATCGTCGCCCGCGCCGAGGAAGAGGGCTGGCTGAAGGAGATCGAGAAGACCAAGCACATGGTCCCGCACGGCGACCGGTCTGGCGTGGTCATCGAGCCCTTCCTGACGGACCAGTGGTACGTCGACGCCAAGACCCTGGCCCAGCCGGCCCTGAAGGCCGTCGAGACCGGCGAGACGGTGTTCGAGCCCAAGCACTGGGAAAAGACCTACTTCGAATGGCTGCGCAACATCGAGCCGTGGTGCGTCTCGCGCCAGCTCTGGTGGGGCCACCGCATCCCGGCCTGGTTCGGTCCGGACGGCGCGATCTTCGTCGAGGAGACCGAGGAGGCCGCCTATGCCGCCGCCAAGGCCCAGTTCGGCGAGAACGTCGTCCTGAGCCAGGACGAGGACGTGCTGGACACCTGGTTCAGTTCGGCCCTGTGGCCGTTCTCGACCTTGGGCTGGCCGGAAAAGACCGCCGACCTCGCCAAGTTTTACCCGACCAGCACCCTGGTCACCGGCTTCGACATCATCTTCTTCTGGGTCGCCCGGATGATGATGATGGGCCTCCACTTCATGGGTGAGGCTCCGTTCAAGCAGGTGTTCATCAACGCCCTCGTCCGTGACGAGAAGGGCGCCAAGATGAGCAAGTCCAAGGGCAACGTGATGGATCCGCTGATCCTGATCGACGAGCTGGGCTGCGACGCGGTGCGCTTCACCATGACGGCGATGTCGGGCCAGGCGCGCGACATCAAGCTCTCCAAGCAGCGCATCGAGGGCTATCGCAACTTCGGCACCAAGCTGTGGAACGCCTCGCGCTTCGCCCAGATGAACGAATGCGTCCGCGTCGAGGGCTTCGATCCCGCGACCGTGCAGCAGCCGATCAACAAGTGGATCCGCGGCGAGACGGTCAAGACCGTGGCCGAGGTCACCAAGGCCCTGGAAGGCCCGGCGTTCGACGAGGCCGCCGGCGCCCTGTACCGCTTCGTCTGGAACGTGTTCTGCGATTGGTACCTGGAGCTGGCCAAGCCGATCCTGAACGGCGATGACGCGGCGGCCAAGGCCGAGACCCGCGCCACCGCCGCCTGGGCGCTGGATGTGATCCTCAAGCTCCTGCACCCGGTCATGCCGTTCATCACCGAAGAGCTGTGGGAGAAGACCGCCGAGTTCGGTCCGGCCCGCGACAGCATGCTGATCTCGGCCCAGTGGCCGGACCTGCCGGAAAGCTGGATCGACGCCGAGGCCGAGGCCGAGATCGGCTGGCTGGTCGGCACGGTGGGCGAGATCCGCTCGATCCGCGCCGAGATGAACGTGCCGCCGTCGGCCAAGCCGGCGCTTAGCGTCGTTGGCGCCGGCGCCGAGACCAAGGCTCGCCTGGCCCGTCACCGCGACCTGCTGCTGACCCTGGCCCGCCTGGACAGCGTCCGTGAAGCGGACGCGGCGCCGGCCGGCTCTGTGCCGATCGTGATGGGCGAGGCCACTGGCGCGCTCGGCATTGCCGACTTCATCGACCTGGCCGCCGAGAAGACCCGCCTGACCAAGGAGATCGCCGGCCACGCCGGCGAGATCGAGAAGGTGGGCAAGAAGCTCGGCAACCCCGACTTCCTGGCCCGCGCCAAGGAAGAAGTCATCGAGGAAAACCGCGAACGCCTCGCCGACGCCGAAGCCGCCAAAGCCAAGCTCGAGGCGGCGCTCGGCCGGCTGGAGTCGGTGGGGTAATCACCCTCGCATCTACCCCCAACCCGCCTTCCTCGCCCTTGTGGCGAGGACCCATGGGGCGGCTGGACTCGGCATTTCAGAAGAGGGCGCGTCCAGCGTGGGTGCGCCCTTTTTGATGCCCGGGTGGCTGAACGCTGGGTCCCAGGCACAAGGCCTGGGAAGGCAAATTGGGGGTGGGCTAGAAACTCAACGCCCCCGAAGCGGTCACCTTCAGCGGCCCATACCTCATCACCCCCGGATGCGGCGTCTCCAGCGGATGGCTGTGGGTGGCGGTGATCACCACCACCGTGGCCCCGGCCGCCTCGCCGGCGGCGATGCCCGCCGGGGCGTCCTCGAACACCAGGCAGTCCTCGATTCTGTGGCCCAGCCGCTGGGCCGCCAGCAGGAAGCAGTCGGGCGCGGGCTTGCCGCGTTCGACGTCCTCGGCCGTGACCAGCACGGCGGGGATCGGCAGGCCGGCCGCCGCCAGCCGCACCTTGGCCAGTTCACGCGGGGCCGAGGTGACGACGGCCCGGCGGTCGGCGGGCAGGGCGTTCAGGAAGGCGGCCGCGCCGTCGATGGCGTCGATGCCGTCGGTGTCGGCGATCTCGGCCCGCATCAGCCATTGGACCTCGGCGTCCTCGTCGACATCGGGGATGTTGAAGCTGCGCACCGTCTCGACCGCGCGTCGGCCATGGATGCATTGCAGCACCGCCTCGACGTCCAGGCCGCGCCTGCGCGCCCAGGTCCCCCAGACCCGCTCGCTGG
Source organism: uncultured Caulobacterales bacterium (assembly GCA_903900155.1). Classification (GTDB taxonomy): domain Bacteria; phylum Pseudomonadota; class Alphaproteobacteria; order Caulobacterales; family Caulobacteraceae; genus Caulobacter. Next base: position 27,349 of record CAIUMD010000036.1, on the reverse strand, counting down.
CGACGATCGAGGTCAGGATCGTGCCGTCCATGTCGAACAGGAAAGCGGCGAACTGGCGATCGGGGAACAGCAGGGACTGGGACAACGCTACGCTCCGGTTCATGACCAAGGATTAACTGGGCCGGGGACAGGCCAGGCTGTTCTCTTGCCGCCGTCGACAAGGGAGTGCGGCGATGAGAGCTCTGAGTCTGGGATTGCTTATACTGGGGCTGGCCGGGGGCAGCGTCCAGGCCGCGCCGGACCCCGTCGAACGCGCCGACGCCATCGTGCGCCGGGCCATGGCCGAGCAGCACATCCCCGGCCTGCAGATCGCCGTGGTCAAGGACGGCAAGATCGTGATGTCCCGCGCCTATGGCGTCGCCGATCTGGCCAAGCAGACCCCGGTGACGCCGGGAACCGTCTTTCCGATCAACTCGATCACCAAGGCGTTCACGGGCGTGGCCGCCATGCGTGAGGTCGAGGCCGGGCGGCTGGACCTGGCCAAGCCGATCGGCGGCTATGTCGAAGGCCTGCCGGAGGCCTGGCGCGGGATCGAGATGCGCCGGCTGCTCAGCCACACCTCGGGCCTGCCCGATTTCAAGGACGACGACGGCAATGGCGCCGGCGCCTGGGAGACGACCGTGGCCAAGCCGGTCCGTTTCCAGCCTGGCGCGCGGTTCGAGTACAACCAGACCAACTACGCCCTGGTCCAGATGGCCATCAATGGCCTGCGGGGGCGGCCGCGCGACGCCACCCTGGCCGGCGAGCAGTTCACCCTGGCCGGCATGGCCCACAGCGGCTTTGGCGATACGCGTGACCAGGATCCGAACAAGGTGACCTCCTACGGCTATCGTCAGGCCACGCCCGACCAGCCGGTCGTGCGGACCGAAATCTTCTCATCCCTGCACCGCGCCGCAGCCGGGATGAACAGCACCGCCAGCGACATGGCCAAGTGGCTGGTCGCCTTGCAGGACGGCAAGCTGATGAGCACCGCCACCCGCGCGGCCATGTGGACGCCGGTCGCCTTCAACGACGGAAAGAAGGGGCAGTGGGGCATGGGCTGGCTGGTCATGGAGCGTCCGGACCGCCGCGTCGTGGGCATGACCGGCGGCAGCCGCTCGGCCATGTACCTCTATCCAGACGACAGGGTCGGGGTGGTGATCCTGACCAATCTGGCCGGTTCCACCCCCGAGGATCTGGTCGACGAGATCGCCCAGGGCTTCATCCCGGGCATGACCCTGACCGGCGTCGCCGCGTTGCGCGAAGCGCTGACGGGGCAGGAGGCGGCCGATCCCTCGGCCACCGTCGCGGCCTTCCGCGCCGCCAACCCAGGCTTCAAGGCCGACGAGCACGAGATGAACGATTGGGGTTATCGTCTGATGGGGTTCGGCAAGCCGCGCTCGGCCCTGGCGGTGCTGAAGCTGACCGCCGATCTCAACCCGACCAGCGGCAACGCCTTCGACAGCCTGGGCGAGGCCTATGCGGCCAATGGCGACACGGCCTCGGCGATCGTCGCCTACGAGAAGTCGCTGGCCCTGGATCCGACCAACAAGAACGCCGTGCAGTGGTTGGAGAAGCTGAAAAAGTCGCCCGGCTAGGGTTGTAACTTATCAATGTTCTCCTAGCGTCAAACGGATGTTTACAACCGGCTTCCGGCTGTGCTCTCTGGTCGTCGAACGCGCTCGGTCAAACAGGGCGCGACGTCGATACCGAGGGAGTTCCGTATGACCCAGGCCGCCTCCAAGCCCGCGCCGTGGCCCGCGATGTCCGTCCAGCAGGCCTATGCGCTGATCACCGCGCCCGGCACGCCCGGCGAGATGGAGGAGGTGGAGATCCGGGGCGTGAAGACCCGGACCTGGAAGAACGCCCCCCCCACGCTGCGCGACACCGTCGCCTTCGGCCGCTCGCACGGCGAGAAGATCTTCCTGGTCCACGAGGACGAGCGGGTCAGCTTCGAGGCCTTCTACCGCGCCGTCACCCACATGGCCGCCGAGCTGGAGGCCGCCGGCGTCCAGAAGGGCGACCGCGTGGCCATCGTCATGCGCAACCTGCCCGAATGGCCGGTGGCCTTCTATGGCGCGCTGTCGATCGGCGCGATCGCCACGCCGCTGAACGCCTGGTGGACCGGGCCGGAACTGGAGTATGGCCTGGTCGATTCCGGGGCCAAGGTCGCCATCGTCGACGTCGAGCGCTTCGAGCGCATGGCCGAGCATTTCGACCACTGTCCCGAGCTGAAGCGGGTCTATGTCAGCCGTTCGAAGGAAGAGATCGCCCATCCGTACGTCAAGCGGCTGGAGGGCGCGATCGGCTGCCCCAATGACTGGATCAAGCTGGACGAGAAGCCGCTGCCGACCATCGCGATCGGGCCGGACGACGACGCGACGATCTTCTACACCTCGGGCACCACGGGTAAGCCGAAGGGCGCGATCGGCACGCATCGCAACGTCAACAGCAACATCTTCGCCGCCGCCGCGGCCGGGGCTCGCGCCTTCCTGCGTCGCGGGGAAGCGCCGCCCCAGCCCGATCCCAGCCTGCCGCAGAAGGGCTCGCTGCTGTCGGTGCCGTTCTTCCACGCCACGGGCTGCTTCGCCGTGCTGAACCCCTCGCTGTTCGCGGGCGCCAAGCTGGCCATGATCCGCAAGTGGGATCCCGAAAAGGCCATGCAGCTGATCCAGGACGAGAAGCTGACCCAGATGGGCGGCGTTCCGACCATCGCCTGGCAGATCATCGAGCACCCCTCGCGCCCGAACTACGACCTGTCGTCGCTGGAGACGGTGGCCTATGGCGGCGCGCCGTCGGCGCCGGAACTGGTGCGCAAGATCAAGGAGCTGTGGCCCAAGTCCTCACCCGGCAACGGCTGGGGCATGACCGAGACCTCGGCCACCGCGACCAGCAACTCGGCCGAGGACTATGAGAACCGCCCCGACAGCTGCGGTCCCGCCGTGCCGGTGACGGACCTGAAGATCATGACCATCGAAAAGCCGTATCGCGAGCTGCCGATCGGCGATGTGGGCGAGCTGTGGTGCAAGGGCCCACAGGTGGTGCGCGGCTATTGGAACAAGCCGGAAGCCAGCGCCGACACCTTCGTCGACGGCTGGGTGCGCACGGGCGATCTGGCGCGCCTGGACGCCGAGGGCTTCTGCTTCATCATCGATCGCGCCAAGGACATGCTGATCCGCGGCGGCGAGAACATCTACTGCATCGAGGTCGAGAATTGCCTCTACGACCATCCGGCGGTGATGGACGCGGCCCTGGTCGGCATCCCGCACAAGACGCTGGGCGAAGAGCCGGCGGCCGTTGTGACCCTGAAGCCCGGCGCCCAGGCGACCGAGGCCGAGCTGCGCGCCTTCGTCGCTGATCGTCTGGCGGCCTTCAAGGTGCCGGTCAAGGTGGTGTTCTGGCCCGAGACCTTGCCGCGCAACGCCAATGGCAAGATCATGAAGAACGAACTCAAGAAGGTGTTCGTCGAAGGATAGCCCAGATGGTCCAGTCCAAGGCGGCGACGGTCGATGACTTCATGCAGGAGGTCGCGCCCGAGCGCCGCCCGGCGCTGGACCGGCTCCGCAAGCTCTGTCTCCAGACCTTCGGGGCCGAGCATCGCGGACATGCTGGAGCATGTCCGCGACCGAACCCAAGCTTAGAGGCTGGTCGGGGGCTTCCTGTGCGCCCAGGGCTGGGCGGCTTCCAGCTGATAGGCCAGCTGGAACAGCAGGGCCTCGCCGCCCGCCCTCCCGGCGATCTGCACGCCCACCGGCAGGCCGTCGGCGGTCCAGTGCAGGGGCACGCTCATCGACGGGGCCCCGGCGGCGTTGTGCAGCGGGGTGTAGCCGACATAGGTCAAGAGGCGCGACTGCAACTCCTGGAACGGGACCCAGCCGGCGACATAACCCAGCTCGACCGGCGGCTTGCCCAGCACCGGCGACAGGATGACGTCGTACTTCGTCAGCCAGGCGTCATAGGCCTTGGTGTTGGCGTTCAGGCGCTCGATGGCGGCGGGCAGGGCGCCGGGCGGCAGCTGGCCGACCAGCTCGGCCATCCCCAGGCTGAACGGCTCCAGCACGGTCGAATCGGGCTTGCGGCCCATGGCCTTGCCGACCCCGGCGACCAACTCGGCCGCGCCGCTGGCCCACAGCACCGTGAAGTCCATGCCAAACTGCCCGCCGTCCATCGGCCAGGTCGTAGGCTCGACCTTGTGGCCCAGGCTTTCCAGCAGCTTAGCGGCGTTGTTGACGGCGGCCTGCACCTCGGGATCGGGCGCCACGCCCGTGCCGGTCTGGATGATCAGGCCGACCTTGAGCTTCTTCTTCAGCGGTTCGGTGACCACGCCCACCGGCTTGAACACCTGGTCGGCGCCGGTGCGCTCGGTGGCGGCGAAGAGAGCGGCCGAGTCGCGGACGCTGTGGCTCAAGGCATGTGAGACCGAGATGTCGATGCCGCGCGTGCTGGGCCGGCCTTGCAGCATGCGGCCGCGCGAGGGCTTCAAGCCGAAGAGACCGCAGTTGCTGGCCGGGATGCGGATCGAGCCGCCGCCGTCGCTGGCGTGGGCGATCGGGAGCATGCCCGAGGCCACGGCCGCCGCGGCGCCGCCGGACGAGCCGCCCGACGAGCGCGCGGTGTTCCAGGGATTACGGGTAGGCTGGAAGCCCATCGGCTCGGTGGTCGGCAGGAAGCCGTATTCCGGCGTCGCCGACTTGCCGATCACCACGAAGCCGGCGGCGTCGAAGGCCTCGACATAGGGCGTCTGCGTGGTCTCGGGCGGGCTGCGCAGGCCGCTACGCGAGCCGTTGCGGGTGGGCAGGCCCTTGTAGGGGTCCAGGTCCTTGACCATGAACGGCACGCCGGCGAACGGTCCCGACAGCTGGCCGGCCCTGGCCTTGTCCAGGGCGCGGTCGAAGTCGGAGGTGACGATCGCCCCGACCTGGGGCTGCAAGGCCTCGGCCTTGCGGATGGCGTCCTCGACCACCTCGGCGGCGCTGACCTCCTTGCGACGGATGCGGCCGGCCAGTTCGGTGGCGTCGGGGGTCCAGGGCGCGGGTGCGGACATGGTCTTGGGCTTTGCCTCCACTGAGGATGCGGCCGCCACGGCGGCGGATGCGGCCATCAGGCCGCGACGAGTGAATCGCATCGGTTGTTTCCTCCCCCCAGAGCGTGGCGTCGCCACGCTCAATCCCAAAGTGATCGGCGTCTTGCGCGCCGGTGATCGCTGTTCAGTTGAACCCGAAGAGACCTGCGCCGCAAGCCCATGCTAGAGGGCGGCGATGACCCGCAAACGTATCGATGTCCTGCTGGTGGAGCGCGGCATGTTCGACAGCCGCGCCAAGGCGCGCGCGGCGATCGAGGCCGGCTTGGTGCGCGTGGGCGACCGCGTCGTTTCCAAAGCCTCGGACGCCGTGGATGAAGACGCTGAGATCGTCGCCGAGGCCGCTCATCCGTGGGTGGGGCGCGGGGCGCTGAAGCTGGTCCATGCGCTCGACCTCTGGCCGGTCGCGGTCGAGGGCCGGGTGGCGGTTGATGTCGGCGCGTCCACGGGGGGCTTCACCGAGGTGATGCTGTCGCGCGGCGCGGCCAAGGTGTTCGCGGTCGATGTCGGGCGCGATCAGCTGCACGCCAGGCTGAAGGGCGATGCGCGGGTCGTGGACCTGTCGGGGGTCGATGCGCGGGCGGTGGACGCCGCGCTCCTCCCGCAAGCGCCGCAGCTGGTGGTCAGCGACGTCAGCTTCATCTCGCTGACCAAGGCCCTGCCGGCAGCGCTGGCTCTGGCCGAGCAGGGCGCGGACCTCGTCGCTCTGATCAAGCCGCAGTTCGAGGCTGGCCGAGACTTTGTCGGCAAGGGCGGGCTGGTGAAGGACCTCGAGGTCATCGCCCGCGTCGAGCGTGAGATTGTCGCCTTCCTGGAGGCTTCGGGCTGGTCGGTGAAGGGCCTGGCCGAAAGCCCGATCACCGGCGGCGAAGGCCAGGTCGAGCGCCTGGTTTGGGCGCAAAAGAAATCGGCCGCCCCATAGGAGCGGCCGATCGTCTTCCACAAGGTGCTCTGAATTTTAGTCGACGACCTGGTACTTGCCGTTGGCGTCCGGGCAGACGCGCACGAAACGCTTCTGGGTGCGGCCGTCCGGCAGGTAGATCGGGCTCTCGGCCAGGGTGCAGCCGTTGACGTCGGCCTGGCCGGCGCGCTCGTTCACCCGGTAGCCTTCGCGGCGCTCGTACGAACGCTCGTAGTAGCTGTCGCGATCGGCGTCGCGGCGGGCGTCGTCGTACGCGCTGGAGCGGTAGCCGCGGTCGTAGTCGTACGAGTCGTTATAGGCGGCCGGCGGCGGGGGCGGCGCGCGACCCGGGGCGCAGGCGGCCGAATTCTTGCCGATGTTCGAGCCGATCACCGCGCCCAGCAGGCCGCCCAGAACGGCGCCTTCGGTCTTGGCCCCGTGTGCGGCGACGCCGCCGCCGATGCCCGCGCCGATCGCCGCGCCCGCCAGGCCGCCGCCCGTGCCGCGCTGCGTCGTCGAGCGCCGGCAGGGGTCGTAGTAGCCTTGGCTATAGGCGCCGCCGCCGTAGGGCGTCGCGCCATACGATTGGGCCCCATAACTCTGGGCTTGGGCCAGGGTCGGCGCCAGCGCGCCGCAGACGAGGGCGGCGGTGACGCCCAGCACGGTCTTCATCTTGGAGGTCCTGCTCTTCGAGGCGGTCATGGTCATGAGAGAAGCTGTCTTTTTAGGGGCGACCTGTCGGCCGCCCACGCCCATCCGTTGATATAGTCATGGTCCCGCCAACATGAACGGCGCCTGACCGGACTATTCAGTTTTGTTCACGCGCACGGAAAATCGTCCGAAGTCCGCGCTCAAGCGCCGGTTTTGGGGTATGGACGGCGCCTAAGCATGCTGCAGGCATGCGACTGGAACCTCCATGCAAGAACTGACGATCAACGCCATCGGCGCCCAGGGCGACGGTCTCGCCCGCTTTGCCGACGGCAAGCCGGCCTTCGTGCCCCTGACCCTGCCGGGCGAAACGATCCTGGCCAAGATGGACGGCGCGCGCGGCGAGATCGCCGAAATCCTGAAGGCCAGCGCCGAACGGGTAGATCCGGTCTGCAAGCACTTCGGCCACTGTGGCGGCTGTGCGATGCAGCACTGGGCGGCAGGGCCCTATCTCGGCTGGAAGGCCGAGCAGGTCCGCGTCCAGCTGTCGATGGAAGGCCTGGAGACGCAAATCCTGCCGACCTTCGCCGCCCCGCCGGCTTCGCGCCGCCGGGTGGCGCTGCATGCGCGGAAGGCGAAGGGCGGGGCCAAGCTGGGCTTCAAGGAGCGCCGCTCCTGGAACCTCGTGCCGATCGAGGAATGCCCTGTCACCGACCCACGCCTGATCGCCGCCCTGCCGGCCCTGGCGCGCCTGGCCGAGCCGTTCCTGGAGCATCCCAAGTCGGCGCCGACCCTGCACGTGACCCTGACCGGCACGGGCCTGGACATCGACGTCACCGGGGTCGAGCGAAAGTCGGGAGGCCTGTCGGCCGACGCCCGCATGCGCGCGGCCATGGCGGCGGGCGAGGGCGACTTCGCGCGCGTGACCCTGGCCGGCGAGACCGTCTACGGCGCGCGCCAGCCGTTGGTGAAGCTGGGTCCCGCCATCGTGGCCCTGCCGCCGGGCAGCTTCCTGCAAGCCGTGCCGGCGGCCGAGCGGGCGATGGTCGACTTCGCCGTCGCCGAGTCCCAAGGGGCCGCCCGCATCGCCGACCTCTATTGCGGCGTCGGCACCTTCACCTTCCGCCTGGCCGAGATCGGGGCGGTCCACGCCGCCGAGATGAGCCCGCCGGCCATCGCCGCCCTCAAGGCCGCGATCGGGCCGACGCCAGGCCTGAAGCCGATCAACGCCGAGGCCCGCGACCTGGTCAAACGCCCGGTGCTGAGCCCCGAGCTGGCCAAGACCGACGTGGTGGTCATCGACCCGCCGCGCGCCGGCGCGGCCGAGCAGACGGTCGAGATCGCCAAGTCCAAGGTCGCCAAGGTCGTCAGCATCTCGTGCAATCCGGCGACCTTCGCCAAGGACGCCCGCGCCCTGGTCGACGCCGGCTTCCGTCTGGAGAAGGTGCTGCCCGTGGACCAGTTCGTCTGGTCGCCGCATATTGAGCTGGTCGGGGTGTTCACGCGCTGAGGACGGGTATGGACGAGCCCAAAGGGGAGCAGCGCTCGAGGGGCGCTTTCACGGTCGACGCCGCCGGCCAGCGGGCCAAGGCGATGGTCAAGGCCGCCTGGTGGACGGCGACCGGCAGCCTCGCTCGGTCGCTGACCCGCCCGACCAGGGGCGAACAGGCCCGCAGCTTTTCGCCCAAGTCCGCGCCAGCCATGAAGGGCTCCCTCCGAAAGGCCTATCTGGAGGCGTTCGAGAAGGACGCCCGCGACGTCGCCGCCGGTCTCTATCCCGCCGTCGAGGACGGTCTGGTCCGGCCCTCGGTCGCCTTGCGAGAGGCCGCCGACTTCATCGCCGACGCCTTCGAGGTCGACCAGCGCCGCCGCCGAGGCGATGGCGTCGAGGTGAGAGATGCGGTCGATAGTCGAGCCTATCCAAACTATTATCGCCAGAACTTCCACTACCAGTCCGGCGGCTGGTTCACGCCCGAAAGCGCTCGTCGTTACGACGCCCAGGTCGAGGCGCTGTTCTCCGGTACGGCCGGGGCGATGCGTCGGCGGGGGCTGTCGCTGCTGGCCAAGCACTGGCGCGGCCGCGATCACCGCGACGCCAAAATCCTCGATGTGGCCTGTGGTTCGGGCGCTTTCCTCAAGGACTTGAAGGCGGCGTTCCCGCGCGCGGCGATGGCCGGCCTGGACCTCTCGGAGGCTTACCTCGTCGAAGCGCGCAAGCGGGCCGGCGTCGGCGGCGTCAAAGCTAATGCAGAAGCTTTGCCGTTCGCGGATTCCACTTTGGACGCCGTGAGTTGCGTCTATCTCTTCCACGAGCTGCCGCCGCGCGTTCGGCCCGTCGTGGCGGCCAGTCTGGCCCGAGTGCTCAAGCCTGGCGGCGTGCTAGTCTTCGTGGACTCGGTGCAGCCGACCGACACGCCGGACCTGGCCCGCCTGCTGGAGGCCTTCCCGGTCTATTTCCACGAGCCGTACTACGGCAGCTATGCCGGGACCGATCTCGCCGCCCTGTTCGCCGACGCCGGCCTGCGGGTGATCGGCGAAGACCGCGCCTTCCTGACCAAGGCCTTGCTGCTGGAGAAACCCGTCGGCTAAGCAAGGACGGGACTGAGGGGCGGCGGTTTGCAGGCGTACGAAGCGGGGCGACGATACGAGACGCTGGACGGTCTGCGCGGCGTCGCGGCCGTGGGCGTCATGCTCTATCACATCGGCAGTTGGACGGGTCGGCCCTGGGTCGTGGCGCACGGCTACCTGGCCGTCGACTTCTTCTTCTGCCTGTCGGGCTTCGTCCTGGCCCATGCCTATGGCCGGCGCGAAATCGGCTGGCTGGGCTTCATGCGCCAGAGGCTGGTGCGGCTGTGGCCGCTGATCGCGGTGACCATGCTCGCCGGGGCGACGGTGATCATCCAGCACCGCGAGCACGTGCCGGGCTGGCTGGGGCTGGGTCTCCTGATGATCCCCCGCGTGTGGGTCGACGACACCAGCTTCTCGCCGCTTTTCCCTTTGAATCCGCCGGCCTGGTCGCTGTTCTTCGAGCTGGTCGTCGGCGCGGCCTGGTTCCCGCTGCGGCGGCTGGGCGTGATGGGGCACGTCTTGATGATCGTGCTGCTGATCCCGGTCATGGCCTATGTCGCGCACGGCATGGGCGGGGTGCTTACGGGCTGGGATCGGGGCACCTTCGTGATCAGCTTCCTGAGGACGATCTTCGCCTTCCTGCTGGGCTGGGGCTGCTACCGGATCCAGGCCTTCACCGATTGGGCGGTCCCGGCCTGGGGGCTGGCCATCTTGCTGGCGGTGGTGATGTGCGTGCCGTGGACGCCGCTGAACTGGCTCTACGACTATGCCTGCGTGAGTGTGGTCTTCCCGCTGATGGTGCTGGCCGGGCGGCAGGATCCCGACGGCGTCCAAGGCGCGCTGTGCCGCGTTTCCGGCGCGATCTCCTATCCGCTGTACGCCTTGCACTGGCTGGGCTGGGAACTGATGCTGCGGCTGTTCCGGGCGGTCGGCGGCAAGGGCTATCCGTTGGGCTTCGCGGCCGTCGCCATCCCGGTGATCATGGCCTTTGCCTGGGTGGTGCTGAAGCTCTACGACGAGCCCGTTCGGCGCCGGCTGAGGCGTCTCTAAAAAATTCTCGAGCCGATGTCGGATCCGGGCATAGTCCGCCGTCCTAGAGACACGAGACGAGGATCGCCCATGCTCTACGCCATACTCTGCTACAACCAGGAAGACGTGATCTGCGGCTGGTCCAAGGACCACGAGGACGAGGTCATGGGCAGGCTCATCGCGGCTGGCCAGGCAGGGGCGCCTTGGTCCCGTCGCCCGCCTGATGCCGACCACCGCCGCCACGACCCTGCGCAAGGATCGCGAGCCGCCGCTGGTGCTGGACGGCCCGTTCGCCGAGACCAAGGAGCAGTTGCTGGGCTTCTACGTCGTCGACTGCGACAGTCTGGAAGGCGCGCTCGACATCGCCCGCGAGTTGGGCAAGGCCAATCCGGGCGGCTCGTACGAGATCCGCCCGATCGCGCTGTTCAACCCGGCGCCGACCCCTGAGGTGGCCCCGGCGTGACCGACCTGGGTTGGATCGAGGGCGCGATCACCGCCGCCCGGCCCCAGGCCATGGCGGCGCTGCTGCGCTACTTCCGCGACATGGACGCGGCGGAGGAGGCGTTCCAGGACGCCTGCCTGCGCGCCCTGAAGAGCTGGCCCCAGAACGGTCCGCCCCGCGATCCGACCGCCTGGCTGATCATGGTCGGTCGCAACGCCGCCATCGACGCGGTGCGCAAGACCAGCCGCACCACCGCCTTGCCGCCCGAGGAACGGCTCTCCGACCTGGAGGACGCCGAGGCGCAGGCCGCCGAGCGGCTGGACGGCTCGCACTATCGCGACGACGTCCTGCGGCTGCTGTTCATCTGCTGCCACCCGGACCTGCCGGCCACCCAGCAGATCGCCCTGGCCCTGCGCATCGTCTCGGGGCTGTCGGTCAAGGAAATCGCCCGCGCCTTCGTGGTCGGCGAGTCGGCCATGGAGCAGCGGATCACCCGCGCCAAGGCCCGCATCGGGGCCGGCGACGCGCCTTTCGAAGCCCCGGGGCCGATCGAGCGGGCCGAACGCTTCGCGGCCGTGGCGGCGATGATCTACCTGGTTTTCAACGAAGGCTATTCGGCCAGCGGCAAGGCGGTGGAGGCCAAGGGCGGCCTGTGCGACGAGGCCGTCCGCCTGGCCCGCCTGCTGCTGCGCCTGTTCCCGGCCGAGCCGGAGATGATGGGGCTGACGGCGCTGCTGCTGATCCAGCATGCCCGCTCGGAGGCGCGCTTCACCGCCGACGGCCAGGCGATCCTGCTGGAGGATCAGGACCGAAGCCTTTGGAATCGCCAGATGATCGGCGAGGGTCTCGCCTTGATCGACAAGGCGATGCTGAAGCGTGATCCGGGACCCTATCAGGTGCAGTCCGCCATCGCCGCCCTGCATGCCCGCGCCGCGACCGCGGCGGACACCGACTGGGCCGGCATCGATGCGCTGTACGCCACGCTGGAGATCATGCAGCCCTCGCCGGTGGTCACCCTGAACCGCGCGGTGGCGACGGCCAAGGTGCGCGGACCTCAGGCGGCGTTGGCGATGATCGCGCCGCTGGGGCCGCGGCTGGAGGGCTATTTCCACTATCACGGCGCGCGGGGCGCCTTCCTGCTGCAGGCCGGGCGCAAGGCCGAGGCCCGCCAGGCCTTCGACCGCGCGATTTCGCTGGCCAACACCGCCGCCGAGGCGGCCAATATCCGCCAGCACCTGGACCGCGTGACCGCCGAGGCGCAGACGTCCGCGTCCTAGAGATCAACATCTACAAAGGGCTAGGGGAGAGGGCTAATGTTGAAGACCATATTGATCGTCATCGTCGTCGCCATCGTGGCGGTGCTGGCCTTCGCCGCGACGCGGCCGGGCGACTTCGTCGTCACCCGCACCGCGCAGATCAACGCGTCGCCGGAAAAGCTGGAGGCCATGGTCTCTGACTTCCGCCAGTGGGGCGCCTGGTCGCCGTGGGAGAAGATCGATCCGGGCATGAAGCGCACCTATGGCGGCCCGGCCAGCGGCGTCGGCTCGACCTATGCCTGGGTCGGCGACGACAAGGTCGGCTCGGGCGGCATGGAGATCACCAAGGTCGCGCGGGGCCGCGAGGTGATCTTCGACCTGCACTTCATCAAGCCGTTCAGGGCCGACAATGTGGGCCGCTTCACGTTCGAGCCGCAGGGCGCGGGTACGAAGGTCACCTGGTCGATGTCGGGCAAGAACCCCTATGTCGCCAAGCTGATGGGGCTGGTCTTCAACATGGACCAGATGATCGGCAAGGACTTCGAGACCGGCCTGGCCAACATGAAGGCCGCGGCCGAAAACTAGGTCAGTCCAGGATCAGTTCGTCGGTGGCCTTGGTCTCCGGCGTCTTGGTCTCCGGCGTTTTTGCCTGGGCGGGGCCCTTTAGGACGGTCTCGATGCGCTTGAGCAGGTCCTGCGGCTTGAACGGCTTGGCCAGGTAGCCGTCGGCGCCTTGCTCGAGGGCCTTCATGATCGTGGCCGGATCGCGATGGGCGGTCATCATCAGGATCTTTGGCCGGCCGGGGCGGGCGCGCATCAGGCGCAGGACGTCCAGGCCGGTCATGCCGGGCATGTTGATGTCCAGCAGGACCAGGGAAAAGCCTTCGCGACCCAGCAGCTGCATGGCCGTGTCGGACGAGGCGGCGGCGACCGCCTTGAAGCCCTGTTGCGTCAGCACCAGGTCGACGAACTGCCGGATCATCGGATCGTCGTCGACGATGAGGATGCGGTTCGGCATCAGGCGGCGACCTCGTTGGGCAGGGCGCCTTCCAGGCGGGCGATCCAGGTCGCCAGCACGCGTTCGGCGGCGTCGGCGGCCGTGCGGGCGGCGGCGAAGGCGCTGGCCGAGGGCTCGCCGGCGCGCAGGCAGTCCTCCAGCGCCCGCGCCGCGCCGGACAGGCGCATGAAGCCCAAGAGACCCGCCGAGCCGGCGGTGGTGTGGGCCTCTTCGCCCAAGGTCCGCGAGGCGGGGTCGCGCAGGACGGCGCCCAGCTGGCCGCGCAGCAGGCGGGCCATCTTCAGGCTGGCCTCGGCGCCCATCAGGGCCTCCAGGGCGTCGCGGGCCTGGCGCTCGTCTTCCAGTTCGTCGGCCGGCGAGGGGGCGGGCGCATCGTCGCCCAGCAGGTGTTGGGCCAGGGCCTGCTCCAGCTGCTGCTCCGACAGGGGCTTCAGCAGATAGTCGGTCATGCCGGCCGCCTTGCACGCGGCGATCTGGTCGGGCGTGCCGCCGGCCGTCAGGGCCAGGATCGGCGCTTCGGTCAGGCCTCGGCGGCGGATTTCGCGGGTCGCGGTTCGGCCGTCCATCACCGGCATGTGCACGTCCATCAGGACGAGATCGTAGCGGGCGGTCTCCAGCGCGGCGACGGCCTCGGCGCCGTCGGCGGCCAGGCCAACCACGCAGCCGCGACGCTCCAGCAGGGCCTTGAACAGCTCGCGGTTCAGCTCGGTGTCGTCGACCAGCAGCACGCGGCGGCCCTCGAACCGGCGCAGGGCCTTGGGCGCGCCGACCGAGACGATCGGGGCGGCGACGGCCAGGTCGATCTCGAACCAGAAGGTCGAGCCTTCGCCCAGCGTGCTCTCGACGCCGATCACCCCGCCCATCAGCTCGACCAGCTCGCGGGAGATGGCCAGGCCCAGGCCCGTGCCGCCGAACTTGCGCGAGATCGAGTCGTCGGCCTGCGAGAAGCGGGTGAACAGGCGGCCCAGGGCGTCAGGCGCGATGCCGACCCCTTCGTCGATGACCGAGACGCGCAGACGTCGGCGGCCGGCCGGCGCGTCCAGCGGCGTGACGTCGACGCTGACCGCGGCGTCCTTGGTGAACTTCACCGCGTTCGACAGCAGGTTCAGCAGCACCTGGCGCAGGCGGAAGGCGTCGCCCTCGACCCAACCGGCGGTGCGACCCGCGCGGCGCAGGGACACGCCGCGTTCGGAGGCTTGCGGCTCGATCATCGCCAGGGTGTCGGAGACCAGGTCGTCCAGGCTGAAAGGCTTGGCCTCCAGCGCCACGGCCCCGGCGTCCAGCTTGGAGTAGTCGAGGATATCGTTGATCAGGACGTTCAGGCCTTCGCCGGCCGAACGCACCCGCTCGGCGTTGCGGCGGTCGGGCGGTGTCAGCTCGCGGCTGTCGGTCAGCAGACGGGCGAAGCCGATGACGCTGTTCAGCGGCGTGCGCAGCTCGTGGCTCATGGTGGCCAGGAACTCGGCCTTGGCGCGGGCGGCGTCCTCGGCGATGTCCTTGGCCACGGCCAGCTGTTCGGCCATGGCCGCCAGGGAGAGGGTCTGGCGCTCCAGGGCGTCCTGGGCCTCGATGCGGGCGGTCTGGTCCTGGACCTGGGCGATGAAGTGCTTGGGCGTACCGTCGGGATTGCGCACCAGCGACACCGACAGGTGCACCCAGACCAGGCGGCGGTCCTTGTGCAGGTAGCGCTTGTCCATCCCGTAGGTCGAGATCTCGCCGGCCAGCAGCTGCTGCAGCAGCAAGAGGTCCTTTTCCAGGTCGTCCGGATGGGTGATGGTCTGGAAATCGGTCGCCAGCAGTTCTTCGGCCGAATAGCCGACGATGCCGCAGAAGGCGTCGTTGATCTTGTGGAAGCCGCCCTCCAGCGTGACCAGGGCCATGCCGACGGCGGCGTGGTCGAAGGCGGTCTCGAAGATCTCCAGCTGCGCCTTGCGGGCCGAGATATCGTGCATCAGGGCGGTGAAGGCCCAGCCGTCCGGGCCCTCGGCGCCGCTGATGGCCAGTTCGATCGGGAAGACCTCGCCCGACTTGCGCAGGGCCGGCACCTCGATGCGCTGGTCGATCACCGCGCTCTCGCCGGTGCGCAGGAAGCGGGCCATGCCGCGGTTGTGGGCGCTGCGATGTTCTTCGGGGATGATGAAGTCGCTGAGGCGCCTGCCGATGGCTTCTTCCGCGGTCCAGCCGAAAGTCTGCTCGGCGAAGCGATTCCAGCCGGTGACCTGGCCGGCTTCGTCGATCGTGACGATGGCCTGGTAGGCGTTGGCCACCACCTTGCGGGCATGGGCCTCGCTGGCGCGCAGCTGGCTTTCGCTGCGGCGCAGGGCCTCGAAGGCGGCGTTGCGGGCAGTGACGTCCTCCAGCACGCCGAAGACGGCCACGACCTTGCCGGTCTCGTCATACTCGCTGGTGGCGCGGCCCAGGCCCTGGCGGACCTCGCCGTCGGCGCGCATCAGGCGCAGCTGGTGCTCGACCAGCGGCTCGCCCTTCACGACCCGGCCGAAGGCGGCGCGGGCGGCGGCGCGGTCGTCGGGGTGATAGAGGTCCAGCCAGTTGTCCGAGGACGGGGTGAAGGTCTCCGGCGTCAGGCCGTAGATCTTGTAGACCTCGTCCGACCAGTGGATCGCGCCGGTCAGCAGGTTGGCGCGCCAGTGACCGACGCCCGAGATGGTCTCGGTCATCTGCAGCAGGCGGCTTTCCTCCTGCAGGCGGCGCTCGTAGCGGGTCTTTTCCAGCTGGGCGACGACGGCGCTGGCCAGGACTTTCAACTGGGTCTTCTGGGCGTCGGTCAGCGGCGAGCGCGGCGCGCTGTCGATCACGCACAGCGTGCCCAGGTTATGGCCACCTGAGTCGCTCAGCACCGCGCCGGCGTAGAAGCGGATATTGGGATCGCCGGTGACCAGGGGATTGTCGGCGAAGCGGGGATCGAGCGCGGCGTTCTCGACCACCATGATCTCATTCGGCGGCAGCTTGATCGCATGGGCGCAGAAGGCCTGGTCGCGCGGGGTCGAACAGGCGTCCAGGCCCTGCCGGGACTTGAACCACTGGCGATCGCAATCGATCAGCGAGACCAGGGTTATAGGGGCGTCGAACAACTGGGCGGCCAGGCGCGTGATGTCGTCGAACACCGGCTCGGGCGCGGTATCCAGAACCCGGTAGGAGACGAGCGCGGCGAGGCGTTCGCTTTCGGACATTCGACGCTTCCAACTTGGCTGCGCAAACCTTTGCGCAGTCTGGCGTGCAGGATAGGCGACAGGGTCTTTCCAAAGGTTGAGAGGGGGCGGCGGCGCCTGCGACGGATTGGCGCAGTGTGGGCGCAAAAATGAAGTTCTTGTTTTGTTCTCAGTGGCGCGCATAATCACGCCATGGCCGAGGCAGTGAAACCGGCGCCGACGCCCAGGGGGCGGGGCGCGAAATCCAATCGAACGGGGCGTTTCGAGGCGAACCAGCGCGAAGCGTTCGACGACGGCTGGGGCGAGGAGGAAGAGCCCAAGCAACTGAAGACCGAGCTTCAGGCGATGAAGTCGCGGACGATCATCGCCCGCAACCAGAGCCCGGATGTCGGCTTCGACCGCTCGATCAACCCGTATCGGGGCTGCAGCCACGGCTGCATCTACTGCTACGCACGGCCGGCCCATGCCTATCTCGGCCTCTCGCCCGGCCTGGATTTCGAGAGCAAGATCTTCTTCAAGCCGCATGCGGGCGAGCTGCTGGAAAAGGAGTTGGCCAAGCCCAGCTACAAGCCGGCGACCATCCATATCGGCGGCGACACCGATCCTTATCAGCCCGACGAAAAGCAGTTGCGGGTGACGCGACAGGTGATCGAGGTGCTGGAACGCTACAGCCACCCGTTCACGATCATCACCAAGTCGGCCCTGGTCCTGCGCGACCTCGACATCTACAGCCGGCTGGCCGAGCGCAAGCTGGCGCGGGTGGCGATCTCGATCACCACTCTGGACCGCCATCTGGCCCGCAGCATGGAGCCGCGCGCGGCCACGCCCGGCAAACGGATCGAGGCGGTGCGGCGGTTGACCGAGGCCGGGGTGCCGGTGACGGTGATGTTCGCGCCGGCCATTCCGGGTCTCAACGACCACGAGGTCGAGGGCGTGCTGGAAGCCGCCGCCAAGGCCGGCGCGCGCGGGGCGGGCTATGTGGCCCTGCGCCTGCCGCGCGAGATCGCCCAGCTGTTCGAGGAGTGGCTGGAAACCGATCATCCTGACCGGGCGCGGCGGGTGATGTCGCTGGTGCGCCAGATCCGCCAGGGCGAGACCTACAAGGCGACCTGGGGCGAGCGGATGGTGGGAGACGGGCCGGTGGCGGAGGTGCTGCGGCAGAGGTTCCACCTGGCAGTGAAGAAGTTCGGGCTGGACCAGCCGTGGACGCCGCTGGATGCAAGCCAGTTCACGCCGCCTCGGCTTGGGGGGAGCGGGCAGATGGATTTGTTCGGCTGAGGGGCCGAAACCTCGTCCTTCGACAAGCTCAGATGAGGTTTCTACTGCAAGGCCGCTTCCCTGGTCCTCACCCTGAGCCTGTCGAAGGGCGAGGGCCACGCAGGGCCTTGACCGCCAACCACCCGCTAGCCCAAGCAGGGCCATGATCTCCGTCGTTCTCATCGCTTCCGAAGACCTGCCGGGCTTGGCCGCCCAGATGGCCATGCTGGTGCCCGCCGCCGTGGACGGCCTGGTCAAGGAGGTGATCCTGGTCGCAAGCGACGAATTGGGCGGCGAAGCCGGCGTCGAGGCGCTCGCTGAGGACAGCGGAGCGCGGCTGGTGCAAGCCTCCGGTGACCACCTGGCCGCCGGCGCGGCCGTTGCGCGGGGCGACTGGATCCTGACCCTGCGGTCTGCTCCGGCGCTGCGGGAGGGCTGGCGTGAGCCGATCGAGAAGCATCTGGCGGGTGGGGCAGCGGCGCCGGCGTTCCTGACCGTTCCGGGCGGCCTGCTGAGCAAGCTGTCGCCGCGCTTGCACGGCGTGCTGGTGCGGCGGCTGGATTGGCCCGCGAGCGGTGGTGATGAGAAGGCGCTGGCGAAGGCGCTGCGGGCTAGGCGGCTGGACTACTAGCTTCACCATTTTGCCTTCCTAGGCACAAGGCCTAGGAAGGCAGGTTGTTGGTTGTCTGATTTGTGGTCGAGCTACGGCTGAACCGACGCCAGCGACGTCATCAGCTGATCAATGCTCGTCGGCGCCGCGACCTGCGGGTCCAGGCGGAAATCCACCGTTCGCGCGCCCGACGCCACGGCGTCCAGGGTCTTGTTCTCCGCGCCCATCAGCCGACGATAGGTCCAGTAGCTGGCCATCACCTTCTCGACGTAGTTGCGGGTTTCCTTGAACGGCAGGCTCTCGATCAGCAGCAGGGTGTCGCAGTCGCCGCCCAGCTGGGCGGCGGTGCGGTTCAGCGTAGCCGGGCCGCCGTTATAGGCCGCCACGGCGCGCAGCAGGTCGGGGCTCTTGACGCCCCGGTCCATCAGCCAGGTGAAATAGTCCTGGCCAGCGCGCAGGTTATAGGCGGGATCGAACAGCGGGCTGTTGTCGGCCAAGAGCTTGTCGTCGCCCACCACGTCGGCGGCCGAGGACGGACGCACCTGCATCAGGCCCATGGCCCCGGCCGACGAGAGGGCCAGCGGGTCGAAGCGGCTTTCCTGGCGCACCAGGGCGTAGACCATGGCCTTGTCGATCGTGAAGCCGCCCACCGGATCCAGCGGGGGCAGGGGATAATCCTCGCCGCCGACCCGGCGCACCGGGCGGCCGGCGTTCAGCGGCGCGTTGGCGTTCAGCGCCAGGGCGAGGGCCGTCCAGTCGTCGCGCAGCGCCTGGGTGTCGGCCAGGGAGAGGCCGGCGCGCAGTTCCATGCCCGCTTCACGCCAGCGGCCGACCTGGGCCAGGGCGGTGGCGCGGCGGGCGCGGGGGTCGTTGTTGACCAGGCGGTCCAGCGAGGCGGTGTCCGGGCCGGCATAGCTGGCGCGGGTCAGCAGGCTGGCGATCGGGTCGAAGCTATCCTCGGTCGCCGTGATCCCGGCCATGGCCAGCTGGCGCACGGCGATCATGCCGTAGAAGGTGTGGGGTGAATGGGCGGCTTCGCTGAGCAGGCTATGGGCGTCGCGGCCATGGCCGGCCTGGCTGGCGGTGCGGGCGGCCCAGAAGGCGCCGGCGGCGCGCAGCCACTCGTCTTCGTTCTGGTCGTGGGAGACCTGCTCGAAATAGGCCTGGGCCGCGCGATAGTCGCCCAGGCGATAGGCCGAAAGGCCCGCGATCCAGGTCTCGCCGCCGGCGATGGCCAGGGCCAGGGCCTTTTGCACATCGCCGGAATAGTAGGCTTCACGCGAGGCGCGGCCCTTGTCGGCGGGCGGCGGCGCGGTCTCGTCACCGATGAACAGTTCGGGGATCGGCGCGGCGGCGACGCGCTTGCCAGCCGGCTTGCGCTTGAGCGCCAGGGCGTAGACGCGATCGGCGCCGGCCTCTTCGGAATAGGCGCGCAGCCACTTGGTCAGGTCGTCATAGCTGGCCGAGTAGCGGGTCGGGTGCATGACCTTGGCGAAGGCCAGACGGCCGGCCAGGCTGTGGTCGCGGGTGTTGGCGTAGGCCGCCTCTGCGGCGTCGAAATCGCCCCGATCGGTGGCCGCGAAGGCGGCGCGATAGGCGCGGACATCTTCCGGAGACAGAGGGTCGAGGGCGCCGGCGCGCGCAACGGACATCGTCGCGCACAGCACAAGGACCGACAAAACGGCCAGAGGGCGAGCCCAAGCTTTCAAAAAAAGATCCGCGCTCCCCCGCAGGCGCGCGTCCCCCATTTCCACTCGTCGAACGCAGTTTTAGTGCGGACGCTCCGGTCGATCAAGCCGCTCGGTCACGGTCAGCAGGTCTTGCCAGGCCTTCTTCTTCTGCGCGGGCGTGCGCAGCAGGAAGGCCGGGTGCAGGGTCGGCATGGCCGGAAGCTCGATCGACTTGTCGTCCGAGACCCATTCGAACCAGCGGCCGCGCATGGAAAGAATCCCTTCCTCGCGCTTCAGCACCGACTTGGCCGAGGCCCCGCCGGCCAGCATCAGCATCTTGGGTTTGACCAGGGCGATGGCGCGCTCGACGAAGGGCGCGCAGGCCGCCTGCTCCTGGGGCGTGGGCGTGCGGTTGCCCGGCGGGCGCCAGAAGACGGTGTTGGTGATGAAGACGCGCCCCTCGAGGCCGGCGGCCTTGATCATGCGGTCCAAAAGCTTGCCGGCGCGGCCGACGAACGGCTGGCCTTGAGCGTCCTCGTCGGCGCCGGGGCCTTCGCCGATGATCATCAGCGGCGCGTCGGCGGCGCCGCGCGAGAACACGGCCTGCTTGGCGCCTTGGGTCTTGAGCGGGCAGCCGTCGAAAGCGGCGATGGCGGCGGCCAGGCTTTCCAGGTCGTTGCAGGCGGCCGCGGCGGCCTTGGCCATGGCGACGGCCGAGCCGACATCGGGACCGCGCGAGACCACGGGCCGGGCGACGGCGACCGGAGGCGGCGGCTGGCTCTTGGCGCGCAGCATGGCCGCGCCCTCGGCCAGGCGGTCGATCGGCGCGTCCGCGTACAGCGCCTCGGCGCCCGCATCGGCCCAGAAGGCCAGCAGGCTTTCGACAGCGCGTTGATCGGCGGCGAGGCTCATGAGACCGTCTTAGCGCGGATTGTCGCCAGCCTCCACGTTGCGTCGCAGCAAAAAAGAGAGATCAGGCGCTTGACCGCCACTACGTCACGTTTGGATAAGCTCTAATTCAAACAGTCATAAGACAGGCGCCTCTGATACAAAAAAGGGGTGGGCCTGATCGGGAGACCTTATGAGCGAAGACCTCGAACGCGAGTCGATGGAGTACGACGTCGTCATCGTCGGCGGTGGTCCCGCGGGCCTCTCCGCCGCGATCCGTCTGAAGCAGATGGCCGAAAAGGCCGGGACCGAGATCTCGGTGGCCCTGCTGGAAAAGGGCTCTGAAGTCGGGGCCCACATCCTGTCGGGCGCGGTGATCGACCCCAAGGGCCTGGCCGAACTGTTCCCGAACTGGAAGGAACTGGGCGCGCCGCTGGAGACGCCGGTCACCAAGGACCGCTTCAAGCTGCTGGGTCCGCAGGGCGAACTGTCCCTGCCGATGTTCGCCATGCCGCCGTTCATGCACAACCACGGCTGCTACATCGCCTCGCTGGGCAACCTGACCCGCTGGCTGGCCGGCAAGGCCGAGGAGTTGGGCGTCGAGATCTATCCGGGCTTCGCGGCCTCGGACCTCGTTTGGAACGAGGACGGTTCGGTCAAGGGCGTCGTCGTCGGCGTCGTCGGCATCGCCAAGGACGGCCACCACAAGCCGGACTTCCAGCCCGGCATGGAGCTGCACGGCAAGTACGTCTTCATCGCCGAGGGCGTGCGCGGCTCGCTGGCCAAGCAGTTGATCGCCAAGTTCAATCTCGACGAAGGCAAGTCGCCGCAAAAATACGGCATCGGCGTCCAGGAGCTGTGGCAGGTCCCGCCCGAGAAGCACCAGCCGGGCCTGGCCGAGCACACCACCGGCTGGCCGCTGGACAACAACACCGGCGGCGGCAGCTTCATGTACCACTTCGGGGACAACTACGTGGCCATCGGCTACGTCGTGCACCTGAGTTACAAGAACCCGTGGATCTCGCCCTTCGACGAGTTCCAGCGCTTCAAGCAGCATCCGGGGATCAAGCCCTATCTGGAAGGCGGCAAGCGCATCGCCTACGGCGCGCGGGCCATCACCGAGGGCGGCTATCAGTCGGTGCCGAAGCTGACTTTCCCGGGCGGCGCGCTGATCGGCTGCTCGGCCGGCTTCGTCAACGTGCCGCGCATCAAGGGCAGCCACAACGCCGTCAAGACCGGCATGCTGGCCGCCGAGGCCGCCTATGAGGCCGTCCAGGCCGGCCGGACCAGCGACGAACTGACCGCCTACCAGGCGTCCTACGACACGTCGTGGGTGGCCAAGGAGCTGAAGATCGTCCGCAACGCCAAGCCGCTGCTGGGCAAGTTCGGCACCGCCTTGGGCGGCGCGTTCGGCATGGCCGACATGTGGCTGAACCACGTGACCGGCGGCGCCTTCGGCCTGTTCGGCACGATGAAGCACGAGAAGACCGACGCGGCCTCGACGGGCCTGGCCAAGGACTTCCAGCCGATCGTCTATCCCAAGCCGGACGGCGTGATCAGCTTCGACAAGCTGAGCTCGGTGTTCCTGTCGGCCACCAACCACGAGGAAGACCAGCCGGCGCATCTGAAGCTGAAGGACCCGTCGATCCCGATCGCGGTCAACCTGCCCAAGTATGGCGAGCCGGCGCGTCTCTACTGCCCGGCCGGCGTCTATGAGGTGCTGTACAACGAGCAGGGCCAGGATCCGCGGTTCCAGATCAACGCCCAGAACTGCGTCCACTGCAAAACCTGCGACATCAAGGATCCGTCCCAGAACATCGTCTGGACCACGCCGGAAGGCGGCGGCGGACCCAACTATCCGAACATGTAAGCTTTTGTTTGGCGCGCGACGGGCGCCGAAACCGCTGACACTTTCGACTGTCGCGCTTGAGAGCCTCCCAGCCCTCGGCTGGGAGGCTTTTTCTTGCGAGGCGCATCGAAAGCGCCGAGGGTAGGCGGATGACGCGTATCCAAGTCCTTCTCGCCTGCGTTTCCGTCTCGGCCCTGGCGGCCTGTTCGAGCGCGCCGCCCAGCTCGATCACCTTGCGCGGCCCGGCCAGCACGGGATCTTCGCTGTTCGACACCCGCAGCTCGTACGGCCAGTTCCTGGCGGGGCAGGCGGCGCTGCGGGACGGCAAGAGCAAGGAGGCCGCCGGTTACTTCGGCACGGCCGCGGTGCTGGGCGAGGATCCGGGCGTCTTGGGCGAGCGGTCGTTCACGGCGCTGCTGCTGGCCGGCGAGATCACCCGCGCCGCCGCCGCCGCCCCGACCGATCCGGACGCCACCGAGGCGGTCAAGCGCCTGGGCGTGCTGACCCGCGTCGTCGAGAGCATCGCCATCGGCAAGGGCAAGGACGCCCAGGCCCTGTTGAAGAGCCAGCCCCCGGGCTTTCCGCACCAGCAGGCCGCCGCGCTGCTGGGGCCTTGGGCCGCCGCCGCCGCGGGCGACAGCGAGGGCGCGATCGTCCAGCCGACCCTGCGCACCGACAAGCTGGTCCAGTATTTCGGCCAGCAGGGCCAGGCCCGCCTGTTCGAGCGCGCCAAGCGTTATGACGAGGCCGAGACCGACTACAAGGCCCTGGTCGCCAACGCCGCCACGGCCAGCATCTTCACCCTGGACTACGGATCGTTCCTGGAGCGCCGCAAGCGTCACGCCGACGCCGTGGCCCTGTACGACAATGCTCTGCGGACGGCGCCGAGCGACACTGGCCTGCTGCGCGCCCGCGCCCGCGCCGCCGCCAAGGGCGCGCCGCCGGCCCTGCCGACCATCCGCCAGGGCGCGGCCGAGGGCCTGGTGGCCTGCGCCGCCACCTTCGCCGGCGAGCGCCAGAGCCAGTTCGCCCTGGCCTATCTGCGCCTGGCCCTGCGCCTGGATCCCACGCGCGACGAGGCCTGGGTGCTGGTCGGCGATCTGCTGAACCAGGGCGAGGACCCGCAAGGCGCGATCGAGGCCTATGCCCACGTCCAGCCGGGCTCGCCGCACTACGCCTCGGCCCAGAGCAAGACCGCCTGGGCCTGGAACGACATCGGCGACAAGGCCAAGGCGCTGGACGTGGCCAAGGCCGCTTCGGCCGCCGCGCCCAACGACCGCGACGCCAGCGTGGCCCTGGCCGACCTGCTGCGCGCCGGCGGCCAGTGGAACGAGTCGGTGGCCGTGCTGGATCCGATCATCGCCCGCGAGGCCCAGGCGCCGGACTGGCGCCTCTTGTACCTGCGCGCCGTGGCCCTGGAACAGGCCAAGCGCTGGCCGGAAGCCGAGCGCGACCTGAAGGCGGCGCTGAAGGTCAATCCGGACGAGCCGGAGCTCTTGAACTTCCTCGGCTACAGCTGGATCGACCGCAACGAGAACCTGGCCGAGGCCCTGGGCATGGTCCAGAAGGCCGTGGCGGCGCGTCCGCAGTCGGGCGCCATGCTCGACTCTCTCGGTTGGGCCTACTACCGCCTGGGCGACTACAAGACCGCCGTCCAGAAGCTGGAAGCCGCCGTCGAGATGGAGCCGGGCGATCCGGACGTGAACGGCCACCTGGGCGACGCCTATTGGAAGGTCGGCCGCCAGACCGAGGCGAAGTTCCAGTGGCAGCGCGTGCTGAGCCTGGAGCCCGACGACAAGCAGAAGGCCGAGTCCGAGACCAAGCTGAAGACCGGCCTGGGTCCGACGGGCGCGGCGGCGATCAAGTCGACGGTGGCGCACAACTGAGCTATCCGGCGGTAGTCGTTTTCCATCGAGTCTGAGACGTCATGCGGCTGCCCCCGTCTTCTTTGGCCGCCTTCGCCCCGGCCAAGGTCAATCTGTTCCTGCACGTGGGTGGGCCGGACGCCGAGGGCTATCATCCGATCTCCAGCCTGATGGTCTTCGCCGATGTCGGCGACCAGATCGCGATTCAGCCCAGCGATGCGCCGGCCTTCGAGACCTCAGGTCCTTTTGGGGGAGAGATCCCGGTCGATGGCGACAACCTGGTGGTCCGCGCCGCGCGGGCCTTCCACGCCAAGCTGGGCGGGCCGATCCCGCCGTATCGCCTGATCCTGGACAAGCGCCTGCCGATCGCGGCCGGCCTGGGCGGCGGCTCCAGCGACGCCGGCGCCGCCCTGAAGCTGCTGCGCGACGCCCTGGCGCCGAACTTCTCCGACGACGACCTGGAGCCCCTGGCCGCCAGCCTGGGCGCGGACGGCGCGGCGTGCCTGCGGGCCAGGGCCCTGATGGCCGAGGGGCGAGGGGAGATCCTGTCGCCCGCGCCGGCGCTGCCGGAGCTGAACGCCGTGCTGGTCAATCCCGGCGCGCCGTCGCCGACCGGCGCCGTCTATCGGGCCTATGACGCCGCCGTGCATCCCGAAGGCGCGACGCCGCCGTTCCTGCCGCCGGACCTGGAGAGCGCCGAGGAAGTCGCCGCCTGGCTCTCCGTCGCCACCCGCAACGACCTGGAGGCGCCGGCCGTGGCCCTGGAGCCGCGCATCGGCGAGGTGCTGGACGTCCTGCGCGAGGAGCCCGAAAGTCTGCTGGTCCGGATGTCGGGCTCGGGGGCGACCTGTTTCGCCCTCTGCGCCGGCGACATCGAGGCCGAAACCCTGGCCGAACGCCTGGAGGCGGTGCGGCCCGACTGGTGGGTGCGGCGCTGCCGCCTGAGCTGAGGAGCGACTGATGAAGCGCCGTGATGTTCTCGTCGTCCTTGGAGGCCTGGCCGCCGCGCCTGCTGTGGCGGGCGCTCAGGTGCTGAGCCTGCCGCCGACGCCGATCGTGCCCGGTCCCGGCGACGTCCTGGTCAGCCTCGACACCAGCCTGGGCGCGATCATCATCGCCCTGAAGGTCAAGCAGGCCCCGCTGACCACGGCCAATTTCCTGCAGTATGTCGACGGCAAGCTCTATGACGGGGCCAGCTTCTGGCGCGCGGCCAAGGCGCCCAGCGCGGTCGACTACGGCCTGATCGAGGGTGGCTTGGCCGGCGATCCCAAGAAGGTCCTCAAGCCCGTGGCCCACGAGCCGACCACTCAGACGGGCCTGCGCCACGTCGACGGCGCGCTGTCCCTGGCCCGCCGCGAGCCCGGCAGCGGCGACAGCGACTTCTTCATCTGCGTGGGCGAGGCCCCGTACCTGGACGCCAATCCGGCGGCGGAAGGCGACAACCTGGGCTTCGCGGCCTTCGGTCAGGTGATCAAGGGCATGGAGATCGTCCGCAAGATCCTGAACCTGCCCACGCCCGGCGAGGCGACCAATCCGGTGATGAAGGGCCAGATGCTGATGCCCGTGGTGCCGATCGTCACCGCGCGGCGGATTTAGGCTCCAGCCGCGCGTCGGTTGATCTCGACCAAAAAGGAAAAGGGCGCGGAGATTGCTCTCCGCGCCCTTCGGCGTTTCGGGGAGAACCCCTACCGCCAGCCTTAGCTGTGGTAGGCGCGTTCGCCGTGTTCCGAGATGTCCAGGCCTTCTTCTTCGGCTTCCGGCGAAGCCTTCAGGCCGATGACCAGCTTGATCACGAAGAAGACGATCAGCGAGGCCACCAGCGACCACACGATGGTGACGCCAACGCCCTTCAGCTGGGCCATGACTTGGGTGCCCATGTTGTAGACGGCGTTGTCGCAGGTCGACAGGTCACCGTCCTTGGCGCAGCTGGTGTAGTCGACGATGCCGGCGCCGCCCCAGGCGGGGTTGACCAGGAAGCCGGTGCCGATGGCGCCGACGATGCCGCCGACGCCGTGGATGCCGAAGGCGTCCAGGCTGTCGTCATACTTCAGGGCGTTCTTCACGACCGAGCAGAAGAAGATGCAGATCGGCGAGACGATCAGGCCCAGGATCACCGAACCCATCGGGCCAGCGAAGCCGGCGGCCGGGGTGACGGCGACGAGGCCGGCGACGATGCCCGAGGCCAGGCCCAGGGCCGACGGCTTCTTGCGGGTGACCCACTCGACGATGATCCACGACAGGCCGGCGGCCGCGGTGGCGACGAAGGTGTTGATCATGGCCAGCGAGGCGTAGCCGTTCGATTCCAGGTTCGAGCCGGCGTTGAAGCCGAACCAGCCCACCCACAGCAGGCCGGCGCCGACCAGGGTCAGGGTCAGCGAGTGCGGGGGCATCGGCTCCTTGCCGTAGCCTTGGCGCTTGCCGAGGATCAGGGCGCCGACCAGGGCGGCGATGCCCGCATTGATGTGGACGACGGTGCCGCCGGCGAAGTCCAGGGCGCCGAAGCTCCAGATCAGGCCCGACTTGATCGGCGCGGTCGGCGCCGTGGCGATCGCGTCAGGACCCGGCCACCACCAGACCATGTGGGCCATAGGATAGTACGACAGCAGCGGCCACAGGACGGCGAAGGCGACGATGGCGGCGAACTTCATGCGCTCGACCAGCGAACCGACCACCAGGGCGGCGGTGATGGCCGCGAAGGTCGACTGGAACGAGATGAAGGTGAACTCGGGGATCACCACGCCGGTCGAGAACGTCGCGACGTTGCTGGCCGGGGTCACGTCCTTCAGGAACAGACGGCCGAGGCCGCCCACGAAGCTGTCCCAGCTGCCGCCGTCGGTGAAGGCGAAGCTGTAGCCCCACAGCACCCAGGCGACGAAGCCGATCAGGGCGACGGTCGAGACCTGCATCATGACCGACAGCATGTTCTTGGCGCGCACCAGGCCGCCGTAGAACAAAGCCAGGCCCGGCAGGATCATCAGCAGGACGAGCAGCGAGGAGGTGAGCATCCAAGCGTTGTCGCCCTTGTCGTTCTTGTCGACGATGGCGGGCGCCGGAGCTTCGGCGGCGGCAGGCGCGGCGGCCGGGGCCGGCGCAGCCTCGGCGGGCGCGGCGGCGGCGGG
>CAIUMD010000035.1 GCA_903900155.1 uncultured Caulobacterales bacterium | reverse complement strand
GGGCAGCGCGGCCTTTGCCCAGCTGCCCCCTCAGTCGCTTCGCGACAGCTCCCCCAACGGGGAGCAGAACCCCAGAATGAAAAAGGGGCCGACCCGAAGGCCGACCCCTTTCCCCACCAATTTTAGTCTTCTTATTAGAACGTGATCGACACCGTCGAGCGGCGGTTCAGCGGTTCCTTCACGCCGTCACCCGTGGCGACGGCCGGAGCGCTTTCGCCCTTCCAGTCGACCGACAGGGCCGTGGCGTTGACGCCCATGCTGACCAGGCCATCGGCGACGGCCTTGGCGCGGCGTTCCGAGAGCTTGGCGTTGTACTTGTCCGAGCCCGAGGTGTCGGTGTGACCCGTCACCACGATCTTCGACGCGCCGCCGCCCTTGGCGTATTCAGCGGCCTGCTGGACCACCGCCTGGGCTTCCGTCGTCAGCACGTACTGATCGAACGGGAAGTAGACCACGAACTCGCGCGCTTCATACGCCGGAGCGGCCGGGGGCGGCGGCGGAGGCGGCGGCGGCGGGGCCGACCCGAAGGTGTAGCGCAGGCCCAGGGTCACCGAGGTGTCCTTGTAACGGCCCGAGAAGGTGCCGACGTCCGTGATCGAGCCACCGGCCGGGCCGGCGTTCTGCGTCACCGAACCCCAGTCCAGCTTGGTGGTGCGCAGGTAACGGCCGGTCAGGTCCAGCGACCAGTTCTCGGCGAAGTTCCAGGCCACGCCCACCAGGCCCTGCATGGCGAACGCCTGGTCGACGTCGTCGAAGCTGGTGTTCTGGTAGATGGCCGCGCCGGTCGGAACGCCCGACAGCTGACCATAGACCTTGTTATGCACCCAGGCCGTACCGACACCGGCGCCGATGAACGGGCTGATGCTCGAGTTCGGGGCGAAGTCGTAGATGGCGTTGGCCATCAGGGTGGTGGCCTTCAGGCTGCCCTTGGGCTCGCCGCAGGTCGGGGCGGCGGCGGTGCGGCCGACGCCGGCGGCGCACAGACCGAACGGCTGGCCCGTGCCCGTGCCGCCCACGCCGACCGCGCCAGCGCCGCGGACGCTCTGCATGTCGCCCGGACGATAGCCGTACTCGGCCTCGATGCGGAAGTTCGGGGTGAACTTGTAGCCGAAGCGGCCGAACGCGGCCCAATCCTTATCGGCCGAGAAGTCCCACTGATAGTTGCCCGTGGAACGCGCCTTGACCGAGTCCGGCTGGTGATAGCCAGCGTCGCCCGCGACGTAAAAACCACTCGTGGCGCTCTGGGCCAGGGCGCCCGAGGCGGCGCTCAGGGCAACCGCCGCGACGCCGACCAGCAACCGCATTTTCATTGAAATAACCCTCTTCTACGAAATGTCGCGGGCCCGACTTGCCCGGCGCTCGAGACGACAAACGCATCATGTCCGAAAACGGGTGTGCCCCAAATGCAACATCTGCGCCCAGAATGTGAAGATTGTGGCCGGCGGCGCCATGGTCCGGTCGTGCTTAGCTTGGCCGGAAAGCTTGGTCGGAAACTGTGCGCGTTTGTCGCAAATAGCCGAGATTGCAGAAGAAATCCTCATTCACCATACTCGTCCCAAGTGGCGTTTGGAGTACGGTCGTGAGCCTTGAACCCTCCCCTCTGGCGGCGGATAAAATTTCGGAAACCGCGGGCGCAATCACGGGCGGCGAACAGCCGAACGCCTTCGTCAACGCCGACTCCCGCGCCGGCGTGGTGGCCGGCAAGACCAGCCTGACGGTCGATCAGGCCGCCTCGCAGCTGATCCGCGGCGAGCCCGGCTGGGGGCCGGCCCTGCAGAAGGCCGCGACGGTCAGCTACGCCTTCCGGGCGACCGCGCCGACCACGATGCCCAACGACACCGCGACCTTCACCCAGTTCAACGCGTACCAGATCACACAGGCCGAGAAGGCCATGGCCGCCTGGTCCGACGTCGCCAATATCGTCTTCAACCGCATCGGCACGGGAACCGGCGACGCGGCCTACAGCAACAACGCCTCGATCCTGTTTAGCAACTACAACAGCGGCCAGTCCGGCGCGGCGGCCTTTGCGTACTATCCGGGCAACACCGCGGCCAGCAGCAACTCGGGCGACGTCTGGATCAATTCCAGCCTGAGCTACAATTCCATCCCGACCGGCTCGAACTATGGCGGCATGGTGCTGGTGCACGAGATCGGACACGCCATCGGCCTGGCCCACCCGGCCGACTACGACGCCGACGGCGGCACGCCCCTGAGCTACGCCGCCAACGCCGAGTATTACGAGGACAGCCGCCAATACACGGTGATGTCCTATTTCAACGAGAGCAACACGGGCGGCTCGTTCTCCGGGGTCTACGCCTCCTCGCCGCTGCTGGACGACATCGCCGCCATCCAACTGGCCTATGGCGCCAATATGAGCACCCGCACGGGCGACACGGTCTACGGCTTCAACTCGACCGCCGGCCGCGACTGGTTCAGCGCCGTGGCCTCGCCCAAGCTGGTCTTCGCCGCCTGGGACGCCGGCGGCGTCGATACCTTCGACTTTTCCGGCTACAAGGTCGCCCAGACCATCGACCTGCGCTCGGGCTACTTCTCCAGCGTCGGCGGGCTGACCGGCAACGTCACCATCGCCATGGGCGCAACGATCGAGAACGCCATCGGCGGCTCGGCGGCCGACACCATCAACGGCAACGCCGTCGCCAACCGCATCGTCGGCGGCCAGGGCAACGACGTCATCGACGGCGGCCTGGGCGTCGACACGGCCGCCTATGCCGGCAAGTTCGCCAGCTACGCCATCAGCGCCAAGGCCGACGGCGGCTGGTCCATCAAGGACAATGGCGCCGCGGGCGAGGGAACCGACAGCCTCATCAACATCGAGAGCCTGGCCTTCTCGGACCGCACGGTCTCGATCGTCGACAGCCGCGTGGCGGCGGTGATCACCAACGTGCTGCGCATCGCGCCCTTCTCGGCCAATGGCGACGCCACGATCAAGAGCTTCGCCGCGGCCTTCGCCAGCGGAACCAGCTATGCCGACGCCGTCACCCAGGTGACCAAGGCGGCGATCTCGACCAGCGAGGTGGCGGTCCTCTCGTACCAGTTCTTCACCGGCAAGACGCCGACCGCGGCCGGCATGGACTATCTGGTCAATCCCGACGGCGCCAACACCAACAACCTCAACAGCGCCTACTACCAGTCGTTCAATCTCGAGAACCGCTATATCAACTTCGCGGTCAATCTGGGCAAGAACGGCGAGGGCAAGACCAACTTCGCCATGCTCTATGAATCCCTGTCGCTGTCGGACGCCACCAGCGCCGTCTACGCCAAGATCTTCGGCCTGACCCCGACCGCCGCCCGGGTCCACGACCTGCTGGACACCACCTTCAGCTTCGGCGGCCAGACCATGACCCGCGCCGATTACTTCGCCTATTACGGCCAGGACGGCCTGAACGGCCAGGGGACCAAGGCGGCCATGGTCGGCTGGCTGCTGGCCGAGGCCGCCAAGGCCGACCTGGGCGTCTACGCCAAGTCCGCCGACGCCCTGTTCGCCGACCAGGCCAGCCACGACGTCTACGGCGTCGACCTGATCGGCGCCTACGCCAAGCCGGAATATAATCTGACCTAAGGCCGCGCCGCCGCTAGGCCTTGGGCGCCTTGCCGGGCTTGGCCTTGAGGATCGCCAGGGCCTCCCACGGCTTGCCCTTGACCGCCACCCCCGCCGCCAGGCCGGCGACGAAGGCGCCGCTGGGGTGGGCGTGGATCAGATCCACGATCCGCTGCTCGACCGAGGGCCGCTTGCGCTGGGCCCGATGCCGGCGATAGGCCAGGCTCCAGATCGCCACCAGCGCCCCGGCCAGGGCGGTGACGACCACATAGCTCCAGGCCCGCCCCAGATGCGGCGCCAGGAACGCGAACACCGCCATGGCCCCGGTCACCGCCGCGATCGCCGCCGCCATGATCAGCCCCGCGCCCGTCATCAGCCGCGAAATCAGGTCATCGATGAAGTCGTCCAACATGGGTGAGCCTCCAGCCATCTGCCGAAGGTCAACGCCGGAAAGGACGTTTGGCGCCGAGCGACGCCTGCGCGGTCGTCGGAAAGATCATCGGAATGAGGAAGGGAATGGTGCGCGCGACCAGGGATTGAACCTGTGACCCCTGCGATGCCAACGAACGGGCCAAGCGCGGAAACCCTTGTCCCATAAGGACTTCCGCTTTACCGCGTCGTGCTTTGTTCTGGGGTTTTGCAGGCTGGCGAGGTCTAGCCGGCCGCCGCGAAGAGCGACGTTTCTGGCGTCAATGCAGGGCCCATCCGCCATGAAGCCGCCGATCGCCTTCATTAGATTCTCGGCTTCGAGCAGACGGCGATATTCCGCCGCCTCCTATTCGGCCGCGTAGACCAGCGGGTGGGCGTGGGCCCACAGGTGGGCGCGATAGGTGTCGAAGCACTGCTCCCCGCAGATCAGGCGCATGACCGCGCCCTCGGCGATGAACCGCGCCCGTGAGGGGTCTTCCATCACCAGAGGGAGCAGGGCCTCGGCGTTCCAGGCCTTGGAGTGCTCGATGTCGAGCTGGGCATGCAGGGCGAAGTATTTGCGGGCTTCTGGTGACACGCCGACGCGCTTGAGACCAGCATCGACGCAGGCCACGCGGGTCGGGGCCGTCAGCTCGACCACGCCCAAGGCGCCGATCGACTGCCAGACATAGCGCCGCGTGGTGGCGAAGGCGGTCATGGTGTTGGCCAGGCACAGGGACTGCCACAGGGTGCTGTCGATGGTCGGCGCCAGGCCCAGCGTCTGGGTCGTCCGCGACAGCATCGGCCCGTGCATGCCGCGCGCGCTGCCGCGTCCCATCTCGTCCCAGTAGTTGCGGGCCAACTCCAGCTTGGCGCGGTCGGGGACCTTGACCTGGGTCATGGCCACCAGGTCGTCGAAGCCGGCTTCGCCCGCCGCCTCCTGGGTCAGGAACCACTTGAGGTCCTCCAGCGAGGCCTCGCCTTCCAGCCAGTCGAACAGCGGATCCCATTGGCCGGGGCCATGCAACTTCAGCGCCTCGAACCAGGCGATGAAGCCGTCGGCATCCTCGGGAACGCCCTCGACGAGGGGCGCGATGTGGGCTCGGAAGGCTTCGATGAACGCGCCCTCGATCCGGCGCATCCGCAGTTCGCGATCGAGATCGTCTCGCCAGCCTTCAGTCGGCGCGCTCGGCGCCAAGCGGTCACGGTTCCAATGGGCCAGCCCCTTGTGCAGGGCCTCGGCGTCGGGGAATTGCGGGCTGAACCCGCCCAGACGCGAAAGACGTTCGCCACCAAACACGGGATGTTCTCCAAAACGATCGCAAGAAAGGGCCGCCTCCCGGGGAAGCGGCCCGGGATGATCAGCGCTCGGCGCCGACGTCGGTCTGATCGGGACGCAGATCGCCGTTGCCGCCTGTAGCGGAGCCCTGGTTCAGACCGTTCTGATCGGTCCCCTCCACGCCCTCGTTCGGGCGGCGATCACGGTCGCCTTGCTGGTTCTGTTGACCCGGTTGGGCCTGTTGGCGATCGTCCTGCTGCCGGGGCAGGTTGCCTTGGTTGTTGTCGTTAGCCATGGTCGTCTTCCCTGTATCTTTGGCCGCGTCCAACGGGGCGAGGCGGCATGAAAACGAGCTGTCCGAACGAGCGTTCCTATGTCGAAAACTCGACACCAATTCGCGATAAGTTATTGACTTGCAATGGGAACCAAACCCTTGTGGTGGATTTGAAACTCCGGCGCGCCATCCTGGCGGAGGTCGCCTGCGCTGGCGTTTGAGACGGGGCACGGACATGACGACGGCGTCGCGCGACAAGATTTTCGAGCGGGAACTCGTTTCACAAATTCCGCATCTGCGCGCTTTCGCGCGCTCGTTGTGACGGCCGCGGTCCCGCCAGAGATCACCCGTCGCCCGGCGACGAGCTTGTTGCGCAAGCTCGGGCCTGGCCTCGTCACCGGGGCGGCCGACGACGATCCCAGCGGCATCGCCACCTACTCCCAGGCCGGGGCTCAATTCGGTTACGGCCTCCTATGGACCATGGTCCTGACCTACCCTTTGATGAGCGCCATCCAGCTGGTCAGCGCCCGCATCGGACGGGTGACGGGCAAGGGCCTGGCGGCCAATCTCGGCGAGGTGTTGCCCCGGTGGACGGTCGATCTGCTCGTGGTCCTGCTGCTGGCGGCCAACACCATCAACATCGGCGCGAACCTGGCGGCGATGGGCGCGGCCGCCGAACTTCTGGCCCATCGCGGATCGCACGTCTTCACCCTGGGCTTTGCGATCCTGTCTCTGCTGCTGCAGCTCTTCGTTCCCTACCGACGCTATGTCGCCTTCCTCAAATGGCTGACCTTCGTGCTGCTCGCCTATGTGGCGGTGCTGTTCACCGTCAGGCTCGATTGGCCGGTAGTAGCGCAGGGCCTACTATGGCCCCGCATAGAGCCGACGCCGGCGTTGATCACCGCCATTGTGGCCATCTTCGGCACCACGATCAGCCCCTACCTTTTCTTCTGGCAAGCGGCCCAGGAGGTGGAGGAGGTCAATCGCAAGGCCCATTCGGAGCCTCTGATCAAGGCGCCAGCGCAGGCCGGGAGGGCCATGAGGCGCATCCGTCTCGACACTCTCGTGGGCATGGCCGTCTCCAATCTGGTGGCCATCGCCGTCATGCTGGCCACCGCGGCCACCCTGCATGCTCAAGGCCAGACCGACATCGCCAGCGCCGCCGACGCGGCCCGAGCCTTGGAGCCGGCCGCGGGACCCTTCGCCTTTCTATTGTTCGCCCTCGGCATTATCGGCACCGGCTTGCTGTCGATGCCGGTCCTGGCCGGCTCGGCGGCCTATGCGGTGGGCGAATGCCGCAACTGGAAATGCGGCCTAGCCCACAAGCCCTGGGAAGCCCCGGGCTTCTATAGCGTGATCGCCGCCGCGACCTTGCTTGGCGTCGGCATCGACTGGTCGCCGCTCGACCCTATGAAGGCCTTGTTCTGGAGCGCGGTGATCAACGGCGTAATCGCCGCGCCCATGATGGCCGCGATGATGTGCGTCGCCGCGCGGCCGGGCCAGATGGGCCGCTTCGTGGTCGGCCCCGCCGTGCGGCTGCTCGGCTGGACGGCCACAGCCGTGATGGGCATGGCGGTCGTCGCCATGGTGCTGGCTCCGGTCGTCCTGAAAAATTGAACGTCGGACACAAAAGGGTTCCACCCGCCGGACCATCACCCGGGCGCTGGACGCTAGAGCCCTCCGCGCGGAGCGGAACCGCACTCGATGCAGGCCCGTTGAAGCGGCCGGACACAAAGCTCGAGACCGCGCCAGATGATCTACGACGCCCTCATTGTCGGCGCGGGCCCTGCGGGATTGACCGCGGCAACCTATCTCGGACGCTTCCGCCGCAAGGTGCTGGTCCTGGATGGCGGCCAGCCCCGCGCCGACTGGATCCCCGAAAGCCACAACACGCCCGGCTTTCCTGAAGGCGTCGGCGGCCCCGAGCTTCTCGCCCGGATGCGCGCCCAGGCCGGTCGCTATGGAGCCGCATTCCAGGTCGCCCGAGCCCAAAGCCTAAGCCCTCGCGGCGACGCTTTCGAGCTTGGCCTATCGGGCGAGCGCAGCGAACCGGTCCAGGGCCGCACCGTGCTGCTGGCGACCGGTGTGGTGGACATCAAGCCCGATCTTCCGGGGATCGACGCAGCGATCCGCCGGGCCCTGGTGCGCATCTGCCCGATCTGCGACGCGTTCGAAGCCATCGGCCAGGCGATCGCCGTGCTGGGCGACGGAGCGCTCGGCGCGCGCGAAGCGATGTTCCTGCGGAGCTATTCGGACCGCGTGACCCTGCTGCACCTGGGCGCGGCGGACGCCCTGGACCTGCCGGCGCTGCGCGCGGCGGGCGTCGCCGTCATGCCGGTGTCCTTGACCGACGTGGCGCTCGGCGAGCGAGTGACGGTGGCGACCGGCGAGCGCGATACCGCCTTCGACTGCCTCTATCTGGCCTTGGGCTGCGAGATGCAAAGTCGCCTGGCGGTGCGTTGGGACGCCGAGCACGACGAGGACGGCAACCTGATCGTCGACGCACACCAGCGAACCTCGATCGACGGTCTTTACGCGGCGGGAGACGTGGTGAAAGGTCTCAATCAGATCGCCATCGCCACAGCCGAAGCGGCGATCGCCGCCACGGACATTCACCGCCGCCTGCGCGAGGCCGATCCGCCACCCCGCCCCTAGAGCATTGGCCCTGGGGGTCTCGCCTGAACGACGCCCCACGGTCTGCTTGCGACGGGGAGGCGGCGGGGCCTTGGTCCACAACAGCTTGAAGCCTCCTGAGGCCGCCTAAACGCGGGGCGTCTTAGCGCGCAGGATCGCGTCGATGCGCTTAGAGAGTTCATCGATGGCGAAGGGCTTGGTGATCATCTCCATGCCCGGCTCCAGGAACGCGGCCTGGTCGGCGGCCTGTTCGGCGTAACCGGTCATGAACAGGATCGGCAGGCTCGGACGCGTCTCGCGGGCGATCTCGGCCAGTTGGCGCCCATTGAGGCCCGGCAAGCCTACATCGCTGATCATCAGGTCGATAGTGCGCGAGGACTGCAGGATCGGGGTCGCGTCGCGGCCGCTCTCGGTCTCGATCGTCCGATAGCCGAGTTCCTCGAGCACCTGCAGCACCACCAGGCGCACCGAGGGGTCGTCCTCGATGACCAGGACTGTTTCGCCCGAGCCCGTGTGCAGATCACGGTCCTCGGCCTGGCTCGCCTCGTCGATCTCACCCCGATGCCGGGGCAAATAGAGATGGATGGTGGTGCCCAGGCCCTCGCGGCTTTCGATCGCGACGTGCCCGCGCGACTGCTGCACGAAGCCGTAGATCATGGACAGACCCAGGCCTGTGCCCTGCCCCAAGGGCTTGGTTGTGTAGAAGGGATCGAAGACCTTGGCCAGGACGTCGGGGGACATGCCCGTACCGGTGTCGCTGACCCGAACCTCGACATAGTCGCCCGGCTCGGCGCGATCGCTGTTGGCCAGGGCTTGGGCCGAGAGGGCGACGTTTTGCGCCGAGATCACCAGGCGGCCGCCGCCCGGCATGGCGTCGCGAGCGTTGATCGCCAGGTTGAGGATGGCGCTTTCCAGCTGATTGTCGTCGGCGAGCGCGGGCCAGAGGTCCGGGTCGGCTTCGATGCGCAGCTGGACCTGCTCGCCTAGCGTCCGGCGCAACAGGTCCTCCATCGAGTCCATCAGCGCCGCGACATCGAGCGGACGGTTGTCGAGCGTCTGGCGACGCGAGAAGGCCAGGAGGCGATGGGTCAGGGCCGCGGCGCGCTGGCCCGACTGCAAGGCCGCGTCGAGAAAGCGATCGATATCGCCGATGCGACCTTCGGCGACGCGGCGGCGGACCATGTCGATGCCGCCCAGGATGCCGGTCAGCATGTTGTTGAAGTCGTGGGCCAACCCGCCGGTCAACTGCCCAACGGCTTCCATCTTCTGGCTCTGGCGCAGCTGGTCTTCCAGGAGCTTGCGCTGGGTGATGTCACGCCCCACCGCGTAGAAAGCCTCGCCCTCGGGCACGGCGGTCCAATTAATCCAGCGCCAGGTTCCATCCTTGGCGCGGACGCGGCAGTCGAAATCGGCCACGGCCTCGCCCACGCGCAGGCCGCTCGTGGCCGCCAAGGCAGGCTGGACGTCGTCGGGATGGACCAATTTCCCCATGGACGTGCCGACCAGATCGGCCGGCGTATAGCCCAGGAGCAGCTCCCAGGCCGGATTGACGGCGCGATAAACGCCATCGGGTCCAGCGATGCTCAGGAGGTCGCGCGACAGGTTCCAGACCCGGTCGCGCTCCTGGGTGCGGGTTTCGACCCGCTCTTCCAGCGCCTGCGTGAGGCTGCGCAGGCGCGCTTCGGAACGCTTGGTCTCGGTGATGTCGTAGACGACGCCGATGAAGCTGACGCCGCCCAGCCCCGCGACCTGGTATTCGCCGCGCGAGGCCAGCCAGCGCTCTTCGCCGGTGTCGGCGCGGCGGATGCGGAATTCATGGAAGGCCGGACCGACATCCTGCTGGCTTTCGCGGGCGCTGATCAGGGGCGGGTCGTCGGGATGGACCAGCGAATTGATGGTGCGCACCGGCAAGCTGGCGGCCGGGTGCAGACCCAAGAGCCGGCAGAAGGCCTCCGACACCTCGGCCGTGCCAAAGCCGCTGAGATACTCGAACGATCCCACCCCGCCCGCCGTCTGGGCGATGCGTAGACGTTCTTCGAGTTTCTTCTGATCGGTGATGTCGGCCAGGACGCCGGCGAAACGCACCGGGCGCTCGGCGTCGTCCAGGAAGGTGCGGCCTCGGGCCGACACCCAGCGGATCTCGCCGTCCAGCACGATCCGGTAGTCGCGGGCAAAGACTTCCGCGCCGTTCAAGGCTCCGGCCACGGCGATCTTCAGCCGCATGCGATCAGGCGCGTAGACCGTCTGGAAGAAGGCCGAGGTCGGCAGACCGCCGGCAGCGGAGACGGGTTCCAGGCCATAGAGGTCGGCGAACCGGGCGTCGGCGATCAGCCGACCGCTGGCGATGTCCCACTCCCAGGCCCCAGCCGCGCCGGCCACGGTCTGGGTGACCCGCAGACGTTCTTGGGCTTCGACCAGCTTCTGGCGGGTGAGCTTCATCTGCTCGCCGAGCCGGGCGTCCTCGTACTCGCCGCTGACGTCCGCCTGGGTGGCCAGCCGGTACATCGGCGCGCCCTCGGCGTCTCTCAGGGTGATGATATGGAGCCGGTTCCAGAACCGCGTCCCGTCGTGGCGGGCATTGAGCAGGTCGACGCTGGCGGTCCCGTCTCGGTCCAAAGCGGCGGCCAGGGCGGCGACGGCTTCGAGCCGGGTCTCCTCGCATTGCAGGAACCGGCAGTTACGCCCGACGATGTCGCGCGCGTCGTAGCCGGTCAGGACCTCGAATGCCGAATTGACGAAGACGATCGGATCATCAGGCAACCGCGGGTTGGTGACCGTCAGGGCGACACCCGACCCCACCAGGGCGTCGAACATCGGTCCGGCCAGGGCGCGTAGGGCGTCCAGGTCCGCGGCAGCCCCCACTTGGCGCGTCGCTGGATCGGCGAGGTCCGTCATGACCTTAGCCAAACGCCAAGCTGGACAATAGGTTCAGTCACCCGGCCATCATCCGACGTCGCCGGCGACACGCTCGATGAAGTCGCTGATCAAGGTGCGCAGGGCCTGCAGTGACGGCAGGTCCATCAACATGGCGATATAGCCGCGGATGTCGCGGTCGTTGATCGCGAAGTTGATGTAGAGGAAGAGGACGACCCCGCCCTCGGCGTTCTTGTCCGAAAGGTCGAAGAGAGTCGAGCCGTCGCCGCGCATCACCTCGGGCAAGGACATGGTCAGCGGCCGCTGCAGCATGTTGGCCATGGTCGCCAGGCAGCTGTTGAGAACGACGTTGCCGGTCTCGGCCAGGGCCTCGTTTTCCATCTCCGCGGCGTCCTGCGTCGAGAGCGCCCCGCCGGTGACGGCGTGGACCAGGGCCATGCTGTTGGCCTCGGGGAAGATCAGCAGGGCGCGACCGGAAAAGACCCCTTCGAAATCCTGGCGCACGGCGACCAGTTCACCGGCTTCGCGTTCCTTGATCAGGGCGGTGGCGCCCTCGCGCGTCACCACCTCGACCGACGGAACCGAGAGCAGCACCTGCTCGCCGACCATCTTGCGCAGGCTGCTGGCGGCGCGGGAGACGCCGATATTGACCAGCTCGGTCAGGGCGTCGCGTTCAAGTTCTTCCAGGAAGATCGAATGCAGGCTCATTGCGTGGCCGATCTCAGGCGCAAGGCCGCGCCCGAGAGGAAGCCACGCATGCCGTCTTCGGTGACCGGCTTGGGGATGAAGGTGGCGTTGGCCGCCCGAGCGCGCTCGATGATCTCGTCCTGGACATTGGCGGTCGCTACGGCGATCGGCATGTCCGGGAAGCGGGCGCGCAGTTCCTCGGCCAGTTCCAGCCCATCGCGTCCGGGCATGTTGAAGTCGAGGATGGCCAAATCGATCTTCTGGCTGTCGACCTGGGCGATGGCCTCATCGGCGTTGCCCGCTTCCAGGCGCGCCCAGTCCGGTTGCAGCGCCGCGATGGCCTTGCCCACCACGATGCGCGCCAACTTGCTGTCATCGACGATCAGGACCGTGGTCCCCATGCACTCTTACTCCAGTTCGTCGCGCCCTCTCAGCGCGTCGGTAAATTATAACGCGACCTTTACGTTCCGGGCGAGCGCAGGCGCTAGCAGATCGCGCAAGAACGCGTCGGTCGGCTGCCCGACCACCACGCACTCGAAAGCTAAGATCGCTTGGACAACGGCCCCGTGCAGACTTTCGCACGCCGACAGATCGAGCACGACCCGATTTTGTCCTTGTGCGAACCCAACCAGGGTCTCGGCGTCCTCGACCCGCCCATGACCTTCGATCAGGACGACGTCGCCCTCAAGTCTCAGGCTCATCGCACCAGCTCCTGCAGATCCAGGATCATCAGCACCGCGCCATCGGCCAAGAGGGTCGAGCCGGCCATGCCGCGTGCGCCCGCCAGCAGGCCGCCCATCGGGCGAACCGCCGCGTCCATCGGCTCGACGATGGCGTCGACGGCAAAGCCGACCAACTCCCCGCCCACGCGCGTGACGACCACCCGCTGGGCGCCCGTCGCCTGATCGTCGCCCCCGACGCCCAGCGCGCGGCCCAGCCGCACCAGCGGCACCACCGCTTCACGCAATTGGAACGCCTCGCCCGCCCGCACCGGGACGATCCGGTCCGGCGACAGGCGCGTGGTCTCGACCACCTCGTCGAGCACCAGGCCATAGCGCTCCGAACCGCAGGCCACGACCATGATCTTGGTCAGGACCATGCTGATGGGCAGCAGGAATCTCAGGCTCGTCCCCTGCCCCGGCGTGCTGTCGATTTCGACCCGCCCGCCCAGGCGCGCGATGGCGGCGCGTACCGCGTCCATGCCCACGCCGCGCCCGGAGACGTCGCTGACCATCGCCGCTGTCGAAAAGCCCGGCAGGAAGATCAGCTCCTGGGCCTGGCGCTCATCAAGGCCTTCAGCGGCGACCGCGTCGATCAGGCCGCGTTTGATGGCCAGGGTCCGGATGCGGGCCGGGTCGATCCCCGCGCCATCGTCGCGCAGGATGATCAGGACCTGATCGCCCACCGTGCGCGCCGATAGCCGCACCAGCCCTATATCGGGCTTGCCGGCGGCACGCCGCAGATCGACCGGCTCCAGGCCATGATCCAGAGCGTTGCGCAAGGCGTGCAGCAAGGGCTCGAAGAGGCCATCGACCACGGCCTTGTCGACCTCGATCTCGCCGCCTTCGATTTCGAAGGTCATGGTCTTGCCGAGCGATCTGGCGATCTCGCGCGCCAGCCGGGGGAAGCGCCCGAAGAGCGGGGCCAGGGGCGTCAGCCGAACCTTGCCGACCGTGGCGTGGAGATCGCCGACCAGGCGGTCCATCCTGGCTTGCTGGGCGCGCAGGGCCTGGGCCGCGGCGCGACCGCCGGGCAGTTGCTCGATCTGATCGACAAGATCGGACAGGCCCGATTTGGCGATCACCAGTTCGCTGGCCAGATCGGCCAGGCGATCGACACGCGCAGCCTCCACCCGGACGGTCCGGATCGAACCTTCGATCTCGCCGCCATCCATCTCGCCGGCCGCCGCGGCCTCCGAAAGACTGGGCGCCGGCCGCACCGTCGCCGACAGCGCGACCTGGTCCTTGACCCAGCGCAGCGCCGCCTCGACCTCGGCGCGGCTTTCCAGCGAGATGGCCTCGATCACCAGGTTGCAGGTGAAGGGGTCATAGCGCGCCAGGTCCCCGAACGGCTCGCGCGGCGAAACCTTGAGGTCCGCCAGCCCCGGCACGGCCTTGATGATGGCGACCGGATCGTCACCGGAGAAATAGGCGTTGGCGTGGGGCGTATAGCGGATGGCCACCGCGTCGCCCTCGCCCGGCGCAAGCATGCCATCCAAGGTTTGCGCCCCCGCCAGCCCCGCCATCAGCCGCGCGCTGACGCCTGGCGCCGTCGCGGGCAAGGCGCCGGTGCGTTCCAGATCGTCCAGCCAGGCGTCGACCTGGTCGACCACCGCGATCAGAGCCGAAAGCAAGCCCACATCGGCGAGCCCGTCGCGCCGCACGGCCCCCAGCTGGTCCTCGGCCGCGTGCAGCACCCGCCCCATGGGCGCGAGATCGAAGAGGCCGGTCGAGCCCTTGAGGGTATGGACGGCGCGAAAGGCGCGATCGAGCAGGGCCTTGTCCGACGGGGCGCGGATCAACGCCGCCAGGTCCTGGCTGGCCTGAGCCGTTAGCTCGCGGCCTTCGACCAGGAAGTGGTCGAGCAGGTCCTCGTTCATGGCCCCTGCTCCGGGCGCTGATAGACGATCGCGTCGGCAAACCGCCGGGTGACGAAGCGCTCGCTGATCCGGTTCATCGACTCCGTATGGCCCAGGCAGAGATAGCCGCCCGCCGCGAGGCGATCATAGAGATTGTTGGCCGCGGTCAGCCGCGAGGCGTCGTCGAAATAGATCAGGACGTTGCGGCAGAAGATGACGTCGAACAGCCCTTGAGCCGCAAGGCTCGCCGCGTCGACCAGATTGGCCGGGGTGAAGGTCACCGACTCCCGCAGATCCTCGATGATCCGCCAGCGATGATGACGCTTGGCGGTTTCGAAGTAGGCGCCTTTCAGCGCCTCCGGCAACCGCGACAGCGCCCGCTCGCCATAGAAGCCGGCGCGCGCATCCTCCAGGGCCCGGGTGTCGATGTCCGAGCCGATGATCTCGACATTGTAGGCGTCGACCATGCGCCAGTTCTCGAGCAGCCAGATCGCGATCGAATAGGCTTCCTCGCCCGTCGAGCACGGCGCTGACCAGATACGGACCTTGTCGCCCGGCGTGCGCCCCCGGATCAAGTCGGGCAGCAGCTCGCCGCTCAGGCACGCCAGCTGGTGCTCCTCCCGGTAGAAATAGGTCTCGTTGACGGTGAAGGCGTTGATCAGGGCCTCGCGCTCACGCGCATCGGCGCGCAACACCGCAAAATAGGCTCCAAAGCCGCCGGCCCCCGCGGCGGCCATGCGGTCGGCCACGCGGCGCTCGATGTAATAGCGCTTGGCCGGACCAAACAGCATGCCGGTCTGGCGATAGAGGAACTCGCTCAGCCGCTGCAGGTCGTCGTCGGACAGGAGCGGCTGGCTCATGACCCCACCATGCGGATCAGCCGCTCGCCAATGGCGTCCAGCGGCTCGACGGCGACCGCGCCCGCGGCCCTCACCAGCTCGCCGGGCATGCCCCAGACCACGGCCGTCTCCTCGGCCTCGGCGATCGTGCGCCCGCCCGCCGCGCGCAGGGCGGTCATGGTCCGGGCGCCGTCGTCGCCCATGCCGGTCATCAGGACGCCGACCAGCCGCTCGGCCGGCATATGCTCCATGGCGCTGGCCATCAGGCGATCGACGCTGGGATGCCAACGGTGGTCGCGGCTGGCCGGCGCCGGCAGGGCCAACAGCCCCTCGGCCCGTCGGCTGACGATCATGTCGGCGCCGCCGCGCGCGATGTGAACCTGGCCAGGTAGGATCGGCGTCGGGCGCGTGACCTCCAGCACCGGCAAGGCGCAGAACTGGTCAAGACGCGTGGCCAGGGAGCCGGTGAAGGTCGCCGGCATATGCTGGGCCACCAACACCGCCCAGGGGAAATCTTCGGGCAGGACAGAGAGCACCGCGTCCAACGCCGGCGGCCCGCCTGTGGAGGCGCCGATGATCACCAGGCCTTCGGTCCCGTTCCCCATCGCGGCCGTCACCCGCGAGCGCCTCGGGCGCGCCGGACCGGCCGCGAGCCGGCTTGCCCGCCCCACCCGCAACCGCTCGGCCAGGCGATGGGAGCGCCGCACGCGAACGCGCGCCGCGGCCGCCACGGTTTCGATCAGCACGGGCGCCAGTTCGTCGACAGCAAGCGACACCGCCCCATCGGGCTTCTGGACGAAATCGATCGCGCCCAGCTCCAGGGCCTGCAGCGTCGCCTGCGCCCCCTCGCCGGTCAGCGACGAGACCATGACCACCGGACAGGGGCGTTCGACCATGATCCGGTCCAACGCCGCGAGGCCGTCCATCCGCGGCATTTCCACATCGAGCGTCACCACATCTGGCGCGAACGCGTGCGTCTGCTCCAGCGCCTCGACGCCATCCTTGGCGAAGGCGACCTCGAAGCCGGCCTCCCGGAAGATTTCGCCCAGAACCCGACGCATCAGGGCGGAGTCGTCGACGACGAGAACCTTGGTCACGAGACGGGCGACTTCTCGGTCAGGTCGGCCAGAAGGTCGGCCTCGGCGCGATCCAGGAGCGCTTGGGGATCGATCAGCAAGATGACTTCGCCGTCGCGCTCGATGGCGCGGTCGAAGACTCGGCGCTCCTCGTCGGCGAGGTCCGGCGCCAATAACAGATCGGCGGCATCGATCTCCAGGATGCTGGCCACGCT
The DNA here is from genome assembly GCA_903900155.1 of uncultured Caulobacterales bacterium. Classification (GTDB taxonomy): domain Bacteria; phylum Pseudomonadota; class Alphaproteobacteria; order Caulobacterales; family Caulobacteraceae; genus Caulobacter. Next base: position 60,839 of record CAIUMD010000035.1, on the reverse strand, counting down.
ATCGACCGCAAACCCGGCCTGCAGCGCCCCCACCGTCACCACCACCACGCGCCCTGCCGCCGAGCGCTCGCCCTCGATCGAGAAACGCTGCCTCTGGTCGATGATCGGAACCACCCGCCCGCGCAGATTGATCACGCCCTGGACATAGGCCGGCGCCTTGGGCAGGCGCGTCAGGGCTTCGGGCATGCGGATCACCTCGTCGACCGAGGCGACGGGCAGGCCATATTGCTCATCGCCCAGCCGGATCACCACAAAGCGCTCGCGCGCCGCCGCCCGGTCCATCTCGACCATGTCCGTTTCCTCACCCGACGTGGCGCTCGCCAGCAGGCGCGCCACGCGATCATCGGCCAGCAGGCGCTCCGGCGAGAGCACCGACACCAGGCCCTTGCCGTCGCCCTTGCGCAGCACCGACTCGATCCGCGCCTCGCCTTCCCCACGATTGAAGAGGCTGGGAGCCGACCTCAGGCGATCGGGCGCGCTGCGCAGGATGGCGTCGACACGATCGACGACCAGACCGATCACGCGCCCCCCGATGCGCGTCACCACCAGCCGCGCGTCACCGCGCAGGCCATCGGCCGGCAGACCCAGCAACCGGCGCGTCGACAGGACCGGCAGCACCCCGCCGCGCCGTTCGGCGACGCCGATCAGCACCTCTTCGGTGCGGGGCAAGGCGAGGATCTCGGCGGGGACGGAGGCCACTTCCGACACCGCCTCCAGCGGCAGAGCATAGGCCTGGCCGGCCAGCTCAAAGGCCAGATGCACGAGATCGGGCGCCCGCACGGTCTTCGCGGCCTGCTCGGTCTCGCCCAGGCTGGTCGCCGCGCGCACGGTCTGGCGCGTGGCGGCGAACTGGGCTTCGAGCGCCGTGGTCAGATCGAACCAGCGCGCGCCGTCGGCATCGTCCAGCAGGAGCTGGCCATCCACCAGCTCGGCCTGGTCGCCGTCCACCGCCTTCAAGGCCTCGACACCGTCCACCGCCAGACCCAGCGGCGGCTCGCGGCGCAGCACCACGACGCGATCGACCGCGCCGGCCGCGCCGCCCAGCAGGCGGCTCAGCGACACCACCGGCAGCACCTTGCCGCGGAGAGGGATGACGCCCAGCAGGCTTTCCGGACCATGGGGCATGCGGGTGATGCGGGGCGCGCGGATGACCTCGGCCACGCCCGCGGCGGCCATGGCCACCTTGGCCTCGCCGGCCCGGACGGTGAGCCTCTGGCGACTTTGCAAGGCCACGGCCCCTAAGCCTTCGTCGCCTGGAGTTCCCCGGCCAGGAGGGCGATCTCCTCGATCGCCGCGGCGAGGTCTTCGGCGCCGCGCGATTGTTCACGCGCCGCAGTCGCGGCTTGGGCGGCGGCCGCGCCGGCTTCTTCGGCCGCGGTGGCGATCTGGTTCACGCCAGCCAGCACCTGGGAGGTCGCCGACAGGATGCCTTCGGCGCCGGCGGCGATCTCCTCGGCGCCCGCGCGCAAAACCTGCGCGTCCACGGCGATGACCGCCAGACGCTCCTCGATGGTGCGGTTGCGGTCCAGCTCCAGTTCGGCCAAGGCCAGGGTCTGATCGACTTCGCGCCGCACCTTGTTCAACTGCGCGCCGATGGCGGCCACCAGCGCCTTGACGGTGTCGGCATTGGTCCCGGCGTCGCGGGCCAAGGTGCGGATATCGCCCGACACCACCGCAAAGCCACGCCCGACATCGCCGGCGCGCGCGGCTTCCACCGCCCCGCTGGTGGCCAGCATGGTGGTCTGCACGGCGACCAGGGCCAGGCCGTCGACCAGCTTGCCGATCACGCCGACTTCCAGGTCCAGCGTCTCGATCAGATCAAGGACGGCCCGGCTCTCGGTGGCGGCGGCCGAAACGCCGGCCACCAGCCCACCGATCGCCGAACGGCTTTGGCCTAGGAGATCCTCCATGGCGCCGATCCGCTCGGCGCTGGCCGCGCCGTTCGTGGCCGACAGACGCGCGGCCTTCTCGATCTGGCCCATGGCCGCGCCGGCCTCCTGGGTGGCGGCGGCCTGGACCTGGGCGCCCCGGCTGATCTGGTCGATGGCCACCAGGATCTCGGCGGCCGCGCCCGACATCTCCTGGATGGCGGCCGACAACTGTTCGGCGGCGGCGGCGGTCTCGTCAGCCACGCCCTCGGCGGCCTCGCCGCCAGCCAGGGCCTCGGCCATGTCGGACAGGCTTTCGGCAGCGGCCTGGCTCTGGTCCAGGGACTGGCCCTGCTGCTGGACGGCGCGCTGGGCTTCCGCCGCCGCCGCGGCCTGCTCCTCTGCGGCGCTGGAAATGCTCTCGGCCCCGCGCCGGGCTTCGTTGGCCGCGCCGACGGCTTCGACCGCCGCGATCAGGATCGCCTGGCTGTCGTCGCCGAGTCGGACCATGTCCTGGCGGATGGTCTCCAGGGTCGTGGTGATGCGCTCGCCGCCGGTGGCCTCGGCCTCGGCAGCGGTCGCGGCCGAGCGCAGGCGATCGCCGATGCCGCGCACGCGTTCGGCGATCCGATCGGCGGCGGCCTTGATGTCGAGCGAGCGCTTCTCGGCCGTCTCGGCCAGAGCCCGCACCTCGTCGGCGACCACCGCAAAGCCGCGTCCCGCGTCGCCGGCGCGGGCGGCTTCGATGGCGGCGTTGAGCGCCAGGAGATTGGTCTGGTCGGCGATGTCGGCGACGCTGGCGGTGATCTCGCCGATGCGGGCGGCGTGCTGGTCCAGCATCGCCACGGTCTCGACCGTGGCCAGCTGGCGGCGGGCGTTGGTCGCCACGGCCTTGACCGAAGCGCCGACCGCCGCGCCCGACTCCGCCAGGAGCGCCTGAAGGGCCTCGGCGCGCTGGCGCGAACTTTCGGCGCGCTCGCGCGCCAAGCCAAAGCCGCTGGTCATGCTCACCACGGCGGCCAGGGACTCGTGGGCCGCGCCGGCGGCTTCCTCGGCGCCGCTGGAAATCTGGTTCAGGGCTGCGCGCAGCTGCTCGACCGCGCCGGCCGCCTGCGTGACGCCGCTGCTCAGTTCCAAGGTGGCCGCGCCGATGCGTTCGGCTGCGCCCTCGCGGCGCGAGACGGTCCGGCGTGGGACTGCGCGCTTGGGGACCGGCGGGGCCGCAGCGGCCGGCGCCGGCTCGGTTTGCGCCTTGCGCGCCTTGGCCCGTCCCGCCAGCGCGGTCTTCTTCACGAGCGCCATCACCTACCCCACCCTCAAGCGGCCTTCGCCGCGACTGCCGGCGCACACCGCCGCGCGCACAACACTACATGTTTCGAAAGCCCGTATCGGTTTTCGCGTCGCAAACGCGCGAATATCCGCAAAGACAGCGCCCCCAAACCCCAAGGCCGCGCCAAGACGCACCCCATGGCTCAGCTTAACGGCCAGGAGCGTTGTTGGTTGCCCGGATCGCCTAGGTGTTCGCCGCGTAGACGCCGCGCGCGATGGCCCGCGCCAGGCAGTCGCCGGCCGCCGCGCCCAGCCGCGCCAGGATGATCTGCCGGCTTTCCTGACCGAGCGTGACCGCGCCAGAGGCCGCCGCGAAAACCACATCTCCGTCGAACGGCGTATGGGCCGGGCGGATGGCGCGCGAGAGGCCGTCCTGGGCCATGATCGCCAGTCGCTGGCACTCGCCGGCGGTCAGGTCGGCGTTGACCGCGACCACCGCCAGGGTGGTGTTCGTCCCGGGGTTCAGGCGGCCCAGCCCCGCCAGCCGCGAACTGTCGGGCAAAGGCTCGATCGCCCCCGCCGGTCCCGAGGGCGTGCGGCCGCCGAACTCGCCGTCGATCTCGAACGGCCAGGCCCAGAAGGTTTCACCGTCAGGCATGTAGACCGAACCCACCGAATTGACCGCGACCAGCGCGCCGACGACCAGGCCGTCGCCCAGGTCCAGCGAGGCCGAGCCCAGGCCGCCTTGCACGACGCCGGCCCGAGCCCCGCGCCCGGCCCCGACCGCGCCCAGGGCGAAGGGGGTGTCCAGCGCGTCGAAGGCCTCGCGCCCCAGGCGGCGATACGGCGGCTCGTCGCCCCAGGCCTTGTCACCGTCATTGGCCAGGTCGTAGAGCACCGCCCCGCCGACGATCGGGGTCGGATGGGTCCCGGGGCGCAGCTGGAAACCCTCGCCGGCTTGCGACAGGGCCGTGGTCACCGCGTCGGCGGCGGCCAGGCCGAACACCGAGCCGCCGCTCAGGGTCAGGGCGTGCAGCCTGGCGAAGCTGTTCTCGGGCGACAGCGCCGCCGTCTCCCGCACGCCCGGCCCGCCGCCGCGCACATCGACCGCCGCCGTCCAGCCGCCGGGGAAACGCGCCACCGTGACGCCGGTCTTCACCGCCGCGTCTGTGGCGTGGCCCACGGTCAGGCCGGGCACGTCGGTGAGCAGGTTCAGCGGTCCGTGTCGGAGCAAGGCGATATCCTTCGCAAGGTTCGCAGGCACTCTAGCGAAGCCGGCCACAAGTCGGTCGGAAAACCGTCGCGGAACGCGACGGAGGCGCCTAGTCTCGATGCATGAGCCAGCTCCCTGACCTGACGGCGACCGAACTCTCCAAGCTCTATGGCGACCGCGAGGTGTCGCCCGTCGAGGTCACGACGGCCGTGCTGGCGCGGATCGAGGCCTGGGAGCCCGACCTGGCCGCCACCTGGGCGCTGGACGCGCAAGCCGCGATGGAGGCGGCCCGCGCCTCGGCCGCGCGCTGGCGACGCGGCGAGGCGCTGGGCCCGCTGGACGGCGTCCCGGTCACCATCAAGGAGCTGATCGCCACGCGCGGCGCGCCCAAGCCGATCGGCTCGGCGGCCTTGGCGCTGGTCCCGGAAGCCCTCGACGCCCCGCCGGCCGCACGGCTGCGCGAGGCCGGCGCGGTGATCCTGGCCAAGACCACCAATCCCGACTTCGGCATGCTGTCGTCGGGCCTGTCGAGCTTCCACCGGCTGTCGCGAAATCCCTGGGACCTGGCCAAGACTCCCGGCGGCTCCAGCGCCGGGGCGGGCTCGGCCGCCGCTGCGGGTTATGGGCCGATCCACCTGGGCACCGACATCGGCGGCTCGATCCGCCTGCCGGCCGGCTGGTGCGGGATCTATGGCTTCAAGCCCAGCAACGGCCGCATCCCGATCGACCCGCCCTATATCGGCCGCTGCGCCGGGCCGATGACCCGCACCGTCGAGGACGCGGCGCTCTCGATGACGGTCCTCTCAGCCCCGGACTGGCGGGACTATATGAGCCTGCCGCCCGAACGGCTGGCCTGGGACGATCTCGACCTCGACCTCAAAGGCCTGCGCATCGGCCTGATGCTGGACGCCGGCGTCGGCCTGCCCGTCCAGCCCGAAGTGATCGAAACCGTCACCGCCGCCGCCCGCGCCTTCGAAGCCGCCGGGGCGATCGTGGAGCCGTTCGCGCCGTTCCTGACCCGCGAGATGCTGGACGGCCTGGACCTCTTCTGGCGCACCCGATCCCTCAATGATCTCAACGCCCTGCCGCCGGGCCAGGCGCAGCGCGCCCTGCCCTATATCCTGGCGTGGGCGCGCGCCGCCGAGGGCGCGGACGGGGTGGCGGTCTATCGCGGCTTCAACCAGATCCAGCGCATCCGCGAGTTCGGCGGCAAGGCCTTCCAGCCGTTCGACTTCGTGCTGTCGCCCACCGCCCCGGCGCCGGCCTTCGACGCCCACCTGCCCTCGCCGACCAACGATCCCAGCCGACCGTTCGAGCATATCGGCTTCACCGTCGCCTTCAACATGACCGAGCAGCCGGCGGCCTCGATCAACGCCGGCTACACGGCGGATGGTTTGCCGATCGGCTTGCAGATCGTGGGCCGGCGGTTCGACGATCTGGGGACCTTGCGCCTGTCGCGCGCCTGGGAGCGCCTGCGTCCCGCCCAACGGCCCTGGCCGGCCGCGCCGTTCAGAGACAGTCGTTAAACCGTCACGCAACGGGGATAGTCGGCGCTCCCCATGAAAACGCGCCTACCGCTCCTCATGGCCTGCGCCCTGCTGGCGATCGCTCCGCCGGCTGTTTCAGCCACCCTGGCGGACCTGCCGCTGACCCAGAACGGCGGGACCTGGGCGTCCGGCCACGTGCAGGGCGTCGCCGTCGATGTGAGGGGCGGCTATGTCTATTACTCGTTCACCAACCTGCTGGCGAAGTACGATCTGAAGGGCAAGCTGGTCGGTACGCTGGTGGGCTGGACGGGACACCTCGGCGACCTGGACTTCAACCCGGCCGACGGCAAGGTCTACGGCTCGCTGGAGTACAAGAAGGACAAGGCCTTCTACATCGCCGTGATCGACGTCGCCCGCCTGGACCGCGTGGGCGTCGAGGCCGGCGCGAGCGAGATCTTCCGCACCGTCTACCTGCCCGAGGTGACCCGCGACTACGCCGCCGACATGGACGGCGACGGCCAGTTCGACGGCGATGTCGGCAAGACCGCCGACCACCGCTACGGCTGCTCCGGCATCGACGGGGTCTCGTTCGGCCCGGCGTTCGGCAAGGCCGACGGCCCGCGCTACCTGACCGTGGCCTATGGCATCTACGGCAACACCGAGCGCACCGACAACGACCACCAGGTGCTGCTGCAGTACGACGTCGCCGACTGGGCGAAATACGCCAGCCCGCTGACCGAGGCCGCGCCGCACCACAACGGTCCCGCGACGCCGGCCGCCAAGGTCTTCGTGCGCACCGGCAACACCAGCTACGGCGTCCAGAACCTGGCCTATGACGAGAGCCAGAAGCGCTGGCTGATGGGCGTCTATCTGGGCAAGAAGACCCGCTTCCCCAACTACGGCCTGTTCGCGGTCGAGGCTGAGACGAAGCCCGTGAGCGGCGACCTCATCGGCACGGCCGGGGAGAAGGGCCAGTTGCTGACCCTGGCCGACGCGGGTCTCAAGGACCCGGCCACCGGGATCCGCGGCTGGAACCAGAAGGCCGATGTCGGCCTGCAGCCGGTCGGCGACGGCCTGGCCTATCTGGCGGTCAACACCAAGGTCGACGGCAAGCAGACCGCCGACCTGACCCTGATGCGCTGGACCGGCGACGCGGTCGCGCCGTACGTCCCGGCCACCGCGCAAGACCTGACCAAGGTTGCAAAATAGCCGCCGATAAATCCTCCGCGTGCGGCCCAACCGGGCTGTCACAAACGGCCGCTAGCCAGCAGCCAACGGAAGTGTTCAGCCAGCGAGTCAGGGATGAGCGGCGCCGACAGGGAAAGAACACGGTGGTTCCTGCGGAACATCCTTCCGCACGAGCCAGCGCTCAAAGGATGGCTGTCGCGCAACGCGCCGACCGGCGTCGATCCCGACGACGTCATCCAGGAGGCCTATACGATCCTGGCCGAGCTGGAGAGCGTCGACGAGATCCGCCACCCGCGCGCCTACCTGTTCCAGGTGGCCCGCTCGGTGATCACCCGCCACGTGCGGCGGGCGCGGATCGTGGCCATCCACGCGGTCGACGACCTGGAGCGCCTGGAGCATCCCGACGATGCGGCCTCGCCCGAGCGGCGGACCATCGACCGGGACGAGCTGAGGCAGCTGGCCAAGGCGATCTCGGCCATGCCGCTGAAGACCCGCGAGGCGTTCGTGCTGCGAAGGGTCAGGGGCCTGCCCCAGCGCGAGATCGCCGCCCGCATGCGAATCTCGGAAAATACGGTGGAGACCCACATCTCCCGAGGCATTCTGTTCCTGATTGATTGGTTCGGTCGTAGCGGAAACACCCCTCCCCAAACCTCTAGGACCAAGAGCACAGAGAACACCCCGATAAATGGCCGAACGAGACACCAGTCGCGACATTGACCAGGCGGCGTCCGAATGGACGGCGCGGCTGGATCGTGGGCCGCTGTCTCCGGAGCAGGCGGCGGCGCACCGGGCCTGGCTGGACAGCGATCCGCGCGCCAAGGGCGCCATGCTGCGGGCTCAAGCCCTGTCGATGATGAGCGAGTCGGCCCAGGCCCTGGGCGACGACTTCGACCCCGCGACCTTCGCGCAGCCGCGCCTTCCGCGGTTCTCGCGCCGGCAGGCCCTGGCCTGGACCGGCGCGGCCGCGGCCGCCGCTTCGCTGGCCGCCCTGGGCGTGACCTCGGCCGCCGCCGGCACGGTGGTCAGCACCGAGCGTGGCGAGATCCGCCTGGTCCCGCTCAAGGACGGCTCGACCGTCCTGCTCAACACCGACAGCCGCATCCGCGTCCGCTACGACAAGGACCAGCGCGTCGTCGTGCTGCTGAAGGGCGAGGCCTATTTCTCGGCCGCCCGCGACGAGAAGCGGCCTTTCGTGGTCGAGGTCAACGGCCGCCGGCTGCGCACCACCCAGGCCGGCTTCCGGGTCCGCAAGCTGGACGAGGCGCCGGTCGACCTGCTGGTGAACCTGGGCAGAGTGGATGTCTCGGCGGCGCCGCTGATCGGCTCGGCCAAGATCATCGCCGTGACCTCCAACACCCGCCTGTCGCTCTCCGACCCGGCGCACATCTCGACCGAACGGCCGCTGTCGATCCCACCGCAGATCGTCACCCGCGAGCTGGCCTGGCGCGAAGGCAAGCTGGCCTTCGAGGGCCAGACCCTGGGCGAGGCGGCGGCCCAGTTCGCGCGCTACAGCGACACCCACATCCAGATCCGCGACGCCGAGTTGGCCCGAGAGCCAGTCACGGGCCTGTTCGCCGCCAACGATCCGGTGGGCTTCAGCCGCGCCATCGCCCGGGTGTTCGACGCGCGCCTGGAACACGGCTCCGACACGGTGGTCCTGACCCGTCCGAACGCCGCCCAAACGGCCGCGCAATAAGAAGTTTTTGCAACATATAGCGGAAGGCCCGGGCCGAACGGCTCTCAACCGGCAACGTCGCGAACGAAGCGACCATCGGGGGCCGTACAGCCAATGAAGTCTCGCTATTGTCTCCTCGCCTATGGGGCGTCCGTCGTCGCCATGGCGATCGCCGCGCCGGCCAGCGCCCAGCAGCGCGTGTTCGACATTCCGGCCCAGCCGGCCGTCCGCGCCATTCCCGAACTGGCCCGCCAGGGCCAGGTGCAGATCGTGGCCCCGGCCCGCCAGCTGGAAGGCATCAACACCCCGGCCGTGAAGGGCGCGATGGACGTGCGCGCCGCCCTGCGCCGCCTGATCGCCGGCACGCCGCTGACCATCGACAGCGACGACGGCCAGATCATCACCCTGCGCGCCAACGCGACCGCGAGCGCCCCGCGCCCCCAGGCCGGCGTCGGTAGCGGGATCGTTCGAGGCCGCGTCCTCAACACCGCCACCGGCGAATATGTCCGCAACGCCGAGGTCCGCGTCGAAGGCACGCCGATCGTCGCCTATTCGGAAGACGACGGCGACTTCCGCCTGACCGGCGTGCCGGCCGGCGACGTCAGTGTCCTCGTGAAATATGCGGGCCTGCAGGAGTCGCGCACGGTCCTGACCGTCACGCCCGGCCAGCCCTCGACCATTGCGGTCTCGCTGAACCCCAGCAGCCACACCGCCGCCGCCGGCGAGGTCGAGGCCGTGACCATCACCGCCGCCCGCGAAGGCCAAGCCGCCGCCATCATGGAGCGCCGCGCCTCGACCAACGCCAAGAACGTCGTGGCCGCCGACAATTTCGGCGCCCTGACCATGGGCGACGTGGGCGAGTTCATGAAGAACATGCCCGGCATCTCGCTGGACTATACGGAAGTCGACGCCACCGCCGTCCGCATCGGCGGCCTGGACCCGAAATATTCGACCTTCACCACCGACGGCGCCCGCATGGCGACCGCGACGTCGAACAACAACGCCGGCCGCCAGAACTCCTTCGAGCAGATGTCGATCACCGGCATCGACTCGATCGAGCTGAACAACACCCTGCAGGCCAATATGGACGCCGACAGCCCCGGCGGCGCCATCAACCTGCGCAGCAAGTACGCCTTCCAGCGCACCAGCCGCCTGCTGCGCTTCCAGGTCGGCGGCGTCGGCACGTCCGACTCGACGCTGTCGCGCCAGTACCTGCCCGACGACAAGAAGCACTCGACGATCTTCCCGTCGGCCCAGGTCGGCTATGCCGACGTGTTCCTGGGCGGCCGTCTGGGCGTGGCGTTCAACGCCAGCTACAACGCCAACTTCGTCCAGCAGGACCGCATCCAGACCGACTGGTCCTACCTCGCCAACGGCCGGATCATTCCCTACCAGGTGATGTACCGCCCGGGTCCGAAGCTGACCCACCGCAAGGCGGCCAATCTCAGCCTGGACTACAAGATCACCGACCAGCTGGCGCTGTCGCTGCGCTCGACCTACTCGTTCTACGACGTCGAGTACTTCAACCAGTACACCTACCTGATCTTCGGCACGGCGACGGCGACGCAAGCCACGGCGGACTCGACCGGGACCCGCATCGTGGTCAATCCGAACGGCGCCAACACCCGCCTGCACACCCAGTATTCGCACCGCTACGCCGGCACCCCGGCCTGGGTGTTCGCGCCCAAGCTGGAGTACCGCGGCGACACGTTCGAGGCCCTGCTGCGCGCGAGCTATTCCAGCTCGGAATTCAATTTCGAGGACAATGACCGCGGCTTTTTCGTCCGCACCGACAGCTACCTGACCCGCATCGGCTTCACGCTGGACCGCGCGTCGGAGGACAGCAACGCCTGGACCCTGAAGCAGACCGCCGGCCGCTCGTGGAGCGACCCGACCAGCTTCAACCGCGACGACGACATCGGCAACAACATCCGCACGTCGCAGTCGAATGCCAACAACCAGATGTACGGCGTCAACCTGGACCTCAAGAAGAAGCTGGCCTTCGGCAACGTCCAGATGAAGCTGCTGGGTGGCGCGACCTTCCGCACCAATGCCTGGAAGACGGTCGAAGGCTCGTTCAAGCAGTTCCAGTATGTCGGCCCGACGGGCGACCTGACCCAGAAGGCGCCGGAAGCCGTCATCCCCTGGACCAGGAACTACGCATTCAAGATCTACGGCTTCGACGCCGGCAACATCAACGACCAGAACTGGCGCGCCGACAGCAACTACGGCACGTACGACATCTACGCCCAGCACCCCGAGTACTTCGTGCCCGACACGGTCGGCAACCTGAAGCGCCAGCTGGATAACAACCGCAAGATCGGCGAGGAGGTCAGCGCGGCTTACGCCGAGGTGCAGCCGCGCATCGGCAAGGCGTCGTTCGACCTGGGCCTGCGCTACGAAAAGACCAAGACGCAGGCCCGCGTCGCCGACATCCGCCCGGCCAAGGAGGTCACCGCCGCCGGCCTGTCGACCAGCACCGTCGCCGGCCTGCTGTACCAGTACCGCAACGGGACCTACACGACCCGCGAGGGCGCGTACGCCGACTGGTTCTGGAGCGGCGGCGTAAAGTACGACTTCAACAAGAAGCTGGTCGGCCAGCTGGCCTTCAGCCAGTCGATCCTGCGCCCCGACTACGGCAACCTGGGCGGCGTGGTGGCCGTCGACGACAACAACCTGATCGTCACGGTGCCGAACCCGCTGCTCAAGCCCGAGCACTCGACCAAGTCCTTCGCCAGCCTGCAGTATTATCTGGAGCCGTCGGGCGTGATCGGCATCTCGGCCTATCAGCTGGACGTGCAGGACATGCAGGTCACCGGCCTGACCGTGAACCCCGAGGACGTCGGCTACAACCCCGCCGACTATGCGGGCTACACCTTCCGCAGCGCCCAGAACCTGCCGGGCACCAGCCGCAACAAGGGCGTCACGCTGGAATACGACCAGCAGCTGACCTTCCTGCCGGGCGCGCTGCGCGGCCTGGGCCTGCGCGGCTCGATCACCAAGGTCGATCCCGACGGCGAGCGCGTGAACCTGCCCAAGACCTCGGCCAACTGGGGCCTTCGGTATCGTTACGGCAAGTTCGACCTGCAGCTGACCGGCAACTACCAGTCGTCGGCCCGCACCAGCGCGCTCAGCAACACCCCGACCACCGCCAACAACGGCATCCTGTACCGCGCCGCTCGCGAGCTGTGGAACGTCAGCGCCAGCTACAAGATCAACAAGCAGTTCGAGGTCATGCTGGCCGGGCGCAACATCTTCAACGAACCGGACGTCGTCTATTCCAACGTCCGCACCCGGGTGCAGCAGTACAGCATCTATGGCTCGATGTGGAACATCGGGATCAAGGGCGCCTTCTAGATTTCCCCTGAGCAACTTCACCTCCCGCGGCCCGCCCGGCCGCGGGAGTTTTCTTTTTATGGAGACCTCGCATGGTTCTGAGGATCGATCGTCGCCGCCTGGTGATGGGGGGCCTCGGCCTATCGGGCCTGCTGCTGCCCGCCGGCCAGGCCCTGGCCCGCCAGCTCACCGCCGCCACCGGCTTCACCCACAATGTCGCCAGCGGCGAGCCCGGTCCGGACTCGATGCTGCTGTGGACGCGCTATGTCCCGATGAACGAAGGCGTCACCCGGCTCGAAGCCGAGGTCGCGCTGGATCCGGACTTCGCCAAGGTGGTGGCCGGCGGCGTCGTGCGCACGGGCTCTTATCGCGACTGGACGGCCAAGATCACGGTCGATGGGCTGAAGCCCGGGACCGTCTACTGGTACCGCTTCATCGCCCCGAACGGCGAGCGCTCGCCCGTCGGCCGCACCAAGACCTTGCCGGAAGGCAAGGTCGACCGCTTCAACCTGGCGGTCTTCTCGTGTTCGAACCTGCCCCAGGGCCTGTTCAACGCCTACGCCCATGCCGCCGCGCGCAAGGACGTGGACCTGTGGCTGCACACCGGCGACTACATCTACGAATACGGCATCGCCTCGACCCGCGAGGCCGACTGGGCTTTGGGGCGCAAGGAACAGCTGCTGCCGGTGACCGAGATCCTGGCCATCGCCGACTACCGCCTGCGCTACGCCAGCTACCGCGCCGATCCGGACCTGCAGCACCTGCACCAGCTGGCCCCGATGGTGGCGCTGTGGGACGATCATGAGTCGGCCAATGACAGCTATGAGGCCGGCGCCCAGAACCACCAGCCCGACAAGGAAGGCGACTGGAACATCCGCCGCGCGGCGGCCATGCAGGTCTATCGCGAATGGATGCCGGTCTCGGACGAGCCGTGGAAGGCGTACTCGATCGGGACCCTGGCCACGCTGTACCGCACCGAGTCGCGCCTCTTGGCCCGCACCAAGCCCGCCGACCTGGGCGCGGCGTTCAGGGCCGCCGATCCGGACGCGGCGCTGAAGGCCTTCCGCGACGGCGTCTGGAAGGACCCGGCCGCGACCATGATGGGCTCGACCCAGGAGAGCTGGCTGGCTCACAAGATGAAAGCCACGAAGGGCGCCTGGCAGTTGGTCGGCATGGGCATCCTGGGCCGTACGGTCATGCCCAAGGACGCCGTCGACTGGCTGCGTCCCGAGGTCAACGAGAAGAAGGTCGCCGGCTACAAGAACAACATCCGCGCCGCCCAGCAGGGCCTGCCGATGTGGATGGACCGCTGGGACGGCTACCCCGCCGCCCGCTCGCGCCTGTTGAAAGCGGCCCAGACCGCCGACGCCGACCTGGTCATGCTGTCGGGCGACAGCCACAACGCCTGGGCCTATGGCCTCATGGAGGACGGCCAGCCCGCCGGCGTCGAGTTCGCCGGCCAGGCGGTGACCTCCAACGGCATGGAAGGCGACATGGGCGCCGATCCCAAGGTGGTGGCGCAAGGCTTCATGGCCGCCAATTCCGAGCTGAAATGGGCCGACACCAGCCAGCGCGGCTACATGATGATCCAGGTCACGCCCCAGCGCGTCACCGGCGAGTGGCTGTTCCTCCAGACCATCAAGGCCCGCTCGACGGCGCTGTCCGGCTCGCACCGGATGTCGGTCGAACGCGGACGGCGGGTGTTCACGGGCTGACCGTCAGCGTCACCGGTCCCAGCAGGCCCGACGGCGACAGGGCGTCGTCGGGCTTGAACGGCTGGATGGGGGCGAAGATGTAGCGCTTGGCCCCCGGCTGCAGGTCGCCGATCATCCGGTTGGCCCAGAAGTTGACCACCCGGATGCTCAGCGTGTTGCGGCCGGGCTTGAGGGCGTCGGTGGCGTCCACGGCGTAGGGCGGCTTCCACTGGGTCGCCAGGGTCTTGCCGTTCAGGGTGACGGTGGCGAACTCGCGCACCTCGCCCAGGTCCAGCTGGACGCGGCCCTTCAGCCAGGCGCGAGGAACCTCGAGGGTCTTCTCGTAGGTCGCCGCGCCGGAATAGTAGCGCACGCCCGGATCGGCGTTGTCGGTCCACGAGGCGAGCTTCGGCAGAGTCACGCTGACTGGCGCGCCCCAGCCCGGTTCAAACTTCACGGTCCACGGACCGTCGACGGAGTGGGCCACGGCTGGGGTCGCGGCCGCGACTGTTCGCGAGGTCTCGGTGGTCGGCGTGCGGAAGACCACGAACACCGCGTCGTACGGCGCCAGTTCCAGCGGGACCTCGGTGCGGCCGTCACGCTGGGCGAACGCTGCCGGCTCCCCTTGCCCGGTATCGGCGCGCCAGAGTTCCGGGGCCTTGCCGGCCGCGCGGAACGACGGTGCGATCTCCAGGGACTGACCGCTGGTGTTGGCCACGAAATAGAGCTCGCCGTCGTCCAGCACTCGGCGGGTCCAGACCAGGCTGTCGCCCTGGCCAGTGATCGCCGGTGAACCCAGGGCGGCCTCGACCGCGCCCGTGCGAACCGGGCCGCTCCACAGCTTGTCGACCAGCGCCTTCCACTCGGTGTCCGCCGCCGCGCCGCCCGACAGGGTCGGCGAGGCCTTGGGCCGTTCGCCGATGACCAAAGCGCCGGCCGCCGTGAGGGCCTCCAGCTTGCGTAGCGCCGGCAGGCTGAGCCGCTCGACGCGCGCCGGGATGACCAGCGCCGCATAGCTGGCGCCCGACGGCAGGACCAGGCGGCCGTCCTTCACCGTCATCCGCTGGATCAGGCTCTCGGCGTCCAGATAGTCGAAGTCCCAGCCGGCCGGCAGAGCCGGCTTGCCGCCCTCGACATAGGGCAGCGCCGTCGCCGCGTCCTCCCCCTGGAAATAGGCGATGTCAGCCCCCGGCTTGCCCTGCCGCAGCATCCAGCCGCTGCGGGCCAGGTAGTCGGTCCAGGCCCGCATCTCGCCCTCGGCCCAGGTCTCGTTGCGCGACAGGTGCTGGCCGTACTGGCGCAGGGTCATGCCCGGCTTGCGGTCGGTGAACGGCTGGTGGGCCGAAGTGTGCAGGACGAAGTGGTTGATCCCCTCGGCCATGTAGCGGTCGACGATGCGCTTGTGCTGCCAGGGGCCGGTGCGCCAGGGGTCCTCGCCCATGGAGGTCAGGGCCTCGGCCCCGACCAGTTGTTTGCCATAGACGTGGGCGGCCGAGGCGGCCTCTCTGACATCAGCCATGTGCGCGGCCGGCGGCGGCTTGCCCTCCGGATAGACCCAGAACTCGCCCATGGGCACGTCGACCCGGCCCTTGGCCTGCAGGCCGTCGGCGATGGTCGGCAGATCCACGCCCGGCGCCTCGGCGTCGTAGCGCAGGCCTTCCTCATGCAGGATCTTGGTGATCTCGGCGAAGTGGCGCTCGGTCAGCAGGTCGGCGATCGTGCGGCGATAATCGGCCAGGAAGCGGTCCGACGCCTCGGCGCTCCGCACCACCCGGCCGGCCAGCACCGGCAGCCAGGGCGTCAGGGCGTAGCCGCGCCGCGCCTGGAACTCGGCGGCCATGGCCTCGGTCCAGTTCTGCTGCCCGACCTCCCAGCTGTCGGTGATGACGAAGCCCAGGCCGTCCTGGCCATAGAGGTCGCCCAGCTGGGCCTTCAGCGGCTCCAGCAGTCCCTTCATGTGCGCGCGGACGTGGTCGGCGTTCAGCTTGTCGACCTCCAGCCCCAGGCTCTCGGCGGCGGCGGGCGTGTCGCGGCGGCCGGTCAGGGACCAGCCGTAGCGGACCACGCGCCAGCGGCCTGCGGCGGGCGGCGTCCAGTCCAGGGTCCCGTCGGCCTTCAGGCGGCTGGTCAGGTCCAGCACGCCGTCCGGCGCGATGGCCTTGTCCGTCGCCGGGGTCGCGGCGGCCCAGTTGTCGGTCAGCACGCCCCAGCCGGCCTTCTCCTGGAAGCGGTCGACGCGAGGGTCGGCGTGGACGGCGAACTCGGTCACGGTGGTTGGCTTGGCGTCCGCCGCCAGACGGAGGCGGAAGACGCTGGCCGTGGTCTTGGTAAAGGCCAAGGTGCGGACCGGCAGGCCCTGGCGGGCCTCGCCCGGCAGATTTATTAGTGTACGGAATAACTTCCCATCATCGCTGGCCTCGACCACGCCATCGGGCATGACGCCGTTCACCGCGACGGTCACCGCGCGGGCGTCGACGGGCTTGGCGTAGCGCAGCAACACCCAGCCTTCGCCGGCCACCTTCTCGACCGCTGGCGCGGCGTAGGCGCCGTCGACCAGCTTGGCCGCCGCGACCGGTCCGGCGCTGGAAGTCACCTCCGCGACGGCCAGCGCGGCGTCCTCGCGCCAGGCGACCACGGCGACATCGCGATAGAGCCTCGGCTCGGCGAAGCGCGCGGTGATCGGCAAGTCCTGGAACGGCCCGCTGACGCCGGGCGGCGGGGCCAGCGTGATCGGGCCCTTGCCGGAGACGACGGTCTCGCTCCAGACCAGCTTCTTCATCGCCTCTTGCGGCTTCACCCAAGGCCCGCCGGTCTCGCTCCAGCCGCCGCCGGCCTGCATGCCGAACTGCAGGCCCAGCCGCCTGGACTCGGCGGCCGCGTAGCGCACCGCCGCCTTCCACTCGGGCGAGCCGTAGCCGATGCGTTTCTCGACATATTGCGGGATCGGCGGCGAACCGAAGCCGATGTCGAACAGGATCGAGCCGCCGATCCCGGCGCGCTTCATCCATTCCAGGTCGAGGTGGACGCCTTCCTGGGTGACGTTACCGTTGATCCACTGCCAGAAGACCTGCGGCCGCGCCTCGGCAGGCGGGGTCTGGAAGCCGTCGCGCAAGGCGTCCGCCGCCAGGGCGACGTGGCTGACGCTCAGAGCCAGGATCAGACCCAGCGCGACCGGGCGTTTGTTCACGCCGCTTCTCCCCGAATGAAATCAGACGTAACTGGCGCATCGAAGCGGCCGCCCGCACAATAGCGTTCAAGCCTCGAAACGGAAGCTGGTATGATGAGTATATCAGCTTGCCTTCCCTTGACGCGTCGCCTTTGATGGCGCCGCGTCAAGGGAGGCTCCGCATGCTTATCGATCGCCGGTTCTTCGCGACTTCGGCCCTGTTCCTGACCCTTGTCGGCGCAGCTCATGCCGCCGACCGCCCCTGGTACACGCAAGGCGCCTTCGCCCCGACCCAGCGCATCGCCATCCAGGTCACCAACGACCTGGACGAGGATCGCGTAAACAGCCCCGTGACCCTGACGCCCGAGCAGCTGCCGATGCTGCGCGGCGCCCAGGCCCTGACCGTGACCCTGGTCGATCCCGACGGGACGCCCCGCCCTGCCCCCGACCACGAACGCCAGGCCATGGAAGGCCCGCACGGCCACCTGGCCGAGACCAATGGCCGGGCCGTCGACTACCAGCTGGACGACCTGAACGCCGACGGCCTGTGGGACGAGCTGTTCTTCCAAGTCGATCTCAAGGCCCACGAGACCAAGACGATCTACATCTATCGCGGCTTCCAGCAGCGCGGCTGGAACCCGCACCGCACCCATGCCGGCATCGGCAGCTACATGCGCCACACCGTGCCCTTCTGGGAATCCGAAGCCGTCGGCTGGAAGCTGTGGTTCCCCACCGACGCCGACGTCTATGGCAAGCGCGCGCCGATGCTGATGTCGCCACGCCTGTATGGCGAGAACCTGGACGGCTATGCGGTGTCGCGGATCGATCCCAAGCTGGGCTCGGACATCATGTCGGTGGACGACAGCTTCGGCGGCGGCGGCATCGGGGTGTTCGACGACCCGGCCAAGCCCAACGCCCTGTCGCGCCCGCGCTTCACACCCAGGTCCGACCAGGCCAACCGCTTCAACGGCAACGGCCTGACCGACACCCGCTACGCCTTCGAGGTCGTGACCAACGGCCCGCTGCGCAGCATGATCCGCGTCAAGACCATGAACTGGGACAGCGGCAAGGGCCGCTACGAGGTCGAGCAGCTCTACGCCGCCTATGCCGGCCAGAACTATTCGACGGCCCGCGTGACGTTCAAGACCTTCGCCCCGAAAGCCAAGGGCGCGGCGTGGGCGGCGGGCATCCGCAAGCACGCCCCCGAGGAAATCCTCTACCAGCAGGGCGGCGTGGCGATCACCGGCGGCAGCGAGCTGGTGCGCAATCCCGACGACAAGGAGGCCGTGCAGAACGGGTTCCGCATCGACTATGCCGGCTCGGCCCTGGTCGTCCGCGACGCCTATAAGCCGATCTATGTCTCCAGCCCCGAACGCCAGGGCAACCACGTCTTCAAGGTGGCCCCGACCAAGGACAACAGGTTCGAGTACATGATCGCCGCCGCCTGGAGCGAAGGCCCGACGCTGAAGACCGCCGACGCCTTCAAGGCCTACGTGATCAAGAGCGCGCGCGAGTACAATTCGCCGGTGCGGGTCAGCGGCGTGACGGCGCAGACGCGGTAGGCGCCCGGTTCGCGAAGCCCCGGCGCCGTTCGCGAAAGCGGGGCTGGCGAACGGGGGCGGGGTCGACGAGGAGGCGGCGAACCTTTTCAACACCGAGACCGACCATGTTCGCCCTTCTCGCCGCCGCGCTCGCCGTCGCGGCCGCCTCGCCCCAGCTTGACGCTGTTCCGCAGACCCGCCTGGATACGGCCTTGCGGTGCCGGCTCGGCGCCTACGCCCTGCCTGCCGGCAGGGTGGTGACCATCACCGGCGACGGCGGCCACGCCCGCAATCTCCGCTACACGCTGTCGAGCGGCGCGTTCGGCCGGCTGCGCGAAGGCGCGGACGGCGCCTACTCCGCCGGGACGCTGAGCGTCGTCTTCGAGCCCTGCGAGACCGGCCGCCTGAAGTTCACTGGCGAACAGGGCGCGCGCCTGCCGCTGACCGAGACGGAGACGACGTTCTCCAGCGACGGCGTCAGCCTGCACGGCAAGCTGGTCATGCCATCCGGCCGGCCCGAGGCCGTGGCGGTGTGGATCGACGGCTCCAATAATGATCCGTCAACGGATGATGCCATTTGGCAGTACGAGCTGGCCCGGCGCGGCGTGGCGGTTTTTGTCTATGACAAGCGCGGCACGGGCACGTCCGGCGGCGCACCGTCGGCCGATTTTCACGTGCGAGCGCGAGACACCGCCGCCGCCGTCAAGGAAGCCCGCCGCCTGGCGCCGGGCGTCCGCAAGGTCGGGGTGCTGGGCGGCAGCCAGGGCGGCTGGGTCGCGCCGCTGGCGGCGACCCTGACGCCGCTGGACTTCGTCATCCCCGCCTTCGCCATGGCCGAGGGCCCGGTCGCCCAGGACCGCGAGGTGGTCGAGGACCAGCTGCGCCAGGCCGGTTTTCCGGAGGCGGACCTGGCCAAGGCGGCGACGCTGACCGCCCTGACCGCCCGGATCGTCCGCTCCAACTTCCAGGAGGGCTTTGCCGAACTGGACGTCTTCCGCGCCCAGCACGCCGGCGAGCCCTGGCTGAAGACCATCCAGCCGCGCTCCTACACCGGCATCCTGCTGACCCTGTCCAGCGCCGACGCCAAGGCCGGCGGCGCGGCGGCCTCGCAGGGCCTGAGCTTCACCTACGAGCCTCGCCCGGTGATCGAGGCCATCAAGCCCCGCCAGCTGTGGCTGCTGGGCGGCGGCGACCGCCAGGCGCCGAGCGCGGGCACGCAGGCCATCTTGCGAGAACTGCAAGCTCGCCGGCGCAACGTGAGCGTGGTGGTGTTCCCCAAGGCCGACCACGGCCTGATCGAGCGCACCAAGACGGCCGAAGCGACGACCAGCGCCTACTCGGCCGGCCTGTTCGACATCACCGCCGACTGGATCAAGACCGGGCGCCTGCCCGGCGGCGGGACCTTCGTGGTCCGGCCGGACTAGGTGTCGTTTCCAAGAAGGTTGTTCACACGTTGCCAGGGCGTGAGGCCTTTGACGCCGGAGAACAGACCCTCAGAACGGCGCGCAGGCTTGTCGCAAAAGGTTGGCGCGCGACTGCTACTTGTCGCTGGCCGCGCCGAGACGCTCGGCGGAATCGGTTCGTCATGACGGCCAACGACTTTGACGCGCTGTCGCGGCGGCTGCGTTCGCCCTTATTGAAGTTCTTCCAGAGACGAACGCGATCGCACGCGGATTCCGAAGACTTGGTCCAGGACCTCTTTGCCCGGCTCTTGCGTCGGGGCGACGTGCTGACATTGGAAAACCCGGATAGCTACGTCTTCCAAGCCGCCGCCAACCTATCGCGCGATCGGACCCGTCGCGACGTCGCGCGATCCACGGATCGGCACGACGACGTCACGGACTTAGAGCTGGCGAATGAAGCGCCCGGACCCGAGCAGACCCTGGCTTCGCGTCAACAGCTCGGCCAAGTGCTGGCCGCGCTAGACGCCCTGCCGCCCCGGACCCGCAGTGTCGTAATGCTGCGGCGTTTCGAGGACCTCAGTTACGCTCAGATCGCCGCGCGACTGGGCATTTCAGTCAGTGCGGTTGAGAAGCACGTGGGACGCGCGATGGACGCTCTGCGGGGAGAGGATTAGCTTTCCCATGATGACCGACCTACCGCGCCTCGTTCCCCAGACCGCCAGCGAGTGGTTCGCGCGTCGCAACTCCGGTGGCCCGGTCTCGCCCGACGACGAGGCGGCTTTCCAGGCGTGGCTGGGAGCCGACCCGGCCAACGCCTCGGGCTACGGCGCCTGCGTCGGGGCCTGGGAGGGCCTGGGCGCCTTCGCCAAGACGCCAGAAATTCAACGCCGCCTAGCCGCCGAGACCGCGCCGCGCGGTCCGTCGCGCCGTCAGTGGCTCACCGGCGCCGGCTCGGCCGTCGCGGCCTGCGCCGTGGGCCTAGTCGGCTATGCCAGCCTGCGCCCGACCCCGGCCTTGGCGGCTTACGCGACGAAAGCGGGCCAGCGGCTGACCACCACCCTGCCCGACGGGTCGTCGCTGATCCTGGCGCCGCTCAGCCGCGCGTCCAGCCGCTTCATCCGCGAGCGCGGCGCTGTGGAGCTCACCGCCGGCCAGGCCTTCGTAAAGGCGGTCGACGCCGCCGATCTGGAGGTCCGGGCCGGCCGCCTGATCGCCCAGGCTCGCGACTGCGCCTTCCAGGTCACCCTGCTCGGCGCCGAGCCAGAGTTCGTGGTGACGGAGGGCGTGCTGACCGTGGGCGGGCATGATCTGGTCGCAGGTCAGCGCTTGTGGCGCGAGACCGTGTCGGCGGTCGACATCGTCATGGCCACCGAATGGCGCGCCGGCCGCCTGACCTTCCACGACCAGCCGCTGCGTGAGGTGGTCACCGCGTTCAATCGCTATTCGGCCGATCAGTTCGTGATCACCGACCGCGCCGCCGGCGAGCTGACCATCTCCGGTTCGTTCCGCTACGACGGGGTTAGCGACTTCCCGCAGGCGCTGGAGGACGTACTGGACCTCAAGGTCGAACCGATGGGCCCTCGGCGCTGGCGCATCACCTGACGTCGGTTTGTGAAATTTTTCCGACAAGTTGAGGGTTGGAACACGCGTCTCGTTCCTTGGACCGAGTGAGCCGCTGGCTCGCATTTCCGGGGGATAGACCGTGACCGACAAGCCTTCCAACCGCATGCGCAAGCTGGCGCTGCTGACCTTCTGCGCCAGCCTGGCCCTGATCCCACCGGCCGCGGCCGTGGCCGCCCAGCCGAGCCGAACCTTCTCGATCGAGCGCCGGCCGTTGGGCGACGCCTTGGCCGCCTTCGCCCGCGAGGCCGACGTTCAGGTGCTCTATACGCCGACCCTGGTGCGCGGCAAGCAGGCCAACCGGGTGGCGGCCGTCGCGACCCCGACCCAGGCCCTGACCGCCCTGCTGGCCGGCACCGGCGTCGGCATCAAGCGCGTCAGCGCCGACGGTCGCACCTTCTCCCTGACCGCCGTCAATGTTGGCGCGGGCTCGGTCGGCGGCCGAGTGCGCAGCGCCGCCGATGGCCAGCCGCTGGCCGGGGCCATGGTGCAGCTGAAGGGTTCGACGCGCCGCACGACCACCGACCGCGAGGGCCGGTTCGCCTTCACCAATGTCCGTTCGGGCGCCTATGCGATCACGGTAAGCTACGCCGGCTACGGCCCGGCCGAGGCGGCGATCACCGTGGGCGGCGAACCGGTCGAGAGGGAGTTCCGCCTCAAGCCGAACGAGCGGGCCGAGAGCGATATCGACGCGCTGGTGGTCGTGGCCCGCGCCCGGGGCCAGGCCCAGGCGATCAACCTGCAGCGCAGCGCCGCCAGCCTGCGCACCGTGGTCTCGGCCGACGCGCTGGGCCAGATCCGCGAGGGCAATATCGGCGATGCTCTGGTGCGCCTGCCCGGCGTCTCGGTCGAGACCCGGGCCGGCGTGCAGCGCACCGCCACGATCCGCGGCCTCTCGCCCCAGTACAACACCGTCACGGTCGACGGCCTGCGGATGACCAATGTCGACGGCAACCGCGACATCGCGCTGGACAGCTTTCCGTCCAACATGCTGGCCCGGGTGCAGGTGATCAAATCCCCGACCGCCGACATGTCCTCCGACGCCATCGGCGGCACGGTCGACCTGATCACGCCCTCGGCCTTCGACACCAACGGCCGGCTGATCAAGGGCCATGTGGGCGGCACCTATAACGAGCGCGGCAAGAGCTGGAACAAGGAGGTCGGCGTCACCCTGGCCGACACCTTCGGCGCCGACGACCAGTTCGGGGTCCTGGCCTCTTTCGACTATTTCCACGACCAACGCGGCTATGACACGGTCGAGACCGCCTACACGATCGGGGCCAACCAGATCGCCGCGATCAATCGCTCGTTCTATTACGACCGTAACGAGATCAAGGACCGGATCGGCGCGGGCCTGTCGTTGGACTACCGCCCCGGCGCCGACACCAAGCTCTTCTTCCGGGCGCTGTATAGCTACGACTTTCGCGAGCTGAACCAGCGGGGCACGGACTACCGGCCCAATGTCGCGACCCAGTTCAACGTCACCGCCAATGGCGGCTCGTCGACCGGCGGGCGGATCGACCAGATCACCTTCTACCGCGAGCCCAAGAACGTCTTTCAGATGTACTATGGGGGGATCGACCAGACCATGGGCAGCTGGAACATGGGCGGCCGGGTCGCCTATTCCAAGGCGCGCAAGCAGTACCCGCGCACCCTGCAGATCACCAACTCGATCAACAACGTCAACCTGACCTACGACAAGTCCTCGCCCGACTTCCCGGCCTTTCGCGTCGACAACGCAGTCGACATCAAAAACCCCGCCTTGCTGACCTTTCGTCAGTTCGACGCCAACCAGGTGCCGCGCGTCGAAGACGAATGGACGGTCGACGGCCACGCCGGCCGTGACGTCGTGAACGGCCGCTTCCCCTGGCATGTCGACGCCGGCTTCCGCGCCAGCTGGAAAAACGCCTCCCAGGCCCAGCCGCTGACCGTGCGCTACAGCGGCCTGACGGGCGTGGCGGCGAGCGGCCTGCTGGAGACCTACGTCAATTCCGACTTCATGCCGAAGTCTGACGGCCGCGCCCAGCTATTGCCGAACTTCCCCAGCTGGCAGGCGTATCTGGCGCTGCAAAAGAACAATCCGGCCGCCTTCACCCAGAACGCCGCGGCCGCGCTCTTCACGAACCAGACCCGCGAGAACGCCGACTTCTCGATCAGCGAGAACATCTATTCCGGCTATATCCAGGCCGATGTCGATATAGGTCGGCTGAATCTGCTAGGCGGCGTGCGGGTCGAACGCACCGACGTCGGCAGCGTCGCCAATCGCGTCACTACGGTCGGCAACACCGTCACCTCCACGCCCCTGACCGCCGCAAACAGCTACACCAACGTCCTGCCCGGCCTGCAGGCGCGCTATACCAGCGCCGACGACCGACTGGTGGTGCGCGCGGCCGCGACCAAGGCCATTTCGCGCCCGCCGCAGGGCGACCTCGTCGCTTCAAGCCAGGAAAACCCGCAGGCCAACCAGCGCGTCATCGGCAATCCCGATCTCGTGCCGGCGGAGTCGTTGAACCTCGACCTGACCGCCGAATATTTCCTCCCGCCGCTGGGCCTGATCTCGGGCGGGGTATTCTACAAGGATATCGATAAGTTCGTGTTCAGCTCGTCACGGATCGCCGCCGACGGTGTCGACGAGCGCACCCGCGTCAATGGCGAAGGCGGCAAGGTTCTCGGCTTCGAGGCCGCCTGGGTGCAGTCGCTGGACTTCCTGCCTGCGCCGTTCGACGGCCTGGGCGTAGAGAGCAACTTCACCTACCTGCACACCGACGCGACCTATCCAGGCCGTCCGCAATCCCTGCCGCTGGCCAATTCGCCCAAATACGCCTTCAACGGCATTCTCTCCTATGTCAAAGGCCCGCTGGATATCCGCCTTTCCTACAACCGACTGCCCAAGCGCCTGGAATCGGTGGGCGTCGACCTGGCCACCGACCGCTACTACGCTGCGGTCTCCGTGCTGGATCTGGCCGTCAAGCTGAAGGTCATGCGCGGCCAGACCTTGTTCCTGAACGTCAAGAACCTGACCGACGAGCCGACGGTGCTTTACCAGGGCGGCCGCTCGACGCCGACCAGCGTCACCTACTACGGGCCGCAGTTCAACGCCGGCCTGCAGTTCACCTTCTAACCGCCTGTCCGCGCCCGGCCCTCGCGCCGGGCGCGCCCTCTCCGGGATCACCGCCATGGATCGTCGCACCCTGGTCGCCGCGGGCCTCTCGGCCTTGCCGCTGCGCGCCGCCGCACAGTCGAATGTGCAGTGGGCGGGCATCCCACGCCTGATGCAAGGTCCGCTGCTGGGCTGGCGTCAGCCCGGCGCGATGGCCATCTGGACCCGGGTCAGCGGCGAGCACCTGGTGGCGATCGAATACGACACCGATCCAGGCTTCCGAACGGCGCGACGCAGCGAACCGCTCCAGGCCAGCGCCGCCCAGGACTTCGCCCAGACTCATAGGCTGACGGACCTTCGCCCCGGCGCCGACTATGTCTATCGCGTGCTGATCAATGGCCGACCGAACCCTGACGACGTCAATCGCCAGCCCTATCGCTTACGGGTCGAAGAGGCTGATCCGAGGAGATTCAGGATCGCCTTCGGCTCTTGCGCGCGGCGGGCGCGCTATCCGGTGCAGCCGATCTGGCAAGCGATCGAGGCGGCGCGGCCAGACCTCTTCCTGTGGGTCGGCGACAACGTCTACGCCGACAGTCCAGACCCCGCCATCACCGCCGAGGAGCACCGCCGCCAGCGCGACCTGCCCGAGATCCGCGCCTTCCTGGCGCAGACCCCGCAGCTGGCCATCTGGGACGACCACGACTACGGCATGAACGACCATGACCGGCGCCATCCGCATCGGGAGGGCGCGCTAGAGACCTTTATCCGCTACTGGCCTAATCCATCCGCCGGGATCACGGGGACGCCGGGCGCTTTCTTCCACTGCGAAATCGGCGGCGTGGCGTTCTTCTTCCTCGACGTCCGCTACCACCGCGATCCGAACGAGGATCCCGACACGCCGGCCAAGACCATGCTGGGCGCGCCCCAGTTCGATTGGCTCGTCAAGGGTCTGCGGGCCTCCAAGGCCATCTTCAAGGTGCTGATCTCGGGTTCCGGCTGGACCGACGCCAAGGGGCCGGGCGCGGACTCCTGGGCGGCGTTCACCCACGAGCGCAAGAGACTGTTCGAGGTGATCGCCGGCGTTCCGGGCGTCCTCCTCGTGTCGGGCGACACCCACTATGGCGAGGCCAACGCCCTCCTGACCGAGAGCCCCCAGGCCTACGACCTTTACGAGTTCGTCAGCTCGCCGCTGGCGCAGGACACGTCGACGACCTACCTCGACAACCGTCCAATACCGCGCGTGCGGCCGCCGTTTTCCGCCGATGTGAACTTCGGTCTGCTGGACTTCGACCTGACCGGACCGGATCCGACGGTGAGCTTCCAGCTTCGCGACGAGCGCGGCGGCGCGGCCTGGTCGCCGGTCGTGCTCCGGGCGTCCGATCTCGTTCCCGGCGCTCGCAGCTGGTCGCGTATCGCCGAACCGCAAAGCGAGACGCGCTGGCGGCGTCACCAGGCCGGCGGCCGATATTTCTAGGCCGGCAAGAGCAAACGCTAAACAAGCTCTGAATACGGCTCGACCGCATTGCGCGCGAGCGGAATTGAAGACCCGAAGCGCTCACCGCCAAGGTCGGACAACCCCGAGCGTGGCCTTGTTGCGACGCTAGGCTGCGAACGCGCCGTCTATGGTGTGCATGGCGCCGCTAACGAAACTCGCTTCCGGGCCCGCCAGCCAAGCCACCAGCGCGGCGACTTCTTCAGGACGGCCGTAGCGCTTGATCGACATGAAGCTATGGATGAGGTCCTTCAGGGCGCCTTCCGGCGGGCTTAGGTCCGTCTCGATTGGACCCGGCTGAACGACATTCACCGTGATTCCACGCGGACCAAGATCGCGCGCCAGCCCGCGCGCCAGCCCCTGCATGGCCGACTTGCTCAGCGCGTAGGCGGCCATGCCCGGCAACGGCATGCGGTCTCCATTGGCGGAGCCGATCACGATGATCCTCCCGCCGTCAGGCATATTCCGCGCAGCTTCGACGGCAGCGTGGAAGGGCGCGTGAATATTGACCTGGAACAGTCGGTCGACATCATCGGGGTCGTGCGTCAAGGGATCGCCGAAGACGACGATCCCGGCATTGACCACAAGGACGTCCAGAGGCCCACTCTGGCGCACCCGCGCGATGACCGCATCGCGGTCAGCGCTATCGGTCTGCACCGCGATCGCGCCGGTTTCCCGCGCCAGCGCGTCGGCCGCCTCGGCGGATGCGACATAAGTGAAGGTCACCGCGGCGCCATCCGCCGTGAAACGCCGCACGATCGCGGCGCCGATGCCACGGCTGCCGCCGAGCACGAGAACTGTTTTCTTCCGGGCCATCTTCAGAGGTCTCCTTGGGTGCGAAGTTTGGATCGGCTTAGGCCGAGCATGACGAGACTGCCGGCGAGGACGGCCGTAGCGGCGTAGGCGAGGCCTCCTGAGGGGCCGGCTTGGTCGACCAGCGCACCGCCTATGACGGCGCCGCCGGCGATGGCGATCTGAAAGGCCGAAGACATGAGCGCGCCTGCGCTCTCGGTCAGGTCAGGCGCGGCGCGCGCGTTCCAGATCGCCGCCGAAACCGGGACGCCGCCAAAGGCTAGGCCCCAGATCGCCGTCGCGAGGATCGCCACAGTCGGCAAGCGCCCCGCGAACACGAGCATCAGGGCGGCAAGGCCAATCAGAAGCGCGCAACCGCCGAGCGCCCAGGCGGGATGTCGCGCGGCCAGTGCGCCCGCGGCGATGTTGCCGAGGAAACCGCCTCCGCCGAAGACCAACAACGTCATCGAAATGGCGGATATTGACAGCTTTGGGATCTGCTCGAGAAAGGGACGAATAAAGGTAAAGCCCGCGAAATGGCCCGAGACGACGGTGATCGAAACGCCCAGTCCGAGTAGGACGGCAGGCCGCTGCAGCGCGGCGAGAAGAGACCGCAGGCCCGTTGGGCCGCTTGACGGCAACCGCGGCAAGGCGACGACCTGCACCGCCAGGGCGACGAGGCCAAGGCCCGCCAACACGAGGAAGGTCGATCGCCAGCCGCCCCAGGCGGCGAGCATGGCGGCGACGGGCGCGGCGAAGACCGTAGCGGCCGACACGCCCATCACGATGATCGACACCGCACGCGACGCGTCATGGGGCGCCAGGCGCAGCGCCAAGGCCGTCATCATCGCCCAATAGCCGCCTAGCGCGAAGCCAAGAAGCCCTCGGGCCAACAGGAGGATCGGCAGGCTTGTGGCGAGCGCCGCCATCAGGCTGGACAGCGCCAGCAGGACCATGAACACCCAGACGAGAAGCCGCCGATCGATCCGCCCCGAGCCCAGAACGACCAGAGGGCCGGCAAAGGCGGCGACAACCGCCGTGGCCGTGACGGCCTGTCCCACCGCGCCGTGCGAGGCCTTAAGGTCGGCCGCCATCGGCGTCAGGACGCTCACCGGCAGTAGTTCGGCCGTAACCAGACCAAAGACCCCGAAGCTCAGAGAAAGGATCGCCCGCCAGTCAGTGGCCGTGGGCCCCGCCTTGGGATTTGGGATGTCGATGTCAGACATTCGGCGCGCCTCACGAGCAGGCGCGCACAAAGGCCCGGAGGGCGGGATCCCGGATCTCGAAGACCTCGAACAATCCCACCGCCTGCAGGCCTGGGAGCGCATCGAAGATGTCGCGCAGCACCGCGTCGCGCACGTCGCGGCAGATGCCCGGCTGCCGCAGGAATGCGGCGTTGGCCAGGAAGGCGGCGATCGATCCGTTGGGGACGACAACACCGCCAAACTCGATCTGGTCGATAGCGGTCGAACGAACGTCTTGCACGCGCATGATCACTCCTGCGGTCTGTCAATTTGGGTTGGTCTTGGCTTCACGCGCGCTCAACCCCGGACGAGGGATTTGTCGCCGGATGGCGGCCTGGTCCTAGCCGCGCCGCCTCGAAGAGCGACGCGGCGCGGCCGGACGTTCGGTCAGGTAAGGAACGGCGGGGGGTTCTCGCCGCGCAGACGATAGTTGGGCCGCGCCCGCTCGATGCGGATCGATTCCAGGACGGTATAGGCGTGGTACTTGGTCTGGGTGGTCACGCCCGCCAGCCGTTCGGACCACAGCTGGCCGTTGCTGCTCTTCTTTTCGAGAACATACTGGGTGGCGTAGTTGGCCATCGAGTTGATCCAGTTCTCGGTGCCGACAAACACGCGATCCCAGCCTGCGCCGTCCAGGATGCTGACCAGCGCGTCCGAGCGCGAGAAGCGGTCCACGGCGGCCTGGGCGCCGTCCAGCACGTCCTGGAAGTACTCGATCGACGCCTTGACCGTATCGGGCGTGCCGTACTGCATGTGGTGGCCCGCGACCAGGAAGTCGAAGTCGTACTCCAGGAGCTGCTTCTGGGCCTCGTACCAGCCGGTGATGTTCTGCGAGGCGTCGCAGTGCATGAAGGTGGCGCTGCCGGGGCTGATGATGTCGATAACGGTCAGCACCTTCTGCGCCGGCGCATAGATGAAGATGTTTCCCGGGCAGTGGTTCTCGCCCTTGTACGACAGCTCCAAGGTCACCCCGCCGACGGTCAGCGTGTGGTCCTTGTCGAAGGTGAGGGTCGGGATCGGGCGGTTCGGATCGGGGAAGCGCTCAAGCAGCTCCTTGGTGATAGCGTGGGCCACGATCTCGACGGCGGGTCCATAGACCGAGGCCGCGCCGATGTGGTCGCTGTGCCAGTGGCTGTAGATCACGTGGGTGACGGGCTTGTCGGTGACGTCGCCGATCGCCGCCAGCATGTTCTCGCCCAGGGTCGGGGGCGCGTCGATGGCGATCACGCCGTCTTCGGTGACGACAAAGGCCGCGTCATAGCCGCCGCTGGTGACCCAGTAGAACCCGTCGCGCAACTCCTCGACATGGTAGCCCAGCTTCTGAAAGCGCTCGCTGGTGAAGTAGGGCGGATAATAGGACGGCGGGTCGGCGGGATGCTCCCCGGCCAGGGGAAAGCCGTAATTGTCGATGCCGTAGAACGCGGGGGTGTCGGTCGCCGCGATCTTCTTTTGATGATGGTCACACATGGTGTTGCTTCCTTCTGCTTGGAGGGGCGATGGACGTTCAGACGGCCACGGCGTCGAAGCGCAGCACGGCCTTGATGACCCGCCCCTTGGCGACGTCGTCGAAGGCCTGATTGATGTCGGCGAACGGGTAGAAGCGGATCAGCCGATCGAACGGAAAGCGCCCGTTGCGATAGAGGCCGATCAGCTCCGGGATCATTAGCGCCGAGGTGGCGTCGCCCTGGATGATGCCTTGCAGCGTCTGGCCCACGGTCAGGCGCGCGGCGTCGAGAACCGCCCCCGCGTGATCGTTGAAGGCGACGAAGCCGAAGCGCCCCATGGGGGCCAGGGCGGCGATCCCGGCATTCAGATTTTCCTTGCGACCGCTGGTGTCGAGGACGAACTCGACGCCCCTGGCCTCGATCCCCCTCAGCGCCGCGGCGACATTGGACGTCTCGCGCGCATTGACCACGTGAGTGGCCCCCAGTTCCAAGGCCAGGCTCAGCCGCTCGGGGTTGATGTCGATGGCGATGATCGACGCCGCGTCCGCGATCTTGGCCGCCATGATCGCCGCCAGGCCCACCGCGCCCGCGCCGAAGACCGCGACACTGGCCCCGACCGGGACCTGCATCGCCTTCAGGATCGCCCCGGCGCCGGTCTGGAAGCCGCAGCCCAGCGGTCCCAGGATCTCGAGGGGGACGTCCTTGGGAACCTTGAAGGCGTTGCGCTGATGGGCCAGCGCACGGGTTGCGAACGAGGACTGGCCGAAGAAGTGGGCATGCAGACGCCCCTCGCCCTCGGCGCTGACCCCCACCGAACCGTCCAGCCGCGCGCCGGCGAAATTGGCCTCCCAGACCTTGTCGCAATAGGCCGCGTGGGACGACAGGCACGGCTTGCAGTGCCCACACGAATGATAGGACAGGACCACGTGGTCGCCGGGCTGGAGATGGGTGACCGAGGCCCCGACCCGTTCGACGACGCCGGCGCCTTCATGGCCCAGGACGACCGGAAGGGGCGTGGGCATCGCCTGCTGGCGGACATGGGCGTCGGTCGCGCAGACGCCTGTCGCCACCATCCGCACCAGCACCTCGTCCGGACGCGGCGCTTCCAGCGTTACGGGCTTGATGACGAACGGCCCGTCCTTCTCTTCAAGCACGGCGGCGAGAGCGAGATGAGGCGTGGATCCGGGGATGATCATGGGAACCTGCAAGACGTGTCGGCGATCGCGTCGCCCTGTTCCCTTGAAGATACCGATGACCTAATGTTGCAAAAGCTGGCCAAGTCGGAACCTGGAGTTGCTAATGCCGGAACCCTCAAGCGTAGACCTGCTGGACGTCACCGCGTTCGTCCACGTCGTCGAAACCGGCAGCATCGCCAATGCCGCTGCGCGTTTGGGGGTGGCAAAGTCGATCGTCAGCCGCCGGGTCAGCCGGCTGGAGACCGTGTTGGGCGCGGTGCTGCTGACGCGCACGCCCCGAGGAACGGTCCTGACCGACGTTGGTCGCATCTATCACGCGCGCGCCGCCAGTGGCCTGGCGGAGCTGGAATCGGCGCAGGAGGCGGTTGTCAAGTCGACGACCGAGGTGTCGGGCCTGCTGCGCATCTCAGCGCCCGTGACATTTGGGGAGTTCTGCCTGGCGCCGCTGCTGGCGGAGTTCGCCATGCTCCACCCGCGCATCCAGTTCGACGTACGCTTCGAGGATCGCCAGGCCGACTTGGTCAGCGAGGCCTACGATCTGGCCATACGGATCGGCCGCCTGCCCGACTCGATCCTGATCACGCGGAAGCTGGTTCGGGTGCGCTGGGGTGTCGTCGCGCGTCCCAGCTATCTCGACGCCAAGGGTCGCCCGGCCAAGCCCTCAGACCTGCTGGCCCATGAGGCGGTGCTCTACGCCTTCGACGCCGGCCACTGGCGGTTCCAGGGCGCCAAGGGCTGGGAACAGGTGCGCATGAAGTCACGCTTCAGCGCCGACAACGGGCAGATGCTGCTGTCCTCGGCCCTGGCGGGGCTGGGCGTCGTTGTCTTGCCGATGTTCATGGTCGAGGACCTGGTGCGACGCGGCGAGTTGGAACTCATCCTGCCGGACTTTCCGCATGAAGGCGCGGACCTGCATATTCTGATGCCGCCGGCGCGCGCGGGCATCGCCCGCGTCCGCGCCCTGGTGAACTTCCTCAACGACAAGTTCGAGCGAGAGATCTGACGGCGCGGGGTTCTTACGGGATCAGGACCGGCAGGCCGATCATGCGGCGCGCGTCCATGTCTGCGTGCGCGCGGGCGATCGCGTCGAACGGATAACGGGCCGTCTCCAGGTCGTCGAACAGCCCGGCGCGATGCGCCGCCCACAGTTCCCCGGTCGCCACAGCGACGGTCGGCCCGCGCACATGCTGCGGGGTTCCGCCGCCGCGGATCTGGACGCCGCGACGCGCCAGCGCTTGGGTCGAGGGCTTCGGCTGGCCCGAGGCCGCACCGATCGTCGCGATCACCCCGCCGTCGCGGACCACATCGGCGGCCAGGTTGAAGGTCGCCTGCCCGATCAGGTCATAGACCACATCGACGCCGGCCGGGGCGATCTCGTGGATCCTGGCGGCGGCCTGCGGATCGCTGGCCAATAGCGCGTGCGTAGCGCCCGCCTGGACCTTGTCGAGCTTGTCGAGCGATCCGGCGACGCCGATCACCGCGCCCCCCAGCGCCTTGGCCCATCGCGAGAGCAAAGATCCGACGCCGCCCGAGGCGCCCAGCACCAGGGCGGTGTCGCCCGCATTGAGGTCATACAGCGCCCGCAGGCCCATCCAGGCGGTGAGCCCCTTGGCCAGGATGGTCGCCGCCGTCGTGACGTCCACGTCGTCAGGAAGCGGCACCAGCGCCGAAGCCGGGACCAGCGCGACGGTGGCGTAGGCGCCCTGGGCGAAGAAGTAGGCCGCGCGATCGCCGGGCGCGAAGGCGGTGACACCCTGCCCGACGGCGTCAACGACCCCGGCCGCCTCGAAGCCAGGGACGGCTGGCAGCGCCATGGGATAGAGGCCCTTGCGGACCAGCCCGTCGACGGCGTTGATCCCGATCGCGTCCTGAACCAGCCTCACCTGACCCGGCCCAGGCGCCCCGATCTCGGCCTGCACGATCTCGAGGACCGAAGGATCGCCAGGCGACCGCATTTGGATGATCTTCGCCATGATGCACTCCCTTCGACGGTTCAGGACACGGTGACCGGACGCATCCGGCCCGCATGCGGAAACCGACCGCCGCGATAAGCGGCGTAGTAGCCGGCCAGCTCTTCCCGCGATCCGGCGATGAACGGCCCCTGGGCGACGACAGAAATGTTCTGCGGAAGGCCCGCATAGACCAGCAGGCGGGCGCCGGCGCTTGTCGCCCTCAGAGGCAGGACGCTGGCCTCGTCGCCGACGGGCCCGGTCCAACCGACGCTCCCCGCCGCCAGAGCGACGCCGCCGATGTCGGCTTCGCCGTCGACCATGACCACGAAGCCCCTGTAGGCGCCAGGCAGCGGCGGCGCGAAGGCCGCGCCAGGATCCAGGCGCACGTCCAGCAGGGTGACGGGCACGGCGTTCAGGGTCGGCGCCCCCAGCGCGCCCAGGCGGCCGCTATAGACCCTGGCCTCGACGCCCGGTTCTTGGTGCACGGGCATGGCCGCGCGCTTCAGGACCTGAACCCGGGGCGGCATGTTCCGCTCGGCCTCCGGCAGGATCAGCCAAAGCTGCAGCAGGCGCATGCCCGTCGAGACCCGGGCGTTCTCGGAATGAACGATGCCGCTGCCGGCGGTCATCCACTCCACGTCGCCCGCCTCCAGCCGGCCGCCGGTGTCTTCCATGGTCCCGTCCAGCATGAAGGTGACGGTCTCCAGGCCGGCGTGGGGGTGGGCTTCGCCGAACGGGCCCTGCGCGGTGATGTTGTCGTCCGCCATCAGGAAGAACGGGTCCGTCGCGGGCAGGTCGCCGGGGGCGACGACCAGGGCGGCGCGGTGGCGCTCGCCGTCGAAGCCGCGGGTGAGCGGCGGCGTCACGGTAACGCGGTCGATGGATCGTTGCAGCATGGCCGGCTCCTCTTCGTCCGGGCCCCCTCGGGCCTGGACCGTCTGTCGAACGATCAAAATCTCGAGCTTCCGGCGCGTCGATCAAGGCATCAGTCCGGGAACGCCGGGTTGCGTGATGCGCACCCCCTCGGCGGTCGTTTGACCCTTGCCATCGCCGATCGCGCCGCCCAATGAGCCACCCCATGGACCTGCACGGCATCGACCTGAACCTGCTAGTGGCGTTCGACGCACTGATCGCCGAGCGCAACGTCACCCGCGCCGGCGCGCGCATCGGCCGGACCCAGCCGGCCATGAGCGCCGCCCTCACCCGACTGCGGGCCCTGCTTGACGACGAGTTGTTCGTGCGCGCCCCCGGCGGGTTGGCCCCGACGCCCCGCGCTCAGGAACTGGCCGAACCCTTGGCTCAGGCGCTGCGCAGCATCCAGCAGACCCTGGAGTTCACCCAAACCTTCGATCCCGCCGCCTCGATCATGACCTTCTCTCTGGGCCTGTCGGGACACGCCGAAGCCGTGGTTCTGCCGCGTCTGCTGGCGATCCTGGCCGCCAGGGCGCCCGGCGTGAACCTGCGCGTGCGCGACTATCACAGCCGCGACGACGCCATCCGGCTACTGGATTCGGCCGAGGTCGACCTGACGGTCGGCATCCCGCCGACGGAAACCGGACGCGTCTCCAGCGCCCGCCTGTTCCAGGAGCGGTTCGTCTGTATCCTGCGCCGGGATCACCCGGCGGCCAATCCGCCGCTAGACCTGGACCGGTTCCTGTCGCTTTCGCACATCCTGGTCTCGCCGGAGAACGAGGGGCTGGATGTGGCCGACGCGGCCCTGGCCACTAAGGGCCTGAAGCGTCGCGTGGCGCTGACCGTGCCGCACATGTCGACTGCACCTCAGTTGGTCGCGGCCTCGGACATGATCGCCACCGTCATGGAAGGCGTCGTCGCCGGCTCGGGATGCGCCGATCGCCTGGCGGTGCTGGATTTTCCCCTGCGCCTGAACCCCGTGCCGTTCGTCCTGTCCTGGCACCGCCGCAACGACGCGCACCCGGCCCAGCGCTGGATGCGCTCCTGCCTGCTCGGCGCCTATCCGCATGTCTGGCTGCCGTCCGAGCAGGTCTGCGCTGACCTGCGCCAGCAGTACTACTGACTGCGCGCCAGCATCATCCATTCCTTGGATGATGCGGCATCACGGATATCGATTTCAACGACTGCGCCGCCCCTCTTAAACCTCCTTTGACGGCGCCCGCAGGGCGCTCGGGATCGAGCGGTTGGAGCACTCACGTGTCGGATAGAAAATTGCGCGTCGGCATCATCGGCGCTGACGCCAGCGCTAGCTGGGCGGGCGCGGCCCACATCCCTGCCCTGCGGACGCAGCCGTTGCTTGAGCTGGCCGCAGTGGCGACCCGTCGGGAAGCCAGCGCCAAGGCCGCCGCAGAGGCCTTCGGCATCGCGCGCTGGTACGCCGATCCCTACGCCCTGATCGCCGATGACAGCCTCGACATCGTCACCGTCGCCGTAAAGGTTCCCGCGCACCGGGCCCTCGTCCTCGCGGCGCTGAAGGCGGGCAAGGCGGTCTATTCGGAATCCCCGCTGGGCGCGAACCTGGCCGAAACGGAGGAGATGGCCGGCGCGGCGGGGTCACTGCACACCGCCATCGGCCTGCAGGGGCGTCACAACCCCTCGGTCCGCCGCGCGGCCGAGTTGGTCGCCTCGGGGCGACTGGGCCAGATCCTGTCGGCGCGGGTCACGGCGACGACGTTCGGATACGGCCCGCAGACCACCAGCGCCTACGACTACTTCAACAAGTCCGCATCAGGGGCCAGCTTCATGACCATCACGGTCGGCCATGTCCTCGACGTCATCGAGACGGTGCTGGGCGACATCGTCGAGGTCGACGCGCGCACCGCCCTGCTCTGGCCCGAGATCGAGGTGGTCGACACCGGCGAGACCTCCTTCCGCGAGGTGTGCGACCACGCCGACATCATCGCCACGACCGCGCGCGGCGCCACCGTGTCGGCCCAGGTGCTGGCCGGCGTGCCCCCTGAGCAGGCCGGCTTCCGCTTCGAGGTTCGCGGCGCCGACGGCTGGCTGACCCTGACGGGCGACCATCTGGCCGGGGTGCAGGTCGGTGACCTGACCCTTTCGGCCAGCGTGCCGTTCGAAGCCCCGGAAGCGCCCGTCGCCTCGGGCGTGGAGCCGACCGCGGCGGCGTTCTGGACCGGCGCCAGCATCAATGTCGGCGAGCTCTACGCCTCGCTGGCCCGCGACATCGTCACGGGTAGCCACACCACGCCAGGCTTCCAGCACGCCTTGCGCAACAGCCGTCTCGTGGCGGCCGTCGAACGGGCGGCGCAAACCGGCGAGCGGCAGCGCAACCTCGCCTAGTCGATCCTTCACCTTTCAGGAGACGCGCGATGCGGATGCGCAAACTCGGGGGCAGCGGGCTGTTCGTCTCGGAGCTGTGCTTCGGCGCCATGACCTTTGGCGGAACGGACGGTCTGTGGGGCCAGGTCGGCCAACTGGGCCAGGGAGACGCTGACGCCCTGGTCAAGGTCGCCTTGGACGGCGGCGTCAACCTCTTCGACACGGCCAATGTCTACGCCCACGGGCGCAGCGAGGCGATCCTGGGACGGGCGCTCAGGAACCTCGGGATAGCCCGCAATGATGTCGTGATCGCCACTAAGGCGGCCTCGGCCATGGGCGACGGCCCCAACCGGCGCGGCGCATCCCGCCGACACATCCTGGCCGAATGTCACGCCAGCCTGGGCCGGCTGGGGCTGGACCATATCGACCTCTACCAGGTCCACGCCTTCGATCCTGCGACATCGATCGAGGAGACGCTGGAAGCGCTCGACACCCTGGTTCGGGCCGGGGACGTGCGCTATGTCGGTTTGTCCAACTGGGCCGCCTGGCAGGTCATGAAGGCCATCGGCGTCACCCGCGCGCGGCGGCTGGCGCCGATCACCTCGCTGCAGGCCTACTACACCCTGGTCGGGCGCGACGTGGAGCGCGAGATCCTACCGCTGCTGGCTTCGGAAAGCGTGGGCCTCATGGTCTGGAGCCCGCTGGCCGGCGGTTATCTGACCGGGAAATACGCCCGCAACGAGGTCGGCCGACAAACCCAGCTCGACTTCCCGCCGATCAACCGCGTCCGCGGCGCGACGCTGATCCCAGTGCTGGAGACGGTGGCGCGCAAGCACGGACGCAGCATGGCGCAGGTGTCGATCGCTTGGCTGCTGGCGCAACCCGCCGTATCGACGGTCATCCTCGGCGCCAATCGCATCGAGCAACTACACGAGACCCTGCGGGCGCCCGAAGTCAGGCTGGACGCCGACGACTTGTCCAGCCTGGACACCGTCAGCCGCTTGCCGGCCGAGTATCCAGGCTGGCTGCTGAACGCCTAGCTGCGATCGTGAGAGTGGGGCCGATCGGCATGACCTTGCGAGGGCAAGCTGGGGGGAAACGGGGTGGGGAAGCGCCTGAAATTGCGCCAGAATCGCATCGCCGAAAAGCGATCTAACGATTTGATTTTGAAGAAGAAAAGGGAATGGTGGACGCGACAGGGATTGAACCTGTGACCCCTACGATGTCAACGTAGTGCTCTCCCGCTGAGCTACGCGTCCGCCGAAGCGAACCGGAAGCGCTTCGAGAAGCGTCCCGGCCGGGAAGGTGTGGGGGTATAGCGGCGGCTTTTCCGGTAGGCAAGCCGCCTTTCGAAGTTTTTTAGGCCGCCATCATCTTTTCCACCTCGGCGACCAGATCGCGCAGGTGGACGGGCTTGGACAGCACC
The DNA here is from genome assembly GCA_903900155.1 of uncultured Caulobacterales bacterium. GTDB lineage: Bacteria > Pseudomonadota > Alphaproteobacteria > Caulobacterales > Caulobacteraceae > Caulobacter. The sequence goes on along the minus strand of CAIUMD010000035.1, from coordinate 23,480 downwards.
TTGGCGCCGGCCGGCGCGCGGTCCTGCGCCGATAGGGCGACGGCGGCGAAGCCGGTGATGAACATGATGCGCAGGGACGGATCGCGGGCGGCGGCCTGGCGGGCCACCTCGATGCCGTCCATGCCGGGCATGACGATATCGGTCAGCAGCAGATCCCAGGGCGCTTCCAGGTGCTGGACGGCTTCCTCGCCGTCGGCGCAGGCCTGGACTTCGAAGCCGGCGCGTTCCAGCGCCCGGGCCAGGAAGCCGCGGAGGGAATCGTCGTCTTCGGCGAGGAGGATGCGGGCCATCAGGTCACGTGTCCGGAAGATGTGCGTCGATAGAGGAGCCACCTTACCGCGCGGAGCGTAAATCGGGGATGAACCTAATCGTCGCGGGCGACATCTGGCTTGTGGACGGATCGCCTCATTCTGGCGGTTGCGAACTATTCGCGTTTGACCCCGACCCGCCCGCCTTCGATGATGGCGCCATGAGCGCTTGGCGGCCCCTCTCCGGCGATGAATCGCTGACCGCGCCGCTGGAGACCCTCAGCGGGCCGGCGTTCGAGATCACGCGCGGCGCCCCGGCCGGCGCGCCGCCGCCGACAGCCCTGGTGTTCGCCTCGCCCCACTCCGGCGACGTCTATCCCGCCGACATGACCTCGGCCGCCCGCCTGCCGCTCGAGACCCTGCGCGCCTCCGAGGACGCCTTTGTCGACCGCATCGTGGCCGGGACCCCCGCTTTGGGCGCCAGCCTGATCCGCGCCCGTTTCGCCCGCGCCTATGTCGACCTCAATCGCGAGCCGTGGGAGCTGGACCCGGCGATGTTCGAGGGCGACCTGCCCGATTACGCCCGCGGCCGTACCGCCCGGGTGGCGGCGGGCCTGGGCACCATCCCGCGCATCGCCGGCGAGGGCCGGCCGATCTATGCCCGCAAGCTGACCTTCGCCGAGGCCAAGGACCGGGTCGAGCTGGCCCATCGCCCCTATCACGACGCCCTGGACCGCCAGCTGGCGGCGGCGCGGACCGCCTACGGCGCGGCGGTGCTGATCGACTGGCACTCGATGCCGGCCGCCGCCGCGCGCGGCCAGAGAGCCAAGGGCGGCGGGCCGTGCGACATCGTGCTGGGCGACCGCTTCGGCGCGGCCTGCTCGCCCAGGCTGACCGGCCTGGTCGAGCGCGAGCTGGAGGCCCTGGGCTACCGCGTCGTGCGCAACGCCCCCTATGCCGGCGGCTACACCACCGAACACTACGGCCGCCCGGCCAAGCGCACCCACGCCCTGCAGATCGAGATCAACCGCGCGCTCTATATGAACGAGACCACGCGCGAGCCGACGGAGGGGCTGGCCAGGCTGACGGCCGACGCCGAGGCGCTGACGCGGGCGCTGGCGGGGCTGGATGTGGGGGAGCTGCGGTAGGCCTCAGCCCGCCTCGGCCAACCAATCCTCGCAGCGCAGGCCGTCGACCCGCTGGAACTCCGCCAGATTGCCGGTGACCACGATCAGGCCGCGCGAGCGGGCATGGCCCGCGATCAGGAGGTCGTAGCCGCCGATCGGCTGGCCCGCGCGCTCCAGCGTCGCACGGATGTCGGCAGCGTGGTCGGCGGCGGCGGCGTCGAAGTCGAGCACCGCCAGCTTGGCCGCGAAGCGCTCGACTTCGCTGCGATTGTGGTTCGGCCGCGCGGACTTCAGCGCGCCGTGCAGCAGTTCGGTCAGGACGATCGTGGAGACGCACAGCGCATCGGCGTGGGCGTTGAAGCGCTCCCGCAGGCCGGCCGGGCGGTCCCTCAGCACGCGGATGCAGAGATTGGTGTCGAGCAGGTAGCGCAGCATCAGAACGGCTCGCGGACCTGCGCCTCTGGCTGCTGGCGATCGCCCAGGTCGACGCCAGGCGCGGCGAAGAAGTCGTCCCACACCGCGTCGGACGGCACGATGACGCGCCGGTTGCCCTCGCGCAGCACGGTCACCGACTTCACCCCCTCGGGAAAGGCGACGTCCTTGGGCAGGCGCACGGCCTGGGTGCGGTTGGACTGAAAGAGCGTGGTCTTCGTCATGGCGACCTCACGGGATATACAAGATGTATATCCCGGGCTTTTCCCGTCAAGGCCTGGAAGCCGCCCCCGGCGGCAAGGCGAAGCGAATCGTGATTCCCGGCATGCGCCGTGACACCTGCACGGCGTTCGGGCCGCTGACGTCCACCTGGTAGTAGCTCATGGCCATCAGGGCCGCGCCGCCGAAGCCCAGGCCTTCGGGGTTCTCGCCCCGGATTACGCACTCGCCGAACGTGCCGTCGCGGCGGATCACGCACTCCAGCGTCGCCGCGCCCTCGACGCCGGCGCGGCGGGCGGTGGCGGGGAACAGGCCGGCCAGGACCTCGGGCGACGGTGACTTGAGAATCTGCAGCGGCGGCAGGCGCTGCTGGGCCGGCGTCACATTGGTGACACCGAGCACGGTCAGAAGGACCGCCCCGAACAGGATGGATCGTTTCAAAGCTTGCCCCCCGGTTCGCTCTGGTTCGTCCGCAAAGGGAGGGATTGGAGCCGTCCTGTCAAACGCCCGCGCGTTTCACGGGAGCGCCAGGGCCGTTTGCGACCTCAAGGCTGGCTTCGGCCAAAAAAAAGCCCGGTGAAACCACCGGGCCAGTTCATTAGGGAGGAAACGCCCAGGAAGGGCAGAAGCGGCAGCGCCGCCTCACAGGATTGTTTATAGGGTGCGGCGCAAAATTAGGCAAGCGGAAAATTGGGCTTCAATGTCGATTTTTTGACAGGGGATTGAGGCAACCCTTTGCTGCACAAGGATTACGTAACGTCGCTATTTAAAATAGCCTAAAAATTGTGCATGTTGCAGTGCACAATTTGTTGCGTTTGAAACGGTCTCTCGAGCAAACATCGCGCAAAGCCAAGCGCGGCAAGGCTTTGGCAATGACACCGGTTACCTGCGACAAGTGTTTCATAGCGTCAGGGCTAGATAAATCGGCCGCAGTCGCGTAAAAGCCGCGCGCCTGACGCGTAGAGCGTCATCCCTATTCCTCCCGCCGATCCTGTTCCTCCCGAAAGTCCGTCCGTCCCCATGTCCATGCGAAATATCGCCATCATCGCGCACGTCGATCATGGCAAGACCACTCTCGTCGACCAGCTGCTGGCCCAGTCGGGCGTCTTCCGCGCCAACGAAGCCACGACCGAGCGCGCCATGGACTCCAACGACCAGGAGCGCGAGCGCGGCATCACCATCCTGGCCAAGTGCACCAGCGTGCTCTGGAACGGTGAAGCCGGCGAAACCCGCATCAACATCATCGACACCCCCGGCCACGCCGACTTCGGCGGTGAAGTCGAGCGCATCTTGGGCATGGTGGACGGCTGCGTCCTGCTGATCGACGCCGAGGAAGGCGTCATGCCGCAGACCAAGTTCGTGCTGACCAAGGCGCTGAAGATGGGCCTGCGCCCGATCCTCTGCATCAACAAGGTCGACCGCGCCCACGCCGATCCGGACCGCGTCCACAACGCCGCCTTCGACCTGTTCGCCGCCATCGGCGCCACGGACGAGCAGCTGGACTTCCCGCACATCTACGCCTCGGGCCGTTCGGGCTGGGCCACGCTGGACATGAACGTGCCGAGCGACAACCTCGCCCCGCTGTTCGACCTGATCGTCCGCCACGTGCCGGAACCCAAGCAGGTCGCCAAGAAGGACGAGCCGTTCCAGATCCTGAACGTGCTGATCGAAAGCGACCCGTTCCTGGGCCGCCTGCTGACGGGCCGCATCGAGAGCGGCCGCGCCGTCCCCGGCATGGCCATCCACGCCCTGGACCGCAACGGCAAGGAAATCGAGCGCGGCCGCATCACCAAGGTGCTGGCCTTCCGCGGCCTGAAGCGCCAGCCGATCGACGAAGGCGCCGAGGCCGGTGACATCGTCGCCATCGCCGGCATGTCCAAGGCGACCGTGGCCGACACCCTGTGCGCCCTGGACGTCACCGACGCCCTGCCCTCGCAGCCGATCGACCCGCCGACCATCTCGATGACCGTCTCGGTCAATGACAGCCCGCTGGCCGGCCGCGAAGGCGACAAGGTCCAGTCGCGCGTCATCCGCGACCGCCTGCTGAAGGAAGCCGAGAGCAACGTCGCTATCAAGGTGACCGAGACCAGCGAAGGCGACGCCTACGAAGTCTCGGGCCGCGGCGAACTGCAGCTGGGCGTGCTGATCGAGAACATGCGCCGCGAAGGCTTCGAGGTCTCGATCTCGCGTCCGCGCGTCGTGTTCCAGACCGATCCGGAAACCGGCAAGCGCCTGGAGCCGATGGAAGACGTCATGATCGACGTCGACGACGAGTTCTCGGGCATCGTCATCGAAAAGCTGTCGCTGCGGAAGGCCGAGCTGAAGGACATGGGTCCGTCGGGCGCCGGCAAGACCCGCATCCAGCTGACCGCCCCGTCGCGCTCGCTGATCGGCTATCAGGGCGAGTTCCTGACCGACACCCGCGGCTCGGGCGTGCTGAACCGCGTGTTCAGCCACTACGAGCCCTACAAGGGCGCCATCGACCAGCAGCGCAAGGGCGTGCTGATCTCGAACTCGGACGGTGAAACCGCGGCCTACGCGCTGTGGAACCTGGAAGAGCGCGGCGTGATGTTCGTCGGCGCCGGCGAGAAGACCTATCTCGGCATGATCATCGGCGAGAACGCCCGTTCGGACGATCTGGACGTCAACCCGATGAAGGCCAAGCAGCTGACCAACGTCCGCGCCTCGGGCAAGGACGAGTCGATCCGCCTGACCCCGCCGCGCAAGATGACCCTCGAACAGGCCATCGCCTATATCGAGGAAGACGAGCTGGTCGAGGTGACCCCGAAGAACATCCGCCTGCGCAAGCAGATCCTGAACCCGTCGTTCCGCAAGCGTCGCGTCAAGGAAGAGTAGTCGGACTAGCGCCGAGATCGAGGCCGCCGTTCGCAAGGACGGCGGCCTTTTTTCTTTGGCCTTTGAAACTGTCATCCCGGACAAGCGCGAAGCGCGCCGATCCGGGACCGCAGGAAGCGCCGAGCCCGTGGCGGTCCCGGCTCTCCGCTTCGCTACGGCCGGGATGACACGAAGGGAACACATCATACGAGTTGGCGGATTACGTAACGTCACCGGTATTCGCCCCCGCCAATACCCCCGCCCTACTCAATTCCGCCCCTGTTTTACTCCGCGAAAACGCGAACTTAACCTTAGGTTTACCCGCCCGAACGATGGTTTCCGCGGGGGACTTCCGCTCCGTCGAACCAGAGGGCACGCGCCGTGCGCATCGCCGCCAGCACGCTCATCAATCGTGGCGCGTCCGCGCTGCACGACCGCCTGCTTCCGCACGTGCCCGAGGCCATGGCCGGCCGCGTCCGCATGGAGCAGGTGCAGAGCATCCTGCGCATGACGCCCGTGATGATGAGCGCCAATATCGTCATCGCCTTGCTGGTCGGGCTGGCGGGGCTGAACAGCCCCCAAACCGCCGCCCTCACCCTCTGGGCCGCCCTGGTCATCAGCTACGGCCTCTTGGGCCTGCGCGGCTGGGTGGTCTCGCAGCGCCGCAAGAGCGCCAAGCAGACCGTCTCGGCCCGCGGCGTGCGCCGCATCACCTGGCAGGCCGGCGTGCTGGGCTGCCTGTGGGGCGCGCTGCCGATCCTGACCATGCCCCAGCAGCAGGGCTTTTCCGGCGCCATGCCGATGCTGGTCGCCTCGGTGCTGGCCGGCATGATCGGCTGCGGCGGCTTTGCGATGCTGACCCTGCCGGCCGCCGCCATCGCCTATTCGAGCCCGATGGTCGCCGGCGCCCTCTATGTGCTGGCCACCAGCAACGACCCGATCCTGTACGCCCTCGGGGGCCTGCTGATCTTCTGCCACATGGTGGTCAGCGTCTCGTGCCTGTCGCACGCCAAGATCTTCGCCGACCGCCTGGTCGCCGCCGAGGAGCTGGAGCAGCAGCGCCAGGTCGTTTCCCTGCTGCTGTCCGACTTCGAGGAAGGCGCCAGCGACTGGCTGTGGGAGGTCGACGCCAGCGGCGCCATGACCTACGTCTCCGACCGCATGGCCGCCGCGGCCGGGGTCGACAAGAGCCAGCTGCTGGGCCGTCCGATGTCGGAACTGTGCGGCGCGGCCGAGGGTCCGATGGGCCCGATCGCCGCCCTGGCCCCGCTGTTCTTCGACCAGAAGGCCTTCCGCGACGTGACGGTGTCGATCGCCGTCGGCCCAGATAGCGAGGATCGGCAGACCCACTGGTGGTCGCTCTCCGCGAAACCCGTCCACGACCTGAGCGGCGTCTTCACCGGTTTCCGAGGCGTGGGCGCCGACATCACCCAGGCCCGCGAGGACCAGGCCCGCATCTCGCGCCTGGCCCACTACGACGTGCTGACCGCCCTGCCCAACCGCCTGTCGTTCCTGCAGGCCCTGAGCAAGGCCTGGACCGAGCACGGCAAGCCAACAAACAAGGGGGGATCCGGCGCCGGCTGCGCCGTGCTGTGCCTTGACCTGGATCACTTCAAGGGCGTCAATGACAGCCTGGGCCACCCGATCGGCGACGACTTGCTGATCCAGGCCTCGGCCCGCCTGCGCGACACGGTCGGCGAGCTTGGCCTGGTCTCCCGGCTGGGCGGCGACGAGTTCGCCGTCGTCATCGCCCCCTCGCCCGGCCACCAGGCCCTGGGCGATCTGGCCCGCGCTATCGTCCAGGTGCTGTCAGACCCCTACGACGTGCGCGGCCACAACGTGCTGATCGGCGCCAGCGTCGGCATCGCCGTCGCCCCGTTCGACGCCGACGATCCCGACGGCCTGCTGAAGAACGCGGACCTCGCCCTCTATCGCGCCAAGGGCGACGGGCGCGGGGCCTATCGCTTCTTTGAGACCGCCATGGACGTCTGGGCCCAGGAGCGCCGCGCCCTGGAGCTGGACCTGCGCGACGCCCTGGCCAACCACGAGCTGAAGCTGTTCTTCCAGCCGCTGATCGGCAGCGTCGAGCACGAGACCACGGGCTTCGAGGCCCTGCTGCGCTGGCAGCATCCGCGCCGCGGCCTGGTGCCGCCGGCCGACTTCATCGAGTGCGCCGAGCAATGGGGCCTGATCGGCGCCATCGGCGAGTGGGTGCTGCACGAGGCCTGCCGCACGGCCGCGACCTGGCCTTCGCACCTGAACGTGGCGGTGAACCTGTCGCCCAACCAGTTCGCCTCGGGCGACCTGGTGGCCCAGGTCCGCTCGGCCCTGAAGGCCTCGGGCCTGGCCCCGCAACGCCTGGAGCTGGAGATCACCGAGGGCCTCTTGCTGCACGACAGCGCCAAGACCCTGGAACAGCTGGCGGCGCTGAAGGCCCTGGGCGTCAAGATCGCCATGGACGACTTCGGCACCGGCTATTCCAGCCTGGCCTATCTGTGGCGGTTCCCGTTCGACAAGATCAAGATCGACCGCTCGTTCGTGGCCGAGATGCAGGACAACACGGCCATCGCCGACATCCTGCGCACCATCGCCCTCTTGGGCCAGACTCTGAACCTGGAAGTCACCGCCGAGGGCGTCGAGACCCCGGCCCAGGCCAAGCTCCTGGCCGACATGCAATGCGACCAGTTCCAGGGCTTCCTGTACGGCCGGCCGATGCCGGTGGGGGATATTCCGAGCTTCCTGCTGTCGAACCTGGCGCGGCAGATGCGGCGCGAGAGCGAGGACGACGGGGCGGCCGAAGAGGCGGTTACGGGGTAACTCCCTCTCCCCTTGCGGGAGAGGGTGGCCCGCGTAGCGGGTCGGGTGAGGGGTCGCGCTCCGCTATCCGGACACGCCTTTCAACCCCTCATCCGGCGCTTCGCGCCACCTTCTCCCGCAAGGGGAGAAGAGTTCAACCCTACTTCCGCACCAGCCCCAGCAGCCACAGCAGCAGCACCGCGCCCAGGGTCGAGACCAGCAGGCTGGCGATCCAGCCGCCGTATTGGAAGCCGAACATCCCCACGACGAACGCCCCGATCAGGGCGCCGACCAGGCCGACGATCAGGTTGGTCAAGAGGCCGTGGTCGCGCTTCATGATCTTCTCGGCCAGCCAGCCGGCGATGATCCCGATGATGATAGCTCCGATGAACCCGACGCCGTTCATGCTGCTGTTCTCCTGGTAAAGCTGCGCCGCAGGAAATGCGCGAGGCGCGATCGGGTTTCAGTGCTAGGCAAGCCGGATGGTTCATCCCGTCTTCGACAACCTGCCCACCACCATCTTCGAGCGCATGAGCGGCCTGGCCCGCCAGCATGGCGCGATCAATCTGGGTCAGGGGTTTCCCGACGACCAGGGCCCCCTGCCCGTGCGCGAGGCCGCCGCCCGGGCGCTGATCGAAGGCAGCAACCAGTACCCGCCGATGCGCGGCCTGCCCGAGCTGCGCGCCGCCGTCGCCGGGCACTATGGCCGGACCCAGGACCTGCAACTTGATCCGGATACGGAGATCGTCATCACCTCGGGCGCCACCGAAGCGCTGGCGGCGGCGTTCACGGCGCTGATCTCGCCGGGCGACGAGGTGGTGCTGTTCCAGCCGCTGTACGACGCCTACCTGCCGCTGGTGCGCAGGGCCGGGGGCGCGCCGAAACTGGTCCGCCTGGCCCCGCCCGACTGGCGCTTCACCCGCGAGATGCTGGAGGCGGTGTTCAGCGACAAGACCCGCATGGTGGTCCTGAACAGCCCCCTGAACCCGGCCGGCGTCGTCACGCCCGACGCGGATCTGGCGCTGCTGGCCGAGTTCTGCGTGCGCCACGACACGATCGCCGTCTGCGACGAGGTCTGGGAGGCCGTGGTCTTCGACGGCCGCAGGCATCGCCCGCTGATCACCGTCCCCGGCATGCGCGAGCGAACGGTGAAGATCGGCTCGGCCGGCAAGCTGTTCGGCATGACCGGCTGGAAGGTCGGCTTCCTGATGGCCGCCCCGGCCCTGGCCAAGGCCCTGGCGGCGGCGCACCAGTTCCTGACCTTCACCACGCCGCCGAACCTCCAGGCCGGCGTGGCCTGGGGGCTCGAGAACCACCGCGCCTGGTTCGACGAGATGCCCGTCGAGCTGCAACGGTCGCGGGACCGCCTGACCGCCGGGCTGCGCGCGGCCGGCTATGTCGTGCTGGAGAGCCAGGGGACCTACTTCCTGAACGTCGACCTGACCGCGTCCGGCCTGGCGCTGGACGACGTGACGTTCTGCGAGCGGTGCGTGGTCGAGTTCGGCGTCGCCGCGATCCCGGTGTCGGCGTTCTTCGCGCAGGATGCGGTGAGGAATGTCGTGCGGCTGTGTTTTGCGAAGAAGGACGAGACGCTGGATGCGGCGGTGGAGCGGTTGGCGAGGGCGCGGGTGGCGCTCGCTGCCCCCTAAAGCGCGCTCAGCCCCGCCGCCAATTCCCGCGCCACGCCCCGCGCCAGGCACCGGTCCATCGCCGACAGCAAATTCCGCAGATCGATCGGCTTGGCGACGTGCGCGTCGCACCCCGCCTCCAGGCACGTCTTGATCTGCGCGCTCATCACGTCGGCCGTCAGCGCGATCACCGGCAGCCGCGCGAAGCGCGGATCCTTCCGCAGCCGGCGCGTGGCCTCCAGGCCGTCCAGCACCGGCATGTTGACGTCCATCAGCACGATGTCGACCGGCTCGATGTCCAGCGCGTCCAGGGCCTGCTGGCCGTTCTCGGCCTCGATCAGCTCGCAGTCGAACGGGTCGAGGAACAGGCGGATGACCCGGCGGTTGACCGGATGGTCGTCGACCACCAGCACCCGACGGCCTTGCAGCGCCGCGAAGCCGGCGTCCTCGTCGCCCGTCTCGGCCTCCCAGACCGGGACGTCGGCGGCCTCGGTGGCGTCGACCAGCATCTCGATGGTGAAGACCGAGCCCAGGCCCTCCTCGCTCTCGACGCGGATCTCGCCGCGCATCATCTCGACCAGGCGGCGGGTGATGTTGAGGCCCAGGCCCGTGCCGCCGAAATTGCGGGTGGTCGAGGCGTCGGCCTGGACGAAGGGGCGAAACAGCTTGCCGACCGTGGCCTCGTTCATGCCGATGCCGGTGTCGGCCACGCGCAGGCGAACCCGCACTCTTCCCTCATCCTCGGGATAGCAGGCCAGAGCCACCTCAACCTTGCCGTGGGTGGTGAACTTCAGGGCGTTGGACACCAGGTTCGTCAGGCACTGGCGCACCCGCACCCCGTCGAACATCAGCGGCCCCGGCGCCTCACTCTCCAGCTTGAAAGTCAGGCAGACGCCCTTCTCGCGGGCCGTGGGCTGGTAGCCGTTGACCAGGCGCGCGCAGGTCTGGACCAGGTCGCCGACCGTCGGGGCGATCTCCAGCTTGCCGGCCTCGATCTTGGAGAGGTCAAGAATGTCGTTCAGCAGCACCAGCAGGGTGTCGCCGCTGTCCATGATCAGGTCGACCTGGTCGCGCTGGTCCTGGGTCAGCTTGCCGGCGCGCAGGGCCTGGCCCACGCCCAGCATGCCGTTCAGCGGCGTGCGCAGCTCGTGGCTCATCACCGCCAGGAACGCCGACTTGGCCTTGTTGGCGGCCTCGGCATGCTCCTGCGCATCCTTGAAGCGGCGCGAGGCCCGGCGCTGGTGCACGGCCCAGGCCACGCCGCCGGCGACCAGCACGCCCAGCAACAGGGCGATGACCACCGAGGCCCGCGCCAGGCTGCGCGAGAGGCGGACCTCCTCGGTCAGGCGGCGGTTGTCGTCACGCTTGGCGCGCAGCTCGCTGTCCAGGGCCGAGGACATCTCGGCGACGCTGCGCGAATGGGCGCGGTCAGCCTCGATACCGTCGATGCGCCGCCAGGCGTCCAGCTTGCGGAAGGCGTCGACGCCCCTCCCCTCGGCCTGGTCGATATAGGCGGCGATCAGGGTCTCCAGCTGCGGGTCGCGCTGGGTCAGGGTGGTCGGAATGGCCTTCAGCCGGGCCAGGTCCGCGCGGGCCGCGTCGGCGTCGCCCAGTTGGGCCCGCGCCAGCGCGCGCTGCCCCAGCATCAGCGCCTGCAACCGGCGGTCGGGCGCAGCCAGCTTGTCGGCGGCCGGCGCCAGGCATTCCAGCACCTTGGCCGGCGTGTTGCGGTAGCTGGCGATCCGGGCGCACAGGAAGCGGTCCCAGGTGATCAGGTCCCTGTCGCCGTCGGCCGTGGTCATGTTGTGGTGCAGGACCGCGAAGCGCTCGGCCGCATCCAGCTCGCCCAGCTCGGCGGCGGTGTAGGCGATGTCGTAGACCCGCTCGATCTTGCGCAGATAGAAGGCGTCGCGCTCGTCCAGCCGCGCAGCCTGGGCCATGTGGTCCAGGGCCCCTTCCTTGTCGCCGATGTCCGACAACGTGTAGCTGTGCACCTGGTGCAGCTCGGCCAGCAGCGGCTGGGCGATACGGCCGCGCTTCTCCAGGTCGGTGGTCAGGTCGGCGGCCAGGCGGGCGGACTCGGCCCAGCGTCCCACCTGGCCCAGGTGGCGCACGCGCTCGACCCCGGCCATCAGCCGGATGTCCGAGCTCGACCGCAGCATGAACCGGTTCCAGTCGGCGTCGGTGAAGGCGCGGAAGCCCCGCGTCTCGTGGCGATAGGCGATGGTCTCCAGGTCGACCAGCGTCGCCAGCGACGTGTCGTGCTCGCGGGCGGCGACCTCGCGCGCTTCCTTGGCCCAGGCGTCGAAGCGGCCGGGGATCTGGTTGCTCTTATAGGCGTACAGCACCCGCCACACGCCGAACAGCCGGGCCTGGCCGCGCTCGTTGATCGCCCGGCGGCCGGCCCGCTCGATGTCCTCGTTGTCGCGCGGCGGGTTGCGGATCTCGTGGGCGCCGATCTCTCGGCTCAGCTGGTCCAGCCGCTGGCCCAAAGGCGCATTTGTTGGGGAAATATTGGTCTGCGCCCCGGCGGCGGTGGCCGCGAGACTGGCGAACAGGGCAAGGGACGTGAGCAAGCGCCGCATTGGCGCTGAGATTTCGCGGGTATAGATGTGAGAAGGGTTAAGCTTACCGCGCAGGTTGCCAGGCTTGTTTCTTGTCGCGCGACGGGCGCCGAAACCGGCGGCCACTTTCGGCTGTCGCACTTTAGATCGTCGCGCCCCCATCCACTACCAGAGCTTGTCCAGTCATGAAGCTGCCGGCCTTTGAAGCCAGGTAGATCGCCGCCCCCGCCAGCTCGTCCGGCTCGCCGATCCGGCGCAGCGGCACGCCCTTGGTCGAGCGCTCCAGGGTCTCGGGATTGTCCCACAGCGCCTTGGCGAAGTCGGTCTTGATCAGGCCCGGCGCGATGCAGTTGACCCGCACGTTGTCGGGGCCGAACTCGTGGGCAAGGTTGCGGGCCAACTGGAAGTCGGCGGCCTTGCTGATGTTGTAGGCCCCGATGATGGCGTTGCCGCGCAGGCCGCCGATCGAGCTGACGATGATGATCGCCCCGTCCTTCCGCTCGCGCATCTGCGGCGCGACCATGCCGATCAGCCAGTGATTGCTGATGATGTTGTTGTCCAGGATCTTGCGGAACTGGTCGTCGCTGATCCCGGCCAGCGGGCCGTAATAGGGATTGCTGGCGGCGTTGCAGACGCAGATGTCGACCTGGCCGAACGCCTTCATCGTCTCGTCGACCAGGGTCTGCAGGTCGTCCTTGGAGGCGATATTGGCCGGGACCGCGATGGCCGTGCCCGCCCCGCGCCTGGCGTTGATGGCGGCGGCCACCTCCTCGCACGGCTCGATCTTGCGCGACGAGATCACCACCTTGGCGCCGTGCTCGGCCATCCGCTCGGCGATCGCCTTGCCGATCCCGCGCGAGGATCCGGTGATGATCGCCACCTTGCCGGTCAGGTCGAAGAGGCCCATGGCGCGCGCCCTAAACGATTGTTTGAAAGCACAGTGGGACGGGGACCGGACAAGGTCAAGGCCACGAAGATCCTCCCCCTAGCGGGGGAGGATCTAAAAAAGTTTCACCCCGATGTCGCATCGGGTGGATGTGGCCCGTCCTTGAGGCGAGAGTTCACTCCAACCGACAAAGGAAACGCCCCCATGGCCCTCGACACCGCCAACACCTTCCCCGCCGACCGCGAACTCGTCCTCGAACGCATCCTCGAAGCCTCGGCCGAGAACCTCTACAAGTGCTGGACCACGCCCGAGCTGATGGAGCAGTGGTTCTGCCCCAAGCCCTGGACGGTCTCGAACGTCCGCACCGACGTGCGCACCGGCGGCAACACCTATCTGGAAATGAACGGCCCCAACGGCGAGGTCATGCCGCAGCCGGGCGTCTATCTGGAAGTCGTCCCGAACCAGAAGATCGTCTTCACCGACGCCTTCACCCAGACCTGGCAGCCCTCGGCCAAGCCGTTCATGGTCGCCATCATCACCTTCGAAGAACTGGGCGACGGCAAGACCCGCTACCGCGCCGTGGCCCGCCACTGGTCGGCCGAGGACAAGGCGGCCCACGAACAGATGGGCTTCCACGAGGGCTGGGGCATCGTGGCGGGTCAGCTGGAAGCGCTGGCGAAGACTCTTTGAAAACTGTCATCCCGGACAAGCGCGAAGCGCGCCGATCCGGGACCGCCGCAAGCTCAGCGTTTCCGGCGGTCCCGGCTATCCGCTTCGCTGCGGCCGGGATGACAACCAAGTTCTAAGAACACTTCGTCCACCCGCTCATATCCAGGTGGAAGTGGTCGCGGTGCTCGGCGTTGTAGTCCGGGCTCAGCGTGGTCAGGAACACCTTGCAGGCGCCGTCTCGCACGCGCCTGAGGAACTGGCCGCGCGGGCCCGGATCGGTCCAGTCCGTCGCCACGCTGATCACCGAGCCGTCGGCCAGCCGGAAACCGGCCACGTCGATGGCGTCGGCGGTGGCGTGCTCGCTGACCGGGCCTTCCTGCAGGCCGTACATCCGCCGGCAGGCGTAAGACCCGTAGTGCACCAGGGACGAAACCCCCTGGCCCAGCAGTTCGTCGGCCGCCGGCTGCACCACCTGGCGCTCCCAGATGGTCAGGGCCAGGGCTTCCTTGCAGACCAGCGGCGCCTCGGCCGGCTCGAACCTGGCCAGGCCCGCCTGCAGCTGGACGGCGTCGCGCAGCTGGCAGAACTTGCCCTCGGTGCGGTCGGGGACCTCGGCATAGGTCACGCCGGCCCGCGCCATGATGCCACGACAGAGCTTCGGATCGGCCCCGGCCCGCGCCGCCTTGACCCGCGTGGCCAGGCCCACCGGATCGACGACGCTGAGCGGCTTCCACGGCAGGTGCTGGTCGGGGATCTTGCGCTCGGCCACGAAGGCCATCAGCAGCACGATCAGCCACAGGATGACGAGGCCCGCATAGCGAGCATAGCGCGCGCGGTGGCGAACCTCGTGCTCGATGCGCGGGTTGTGGGGTACGCGATAACGCATGGAGCGGGGGAGCGCCCTTGAGACAACGAACGGGAAAAGGTTAACGCCGCACCCAAGCACGACCATGGCGACGGTTTCAACCGCCCGGGTTCACTTGCCCCCCGCATCACCCTAGATGGGGGACGAAAGGGAGGGGACCCTATGGCCGCCGGACTGAAGATCGACAAGGACCTTGCGCCGCGCTTCGCCCTCCTCTGTCTCGGGATCTGGCTGAACGCCGCCGACACCCTGGTCACCGCCACCATCATGCCCAGCGTCGCCCGCGAGATCGGCGGCTACCAGTATTTCGGCTGGTCGGTGGCGGCCTATCTGACCGGTTCGATCGTCGCCGGGGCCTGCTCGGGCAAGCTTTCCATCGCGCTGGGCCTGCGCACCGCCACCGCCCTGACCGGCCTCGTCTACGCCATCGGCTGTGCGATGAGCGCCCTGGCGCCCGAGTTCGTCACCTTCATCCTGGGGCGGCTGGTCCAGGGCCTGGGCGCGGGGGCCGTGGTGGCCCTGTGCTATGTCGCCATCACCGCCCTCTTCCCCGAACGCCTGTGGCCGCGCGTCTATGGCGCGGTGGCGGGCGTGTGGGGCGCAGCGACCCTGCTGGGTCCGCTGCTCGGCGGCCTGTTCGCCGCCGCGGGCTTCTGGCGCGGGGCGTTCTGGATGTTCGTGGTCCAGGCGGGGATCTTCGTGACCGCCGTCATGGTCATGCTGCCGGCCGGCAACCGCGACGCGGGCCGAGGCCGGATCCCCACCCTGCAACTGATCCTGCTGGTCATCGGCGTCAGCCTGATCGGCGGCGCCGGCGTCGTGGCCTCGGCCCAGTGGGCGGCGGCCCTGGCGATCGGCGGCGTCATCGGCATGGCCGCCATGCTGGCCGCCAACACCCGCACCCATGACCGCCTGCTCCCCAAATCGGCCGCCGACCTCAAGACCGCTACGGGCCTGGGCCTCCTGACCATCTTCGCCTGCGAGGCGGCGGTGATCGGCTTCACCGTCTATGGCCCCGCCTTCATCCAGGCCCGCCACCACGCCTCGCCCCTGACGGCCGGCTATGTCACCGGCGCCATCGCCGCCGGCTGGACCCTGTGCGCCATGGTCTTCGGCCACACCCCCGCCGAGAAGGACGGCCGCCTGGTGCGCCTGGGCGCCGGCGTGATCCTGCTGGGCGCGGCGCTCAGCGCCTGGACCGTCGCGCGCGGCAATCTGTGGGAGATCGCGGCCGCCTTCCTGGTCATGGGCTGCGGCTTTGGCCTGGCCCACGCCTTCATCGCCCGCCGCGCCATCGCCGGCGCGCCGGTCGAGGAGCAGGCCATGGCCTCGGGCGCCGTCCCCACCGCCCAGCTGATCGGCGGCGCCGCCGGCGCGGCCGGCGCGGGGGCGATGGCCAATGTGCTGGGCTTCAGCCACGGGATCGACTTGAGCCTGCCCCCGACGCAGGGGTTGGTGCTGTTTGGGGCGTTCCTGCCGTTGGCGGTGGTGGGGTTCGCGGCGGCGTGGCGGCTGGGAGGGCGTTAGGCCGTCATCGCCGAGACCAACCCCAAGCGCTCAACGAACGGCTCGAAATCCCGGTCGCTGAACAGCAGCGGGTAGCCGCTTTCAATGCAGCGCGTGGCGATCAAGGTGTCGATCGTCTTGCGGGGCGTGACGCCCAAGGCGCGTAATCGACGAAAATTGGCGGCAGCCTGCACGGCGATGTCGCGACCGCCGATCTCGACCAAGGTCAGGGCGCCGAGATGCTCAAGCGCCTGATCGAAATCCTGCTGGCGGGCGAAGCCTTGCAGGACCTCGGTCAGAATGATGTCGCCGATCGCCAGATGATCGGTCCCGAGCAAAAGGTCGAGGTGATCGGTCTGGGGCGTCGAAACGCCTCTGAAATAGTCGATCCAGACGCTGGAATCGACGAGGATCACCCGTCGATCCGCGAGGCGTCCAAATCGCCTTCCCAGGTCAACGCCCCTCGCAACTGGCGGATGCTTTTCTGTCGCTGGAGGCGCAGCAAGGTCTGCAAACCTAGCTCCACGGCCTCACGCTTGCTCTTCAGCCCCGTGGCTTTCAGGGTCTCGGCCATGAGCGCGTCGTCGATGACGATATTGGTGCGCATGATGTGTATCCAATGCTAGATTTATACACATAGCAGACTGCGCGGCGACGGCCAACGCCTCGCTGGATTCACGCCCGCTCCAGCGCCGTCGCCTCCACCAGCTTCACCACATCCCCCATGATCTCGGTGATCCGGAAATCCTTCGGCGTATAGATCCGCGCCACGCCCATCTGTTTCAGCACCAGGGCGTCGGCCTCAGGGATGATGCCGCCGGCGACGACGGGGATGTGGCCCAGGCCTTCGGCGCGCATCACGCGGATGACCTCCTGCACCAAATCGAGGTGCGAGCCCGACAGGATCGACAGGCCGACCACGTGGGCGCGGCTCTCCTTGGCGCGGCGGACGATCTCTTCCGGCGTCGAGCGGATGCCGTCATAGACGACCTCCATGCCGACGGCGCGGGCGCGGGTGGCGATCTGCTCGGCGCCGTTGGAGTGGCCGTCCAGACCGGGCTTGCCGACCAGGTAGGTCAGGGTGCGGCCTAGCAGCTGCGAGACCCGCTCGACCTCCGCCTTCACCGCCTCGACATCCTCGGCCTCGCCCGTGGAGACGACGACCGCCACGCCGGTCGGGCCGCGATATTCGCCGAACACCTCGCGCAGGGCGCCGGCCCATTCGCCGGTGGTGACCCCGGCCTTGGCGGCGGCGATCGAGGGCGGCATGACGTTGCGGCCGTCACGGGCGGCGGCTTGCAGGTCGGCGAGGGCGGCCTCGACGGCGGCAGGGTCGCGGGCCTCGCGCCAGGCCTTCAGCCGCGCAACGACGTCGGCCTCCAGGCGCGGATCCACGGTCTCGATCGCCCCCTCGCCGGCCGACAGCGGGGAGGGCTCGGTCTCGGTCCAGCGGTTGACGCCGACCACGGTCAGGTCTCCGGTCTCGACGGCGCGCACCCGCTGGGCGTTGGAGGCGACCAACTGGCTCTTCATCCAGTCGATGGCGCTGGACGCCCCGCCCATGGCGTCGATGGTCGCCAGCTGCTCCAGCGCGCCCTTCGACAGCTCCCCGACCTTGGCCTCGACCACGTGGGAGCCGTCGAACAGGTCCTCGTATTCCAGCAGGTCGGTCTCATAAGCGAGAACTTGTTGCAGCCGCAGCGACCACTGCTGGTCCCACGGCCGCGGCAGCCCCAACGCCTCGTTCCAGGCCGGCAGCTGCAAGGCCCGGCAGCGGGCGTCCTTGCTGAGCGTCACGGCCAGGGCCTCGATGAGAATGCGGTAGACGTTGTTCTCGGGCTGCGGCTCGGTCAGGCCCAGGCTGTTGACCTGCACCCCGTAGCGGAACCGCCGCGCCTTCTTGTCCTGCACGCCGTAGCGCTCCAGCAGGATCTGGTCCCACAGCTTGGTGAAGGCCCTCATCTTGCACAGCTCGGTGACGAACCGCACCCCGGCGTTGACGAAGAAGCTGATCCGCGAGGCGACGATCTCGAAGTCCTCGTCGGGGACCTGGCCGCCCGCTTTCACGGTGTCCAGCACCGAGATCGCCGTGGCCAGGGCGAAGGCCAGCTCCTGCTCCGGCGTCGCGCCCGCCTCCTGCAGGTGATAGCTGCAGACGTTCATCGGGTTCCACTTGGGAACCTCGCGATAGCACCAGGCGATCATGTCGCCGATCAGCCGCAGGGACGGCGCGGGCGGGAAGATATAGGTCCCGCGCGACAGATACTCCTTGATCAGATCATTCTGGGTGGTGCCCTGCAGCAAGGCCCGATCCGCCCCCTGCTCGTCGGCCAGCGCCACGTACATCGCCAGCAGCCACGCGGCCGGCGCGTTGATGGTCATGGAGGTGTTCATCTTCTCCAGCGGGATCTGGCTGAAGAGCGCGCGCATGTCGCCCAGATGGCTGATCGGCACGCCCACCTTGCCGACCTCGCCGCGCGCCAGGATGTGGTCGGGATCGTAGCCCGTCTGGGTCGGCAGATCGAACGCCACCGACAGCCCCGTCTGCCCCTTGGCCAGGTTGGCGCGGTACAGCGCGTTGGACGTCTCCGCCGTCGAGTGCCCGGCATAGGTGCGGAAGATCCACGGCGGATCGGGCGCATGCTGGTACGGCGTCGAGGACATGGCGGGCTCCCGAGACGGCGCTTACGGCTCTTGGTTATCGGGGATCATGAGCCGGGAATTGCTGCGACGCAATGTGGGGCGTTCGCGGGTGCGGGAGGGGGATGAAGGCTTTGGCACCATTGATGATGGAAGGTTGCCATCTCAACGCCTGTTCTTTTGCCGCATAGACAGCCCATGGCCCTACAAGGGCACGTCCGAACTCCTTCTAAACCGTTGGCGCCTGGAAATCGGTCTGAGTTTCCGCCCGCAATCGCTGCTTCGCTTCGTAGCGCTCGACGTATCGTCTGAGCTTGATGCGAAGCCAGTAAACCACGCCCCAAATAGCGAGTGCGACTGAGCACCAGAGCACATCGGAGCGACCATTCGAGACCGTCCCCAGATAATCCCAGAACGCCAGTACGGCCGTCAACACGACGCCGACGATCACCAATCCAAAGGCGACAGCAGCAAGCACCAAGACTTTGTCCAGATGCAGCAGCACGAAGAAAAGCAACACGCCGCCGACAACGATTCCTGCGACGATCGTAAAAAACAGCCCCATATCGATGTGCCCCGCCTAAGCCACTACGTTCCACAACTCCACCGAGCCGACAAGAGCGAGCGCCCCGTCCCCAAACCCTCTCTCTTAGAGAGAGGGTTTGGGTGGCGCGTCTCACCGCCCCGCGAACACCGCCGGCCGCTTGCCCATGAACGCCGCCCGCGCCTCGGCGTGATCGGCGGTAGCGGCGAGGCCTGGGATCTCCACCTCCGTCGTCGAGACGCCTGAGGCCACGCGCTTGGTGGCCTCGATGGCGAGCGGGGCGCGGGAGGCGATCACGCCCGCCATGGCCAGCGCCGCGCCCAGCAGGTCCGCCGCCGGATGGACCTCGGCCGCAACCCCATCCGCCAGCGCCCTCGCGGCGTCGAAGGGCGCTCCCGTCAGCAGGTGGGGCTTGGCGCGGCTTTCGCCGATCAGCTTCGTCAGGCGGCCCGCAGACGCCGTCAGACCCATCCTTACCGCCGAGCAGGCGAAGCTGGCCCGGTCGCTGGCCAGGCGGATGTCGCAGGCCAGGGCCAGTTCCAGGCCGCCGCCGATGCACCAGCCGTCGATGGCCGCGATGACCGGGACGCGGCAGACGGCCACGCGGTCGCACATCTCCAGGAAGTGGAGGATCGCGGCGCTCTGGGTGTCCGCGTCTCGGATGAGGGCTTCCGCCAGGTCGTCGCCCGTGCAGAAGGCGCCGTTGCGGCCGGTGAGGATCACGACGCGCACCGCCCGCTCGGCCTCGACGGCGGCGAAGGCCTTCAGCAGCCGCGCGCGTTCAGCCATGGCCAGGACGTTGGCGGGGGCGGCGTCCAGTTCGATCAGGGCGATCGAGGGTTGGGGGTGCGACAGGTGGATCATGACCGCCACCCTCGCCTGCTCCGCCGAGGCCGACAACCTTCCCCTCCGCCATGTTGCGACGCACAAGATTCCCCTTGCCAGGTTCAAACAGTTGTCTCAGCCTCCTCCCCAAGACCCGGAAACAACCGGGCGCGCATCCTTGTTGCTTTGGGTCGAGTTCGGCCCTCGTGCGTTGTTGCAACGCGGCAGGAATGGGGAGTGACATGGCGGAGCCTGTCCTGAAGGACCTCTACGAGATCGGCGAGATCCCGCCGCCCTTCCACGTGCCTAAGACCATGTACGCCTGGAGCATCCGCAAGGACCGCCACGGCAAGCCCTCGACCGCCATGCAGGTCGAGGTGGTCCCCACCTGGGACATCGGCGAGGACGAGGTGCTGGTCCTGGTGATGGCCGCCGGGGT
Organism: uncultured Caulobacterales bacterium; assembly: GCA_903900155.1. Taxonomy (GTDB): domain Bacteria; phylum Pseudomonadota; class Alphaproteobacteria; order Caulobacterales; family Caulobacteraceae; genus Caulobacter. The sequence continues at coordinate 3,257 of CAIUMD010000035.1, read as the reverse complement.
CAATTACAATGGCATCTGGGCGGCGCTGGGCGAGCCGATCAGCCCGCTGGACGGCCACAAGCAGGCTTTTCACATTGCCGGCAGCGACGCCGCTGGCGTCGTCTGGGCGGTGGGCGCCAAGGTGAAGCGGTGGACGCTGGGCGACGAGGTCGTCATCCACTGCAATCAGGACGACGGCGATGACGAGGAATGCAACGGCGGCGACCCGATGTACTCGTCCAGCCAGCGCATCTGGGGCTACGAGACGCCGGACGGCAGCTTCGCCCAGTTCTGCCGGGTGCAGTCGCGCCAGCTGATGCCGCGCCCGCGCCACCTGACCTGGGAAGAGGCCGCCTGCTACACGCTCACGCTCGCGACGGCCTACCGCATGCTGTTCGGCCACAAGCCGCATGAACTCAAGCCCGGCCAGAACGTGCTGGTCTGGGGGGCGTCGGGGGGCCTCGGCGTCTTCGCCGTGCAACTGGCCGCCGTCGCGGGGGCCAATGCGATCGGCGTGGTCAGCGACGACGACAAGCGCGAGTTCGTGCTGTCGATGGGCGCCAAGGCGGTGCTGAACCGCAAGGAGTTCGACTGCTGGGGCCAGCTGCCCAAGGTCAACGGCCCGGAGTTCTCCGACTACATGAAGGAGAGCCGCAAGTTCGGGAAGGCGATCTGGCAGATCACCGGCAATCGCGACGTGGATCTCGTCTTCGAGCACCCCGGCGAGTCGACCTTCCCGGTCAGCGTGTTCGTCGTGAAGCGCGGCGGCATGGTCGCCATCTGCGCCGGCACCTCGGGCTTCAACCTGACCATGGACGCGCGGTTTCTGTGGATGCGCCAGAAGCGCGTGCAAGGGTCGCACTTCGCCAACCTGATGCAGGCCTCGGCGGCCAACCAGCTGGTCATCGACCGTCGCGTCGACCCGTGCCTGTCGGAGGTCTTCCCCTGGGACCAGATCCCGGCCGCCCACGAGAAGATGCTGGCCAACCAGCACCTGCCGGGGAACATGGCCGTGCTGGTCTGCGCCCAGCGGCCCGGCCTTAGGACCTTCGAGGAGGTTCAGGAGCTGGGGACCTAATCCCTTCTCCCCCGTTCGGGTGGGGAGACAAATCCCCGTCATTCCCGCCCTGGCGGCGGGAATGACGGTGGTGGGTTTTTAAGCGCGGGCGATACGCCCCGCCCGAACCGCCGCGGCCAGGTCGTCCAGCACCTTCACCGAGGTCTCCCAGTCGATGCAGGCGTCGGTGACCGACTGGCCGTAGGTCAGGGGCTGGCCGGGGACGATGTCCTGACGGCCCGCGACCAGGTTGCTCTCGATCATCACGCCCATGATCGGCGAGGTCCCGGTCGCCACCTGGGCGCAGATGTCGGCGGCGACGGCGGGCTGGTGCTCGTGGTTCTTGCCGCTGTTGGCGTGGCTGACATCGACCATGATCCGGGCCGGCATGCCCGCCTTGGCCACGGCCTGGGCGGCGGCCGCGACGCTGGCGGCGTCGTAGTTGGGCGTCTTGCCGCCGCGCAGCACCACGTGGCAGTCCTTGTTGCCCGTCGTCGTGGCGATGGCCGCGCGGCCCTCCTTGGTCACGGCCAGGAAGTGGTGCGGCTGGCTGGCGGCCATGACCGCGTCCACGGCCACCTTCACGTCGCCATTGGTGCCGTTCTTGAAGCCGACCGGGCACGACAGGCCCGACGCCATCTCGCGGTGGATCTGGCTCTCGGTGGTGCGGGCCCCGATCGCGCCCCAGGCCACCAGGTCGGCGATGTACTGCGGAGTGGTCACGTCCAGGAACTCGCAGGCGGCCGGCAGGCCCTGGGCGCAGACGTCCAGCAGCACGCGGCGCGCCAGGCGCAGGCCTTCATTGATGTGGAAGCCGCCGTCCAGGCCGGGGTCGTTGATCAGGCCCTTCCAGCCCACCGTCGTGCGCGGCTTCTCGAAATAGACCCGCATGAGGATCTCGAGGTCGCCGGCGTGACGCTCACGCTGCACCGCCAGGCGGCGGGCGTATTCGAGGGCGGCCTTGGGATCGTGGATCGAGCAGGGGCCGATCACCACCACCAGGCGGTCGTCGCGACCGTTCAGGATCTCGTGCACGGCCCGGCGGCCGGCGCCCACCACCTCGGCCACCTGCGAGGTGGCCGGGGCCTCGCCGATCACCTGGGCGGGCGGGCTGAGGGTCTGGAGTTTCTGGATCCGCAGATCGTCGGTCGGGACCGGGATCGTGACGACATTGGCGGCGGTCGAGGAAGGCATGGCGTACTCCGGAAGTCTTGAGCGAGGTCCGGCGGCCATCAAAAAAGCCGCCCGGGAACCCCTGGCGGCTGGTGAAGGTGTTTGTGGTCCTGGTTGATCTCAGGCCAAACGATCCCCTCCCGGCGCCAGAGGCGTCGGATAGCTAAAATACCAAAACAGCTGTTGGCTGGCGGCGAGGGTCATCGCCGAGCAACTTAGGGCCAAGTTTTCAGCCTGTCACCCCCGGTTATCCTGGCAGGCGCTTCAGCCATGCTGAAGGCGAACCCAAGCGTCGCTTTACCAAAAACTCAACTTCGGCTGGCACCTTCCTCGTCACGCCCACTGTGGGGCGATAGGGGGATTGCATCATGACGAAGAGAACCCTGGCCGATCTGATCGAGATCGCGACCTATGGCGGCGGCTTCGAACTTAGCGCCAACGACTATTCGCTGGACGAGTTGGTGAAGGCCGCCGACGCCCTGTACAGCGGCGCCTGGATGCGTGTGCTGCACACCGACGCCCTGACCACCAAGGACCTGGCCCTGATCGCCCAGCATGGCGGCCCGGGCGGCGTCCAGTTCGTGTTCACAGCCGCCATCTAGATCACAATCGCCCGCGCCGGCCGCCCTTGAGGCGGTCCAGGGCGCGGGACTTATGCGGCGGCGGTTCCGGCGTCTCGGCGAAAGCCGGGAGCAGGCCCGCCGCCGGCTTCCTGGCCGGGACCATCGCCGCGATCTTGCGGACGGTGGCGGCCATTTCACCGCAGGCCCTGGCCTTGTCGCGAGCCTTGCGGATCAGGACAGGATCGTCGGTGGCCTCGATCGCCGCCCAGACGGCGTCCAGCATCGCCATCAGCTTGGCCTGGGTGTCTTCGCACCAGCGTTGCGCAGGGGTCTGTGTCATGCCGAAAGCTTGCGGCCGCTCGGCGGACCGGGGACAAGAAACGTTTGTTTTCGTGTAAGGCTTTGAATTATTTCGGGATGAGGCGGAAAAGTACGGGGATACAGGACTCTCCTCCCCCTCCGGGGGAGGTGGCCCGGAGGGCCGG
>CAIUMD010000034.1 GCA_903900155.1 uncultured Caulobacterales bacterium | reverse complement strand
GTCCGCTCCGGCCGAGAAACGCTGGTCGCCCATCGACTAAGCGAAAATAAAACAAAGGGTTGTAAAACGGGGCGGCGAAGGCTGCCCCGTTTGTACGTCTGCGTCGTTTCGTTACAGCGCAGCTTGTCTCCGCGTCGTCTATGGGTTCACCTTAACGACGGGCCGGTCGAGTAGGCCGGATGGGGGACCGATTGGGATGGGCGAGGGCAAACCGCGCGCCACGCCTGTATTGACACGCATCGCGGGCGGCGAGATGGCTGCTCGCGTGAGCGCTTTCGACTGGTCGAAGACGCCCCTGGGCGCGATGGACGCCTGGTCGCCGGCGTTGCGCCTGTCCGTCGACATGATCCTGGCCGCCAACTTCCCCATGGCCCTGCGCTGGGGCCCCGAGCTGGTCCTGATCTATAACGACGCCTACGCCCCGGCCCTGCACGAGAACCACCCGCAGGCCCTGGGCGTGCTGTTCACCCAGACCTCGCCCGAGTTCCAGGCCTCGATCCGCGCCCTGCACGACGACATCCTGGCCGGCGCCAGCCCCGGCTACGCCTTCGAGAAACTGCCCCTGCGGGTCACGCGCGGCGGCAAGCAGGAGCTGGGCTATTTCCGGGTCAGCTACAGCCCCGTGCCCGACACGACGAGCGCCAACGGCGTCGGCGGGGTGCTGGTCACCGCCGTCGAGATCTCGCAATCGGTCGCCGACCAGAAGACCCTGCGCACCACCCAGGAGCGCTACGCCATGGCCCGCGAGGCGGCCGGGGTGGTCGGGGCCTGGGAGTGGGACATCAAGGCCAACAAGGTCTATGCCGACGCCCGCTACGCCGAGCTGCACAACGTCTCGCCCGAGTTCGCCGAGGCCGGCCTGCCCGCCCAGAGCTATACGCCGGCCGTCCACCCCGAAGATGCCGACCGCATCCGCGACACCGCCCTGAAGGCCGCCCGCGAAGGCGGCGACTTCTCCGAAGAGTACCGGCTGGTCCAGGCCGACGGCTCGATCCGCTGGATCTATACGCGCGGCCGAGCCTATCTGGACGACGACGGCCAGCCGCACCGCAACACCGGCGTCATCGTCGACATCACCGAGCGCAAGCAGGTCGAGGAGGAACTGGCCGCCGCCCGCGCCGGCCTCGACATCGCCGCCGAGTCCGCCGGGCTGGGGCGCTGGGACTATGATCCGAAGAACGGCCGGCGTTTTTGGGACCCCCGGGTGCGGGCGATCTTCGGCCTCGCGCCCAATGTCCCGGCCTCGGCCGAGGCCTTCGCGGCGCTGGTGCATCCTGACGACGTGGAAGGGCTGAACGACGCCGTCAATGCGGCCATGGAGCCGACGGGCCCAGGGGCGATCAACCAAGAGTACCGCATTCACCGCGGGGGCGACGGCGCCCTGCGCTGGGTCGAGGCGTTTGGCCAGGCCTTCTTCGAGGGCGGTCAGTGCGTGCGGTTCGTCGGCGTGGTCTCGGACGTCACCGAGCGCCGCGAGGCGGTCGAGCGCACGCTGCGCCAGGAGGAGACCCTGCGCCAGGCCGTCGACGCCGCCGACGTCGGCACCTGGGACCTGGACATCGACAGCGGCGCCCTGACCTGGTCGGATCGCTGCTACCAGATGTTCGGCATGCAACCCGGCGATCCGGTCGATCTCGAGACGGCCTATTCCCTGATCCATCCGGGCGACGTCGCCCGCGTGCGCGACGCCACGGTGCAGGCCATGGATCCGGCCATCCGTCCGGAGTACGCCGTCGAGTACCGCGCCATCGGCCGCGACGACCATGTCGAGCGCTGGCTGGGCGTGAAGGGCAAGGTATTCTTCGGCGACGACGGCAAAGCCCACCGCTTTGTCGGGGCCGTGGTCAACATCACCGACCGCAAGCGCTCGGAACTGCACCTGCGGCTGCTGGTCAACGAGCTGAATCATCGCGTGAAGAACAGCCTGGCCACCATCCAGGCCATCGCCGCCCAGAGCTTCACCGGCGAGCGCGCCCTGCCCCAGGCCCAGGAGGCCTTCTCCAGCCGCATCGTCGCCCTGGCCGAGGCCCACGACCTTCTCACCCGCGAGAATTGGGAGGGCGCCGAGCTGCACGACGTCACCGCCCGCCTGGCGGCCCTGCACGGCGGCGCGGCAAGGTTCGAGCTGTCCGGCCCCTCGATCCGGCTGTCGCCCAAGACGGCGCTGTCGCTGTCGATGGCCCTGCACGAGCTGGCCACCAACGCCATGAAGTACGGCGCGCTGTCGACGCCCGAGGGCCAGATTCGCGTGGTCTGGGATTTCGCCCCGGAACCGGGCGCGGCGCGGCTCGATTTGACCTGGACCGAAAGCGGCGGGCCCCTGGTCAAGCCGCCGACGGACCGCGGCTTCGGCTCGCGCCTGATCGAACGCGGCCTGGCGGCGGAGCTCTCGGGCTCGGCGGCGATCGACTTCCAGCCCGAGGGGGTGGTGTGTCGGATCCGGGCGTTGCTGGAGGCCTAGGGTGAGGCGGCCCTCAACGCCGCAACGATCTGCTCGTCCGTCCGCCGCAGGGCCATCATCACCGCCCCCGCCACGATCAGCGGCAGCAGCGCCCAGACGTACCACCCCGCCACGGCCAGCGCCGTCGCGCCGCCGAACAGGAAGGCGATCAAGAGCTCGGCCAAGGCCGCCAGGAACGACCCCGCGCGGCGACGGCGGAAGTCGGCGCGTTTGCCCGGCTTCTGATGCCAGATGCCGATCAGGCCCGAGCTCCAGGCGGTCAGACCCGCGCCGATCGCGGTCCACAGGGCGGCCAGGGGCGCGAACCAGGCCAGGATCGCGATCGGGATCGCCAGCAGCACCGCCACCGGGATCAGGGCCGCCGTCAGCTTGGCCCGGCGCAGCACGCTCATCGGCGTCGGCGAGATGGCCAGCAGGTCGGGCGTGTCCTCGGCCGAGACGGTGATCCAGATCAGGCTGCCGGCCACCTGGCCCGCCAGGAAGGTCACGGCGGCGGCCGGACCGGCCAGGGCCCAGACCGGCAGGTGGGCGGCGCTGCGCGACATCGCGAACGCCAGAGGCAGCAGGTACAGCACCCGCAGCAGCACCTGCGACAGCAGCGCCGCGTCGCGGCTGACCAGGCGCAGTTCCTTGCGCACCGTGGCCCTGAAGGCCCCGGCGGCGAAGGCGCGGGTCGGGCCCTTGGCGGCCTTGCGGGTCTCGGCCCCTTGGGTGGCGGCGGCCGCGTCGGCGAAGCGGCGGCCCAGCACGCGGGCGGCGAACAGGAAGATGCCGAGGCCGATCGCCGTGACTGCCAGCAGCGGGACGGGCTGACCCAGCGCCGCGCGCAGCGGCCAGTCGGCGAAGGGCGGCAGGACGATCTTGCCGTCGCGGACGTCCAGGGCGATGCGCGCGAACAGGCTCTCGCTGGCCCGTTCGCCCATCAGGTTGCGGTACTGCGAGGCCAAGAAGAAGGCCGCGCCGATCAGGGCCGCCATCACCTGGGCCACGGTCCGCGTGCGGCGCGGGCCGATCAGGGCGAACAGCGCCATGGCCAGCAGCAGGCCGACACCAGAGGCGCCCAGGGCCGCGGCGCCCAGCACCACGAAGACGCTGGCCCAGGCCCAGTGGCCCAGCACGATCGCCGGCGTCAGCAGCAGCACCGCGGGGACCAGGAACCAGAGCCCCGCATTGACCGCCAGGCCCAGCGCCCGGACGAACAGCACCTTGCCCGGCGCCAGGGGCGAGGAGAACAGCAGGTCCAGGTCATTGCGCTCGTACAGCGCGTCCGCCGAGGCCGCCAGGGTGGTCGACAGCATCAGGGTCAGGATCATCGCCAGGATGAGGTCGGCGATGATCGCGGCCAAAGGCACGATCGGGATTTCGCGCCCCCACAAGCCCAGCCCCAGGAAGATCCCGCCCGTCAGGATCATCGATCCCGCGAAGACGAACGCGATCCAGGCTCCGACACCGCCCTTGCGTCCCGCCTTGAAGCCGCGCCAGGTCAGCCGCAGCTCGTGGGCCAGCAGCCAGGGCGTACTGGCGGGCTTGAACGGCAGGCTCATGCGACGGCTTCGGAGGTCAGCTGCAGGAACACGTCCTCCAGCGTGCGGCCGCTGGCCTCGCCGGCCTTGGCGCGCAGCTCGTCCAGCGTGCCCTCGGCCATCAGCCGGCCGCCGGCGATGATGCCGATGCGGTCGGCCATGCGCTCGGCGACCTCAAGAATGTGGGTGGTCAGGATCACCGTGCCGCCGGCGTCGGCGCGGGCCTGCAGCATGTCCTTCACCAGCCGCGCGGCGGCCGCGTCCAGACCCGTCAGCGGCTCGTCCAGGATCAAGAGCTTGGGATCATGGATCAGGGCCCCGGCCAGGGCGACCTTCTGCTTCATGCCGCGCGAGAAGCCCTCGCAGCGGCGGCGGGCCTCGTCGGTCAGGCCCAGGGCGGCCAACAGTTCCTCGGCCTTGGTCTTGGCGGCGCGCGGCTCGATGTTCCAGAGACCGGCGACGAACTCCAGATATTCGAGCGGCGTCAGCTTGTCGTAGATCATCGCCTCGTCGGGGGCCCAGGCCAGCAGGGCCTTGGCGCCGGCAGGATCTTTCCGCGCATCCACTCCAAAGACTTCGACGGCGCCGCTGTCGGGCTGGGTCAGTCCCGCGACCATGCGCAGGGTGGTGGTCTTGCCCGCGCCATTGGGGCCCAAGAGGGCGTAGAGCTCGCCGGCATGGACCGTCAGGTCCAAGTCGGACACCGCGGGCTTGGCGAACCTCTTGTTCAACCCGCGAACGATCAAGGCTTCCGTCAAACCCGCCCCCAGCGCTGCATGGCGGCGATGTGAGCCCGATGCGCACGGAGTGGCAAGAAAAAGCGCCCGCCCTTTCGAGAAGAGCGGGCGCCTTTGGACCTTAGAACGCGTACTTCAGAGCCACGGTGTAGTTGCGCGGCTTGCCGTAGCGGTACTGGCTGTAGAAGCCGGTCTGGGCGTAGTAGGTCTTGTCGGTCAGGTTCTCGACGTTGGCCTGGATCGACAGCTGGTCGTTGATCTCGTAGCGGGCCATCAGGCTGACCAGGGCGTAGGACTTCTGCGCGAAGCTGAAGGGCGCGCCGGTGACCGGGTTGGTCGAGGCCGAATAGGCCTCGCTCTGCCAGTTGACGCCGCCGCCGACCGTCAGGCCGCTGAGCGCGCCCGGCAACTGGTAGGTCGTGAACAGCTTGAGCAGCTTGCGCGGGAAGGCGGTGTTGACCTTCACGTTGTTGACGTCGCGCATCTCGAACTGGCTGTAGCCCAGCGAGATGTTCCAGTTGTCGACCGGCTGGCCGATCACTTCCAGCTCGAAGCCCTTGCTGGTCGCGCCCTTGGCCGCGATCGAGGCGCGGGTCGGCGGGGACGAGCCTGGGATGATGTGCGTCAGGTCCGGGTCGGTCTGGGCCAGGTTGTCCTGGACGATGCGGAACACCGCTGCCGAGGTCTGCAGCTTGTCGCCGAAGAAGGCGCTCTTGATGCCCCCTTCCAGGCTCTCGCCGGTGATCGGCTTGAGATACTGGCCCCGGAAGTCCTGGGCGTTCTGCGGCTGGAAGATCCCGGTGTAGCTGGCGTACAGGCGATGGTTCGGCGTGATGTCGTACAGGGTGCCCAGATACGGCACCAGCACGTTGTCCTTGCCGAAATCGAAGGTCCCGTAGTTGAAGCCCTTCTGGCGCCAGCTGGACAGGCGCCCGCCGCCGATCACCTTGAATTCGTCGGTGATGTTCAGGCGCGTGGCGACGTAGTAGCCGCTCTGGGTGACGGTCTGGTCAACGGTCGGCGACGCGGTCTTCGAGAAGGTCGGGTGCGGGATGGCCTTCCAGTCGAAGAAGCTGCCTGCCGTCGCCGCCGCGCTGGTGGCCGCGAAGGTGTCGGTGGTCAGGTGCTGCTTGCTGCCCAGCGCGCCCAACACCAGCTCGTGCTGGCGGCCGAACAGGGTGTAGTCGCCCTTGACCTGCACATCGATGCTGTTCTGGATGCTTTCGCCGCGATCCTTGTACGGGTACGGCGCCCATTGCCAGGTTCCGGTCGTCTTGTCGATCAGGCCCGACATGTAGAGCAGCTCGGTGCTCTGGGCGTTGCGGATCCAGTTGTAGTTGACGCTCAGCGACCAGCCGTTGCCGAACTGGTGCGAGAGGTTGGCGAAGATATTCTGGTTGGTGCTGTCCCAGTAGCTCCACTTGGCCGAGGCGGTCTTGCTGCGCGGCCAGACGGCGACGCTGCCGTCGCTGTAGAAGGTGGGCAGGGCGCCCCAGGCCGGAGCGTTCGGCGCGCCCTTCTGCTGGCTGGCGCCGACGCGCAGCAGGGTGGCGTCGTCCAGGTCGGCGTCGATGACCCCGTACAGCACCGACTTCTCGTTCTTGTACCAGTCGATGAAGTTCTCGGTCTTTTCGTACTTGGCGACGGCGCGGCCGCGGATCTTGCCGCTGGCGGTCAGGGCGCCGGCGACGTCGGCCTGGACCTGGCGGTTGTTCCAGCTGCCGACGCTGGCGTTGACATAGCCGGTCAGCTCGGTCGCGGTGGCGTGCTTACGCACCAGGTTGATCGAGGCCGACGGGTCGCCCGCGCCGGTCATCAGGCCGGTGGCGCCGCGCACGATCTCGACGCGCTCGTAGATCGACACGTCGGCGATGGTTTCGCCGGCGCCGCCGGCCAAGGTCCAGGCGGTCGGGACGCTGTCGATCTGGTAGTTCTTGATCTCGAAGCCGCGCGCGTTGAACGTGTTGCGCACGTCGTCGACCTGGTTGGCCGCGACGCCCACCGTGTTGACCACGACGTCGGCGACGGTGCGCATGTTCTGGTCGAGGATGCGCTGGGCGGTGATCACGGTCACCGATTGGGGCGTCTCGCGCAGGGTCAGGCCCAGGCCCGTGGCCGTGTCGATGCGATTGTTGATCGTATACGAGCCGGTGATGACCACCTGGTCGACTTCGCTCGTGTCGTTGGTCTTGGCCTCTTGCGCCATGGCCGGCGCGGCAAATGCCAGAAGAGCGCCGCCCGCGAGCAGCGTGGTTTTGAAGTCCATATGACTCACCCCTGATAGGACGCCTGCCGCACGGAGAGACGCGGCGGTCGCAGGCGTTGTCGGCTTGAGACGCCGTTGATCAGGAGGCTATAGCGAGGGTCACATGCGATTGCAAATGACTCTCATCAACTTTCGGACAGCGGTCCCTTTCAGAACCGCGTCTTGCAGCCCTGCCTCAGGTGCACGCCGCGCAGGAAACCGCGCCGGGCCAGGCCCGCATCGACCGCGGCGTTCATGCGACGGTCGTTGGGCGCCGCGCCGGTCACTTCGCGGACCAGGCCGCGGAAGGGGATGATACTGTTGATGATGGCCTTGCCGCCCGCCTCGGCCAGCTTGCCGGCGCGATTCTCCTCGTAGGCGTTGCCCACGACATAGTCTGGGCCCAGCACGCCGTTCAGGGCCGTCACTTCCGACGCCAGGGCCTTGCAGGCCTTCAGGCCCTTGAGGCTGTAGGGGTCGGCATAGGCCTTTTCCAGGATCGGCGGGATCTCGCGCTTGGATATGCCGACGTCGCGAACCGGCTGGCTGCCGATCTCGGTGGCCTTCTTCTTGGCCTCGCCCCAGCGGCCGCCGGGCTCGTCGGGCGTGGCCGGCGGCTTGACCTGGGCCTGGGCGGCCAAAGGCGCGCCCAGCAGGACGGCGACCGTCCCGACCATGACGAAAATCTTCCGAGACATCCTAACGCCCTCCACCCAGGTAAACACCGATCAGGAACGGCATCACCGACAAGCGGTTCCCCCTTGCGGGGCAAGGGTCGTCGCAGCTTAGTTCGGCGGCGTCGCCGCTTCCAGATCGAAGGCTGAGTCGAAGGCGTCTTCGCTGGGGACCGCCCCTTCCAGGGCCCCGATGAACAGGTCCTCCAGCGCGTCCCAGATGAAGGTCATCTGCTCCAGCACGGCCGGCACGCGGGCGGGCTCGAAGCCCGGATACAGGTCCTCGACCAGCCACAGGCCGGTCTGGGCGTCATAGCCGAAGCGGCAGCCGATCAGGCGGAACTGGGCCAGGGCCATGGTCTCGAACAGCGCCGTCAGGTCGCGGGCCTCGGCCAGGTCCTCGGGGTCCAGGATGAGGCAACGCACCTGCAGCCAGCCGTGGTCGGGCAGCAGGTAGTAAGCGCCCTCGTCCTCGCCGCCCGAGACCTCCAGGCCCCGATCGATGGCGTCGACGACATAGCCGGCGTCACGGCAGGCCGTGGAGAGGTCGGCCAGCAGGGCGGCTTCCTGGTCGGGGGTGAGGTCGGTCATGGGGAACTCCGGTATTGGCTCGCCGCTCTAAAATCCATCGTCATCCCGCGCTTTATGCGCGGGACCCACGGGTCAGCTTACACGTGAGGGCGTCAGTTCGCTGCGCACTTGCGGCGGAAAGATGGGTCCCGCGCATAAAGCGCGGGATGACGGGTGAGTTTTAAGCTCCGGGTTGAAGCCCTAGCTCCGATAATCCCCGTTGATCGCCACGTACTGCTTGGTCAGGTCGCAGGTCCACACCGTGGCCGAGCCCTTGCCGACACCGACGTCCACCGAGACCTCGAACGCCTGGTTCTTGACGTAGGCGCTCATCTTGGCCTCGTCGTATTCGGCCGAGATCAGGCCGTCGCGGGCGGCGTACAGGTCGCCGAACTTGACGCTGATCTTCTCGCGGGCGACCGGCTCGTCGGCGCGGCCCACGGCCATGACGATGCGTCCCCAGTTGGCGTCCTCGCCGGCGAACGCGGTCTTGACCAGCGGGCTCTCGGCGATGGTGCGGGCGATCTTGCGGGCCGAGGCGTGGCTCTCGGCGCCGTTGACGGTGATCTTGACGAACTTGGTCGCCCCCTCGCCGTCGCGGACCAGCTGCAAGGCCAGGTCCAGCAGCACGCCTTCCAGCTTCTCGCGGAAGTCGGCCAGGCGCTTGTCGCCGGCGCGGTGGATCTTGGGCGCGCCCGACTGGCCGGTGGCGAACAGCAGCAGGGTGTCGTTGGTCGAGCGGTCGCCGTCCACGGTCACGCAGTTGAAGGTCGTGCGGGTATAGAGGCTGACCAGGGTCTGCAGCGCCGCGGGCGCGATGGCCGCGTCGGTGGCCACGAAGGCCAGCATGGTCGCCATGTCGGGCGCGATCATGCCCGAGCCTTTGGCGATGCCGGCGATCTTGACCTCGTGGCCGTCGATCACGGCGGTCGCGAAGGCGCCCTTCGGGAAGGTGTCGGTGGTCATGATCGCCCGGCCGGCCTCGGCCCAGGCGTCGGCCTTCAGGCGGGTCTCGACCTCGGGCAGACGAGCGGTGATCTTGGCATCGTCCAGGATGACGCCGATGACGCCGGTCGAGGCCATCATCACGTCGCGCTGGCGGCAGTCCATGCGCTTGCCCACGGCCGTGGCCACGCGGCGCACCGCGTCGGCGCCGGGACGCCCCGTGAAGCTGTTGGCGCAGCCGGCGTTGACCACCAGGGCGCGGACGTCCGCCCCGCCCGTGGCGGCCAGCTGGCGCTTGCACCAGTCCACCGGCGCCGAGCCGACGCCATGACGGGTGAAGACGCCCGCCGCCGAGGCGCCCTGCGGGAAGCTCATCAGCAACAGGTCGGGGCGCTCGTGCTTGTAGAAGCCGGCGCGACCGGTGGCGATCTCGACGCCGGCGATCGGCGGGATCAGCGGGAACGGCACGGCCAGGGGCGAGATGGCCAGGCCCGGCTTGCCGGCGCCGGTCGCGGCGGCGGCCGGAGCCGGCGTCGTCTCGCCGGCCGACTTCTGGGCGCGGCGCAGGCCGGCGCGCTTCAGGGCCGAGGTCAGCGGGTCGACCAGGGCGCGCTCGATGGCCGCGCCGGCGGCGGCGACGGGATTGGACGCGGGCGTCGCCTCGGGGGCCTTCGCGGCCGTGGTCTTGCCCGAAGTCTTGGGAGTCTTGGTCATGGGCCGCTCTTATTTCTTAGCGGGTTGAGCAGGCGGCGGCGAGGCCGGCGCGCCGGCCGGCGGTTCGGGCGGCGCCGAAGCGGGTTCCTGGGCGCCGGTCGCGCCGGGAGCGTCCTGGGTCTTGCCGATCAGCATCTCGACCTTGGCCGAGCCGCGCAGCTTTTCGAGGATGTCGCGGACCTGGTCATAGGTCAGGAAACGCACGATCTGGGGACGCGCGGCCTCCAGCGTGATCGGCTCCTCGGTGCGCTTGTCCTCGACCTTGACGATGACCCAGCCGCCCTCGGCCGCGAACGGACCGACCAGCGCGCCCTTGGCGGCGTCCTTCAGGGCCACGCCATAGGGCTCGGGCATCACGTCCAGGGTGAAATAGCCCAGGTCGCCGCCGTTGAAGCGGGTGGCCTGGTCGGTCGAGCGCTCCATGGCCAGGGCGTCGAACGAGGCGCCGGACGCCAAGAGCTTCTTGACGCTCTCAGCTTCCGCTTGGCTGCCGACGATGATCTGGCGGGCGCGGATCTCTTCCGAGCGCTTCGACAGCTTTTGTTGCTCGGCATACAGCTTGCGGATGGCGTCCTCGGTGACGGCCTTTTCCACGACGCCCTCGACCAGCATGTCGCCCAGGATGCGCTCGCGGGCGGCGGCCAGGCGGCGCTGGGCGATGGCTTCCTTGTCGATCTTGCGCTTGGTCGCCTCGGCGGCGAGCAGCTTCTGGTCGATCACCTCGTCCAGGCGCTGACGGAAGACCTCGCTGGAGATGTCCAGCGGCTCGCCTTCGCTGATCAGGCCCTGGGCCACGGCCTCGCGCTTGACGTCCGACGCCCAGATCACCTGGCCGTTGACGCGCGCCACGGCGGTGTCGCCGGGCTCGGGCGGACGCTCGGCGACCTTGTTCTGGCCGCACGAAGCCAGCACCATGGCGCAGGCGACGGCGCCTATCAGACTTGCGAGGCGGAAAGTGGTCTTCAAGGCCAAGATCTCCGGCTTTGTTGCAAAGGGCTCTAGCGTGCTTTTTCGCCGAGTGGAAACGGGTTCGCCACTGAAAGCGTTCGACCTCGAGCCTGTCCGGTTTAGATGGAACCATCTAAACCGGATAAACAGGCTCGATCTTCTAACATTGAGAGCGCGTTCGGGCGGGCTAGCCGCACGCACCCAGCCCTAACGCGCTCTCGCGAAAACTGAGGCGGGACGGCCACTAAGCGGCCTGAAAGCCCTACTAGTGACTGGGTCTTCGCGTTGACACCAAGATGACCGGTGCTTAAGTCTCCGGCCGCGTGGGAATAGCGGAATTTTCCGGTGATCCCGTGCGACTCCATATTCCGTAGTCGAGGCCGCACAGCCTTAGCGCCGGCCTCCTCGTCAAAACGTCCCTTTCGGATTCCCCCTGCATGCTTGGTCTCGCCAAAAAGCTCTTCGGCTCTTCGAACGAACGCAAGGTCAAGACCTTCCAGGCGCGGGTCGCCAAGATCAATGCGCTGGAGCCGGAATACGCCGCCCTGTCGGACGAGGCCCTGAAGGCCAAGACCGCCGAGTTCAAGGACCGCCTGGCCAACGGCCAGACGCTGGACGACATCCTGAACGAAGCCTTCGCAGTGGTGCGTGAAGCTTCGAAGCGCGTGCTGGGCATGCGCCACTTCGACGTCCAGATGGTCGGCGGCATGGTGCTGCACTTCTCGGGCATCTCGGAAATGCGCACGGGTGAAGGCAAGACCCTGGTCGCCACCCTGCCCACCTACCTGAACGCCCTGGAAGGCAAGGGCGTCCACGTCATCACCGTCAACGACTACCTGGCCACCCGCGACGCCGACTGGATGGGTCAGATCCACAACTTCCTGGGCCTGTCGTACGGCGTCATCGTCAACGGCCTGAGCCAGGGTGAACGTCAGCGCGCGTACCGCAGCGACATCACCTACGGCACCAACAACGAATTCGGCTTCGACTATCTGCGCGACAACCTCGTCTACAGCGTCGAGGAAATGGTCCAGCGCGGCCACAACTTCGTCATCGTCGACGAAGTGGACTCGATCCTGATCGACGAAGCCCGCACCCCGCTGATCATCTCGGGCCCGACCGAGGACCGCAGCGAGTTCTACAAGACGATCGACGTGCTGGTGAAACAGCTGATCCTCGACAAGGGCGCGTACGACCACGACGAGAAGCAGAAGCAGGTCATCCTGACCGAGGACGGCCAGGAAAAGATCGAAGAGATCCTGATGGCCGGCGGCCACCTGGCCGAGGACTCGGCGGGTCTGTACGACGCGGCCAACGTCTCGGTGGTGCACCACGTCAACCAGGCCCTGCGCGCCAACATCCTGTACACGCGCGACAAGGACTACATCGTCAAGGGCGGCGAGGTTGTCCTGATCGACGAGTTCACCGGCCGCATGATGACCGGCCGCCGCCTGTCGGAAGGCCTGCACCAGGCCATCGAGGCCAAGGAAGGCGCCGACATCCAGCCCGAGAACCAGACCCTGGCCTCGGTGACCATCCAGAACTACTTCCGCCTCTACAAGAAGCTGTCGGGCATGACCGGCACGGCCTCGACGGAAGCCCAAGAGTTCGACGACATCTACAAGATGGGCGTGTCGGAAATCCCGACCAACCGCGCCATCCAGCGCATCGACGACGACGATGAGGTCTATCGCACCGAGCGCGAGAAGAACGAGGCCATCCTCAAGCAGATCGCCGACTGCCATGTGCGCGGCCAGCCGATCCTGGTCGGCACCGTCTCGATCGAGAAGTCGGAAGAGCTGTCCAAGCTGCTGGCGACCTACGCCTACGAGAACGACGGCAAGAAGCAGAAGGGCATCCCGCACCAGGTGCTGAACGCCCGCTTCCACGAGCAGGAAGCCGGCATCGTCGCCGACGCGGGCGTGCCCGGCGCGGTGACCATCGCCACCAACATGGCCGGCCGCGGCACCGATATCCAGCTGGGCGGCAGCGTCGACATGCGCGTCGCCAACTGGAAGCAGCAGCAGCGCGGCATGGGCCTTAAGATCTCGCACGAGGACGAGGTCGAGGAACGCGCCCGCATCGAGGCCGAGGTCGCCGACCGCAAGGCCCAGGCCCTGGCCGCCGGCGGCCTGTTCGTGCTGGGCACCGAGCGCCACGAAAGCCGCCGCATCGACAACCAGCTGCGCGGCCGCACCGGCCGTCAGGGCGACCCGGGTCGCTCGAAGTTCTTCCTGTCGTGCGAAGATGATCTTCTTCGCATCTTCGCCGGCGAGCGCCTGGACGCGATCATGCGCACCTTCGGCGTCCAGGAAGGCGAGGCGATCACCCACAAGTGGCTGAACAACGCCATCGCCACGGCGCAAAAGCGCGTCGAGCAGCGCAACTACGAGATCCGCAAGAACCTCCTGAAGTACGACGACGTCGTCAACGACCAGCGCAAGGCCGTGTTCGAGCAGCGCCAGGAGTTCATGGAGTCGACCGACCTCTCGGACATCATCGCCGAGATGCGCCAGGACACGATCGACGACCTGGTCGCCCGCCACCTGCCGCCCAAGGCCTATGCCGAGCAATGGGACATCGAGGGCCTGAAGGAACGCGTCCAGTCGATCCTGGGCCTGGACCTGCCGATCGAGACCTGGGCCGCCGAGGAAGGCATCGCCGACGAAGAGATCAAGGACCGCATCCAGAAGGCGGCCGACGAATACGCCGCCCAGCGCGAAGTGATCATCACGCCCGAGCAGATGCGCTCGGTCGAGAAGAACTTCCTGCTGCAGATGATCGATCTGCAGTGGCGCGAGCACCTGATGCACCTGGACCACCTGCGCAATGTCATCGGCCTGCGCGGCTACGGCCAGCGTGATCCGCTGAACGAGTACAAGACCGAAGCCTTCTCGCTGTTCGAGAAGCTGCTGGGCGACCTGCGCACCAACACCACCCGCTGGCTGATGACGGTCGAGATCGCCTATGCCGAGCCGGAAGCTCCGCACCAGTCGCTGGACAACCTGGTCGAGGTCCACCTGGACCCGCTGACCGGCGAGAACGCCGCCGTCGCCGGCGCGATCCCGGACGGCCTGTCGCCGCAACAGCGCGAAGCCCTGCCCGTCTCGGCCCTGCCCGACGGCTGGGACCGCACCAACCGCAACAGCACCTGCCCCTGCGGCTCGGGCAAGAAGTTCAAGCAGTGCCACGGCTCGCTGGTGTGAGGCGGTAGGCCGCGCTGAAGTCAGACGCCCGCCCCGGGAAACCGGGGCGGGCGTTTTTGGTTCCCCCTCTCCCCGTGCGGGAGAGGGTGGCCGCCGAAGGCGGTCGGGTGAGGGGTCGCGCTAGCTTGTCGGACAGGCCTACCAACCCCTCATCCGTCGGCTACGCCGCCACCTTCTCCCACAAGGGGAGAAGGAGAATGACCGCCGCCCCGACCAGCAGCACCGCTGCGCTCAAGCCCGAGACGTGTAGCCCCGTCACCACATCCGTCCCCGCCAGCGCGCCGAAGATCGCCACGCCGGCCGCGCCGCCGACCTGGCGGCAGGCGTTCAGCGCGCCCGAAGCCGCGCCGGCGTCGTGCTTGTCAACGCTGGCCAGCAGGCCGCTGGTCAGGGCCGGGATGGCCAGGCCCATGCCGCCGGGGATCAGGGCGAAACCGGGCAGCATCTCGATCATCTGGCTGCCCGCGCCCAGCCGCGCCGTCAGGGCGTAGCCGCAGGCGGCCAGCAGCACGCCGCCGGTCGTCACCGTCCGCGCCCCGAAACGGGCCACCAGGCCGCCGCTCAACAGGTTGGAGACGATGAAGGTCGCCGTCAGCGGCAGGAAGGCCAGACCCGCCTTGGCCGGGGCCCAGTGCAGGGCGCGCAGCATGTAGAGGCCCAGCACGAAGATCAGGCCGTAATAGGTGAAGTTCAGCGCCGAGCCGACGACCACCGCCGTCCAGGCCGGACGCTTGCGGAACACGCTGAGCGGCATGGCGGGATGGGCCGCGCGGCGCTCGAAGAGGACGAAGGCGACGGCCATCAGCACGCCGGCGACCAGGGCCAGCAGCGGCGCGCCGCTCCAGCCGCCCCCAAGAGAAGATTTGGGCCCGCCCTCGATCAGCCCGCCGACCAGCAGCGAGACGGCGGCGACGGCCAGGGCCTGGCCGGGGATGTCGAACGGGACCTTGGGCTTGGCCGGGGCCTCGGGCGCGACGGCCAGGGTCAGGACCGCGCCCAGCGCGCAGACCGGCAGGTTGACGAAGAACACCCAGCGCCAGCCCAGGGTCTCGACCAGCAGGCCGCCCAGCACCGGTCCCAGCGCGATCGAGACCCCGCCGGCGGCGGTCCACCAGCCCACGGCCGAGGCGCGCTTGCTGGCGTCGCCCTCCTTTCCGTCATTGGGCGCGGCGTGGGCGATCAGGGCCAGCGACGGCGGGATCAGCAGCGCGCCCGCCGCGCCCTGGGCCGCGCGGGCCAGGATCAGCGCCAACGGGCTCATGGCGAACCCGCACGCCGCCGAGGTCAGGCCGAACAGGACGAGCCCCGCCACGAACGCCCGGCGCGGCCCCACCCGGTCGCCGATCGCGCCGGCCGACAGCAGCATGGCCGCCAGCGCCAGGATGTAGGCGTCGACCACCCATTGCAGCTGCGCCGTCGGGGCGTGGAACGCCGCGCCGATGGCGTCCAGGGCGACATTGACGATGGTCACGTCCAACTGGGTGACGAAGAAGCCGAAGCTGGCGGCGGCGGTGATCAGGGGGAGACGGGCGTTACTCATGGCCCTGGACATGCCCCGATCCGCCGCCCGGATGCTACACGCGCCGATGAACCATTCCGCCGGCGATGGCCGTATGATGCGAATATGGACGCCAATATCGCCACCCCCGCCGCCCTGATCGGCGACCCGACCCGCGCCGCCATGCTGCAGCCCCTGCAGGACGGCCGCGCCCAGCCCGCCAGCGCCCTGGCCTGGGCGGCCGGCGTCACGGCCCAGGCGGCCAGCAACCACCTGGCCAAGCTGGTCGACGGCGGCCTTCTGGCGGTCGAGCGCGAGGGGCGGCATCGCTACTACCGCCTGGCCTCGGCCGAGGTGGCGCACGCGATCGAGGCGCTGTCGGTGCTGGCGACGCCCGTGCGCTCGCTGGAGATCCCACGCTCGCCCAAGGCCCGGGCGCTGCGGGATGCGCGGTGCTGCTATGGCCACCTGGCGGGACGGCTGGGGGTTCGGGTGTGCGAGGCGTTGGTCGATCGGGATTTGATCCGGCCGGCGGCGGAGAAGCTCTACGACGTGACGCCAGACGGCCGTCGCTGGTTCGAAGACCTGGGCGTGGCGGTCGATGGCTTGCGCTCGCCCAGGGGCGTGGCGCGGCAGTGCCTGGACTGGACCGAGCGGCGGCATCACCTGGCCGGGCCGCTGGGGGTGAAGCTGCTGGAGGCGATGACCCAGCGGGGGGTGGTTGGCGCTGGAGGCCAAGGGGCGGGCGGTGCGGCTGACGGTGGACGGGGCGCAGGCGTTGCGGGAGCGGCTGGGGGTGCGTTTGGAGGATGAGGGGCGCGTCGCGGCTTAAGTTTCCCCTCTCCCCTTGTGGGAGAAGGAAACTAGGGCCGCAGCACCACACCCGTGTCCGGACTGGTCCCGCCCTCCACCTGCGCCAAGTACGCCGCCTGCATCGCCTCGCGGCCTTCGCCGACCTCGACCTTCAACCACCGCGGCGCATCGGCCACGAACCCCGCCCAGGCCGCGCCGTAGCGCTGCTCGAACTCGCCCGGCGCCCAGTCCTTCTGCCGCTTGGCCACGCGATCGGGCGCGAAGAAGAACGCCGGCTGCGGACCCGGCAACGCCCCGCCGCCGCCCATAGTCCCCTTGGGCGCCTCCCAGTGCGTGCCGCCCACCAGGATCGAGGCCTTCAGCTCGTCGGCGAACCGGTTATGCACCGCGCCCAGCACCGCCGCGTCGCCCGCAAAGTCCACGAACGCCGCTGGCCCTTCGATCGGCGAGGCCGCCAGGTCGTCGTACAGCACCACCTCGTCGTAGAACCCCAACCCCTCGACGAACGCCTTGTTGCGTGGCGAGGTCAGGCCGACCACGTTCACCTCACCCCGCTTCTTGAGCAGCGCCGCCAAGGCAATGGCCGTCTTGGACGAGGCGCTGGACAGGATCACGCTGGCCGCGCCGTAGAAGTCGTTTTCGTCGAACTGGTCGTCGATCAGGAAGCCGGTGATGAACAGCGGCTGCAGCAGCGCCTGGTGCGCCTCCAGTTCATTGGCGGCGCCGACCGCCTGGTACTGGTTGTAGACCGGCGGCAGCGACTGGCGATGGGCCGAGACGTCCGTGAAGCCGTTCCTGCCGGGCTTGGCCTGCACCGTCAGGTGGGTCGACATCGGCCAGTAGCCGTAGAACCGCTGGCCTGCCGCGATGTCGGGATGCGCCGAGGCCTCGACCCTGGCATGGCCCCACACCGGCACGCGGCCGAAGCCGTCCGGGCCCGAACCATCAAGGCAGGGGAAGAAGTCCCAGTACTTCATCATCTCGCCGAACACGGCATAGGTGATGTTGTTGGCCGTGAGGGCGAAGCTTTCGATGGCCAGCCGGACCTGGCCATCGGCCAGCGGCGGCGGCTCCACGTCGCGGAATTCGCTGCGGCGCAGGTCGGTCTTGGCGACGACGAAGTCCCAGGCCATGGCGGCCTCCCATGCTGTTTGGCGCGAGTTAGCGGGAGGCCGCACGGCAAGTCAAACGCACGTTTGAGCTCAGGCCGCCACCCACTGGCCGTGGAAGCCGAACGGCACGCGGCGCGGCAGCCTGGCGCCGGCGATCGGGCCCTGCTCGACCTTCTGGGCGTCGAACACCACGAACTCCGAGACGTCATCGGCCTGGCGATAGATCACCGCCGTCAGCCAGCCTTCGCCCTCGGCCGCATCCGGCCCGGCATGGGTGAAGACAACCTCGGAGATCGCGTCGCCCTGCGGCGCGGTCCAGGTCTTCTTCGCGCCCGTCGCCAGGTCCAGATGGACCACGATGTTGGAGCGGAAGTCGCCGGGCTTGAGGCTCTGGCCGACAAACCAGCCGTGGCGATAGGGCATGCCGGCGAAGCGCTCGTCGAAGCGCGGGAACTCGCCGGCGGTGTCGTCCAACGCGGCTTCGGCGACCGTGCCGGCCTCCAGGTCGATCGTCCACCGGGTCAGATAGGCGGCGGCATTCTCGCCCTTGGTCCCGTCGGGATTGGGGAACAGCGGCGCGGTATCGTAGCGCATGACGTCGGCGACGATCGTCTCGCCCTCTTCGAACGCGTTCATGACGTGGAACACGTAGCAGGCCGGGATCTCGATCCAGCGCAGGCTGGCCACGCCCTGGTCGCGGCGGATCACCGCCAGGTGGCCGCCGACTTCCGGCTCCCAGGCGAAGGCCGGCTTGCCGCCCATGGCGCGCGGCAGGCTGCCGGTCAGGGGCAGGACCGGGATGACGATATGGCGCTCGGTGACAATGGCGTCGTGGATCATCGAGCAATACGGGGCCTCGAAGGTCTCGCGCTTGAGCAAGCGACCGTCCTTGTCGGCCAGGCCCCAGCTGATCTTGTTCGATAGCGGCATGGGGTCGTCGGCATAGGCGAAGAAGACGAGCTGGCCGGTGAACGCGCAGGTCTTGGGGTGGGCCGTGACCTTGCCGCCCAGGTCGTAGGTCCCCAGCGTCTCCAGGTCCGGGCCGCTCATCTCGAACGGCGCGTGGGCCTCTTCCAGCGCCAGCAGATGGCCGCCGTGCTGGATGATATTGGTGTTGGCCGCGCCCTCGCTGACCACGCCCAGCACCGACGGATCGGTGGTCATCGGGTTGCCCCAGCTGCCGAACAGCGCCTGGCCGGCCTCGTGCTCCAGGCTCCACTTGTTGGTGCGGACCCAGCGGTTGCGGTAGCGGACCTGGCCGTCGGCGACGGTGAAGGCATGCAGCATGCCGTCGCCGACGAACCAGTGATAGTTGGCGTCGCGCGGGTCGAACTGCGGGTTGGGGCCGTTGCGATAGAGCGTGCCCCTCAGGCCCGGCGGCAGCTGGCCCCAGATCTCCAGGACAAAGTCGTCCTCGCTGCGCACCGGCGCGAAATTGCCTGAGAGAAACGGGTTGATACGCACATCGCCATCCATGGTCGGTCTCCCAAACGATGATTGTTTACGATGTAAATTTATGTTGTAAGCGATTAGCCGAGTCAATTGAGATTCTGAGTTGCCCCGCGTCCTATCGTCCGAAGACGTCGAAGCCTTCCGAGCCCGCCTGTGCGAGGCGGCGCAAACCCTCTTTGCCGAGCGCGGCATCGAGGCGGTAACCATGCGCGAGCTGGCCCAGGCCTTGGGCGTCAGCCCGATGACCCCCTACCGCTACTTCAAGGACAAGGACGCCATCCTGGCGGCCGTCCGCGCCGCCGCCTTCGCCCGCTTCGCCGCCCGGCTGGAGGCGGCCATGGCCCAGCCCGCCGATCCGCTGCACCGCTCGCGCAACGCCGGCCAGGCCTATGTCGACTTCGCCCTGGCCGAGCCCCAGGCCTATCGCCTGATGTTCGACCTGAGCCAGCCGACCGAAGGCGACTATCCCGAGCTGCAGGGCGCCATCGTCCGCGCCCGCCGCACCATGACCGTGCACGTCGAGGCGATGATCCAAGCCGGCCAGCTGGAGGGCGACGCCGAACTGATCGGCCACCTCTTCTGGTCGGTGCTGCACGGCATGCTGATGCTGCAACTGACCGGCAAGCTGGCGCCGACGATCGATCCGGCCAAGCTGCGGACCCTGGCCTCCCAGACCCTTGTGCGCGGCCTGGGCATCGTCACGCCCTGATTGTCACCGGGACAATGTTTCGATTGCGACGTAGGGCCTGAGGGTTCAGGTCCAGGTCAGTCCAGCTTGCGATTGGAACCGCCATGTCGACCACCACGCCCCTGCCCTTGCGCCATTTCCTGTTGGCCCTGGCCGTGGTGGCGGTGTGGGGCACGAACTTCGTGGTCATCCGCATCGGCCTGAACCACCTGCCGCCGCTGCTGTTCGCCACCTTGCGCTTCT
The DNA here is from genome assembly GCA_903900155.1 of uncultured Caulobacterales bacterium. Taxonomy (GTDB): domain Bacteria; phylum Pseudomonadota; class Alphaproteobacteria; order Caulobacterales; family Caulobacteraceae; genus Caulobacter. The sequence continues at coordinate 28,434 of CAIUMD010000034.1, read as the reverse complement.
GCATGGTGCTGGTCCCCATGGTGTTCATCGTCAAGCGCCCGGCCGTGCCGTGGAGCAACCTGGCGGCCTATGGCCTGCTGATCGGGGCGGGGCAGTTTGGCCTGCTGTTCGTGGCCATGAAGGGCTCGATCTCGCCGGGCCTGGCCTCGCTGATCCTGCAGACCCAGGTGTTCTTCACGATCGGCATGGCCATGTGGATCAGCAAGGAGCGCATCCAGGGCTTCCAGATCGCCGCCCTCGTTCTGGCCGTCGCGGGCATCGTGGTCATCGCCGCGCATGGCGGCGGCGCGGCCACCCCGCTGGGCGTGGCGCTGGGCCTCCTGGCCGCACTCAGCTGGTCGGGCGGCAACATCGTCGCGCGCCAGGCCGGGCCGGTGAACATGCTGGGCTATGTCGTCTGGGCCAGCCTGTTCTCGATCCCGCCGCTCTTCGCCATGTCGCTGTGGCTGGAAGGCTGGCCGGCCATCGTCAAGGGCGTGACCGGCGCGGGCTTCACCACCTGGCTGGCCGTCGCCTGGCAGGCCGTAGGCAACACCATGTTCGGCTACGCCGCCTGGGGCTGGCTGCTGGCCCGCCACCCGGCCGCCACCGTCACGCCCATGGCCCTGCTGGTCCCCGTCTTCGGCATGAGCGCCTCGGCCCTGCTGCTGGGCGAAGGCTTGCCGGCCTGGAAGCTGATCGCCGCGGCCCTGGTGCTGACCGGCCTGGCGGTGAACATGCTGTGGCCCAAGGTGCGGATGCGGTTCGCGACCGCCTAACTTCGTATCCCGCCTCCCTGGCGAATGCCGGGGAAACGGATTGAGGGTTGCTTGACGTCCCTCACGTCACTCGCACGACGCTCCTTCCAAAACAGGGAGGCCGTCATGACGCCGTTCGAGGTGAACGTCTTCAAGCGAGCAAGCCGCAGTCCCTGGCCTGGCTGGGGGCCAACAACCCCGTCGGCCAGGCCGCCTGGATCCTGGAGCGGTTCCACGACTGGGCCGACCTGTCGACCAGGCCGTTCGAGCAGGTCTTCACCCGCGACCAGCTGCTGACCAACATCATGCTCTATGTGACGACCGGCGGGTTCACGACCGGCGGGTTCACGACCGGCGCCTGGTACTACCGCGCCCTGCTGGAGGAAGGCGGGCCGGTGCTGGCCCAGGGCCAGCGTTGCGAGACGCCGACCGCCTTCGCCAACTTCCCCGGCGAGAGCCTCTACAAGCCCCCGCCCCGCTCGTGGGCCGACCGGGCCTACAACATCACCCGCTGGACCGACCAGCCGCGCGGCGGCCACTTCGCGGCGATGGAGGAGCCGGGGCTGTTCGTCGACGACGTGCGCAGTTGGGCGCGGGAACTCTAGACGCCCCCGGCTTGGCCATGGCATGCCCGGCGGCAGTTCCTTCCAGGAGTTCGCCCGCCATGGCCCGCTACGATTTCGCATCCGACAACGTCGCCGGGGCCATGCCCGAAGTGATGGAGGCCATCGTCGCCGCCAATGCCGGGACGGCCTCGGGCTATGGCACGGACCACGTCAGCAAGGCCGCCGCCGACCGCATCCGCAACTTGCTGGACGCCGACGCCGAGGTGCGGTTCACCGCCTCGGGCACGGCCGCCAACGCCTTCGCCCTGACCCTGCTGGCCCAGCCGCACGAGGCGGTGCTGGCCCACGAGCATGCCCACATCTGCACAGACGAGACGGGTGCTCCGGGCTTCTTCGGCCAGGGCGTTGGCCTGATCGGCCTGCCCGGCGCGTCGGGCAAGATCGAGCTTGCCGCCCTCGAGGCCGCCCTGGCCCGTCCCGAGGTCTCGTACAACCAGCCGGCCAACGCCCTGTCGCTGACCACCGCCACCGAATACGGCACGGTCTATTCGGAGGCCGAGCTGCGCGCGCTGATCGCCCCGGTGAAGGCCAAGGGCTACGGCGTCCACCTGGATGGCGCACGCCTGGCCAATGCCGTGGCGGCCGGCTTCGACCTCAAGAGCGTCGCCAAGATGGGCGTCGACATCCTGGTGATGGGCGGCACGAAGGCCGGCTCGACCCCGACCGAGGCCTTGGTGTTCCTGAACCCCGCCCACGCCCGCCGCCTGGACGCGCGCCTCAAGCACGCCGGCCAGCTGGTGAGCAAGGGCCGCTTCCTGGCCGCTCCGTGGCTGGGCCTGCTGGGCGAGGACGGCGGCACGGGTCCGTGGGCGGCGCGCGCGGCGCACGCCAACGCGATGGCCCAGAAGCTGGCCGCGCTGATGCCGTTCGAGATCAAGCACCCGGTCGAGGCCAACGGCGTCTTCGTCGAGATGGACGAACCGACCCTGGAGCGCTTGCGCGGCGAGGGCTGGTTCGTCTACCGGTTCCTGGACGGGACCGTGCGCTTCATGTGCTCGTGGGCGACCACGCCGGAGATGGTCGAGGACCTGGGCGCGGCGCTGGCGCGGGTGCTGTAGCAAATCTGCTCCCCCACTGGGGGAGCTGTCGGCGAAGCCGACTGATGGGGCGTCGCCGGCCTAGGTCGAGCAGCCCCCTCCGGCCCTCCGGGCCACCTCCCCCAGAGGGGGAGGAAAGGTGTTTTACGACGCCTGACGAACGGGCTTGGCGCCTTCCAGAACAATCGGAGCCGCCTCGGTCGCCAGCACCGTCACCGGCGCGCCCGCCATCTCCAAGCGCTCCACACCGAGCATCTTCGCGATCTCGACCGCCGGCGCGGGCCGGCTGATGAAATACCCCTGGATCTCGGCGCAACCCTGTCCACGCAGGGCGTTCAGCTGCTCAAGCGTCTCCACGCCCTCGGCCGTGGTGACGATGCCCATGGACGAGCCCAGGTCCAGCACGGCCTTGATGATGGCCATGGCGTCGCTGTCTTCCAGGATGTCGCGGACGAAGGTCTGGTCGATCTTGATCTTGTCGAACGGGAAGCTGCGCAGATAGCTGAGCGAGCTGTAGCCCGTGCCGAAGTCGTCCATCGAGATGCGCACGCCCAAGGCCTTGAGGTCGTGCAGCATGGTCATGTTGGCCTGGCTGTCCTGCAGCAGCACCGACTCGGTGATCTCCAGCTCCAGACGGTGGGCCGGCAGGCCCGAGGCGGCCAGGGCCGAGACGACGGTGCGCACCAGGCCGCGGTCGCGGAACTGGGCCGGCGACAGGTTCACCGCCAGGCGCACGTGGGCCGGCCACTTGCCGGCCTCGGCGCAGGCCGTGCGCAGCACCCACTCGCCCAGTTGGACGATCAGGCCGATCTCTTCGGCCAGGGGGATGAAGTCGGCCGGCGAGACCATGCCCCGCTCGGGGTGGCGCCAGCGCAGCAGGGCCTCGCAGCCCGTGACCTGTTCGGCGCCCAGATTGTAGAGCGGCTGGTAGAACAGCTCGAACTCGCCGGCCTGCAACGCGCGGCGCAGGTCCAGCTCCAGGGCGCGGCGGGCTTGCAGCTGCTCGTCCATGGCGCGTTCGAAGAAGTGGAAGGCGCCGCGGCCGTCGGCCTTGGCGCGGTACAGGGCCATGTCGGCCTTCTTCAGCAGTTCGTCGGCGTCCTCGCCGTCCGAGGGCGCGGCGGCGACGCCGACGCTGGCGCCGATCACCACCTGGTGGCCTTGCAGGTCGAACGGCAAGGACATCGCCTCGACGATGCGGCCGGCCAGGCGCGTGGCCCCGCCCATGTCGCGCAGGCCGGTCTGGACCACCGCGAACTCGTCGCCGCCCAGGCGGGCCACGGTGTCGCCTTCGCGCACGCAGCTGCGCAGGCGCTCGGCGGCCTCGCGCAGCAGGGCGTCGCCCAGCGGGTGGCCCAGGGTGTCGTTGACGGTCTTGAAGCGGTCCAGGTCGATGAAGTGCACGGCCAGCTCGTCGCCCTTGCGGGCGCGGCGCGCCAGGGCGTCGGTCAGCGACTTCTGGAACAGCACGCGGTTGGGCAGTTCGGTCAGCGGATCGTAGTGGGCCAGGCGCGCGATCTGGGCCTCGGCCCGCTTGCGCTCGGCGATGTCTTCCGAGATGCCCAGCAGGTATTCCGGCACGCCGTCGGCGTTGCACAGGGCGATCTTCTTGGTGCGCAGGATGGCCATGCCGCCATCCTTGCGCGGCACGTGGTCTTCCTCGATCACGCGGACCTCGCCCGACTCCAGCACCTCGCGGTCGCGCTCGACATAGAGGGCGGCCAGCTCGGCGTCGTGGATGTCGGCGTCGGTCTTGCCGATCACCTCGTCGCGCTTGAAGCCCAGGGTCTTCTCGCCGGCGCGGTTCAGCAGCACGTAGGAATGGTCGTCGGCGCGCTTGACGAACACCATGGCGGGCATGGCCTCGACGATGGCGGTCATGAAGGTCTGGGCGCGCTCGACATCGGCCTTGGCGGCGGCCAGGGCCTCGACGCCCCGGCGGTTGGTCTCGTTGGCGGCCTGCAGCAGGCCCAGCACCGTGCCCACGCCCAGATAACGGCCGCCCTCGGTGACGATGAAGCCGCGCAGCAGGTCCGAGGCGCGATACGACAGGCTGTCGGTGGTGAAGGCGGCCAGTTCGGTATTGGCGTCGACGACCAGCGGCTCGCGGTCCATCAGCGTCGAGATCGGGCGATTGGCGTACAGCGCGCGGCCGTACTCGGCGGCCATGCGCAGGAAGAAGGCGTTGCGCTCGACAATGCCGATCGGCCGGTCCTCGGCATCGAGAACCGGCACGATCAGGGTGTCGGGCTCCTCGCGGAACCGCTCATACAGCGACTTGCCGAGATCGTCCTGGCGCGCCGGCGCCAAGGAAGAAACGGTGTCCCGCAGGGTGAACATGGTACGCCTCCACTTGCGAGAGGCAGGGACCATTTCCTGACTAACGACGCGCTAATGGCGCCGCTCGACCCGTGTTATTTCGCCAAAACTTCACAGGCCTGTCACAGTGTTTGCCGCGATATTTACGGCGCCTATCCACCTTTAAGTGCAGGCTGAACCTAGCGCCCGGTATCCATGAAATCGCGAGCCTTGAAGTCCTCGGGCGCGGCGACCTCGACGACAGGCTCGTCACGGTCGTCGAACTCGGTGCGCAGGGCCCGGCTCATCACCGCATGCATCTCATAGAGACAGGTGATGTAGGTCAGCTCCAGGATCTCCTCGTCGGTCAGGAAGGCCTTGAGGCTGGCGAACACGCCGTCGGCGATGCGGCCGCCATCCAGGACCAGGCCGTCGGCATAGGCCAGCACCGCCCGTTCGCGCTCGTCGAACACCAGCGAGACCTGCCAGTGCGGCACGGCGGCGATCTTGTCCTCGGGCGCCCCCAGGCCGCGCAGCGACTTGCAGTGCTGGGAGAACACGAACTGGCTGCCCCGCGCCCAGCCGGCGCGGGTCTGGGCCAGCTCGCGCAGCACCGGATCGATCTTGCGGGCCGGATCGCGATAGAGGGCGAAGCCCTGGGCGGCGTGGCGCAGGACGTCGGGGCTGCTGGCGAACACCGTCCACCAGTCGCCGCGCGCGCCGGTGGCCGTGCCGGGATCGCTGACCGGGTCACGATCGCCGAACAGCAGGTCGTAGAGCTTCAGCGTCCCCTTGTCGGCGACCTCGCTACGCGGGATCTCGCGCAGGCGGGGCATCAGGCGTCCACCGCAGCCTTGGCCGGCTCGTGCCTGACGTCCCCGGGGCCGAAGTCGCGGGTGAAGGCGGCCAGCTCCATCATGATGCCGTTGGGATCGGTGAAATAGACCGAGCGGACGAAGACGCCGGGATGCGGCTTGCGCGCCACGCCCATCTCGCTGTCGTCGTGATTGACCACCATCGGGAAGGTCGGCACGCCCGCCGCCTGCAGGCGCTCCAGGCAGGCCTCGAGGTCGGCTTCGTCGACCGTGAAGGCCACGTGATTCATCGAGCCGACAGCGGTCTTGGAGTCGGCCGGAAAGCTCTTCACCGAGGCGATCCCCGGCGCCGCCGGCGGCGTTTCCGGCCACCAGAAGAAGGCCAGGCGCGACCCGCCGCCGCAGTCGAAGAAGAAGTGTTGGCCGCCGTCCGGCAAGGCCACGGTCTTCACGAGGGGCATCTGCAGCACCTCGGAATAGAACTGCACCGTCTGGGCCATGTCGCGGCAGACCAGGGCCAGGTGATTGACGCCGGCAGTCTTCATCTCGGCTTCCTCCCGGAGACCGAGGTTACGCCAGTTGGGGACGGACGCCAGATTGCCGTTGCGTTCACCCCACCAAACCCGTCATCCTGCGCTTTATGCGCGGGACCCATGGTTCAGCTTCCACGTGAGGACTTCATTCCGCTCCGCACCTGCGGCGGACAAATGGGTCCCGCGAACAAGTCGCGGGATGACGGTGGAGGGCTTGGGCGCCTACTCCCCTTCCTTCTTCGCATCCCCCAGCAGCACCTGCCCGATCCAGCTGACGACGCCCGTCACGATCGCCGCCTGCACGCCGGCCCACAGGCCGTGCACCGCCAGGCCGTCCAGGAACCAGGCCACCAGCCCGATCATCGCCGCGTTCACCACCAACAGGAACAGGCCCAGGGTCAGCAGGGTCAGCGGGAAGGTCAGCACCGTCACGATCGGGCGGACGATGGCGTTGACGATGCCCAGCAGGAAGCCGGCGATGATCAGGGTCGTCCAGCCGTCGGCCGTGACGCCAGGAATGATCCGGGCCGACAGCCACAGGCCAGCGGCGGCGATCAGGATGCGGAGAATGAAACGGATCATGCGACGGCGACTCCCCTCGATTTCCGCAACAGTGAACTACGGAAATCGGCTGAGCAAACTCCTGCCCGATTTGTACAATACCCAAGCCGTGAACTCGGACATTACAAATGCGTTACCGCCCTTCCAACCGCCGCCTTGCGACCTATCTATCCTCTCGTGTGGGGGATGATCGCGCGCGAACGGCGAGCGGATCCGCATACCGCAAGGGGATATAAGAACTATGGCCGTGAATTCTCTATCGGTGATGTCGCCGGACGGCGGCCTGTCGCGATACCTCACCGAGATCCGCAAGTTCCCGATGCTCAGCAAGGACGAAGAGTTCATGCTGGCCCAGCGCTGGAAAGAGCATCAGGACCCGCAAGCCGCCCACAAGATGGTGACGTCGCACCTGCGTCTCGTGGCCAAGATCGCCATGGGCTATCGCGGCTACGGCCTGCCGATCGGCGAAGTGATCTCGGAAGGCAATGTCGGCCTGATGCAGGCCGTCAAGAAGTTCGAACCCGAGAAGGGGTTCCGCCTGGCGACCTACGCCATGTGGTGGATCCGCGCCTCGATCCAGGAATACATCCTGCGCTCGTGGTCGCTGGTGAAGATGGGCACGACCGCCGCGCAGAAGAAGCTGTTCTTCAACCTGCGCAAGGCCAAGAGCCAGATCGCCGCCTTCCAGGAAGGCGACCTGCGCCCTGACCAGGTCAGCCAGATCGCCACCAAGCTGGGCGTGCTGGACAGCGAGGTCATCTCGATGAACCGCCGCCTGTCTGGCCCCGACGCCTCGCTGAACGCGCCGTTGCGCGCCGACGGCGAAAGCGAGTGGCAGGACTGGCTGGCCGACGACGACCAGGTCTCGCAAGAGACCGTCGTCGCCGAGAACGAGGAAAAGTCGCTGCGGATGTCGCTTCTGGAAGACGCGATGGTCGAGCTGACCGACCGCGAGCGTCACATCCTGACGGAGCGCCGCCTGAAGGACGACCCGACCACCCTGGAAGAGCTGGCCGCCCAGTACGGCGTCAGCCGTGAGCGTGTCCGCCAGATCGAGGTCCGCGCGTTCGAAAAGCTGCAGAAGACCATGCGCGAGGCGGCCGTCGCCAAGAACATGGTCGACGCGTAAGCCACACGCTCACGCTCGCAAGACGAAAGGGACACCCTCGGGCGTCCCTTTCGTTTCGGGCGAACGGCGAAATCCGGTGAGGGACTCGCACAGGCGAGACGTCGTTACGGCGCGCCTCTGCGCACGGTGGATTTTCGCCCATGCTCGCCCCCTCCCCGGCCGTCGTCGAAACCGAGTCTTCAGGCCTTGATCCGACCGATTGGCGGCCCCTGCGCGCCCAGGGCCACGCCATGCTGGATGCGATGTTCGACCATCTGGAAGGCCTGGCCGCCGGACCGGTCTGGCGGCCCGCGCCGGACTCGGTCCGCGCCCGCTTCACAGCGCCGCTGCCCATCGAACCCACAGACCTGGCGCACGCCCACGCCACCTTCGTCGAAGCCGTGCTGCCCTATGGCGGCGGCAACGCCCATCCCGGCTTCATGGGCTGGGTCCAGGGCGGCGGCACGGGGGTGGGCATGCTGGCCGAGATGCTGGCCGCCGGCCTCAACGCCAATCTGGGCGGACGCGACCACATGCCGATCGCGGTGGAGCGCCAGGTGCTGGCCTGGACCCGCCAGATGTTCGGCTTTCCGGAGACGGCCAGCGGCCTGTTCCTCACCGGGGCTTCTCAGGCCAACTTCCTGGCCGTGGTGATCGCCCGGACCCGAGCCCTGGGCTTGCGCGCGCGCGACCGGGGCGTGCTGGCCTGCATGAGCCGCTTGACCGCCTACGCCTCCACCGACGTCCATGGTTGCGTCGGCCAGGCCATGGATCTGGCGGGCCTGGGGACCGACCAGCTGCGGCGCATCCCCGTCGACGCCAACCACCGCATCGACCTGGTCGCGCTGCGGGCCGCCATCGCCGCCGACCGCGCCTTGGGTTTCACCCCCTTCCTGCTGGTCGGCACGGCCGGCACGGTCGATGTCGGAGCGATCGATCCCCTGCCTGCCCTGGCCGACATCGCCGCCGAGCAGGGTCTGTTCTTCCACGTCGACGCCGCGCTGGGCGGACTGGCGGTGCTGTCGCCCGAGCTGGCCCCGCGCGTGGCCGGGCTGGAGCGCGCCGACAGCCTGGCCTTCGACTTCCACAAGTGGGGCCAAGTCCCCTACGACGCCGGCTTCCTGCTGGTGCGCGACGCCGAGCTGCACCACCGGACCTTCGCCGCAGAGGCCGCCTACCTGACGCGCGCCGAGCAGGGAATGGCAGGCGGCGACTGGTGGCCTTGCGACTACGGCCCCGACCTGTCGCGCGGCTTTCGCGCCCTGAAGACCTGGTTCACGCTCAAGACCTATGGCGCGACGGCCCTGGGCGAGGTCGCCGCCCAGACCTGCCGGCTGGCCCGACGGCTTGCCGACCGGATCGCCGCGGAGCCGGAACTGACCCTTCGTGCGCCGGTGGCGCTGAACATCGTCTGCTTCAACTATGGCGACGGCCGACACGACGCCGGGATCGTCGCCGATCTTCAGACGGCCGGCCGCGTTGCGCCATCCACCACCTTGATCGACGGGCGGCCGGTAATCCGCGCGGCGATCGTCAACCACCGCACCGCGCCCCGGGACATCGACGCCCTCATAGACGGCGTGCTGCACCTTGGCCGCGCTGCGACGCGGGGAGCGCCGAACCCATGAACCTGGATCTCACCAACAACCCCGCCGATATCCTGGGCCAGGCCGGCATCGTGCGCCTGGCCTACGAGGGCGGCGACATGCAGGCGCTGCTGGAAACGCTGGTCGACCGGGTCCAGAGCGACCCGGACGACGCCGCCGCCCTGCTGGATCTATCGACGCTGATGCTGGTGACCGTCCAGCCCGATCAAGGCCTAGCGCTGCAGGCCGAAGCCCTGGCCCGACGGCGGCTCTATCGCCGCACGCACGGCCGAGGCGATCGCCTGACGGTGCTGGCCGTGGTGGCCCCCGGCGACTTCATGACCAACACGCCGATCGACCTATTGCTGGAAGGCTCCGACGTGACCTTGTGGCTATGCTATGTCGACGCCCAGACCCAGAGCCTGGCCGGCGTCCCCGAGCACGACGTCGCCTTCCTGGCCATCGGCGAATCTGAAGACAACCTGCCCATCCTAGAACGCGCCGCGCAGCTCCTGGCCGACTGGCCGCGACCGGTCGTCAACGCCGCGCCTGTTTCGATCACCGGTCTCGCCCGTGACGCCCTGAGCCATAGGCTGGAGGGCGAGTCGTCTCTTTACATCCCTCGGACGACCCGCGCCGACCGGGAGGCGCTACGCGCGCTGGCCGACGGCCGGGCGACACTCGACAGCCTATTGCCCGGAGAGGCCTGGCCGCTGATCGTACGTCCCGTCGGCACCCACGCCGGCAAGGGCCTCGAGAAGATCGACGGGCCGCGGGCCCTGGCCGTCTATCTGGACGCCCATCCCGACGAGCAGCTCTATCTGGCGCCGTTCGTCGACTACAGCGGAGCCGACGGGCTCTATCGCAAGCAACGCGTCGCCTTCATCGACGGACGCGCCTATCCTAGCCACTTCGCTGTGTCCGAGCATTGGATGGTGCATTATCTCAGCGCCGACATGACCGAGCGCGCCGAGCGCCGAGCCGAGGAAGAGCGCTGGATGACGGGTTTCGACAACGGCTTCGCCCTCCGCCACGCCCAGGCCTTCACGGCGCTCAGCCATCGGCTGGGCCTCGACTATTTCGGCATCGACTGCGCCGAGACGTCCGACGGTCGCCTGCTGATCTTCGAGGCGGACGTGGCGATGATCGTCCACGCGCTCGATCCGGCGGGGATCTTTCCCTACAAGAAGCCCGCCATGCGCAAGCTGTTCGAGGCCTTTGTCGAAGCCTTGGCCCGCCGGGCGGCGCGACCATGACCATGATCTGCGCCCACACCGGCCAGCCGGCCGTCTACCAGCGCTCGCCCGACGACTGCATGATCTGCGTCCTGGCGATGCTGACCGGCCGATCCTACGAAGAGGTGGTCGCCGCCGCCCTGGCCCACGACGCCGCCTTCCCGGTCCAGGGTCCGCTGAGCCATTCGATCCTGCGCAGCGTGGCCCACGGCTGGGGCTTCATGCTGCTGAGCAGCATCTACATGCTGTGGTCCAGCCCCGGCATCGTCGGCGTGCTGTCGCCCACCCTCCCGGGCACGGGCCACGCGGTGTTCTGGGACGGCGAGAAGATCATCGATCCCAAGCCCGGCGGCGCGGTCGACCGCGCCTATGTCGACGCCCACGGCCTGGAGTTCACCCAACGGGCGTCGGATCTGCTGCCCCTGGCCGATCATGAACTGGCGCTGGCCGCCGCGCGGACGACGGACGAACCGTTCTGAGTCTATAAGGCCAGGATGACCGCTCCCCTGCCCCAGCTGATCCTGCTTCCCGGCCTGCTCAACGACGCCGAACTGTGGCGCGACCAGATCAGCGGCCTCGCCGACGTCGCCCGCATCTGGGTCCCGGACCTGGCCCCCTACGCCACCCTGCGCGAGATGGCGCAAAGCGTGCTGGCCAAGGCCGAGCCGACCTTCGCCCTGGCCGGGTTCTCGATGGGCGGCTACGTGGCCCAGGAGATCGCCCGGATCGCGCCGCAGCGCATCGAGCGGCTGGCCCTGCTGGACACCTCGATCCGCGTCGACACCCCCGAGCGCGCCGCCCAGCGCAAGGCGCTGAACAAGGCCGCCGCCCAGGGCCAGACCTTCATCGGCATCGGCCAGGCGATCATGAAATCCTATGTCGACGCCTCGCGCCTGGAGGATCACGACCTGACCGGCCGCATCGTCGACATGACCCAGCGCCTGGGCCGCGACGTCTTCCTGCGCCAGAACAGCCTGGAGCGCGAGGACGGCGAGGCCGCGCTGCGGGCCCTGCGCGTCCCTTTGGTCATCATCGTCGGGGAGAACGACCAGATCACCCCCGCCCCCGGGCACCACGAAATGGCCAGGGCGATCGGCTGCTCGCACCTCGTGGTCGTTCCGAACACCGGCCACATGACGCCGATGGAAGCGCCCGGCGCAGTCAACGGCGCCTTGCGCCACTGGCTGCAAAGACCCGCCGGTCATCGCTAGGGCCAATCGGCATCCAGCTTGAGCTATCCCAAACCCGACTATCCCCGCCTTCGCGGGGAGGATCGGTGAAGGGAGAGGGTCGATCCGACCTAGCCCTCAAACGAAAAACCTCCCCGGAAGCCCGGGGAGGTTCTCGTCAGACGGGTGTCGATCCAACCTTAGAAGTTGAAGCGCACGCCGCCGACATAGCGGCGACCGAACCGCTCGTACTCGATCGGATAGCGCGACTGGTCGCCGTAGCGGCGCGAGCCCTGGTTGGTCAGGTTGCTGGCGTCGAAGAACACTTCCAGGTTCTTGTTCACCCGGTAGCGGGCCGAGAAGTCCATCTCCTCGTCGCTGTCCCAGAAGATGTCGCCATTGTCGCTGGGATAGGTCCCGCCGTTGGTGACGCGATAGGCGCCGACCGACTGGCCCCACGGGGTGCGGTACTGGTAGGCCAGACGCAGGGTCATGCCGTACTTCTCGTAGATGGCCTGGACGTTGTAGACGGCGTCCGAGGTGCCCAGCACCGAGATGGTGCGAGCCGGCACGCCGCCGAACGACGGCAGGGTGACCTCGGACGAGGTCCAGGTGCCCGACAGGCGGGTGCCGAAGCCGCCCAGCCAATCCGGCAGGTTGTTGTTCTCGACGAAGGTCCTGGCGGTGCCGCTGAAGAACAGCTCGATGCCCTTCAGGTTGCCCGCGCCGGCGTTGTCGATGCCGGTGAACGCATAGCCCGAACGGTCGACGCCGTTGGTGTTCAGCGAGGTGTCGCCGAAGGTGCGCGAGGTCTGGACCAGCACGTCCTTCAGGTCCTTGTAGAACACGCCCGCCGAGAAGAAGGTCTCCTGGCCGGCATACCATTCCAGATAGGTGTCCAGGCCGACCTGACGCTCGGGCTTGGCGTTCGGATTGCCGCCCGAGACCGTCTGGTTGCTGTCGCTGAACGTGAAGTTCGGGCGCAGGTCGTCGAAGTCGGCGCGCGAGGCCGAGGTGGTGACGCCGACGCGCAGCTTCAGGTCCTGACGCAGGTTCCAGTTCAGGTGGGCGCTGGGATAGAAGAGCGTGTCGTTGCTCTTGGTCTTGACCAGGCGCACGCCGGCCGGCGTCGCCCCCGAGGTCGGGAAGCTGACATAGGCCTGGCCTTCGTTCTGGATGCGCTCGACGCGCACGCCGTAGACGATGTTACCCCAGTCGAAGCGGGTGGTGCCCATGGCGTAGCCGGCGGTGATCATCTCGCCCACGCGCCAGTAGTTGGCGGTGGTGTCGGTCTTGGTCGCCGTCCCCGCGGCGACAAGACCCTTCATGAAGTTGGTTGTGTATTCCTTGTCGGTGTAGCGGAAGGTGTAGTTCAGGTTCTGGCTGCCCAGATAGCCGATGTCCGTCGCGAACTGGGCCCAGACCGGCGCGGTCGAACCCGAGAAGGACTGGCTGAAGGCGCTTTCGCGCGACTTCTTGGTGCGGTCGGTCCACATGCCGCCGAACTCGAACTTGGTCTCGTGGCCGCCCAGCTCGGCCTCGTAGTCGAAGTCGGCCTTGGCGGTCAGGGCGTTGGTGAAGTCGCCGCCCTTGAGGTTCCCGGCGCTGGTCATCGGGAACTGGAAGTCCTCGATGTTGGTCACCTGGGCGCCGCGGGTGCGGGCGCCGGTCAGGCCGCCGGTCTGGAAGAGCTTGACCGTGTTCACGTTACCGTTGCGGAAGTCGTACTCGACGGTCGGGCGCAGCAGGAAGCTGGACGGGCTCTGGAAGGCGAACGTCACCGGGGTGTCGCGACCGTCCTGGGTGAAGGTGTAGTTCAGGCGCCACGAGGCGCTGAGCTTGTTCCAACGATGCTCACCGCCGATCGTGTTGGTCGACATCGCTTCTTTGGTGTTGCGGTAGTCGATGCGGGCGTTGATGCGCGCGCCATAGCTCGTACCGAAGGTCGGGTTGTTGGCGTTGATGTAGGCGGCGCTGGTGTCGTAGCGGTTGCCGGCCGCGTCCGTGCCCTGGTCCAGGCGGAAGATGAAGTTGTCGCGCAGCTCGTCGTCGTTGAAATAGGTGTTGATCGTGCTGGCGAAGATCGAGTTGTTCTCGTCGAACTTGTAATCGGCGCGGATCGAGGCCGACATGTTCCGGCGGGTCAGGCGATAATGCTTGTTCTCGTGCTCGCGGGCGAAGCGCTTGTTCGGGTCGACGGTGTTGGCGAGATAGGGATCGGTTTCCCAGTTGTCGGTCGCCATCTCGCGCGAATAGTACGAGGCCTGGGCCACGATGCCGAACTTGTCGCCGAAGACGTTCGAATAGACGATGTTGCTGTCGATCTCGTCGCCGCCGCCCAGCTTCACGCGGCCCCAGCCCAGCTTGCCGTTGATGCGCTGGCCCTTGTAGTCGAAGGCGCGGCGGGTGCGGATGTCGACGTTGCCGGCGACCGTGTTGCCCGGCATCGACGGCACGATGGCCTTCTCGACCGTGATCAGGCTGGCGATGGCCGAGGGGATGTTGTCGAAGCGGCTGGAGCGGCCTTCCGGGCTGACGACCGACAGGCCGTCGAACGACAGGGTCGTCCAGTAGACCGGCGCGCCGCGCAGGTTGACGTAGCGGGCCTGGCCCTGGTCGCGCTCGACGGCGACGCCCGGCAGGCGGCCGATGGCGAAGGCGATGTTCTGGTCGGGCAGGGCGCCGACGGCGTCTGCCGACAGCACGCTGACCAGCGAGTCGGAGTTCTTCTGCAGCTGCAGCGCCACGGCCTGGCTCTCGGCCAGCGGGCGGCGACCGGTGATGACCACGTCGGTGACGATGGTGTCCGGCTCGCCGGCCTTGCTCGGCTCTTCGGCGTGCGCCACGCCGCCCATGGCGACCAGCATCAGCGAAATCAGGCTTGCGCGGCTCAGCAGCACCGCTCGCGAACGGATGATCATCGATACCCCCAGGTGCGGCCGCTGCTTTTGCGCGACCGTCAAGTTTGCAGTTGGGGGAGGCCTTAGCGGCAGCGCGTCTCGTCTCCGCGACGAAATAATGACGCCTTTATGACGACACATTTCGTCACAGTCCGGCCACGTTTCGACACGCGCGACTATCACAGACGAAAAGGGCGACGCCCTGGCAGGCGACGCCCTTGGTTCGGCTTCATATTTCGATGCGGACGGCGCCGGCCTTAAGCCGCCCGCCCCGTATCCTCGGCGCTCATGAAGCCCATAAGCGCGTCGATGCGCTTGACCAGTTCGACCCGCGCGGCGCTGCCCGAGAGGTCGGCGCCCATGACGGTTTCCAGGGCCGAGGCGGCCTCGACCAGGCGGCTGTCCTTGACGGCCTCGCCCACGCGCTTGAGCTCGACGGCCTGGGCGACCAGGGCGCGGCGGGCTTGGGCCGGATCGGTGTCCAGGGCGGTGGCGGCGGATTTGACGATGCGCAGGGCCTGGCTCAGGCGCGCGGCGGCCGTGCCGGCCGCGTCGGCCTTGCGCTTGCGCGGACCCTTGTAGTCGGCCGAGTTGAAGCGGCGGCGGTCGGGACCGACATAGGCGACGGCCTCGATCCAGTCGCGCGGCTTCAGGGTCACCGCTTCCAGGCGGCGCTCCAGGTCCTTCAGATTGAAGGGCTTGCGCATGAATTCGTGCACGCCGGCGTCGCGGGCGCCGAAGATCGCCTCAGCGGTGGCTTCGGCCGTGCACATGATCACCGGAGCCTCGCGGCACAAAAGGTCGCTGCGGCGAATCTTGCGGGTGAAGGCCAGGCCGTCGACGCCGTTCTGGGCGTGCTCGACGAAAATCAGCTGCGGGTCTGTGGCGCGGGCCATGGCGTAGCCCTTCTCGGCCGACGGCGCGGCGAAGATCTGCACGCCGCCCAGCGGACGCAGATGTTCGGCCAGCAGACGCGCGGTCGCGGGGTTGGGGTCGACGACCATCACCCGTTGCACCTTGGCGGCGACGCGCTGAATTGTGCGGACGTTCCCGTCGAACACGGACGACAGACTCCTCGAAACTAGACCCCGAGCGTTAGCCCCAGATCGTAAAAATCCGCTTATGATCTGTGGACGATTAACCGCGTCAGTTTGTCATGCTCACGGTGCGCCGAGCGGAACCGCCAGGCCGGCCTCGAAGTCCATGAAGATATCGATCGCCTCCTCGACATCGACCGTGAGCGGCTCATTCTGGGGAAAACGATAGCGCCAGTAGCTGGAGATGTGGGAGATCACCCCCACCCGCTCGCCCAGCGACAGGAACATCTCGGGCGCGCGCAGCAGAAAGTCGCGGAAGGCCGTCGGGCGGCCGTTCTCGATCAGGTCCTCGAAGGCGTCGTCATAGACCTTCAGCGTACGCATGATCGCATTGCGCTCGACCAGCACCCCGCCCTGCAGGCGGCGGCGGGCGTCGTCGACGAACTTGGCGGTCTCGGCGTCCTTGTTGCCGGTCACCACCAGGCGGCCGATCTCCTGGCCCACCGTGGTCAGCTGCGGCCACAGCTTGGTCAGCATCCATTTGTAGTAGAGGAAGCCCTTCCAGCTGAAGACGCCTTCCTTGAAGCTTTCGCCTTCCATGACCAGGGTGTCGCGCAGCGGCTCCAGACGCTCGTCGACATCGGTCGACAGCAGGGCCTCGACCAGGCGCGCGGCGTGGGCGCGCCCCACCCCGCCGGCCCCGCGATAGGCCAGCTCGATCAGGCGGGCGATCTCCAGGGTCACGAAGCCCTGCATGTTCTCGTAGTCGGCCGGCGACAGGGCGAAATAGCAGTTGGCCACCAGCACGCCGTGGCGGCGCAGGTGCTCGCGCAGCAGAAACGGATCCAGCGACGGCAGCATGTCGATCACCCGCAGGGTGGCCAGGTCGCGGCTCATGTCGCCCGAGGCGTTGCAGGCCTCGACCACCAGGTCGGCCCAGCCGCGCTGGCCCACGAACACCGACTGGCCGCCCAGGCCCAGATCCTTGCGGTCGAAGGGGATGATGATCTTGGTCGCCGTCGGGCGCGCCTCGTCGAACAGGTAGATGTCGTCGTTGCGCAGGCGGTGCTTGAGCACGATGGCGGTGTTCAGGGTCCGGTTGCGGAACAGCGGCGCCTGGGCGTATTCGGGCCGCTTGCTGCTCTCGGCCTCGACGGCCAGCAGGTTGAGGACGCGGCTGGTCGAGGCCGTGCGCTCCAGGGCGCGCAGGCTGCGCATCATCCGGTCGGCCTTATGGACCGGCTTCAGCTTGCGACGGCGCGCGAGTGCGGACACGAAAACCCCTATGTAGACAAGCTGTCATAAGGCTGGGGTGGCTAACAAACGCTAACCGAACCGCGTTCGGCGATGCGGCGACAACCGGAAGTGGGGACAGCTTGAGCGGAGGGGGCGCTGCTAAGCGGCCGCCACGGCCTCGTGCGTCGCAACCCCACCCCGCAACGCCGCCACCGTCATCAAGAGCCCCGCCGGCTGGATCGGCTTGGGATGCGCGGCGTCGAAGCCTTCGCTCAGCAGGCGCTCGGCGTCGCCGGCCATGGCGTCCGCGGTCAGGGCCACCACGGGCAGGTCGACGCGGCCGGCCTCGCCCGCGCGGATGCGGCGCACGGCTTCGCCGCCGTCCATGCAGGGCATGTGGACGTCCATCAGCACGACGTCGAAGTCCTCGACCCTCAGGCGCGCCAGGGCGGTTTGGCCATCGTCGGCCGTGGCCACGACGGCGCCGGCCGCTTCCAGGATGGCGCGGGCGACGGTCTGGTTGATGGCGTTGTCGTCGACCACCAGCACCCGCACGCCGGCCAGGTCCAGCGCCTCGTCCGCGCCGCCGACGGCGTCAGGGCGCTGTGATGCGGCCAGCGGCAGGCGGGCGGTGAAGGTCGAGCCCTGTCCCGGCGTGCTCTCGACGCCGATCTCGCCGTCCATCATGTCGACCAGCTGACGGCAGATCGCCAGGCCCAGGCCGGTGCCGCCAAAACGGCGCGCGATGGTGCGGTCGCCCTGCACGAACGGAGTGAACAGGCGCGCCTGCTGCTCGTCGCTCATGCCGACGCCGGTGTCGGTCACGGCCAGGACGAGGCCAGCCTCGGTCGGGGCGATGCGCACGGTCACACGGCCGGTCTCGGTGAACTTCAGGGCATTGGAAACCAGGTTCATCAGCACCTGGCGCACGCGCGCGGCGTCGCCCGACAGCCACTCGGGAGTCGCCGGATCGATGTCGAGGACCAGGTCGACGCCCTTCAGCCGGGCGGTCTCGCTCCAGACCAGGCGGATCTGGGCGGCCAGCTTGCGGATGTCGAACGGCAGGGTCTCCAGTTCCAGCTTGCCGGCCTCGATCTTGGAGAGATCGAGAATGTCGTTGAGGATGGTCATCAGGCCGTGGCCCGACTGCTCGATCATCTCCAGATATTCGGCTTGGCGCTGGTCCAGCTTGGCGCCGCGCAGGGCGTAGGCGAGACCGAGAATGCCGTTCATCGGCGTGCGCAGCTCGTGGCTCATCATCGCCAGAAAGGCCGACTTGGCGCGGCTGGCTTCCTGAGCCTCGTCCTGGGCCTGTTCCAGGGCCTGCGAGGTTCGCCGCATCACCCGTACGGCGTCGATGGCGTAGCCGACCAGGCCGGCGATCGTGACCAGGGCCACGACCTTGTCCCAGGTGTTGAAGCGCTGGGCCATCAAGGGCGTGATGGTCAGGGCGATGAAGGGCCCGGGCAGGATGGCCAGCATCGCGCCCCAGCTGATGGTGGCGTATTTCAGCCCTTCGACCACCAGGCCGAACAGGATCATCACGGCCGCGAACTTCATCGACATCGGGCCATTCACGGCGGCCCAGCCGGCCATGACCGACCAGGCCAGGGTGAAGGCGGCCGGCGGGGCCAGGCGCTTGAACAGCGAGGTGCGGCCGATCTCGCGCGGCTTGAAGGTCAGCTGCAGATAAACCAGCCAGCCTTCGAGCACGACATTGGTCGCGCCCCACAGCAGGGCGGGCCCCGCGCCGAAATGGAAGGCCAGCAGGCCGCCGACCAGGGTGGTGACCAGCAACCGCGCCACGCGGCTGCGCCTGCTCATGATGAGCGAGGCGCCTTCGCGTCCGTCATTGAGGATGTCTCGGAGAGCCAAAACGCTCCTCCCGCAACGGCCAAGGTGCGGGAGGTTAAGGTCAACTTGGTTCACCAAGCGTTTACCGTGCGACGGCGTGTCGCACGTTTTGGGTTTTAGCCCGGTCCTCAGCCCTGGAAGGGGTCGCGCATGAGAATGGTGTCGTCCCGCTCGGGGCTGGTCGACAGCAGGGCCACCGGGGCGCCGATCAGCTCCTCGACGCGGCGCACATACTTGATGGCGTTGGCGTTGAGGTCCTTGAACGAGCGGGCGCCGGCGGTGCTTTCGGTCCAGCCGGCGATCTCCTCATAGACCGGCGTGGCCGCGGCCTGATCGCGCAGGCCCGCGGGCAGGTAGTCGACGACCTTGTCGCCGATCTTGTAGCCGACGCAGATCTTCAGGGTCTCAAGCCCGTCCAGCACGTCCAGCTTGGTCAAAGCCACGCCGTGGATGCCGTTGATGGCCACCGACTGGCGCACCAGCACCGAGTCGAACCAGCCGCAGCGGCGGGCGCGGCCGGTGTTGACGCCCACTTCGCGGCCGACGGTCGACAGGTGCTTGCCGACCTCGTCGAACAGCTCGGCCGGGAACGGGCCCTCGCCAACGCGGGTGGTGTAGGCCTTGACGATGCCCAGCACGAAGCCGGTGGCCGACGGGCCCATGCCCGAGCCGGCCGAGGCTTGGCCCGCCGCCGTGTTGGACGAGGTGACGAACGGATAGGTGCCGTGGTCGACGTCCAGCAGCGAACCTTGCGCGCCCTCGAACAGGATGCGGCGGCCGGCCTTGTGGGCCTGGTCCAGCACGCGCCACGCCGGCTGGGCGTAGGGCAGGATGCGCGGAGCCAGCTCCATCAGGGCGTCGAACAGCTCTTGCGCTGACGCCTCCGGCAGGCCCAGACCGCGACGCAGGGCGCCGTGGTGGCTGAGCAGGCGCTCGATCTTGGGCTTGAGGGCTTCCGGATCGGCGAGATCGGCGACGCGGATGGCGCGACGGCCGACCTTGTCTTCATAGGCCGGGCCGATGCCGCGGCCGGTGGTGCCGATCTTCTGGGTCGAGGCGGCCTCGCGCGCCTGGTCCAGGTCGCGGTGCAGCGGCAGGATCAGGCAGGCGTTGTCGGCCAGGATCAGCAGCTCGGGGGTGATGGCCACGCCCTGGTCGGCGATCTTGTCGATCTCGGAGAGCAGGTGCCACGGATCGACGACGACGCCATTCCCGATGACAGAGAGCTTGCCTTGCACAACCCCCGACGGCAGCAGCGCCAGCTTGTAGACCTTGCCGTCCACCACCAGCGTATGGCCGGCATTGTGCCCGCCCTGGAAGCGCACGACGACGTCGGCTCGATTGCTGAGCCAGTCGACGATCTTGCCCTTGCCCTCGTCGCCCCACTGGGCGCCGACAACGGTCACGTTGGCCATGATGTAGATATGCCTTGTCGCCTGCCGGGTGACGTCACAGGGTCCTTCGACAGGACTCGACCCAGGACGTTCGATCAGTTTTAGGCGTCGCCGCGCAGCAGGTCATCCGACCCGGCGCGAAGTCAGAAGGCGTAAACCAGCCGGACCCCCGCGTCGTCAAGCCCCTGGTTCTTGCCTTGGTGGAAGATCTGGCCGTTCGACAGGTGAGTGTAGCTCAGTTCCACCGACACCTTGTCGCTGACCTGATAGCCTAGGGCCAGCTCGGGCTCGAACAGGACCTTCGAGCCGAAATCGATGCGGGTGTAGTAGAGGTGGGTGCGACGGGCGCGCTCTTCGGGCGTCAGGTTCGGGGCGTTGGCGGGCGGCAGGCCGGCCTCGCCGTCGGTATAGGCCAGGCCGATGCCGGGGCGGAAATAGAAGCCGCCGGGCCGGCCCAGCTCGATCTTCCAGTCGAAGCCCGCGGCCACGAAGTTGGAGGTGTTGTTGGTGTTGATCGACACCATGGCGTGGACCTGCGGCTTGCCAAGCCAGCGCAGGTTTTCCAGCTTGTTGGTGCGATAGCCCAGGTGGATGTCCGCCCCGCCTTCGCGGCCCGCGGCGCCCAGGCCGATGGCGTTGCCGATGAAGGTGACATCGTGCTTGTAGACGCCGACGAAAACTTCGCCGGCGCATGCGGGCGCGGCGATAGCCATCGTAGCGCCCCCAAGCAGCAGGGATGCCACGGTGGCAAACATGGCGGTCTTCATCGAGTCGTCCTGAACAGTCAGCCCAGCCCTATATGGAGCCAACGGTGATTGTCGCAAAGCGTTTCGGGTGGCGACTTTTGAACGCTTCTGCCCCGTGTCTTCAAAAGCAGCGCCGCACCCCCTAAAGCTGTGGCATGACTGTTTCCCTCGCCGACATCCAAGCCGCCGCCGCCCGCCTGAAGGGCTTGGCGGTCGAAACGCCGCTGATCGAGAGTCCCGCGCTGAACGCACGCCTGGGCGGGCGGGTGCTCCTGAAACCCGAGACGATGCAACGCGCGGGGGCCTTCAAGTTTCGGGGCGCCTATAACCGTCTCAGCCAGCTGACCGACGCGGAGAAGGCGCGCGGCGTCGTAGCCTTCTCGTCCGGCAACCACGCCCAGGGCGTGGCGCTGGCGGCCCAGATCCTGGAGATCCCGGCCCTGATCGTCATGCCCAGCGACGCGCCGACCGTGAAGGTCGAGGCGACCAAGGGTTTCGGGGCCGAGATCCGCTTCTACGACCGCTTCACCGAGGACCGCGTCGCCATCGCCGACCAGATCGGCGCCGAGCGCGGCTGCACGGTGGTTCCGTCCTACGACGACCCGCACATCATCGCCGGCCAGGGCACGCTGGGACTGGAGCTGGTCGCGCAGGCGCGCAGCCTCGGCGCGGAACTGGACGTGGTGATCAGCCCGATCGGCGGCGGCGGCCTGATCGCCGGCGCGAGCACGGCGGTGAAGGCGCTCTCCCCCTCGACCCAGGTCTGGGGCGCCGAGCCCGCCGGCTTCGACGACACCCGCCGCTCGCTGGCCAGCGGCCAGCGCGAAAGCGTCGATCCGCGGGCCCGCTCGTTCTGCGACGCCCTGCTGGCCGATGCGCCGGGCAAGCTGACCTTCCCGATCAACCAGCAGACCCTGGCCGGCGCCGTGGCCGTCACCGACGCCGAGGTCGCCGAGGCGATGCGGTATGCGTTCGGGGTGCTGAAGCTGGTGGTCGAGCCCGGCGGCTGCGTGGCCCTGACGGCGGCGCTGACCGGCAAGGTGGACCTGAAGGGCAAGACCGCGGCGGTCGTGCTGTCGGGCGGCAATGTGGATCCGGGGTTGTTCGCCAGCGTGCTGCGGGATGAGATTTAACCCTCAACCCCAGCCGTCATCCCGCGCTTCATGCGCGGGACCCATTTGTCCGCCGCACGGGCAGCGAAAAGCTAGCCCTCACAGGCAAGCTGAACCATGGGGCCCGCGCATGAAGCGCGGGATGACGGTGAGGGATTTGGGGACGACATGAACTTTCCAAGCGCAGAGCATCTCCCCCAGACGCCCCTCCTGGTCGTCGACCGCGCCGCCCTCACCCGCAACCTGACCCGCATGCAGGCGCTCTGCGACGCCGCCGGCGTGCGCCTGCGGGCCCACGGCAAGACCCACAAATGCTCCACCCTGGCCCGCCTGATCGTCGAGGGCGGCGCGGTGGGCCTGTGCTGCCAGACCGTGGGCGAGGCCGAGGCCTTCGTCGCCGGCGGGATCAAGGACGTGCTGGTCACCGCCCCCGTCCCGCCCTGGGGCGCGGCGCGCCTGGCCGCTCTCGCCCGCACCGGCGCGACCGTGGGCGTGGTGGCCGACGACGAGGGCCAGATCGACCGCCTCTCGGACGCGGCCGTCGCGGCCGGCGTCATGCTGGACCTGGTGGTCGATCTCGACCTTGGCACCCACCGCGCCGGCGCATACCCAACAGACGCCCTGCATCTGGCCCGCGCCGCCGACGCCTCGCCCGGCCTGCGGTTTGCGGGCGTCCAGGCCTATCTTGGCCACCTGCAGCACATGGACGACCTGCCCTTGCGCCAGAGCGCCGACGAGGCCGCCCACGCCATGCTGAAGGACGTCGTCGACCAGCTGACCCAAGCGGGACTGCCCCCGCCCGTGGTGACCGGCGGCGGCACCGGCACCCATGCCTACGACCTGGCCTCGGGTGTCTATACCGAGCTGCAAGCCGGCTCCTATGCCGTCATGGATGTCGAGTACGACGCCTGCGGCGCACCGGACGGCGACGCCTGGGCGTTCGAGCCGGCCCTGTTCGTGGCCGCCACCGTAGTTTCGGGCAACCACAAGAGCCACGCCACCTGCGACGCCGGCTTCAAGGCCCTGTCGATGGACGGTCCGCCGGCCCGCGTCGTGGCCGGCGCCGCGCTGGGCTCGCTGTGGCGGCCCATGGGCGACGAGCACGGCATGATCGCCCATCCCGCCATGATCGACGTGCTGAAGGCCGGCGGCCGCGATCCGCTGGGCTTCGACCGCGCCGTGGCCGCCGCCGACGCCGATCCCGCAAGAGAAACACCAGCCGACGCGCCCCGCGTCGGCGACCTGGTCTGGCTGCAGCCGGGCCACTGCGACCCGACCATCAACCTCTATGACGCCCTGCACGTCTGGGACGGCGACAAGCTGGAGCGATGGCCGGTGGACGGGCGCAGGGTCACGCGCTGAGCGCGCCTGAGCGCGCTCAGAAACTAAGAAGATAGAGCCTTTTTACCTGGGTCAGATGTTTCCATCTGACCCAGAAAGGCTCTAGGGTCCGCGCCAAGATTTGCTCCCAAAGAGGGCCGAGGATGAAACGCCTGTTGCTTGCCACCGCTTTGATCGCCGCTCCCATGCTGGCGCGGGCGGCCGATGCGCCCAAGATCGACCCCGCCAAGCTGTCGGCCCACATCAAGGTCCTATCTTCGGACGCGTTCGAGGGCCGCGGCCCCGGCACGGCCGGCGAGACCAAGGCCGTCGGCTATATCGTCGAGCAGATGAAGGCCATCGGCCTGTCCCCCGCCGGCGATCCGAAAAAGGACGGCGCGCGCGCCTGGACCCAGAACGTGCCGCTGGCCAAGTTCGAGATGGCCGGCCCGGTCGCCGCCGCCTTCGCCAAGGACGGCAAGACCACGCCGCTGACCCAGGGCGACCAGATCACCATCCGCGCCTCAATGACCAATGTCGACGCCGTCACGCTGAAGAACGCCCCGATCGTCTTCGCCGGCTATGGCGTGAAAGCTCCAGAGAGAAGTTGGGACGACTTCAAGGGCCTGGACGTGAAAGGCAAGATCCTGGTCGTGCTGATCAACGACCCGGACTTCGAGACGGGGTCCGGCGACTTCGGCGGCAAGGCCATGACCTATTACGGCCGCTGGACCTACAAGTTCGAGGAAGCCGCCCGCCTGGGCGCCGCCGGCGTGCTGATCGTCCACGAGACGGCGCCCGCCTCCTACGGCTGGGCGACGGTCAAGAACTCCAACACCAACGTGATGTTCGACATCGTCCGCAAGGAGCCGGCCAGGCAGCATCCGGCCATTGAGGCCTGGATCCAGCGCGATACGGCCGTCGACCTCTTCAAGCAGGCGGGCCTGGACTTCGACGCCCTGAAGAAGCAGGCCCAGGGCCGCGACTTCAAGGCCGTGGAACTGCCCGGCGTGACCTTCTCGGCCGACTTCAAGGTCAAGCACGAGGTGATCACGTCCAAGAACGTCGCCGGCCGCATCGTCGGGACCAAGTTCCCGAACGAGACCGTCATCTACAGCGGCCACTGGGACCACCTGGGCGTCGGGGCCCCGGACGCCAAGGGCGACAGGATCTATAACGGCGCGATCGACAACGCCGACGGCATAGCCGGCCTGCTGGAACTGGCCCGCGCCTTCAAGAGCAAGCCCGCGCCGCAGCGCTCGATCCTGTTCCTGGCCGTGACCGCCGAGGAGAAGGGCCTGCTGGGCTCGGAATATTACGCTTCGAATCCTCTTTTCCCGCTGGCTGCCACGGTCGGCGACCTCAATATCGACGCCCTGTCGGCGGCCGGTCCGGCCAAGGACATCGGCACGTCCGGCGACGGCAAGGTTGATTTGCAGGACATGCTGGTCGCCAAGGCCAAGCTGCACGGCCGCTACTTCACGCCCGATGCGTCGCCGCAGGCCGGCCACTTCTACCGCTCCGATCACTTCCCGTTCGCCAAGCGCGGCGTGCCGGCCATCTCGATCGGCTCGGGCAACGACCTGGTCGTCGGCGGCAAGGAAGCCGGCGAGAAGGCCGAGGCCGACTACACCGAAAACCGCTACCACCAGCCGGCCGATGAATGGTCGGCGAGCTGGGACCTGAGCGGCCAGGCCATGGACCTGGGGCTGGTCTATGAGATCGGCGCCGACCTGGCGAACTCGCGCGTGTGGCCGCAATGGCAGGCAGGGTCGGAGTTCAAGGCCCTGCGCGACAAGACCGCCGCGCAGCGGAAGTAGTCACCCCGCCACGAGATCCTCGTCCTTCGACAGGCTCAGGATGAGGATCTCGACTGCACCATCCGTACCCAGAGCTTATCAGTAGCCCTCATCCTGAGCTTGTCGAAGGACGAGGGCGGACCCACGATCATGACCGCCTCCGTCTTCGACCTCTTCAAACTCGGCGTCGGCCCGTCGAGCAGCCACACCATGGGCCCGATGACGGCCGCGGGGCTGTTCCTCGGCCGCCTGCGCGACGCGGGAAAACTGCCCGACGTCGTCCGGGTCGAGATCAAGCTCTACGCCTCCCTGGCCCTGACCGGACGCGGCCACGCCACCGACCGCGCGGTGATCCTGGGCCTGATGGGCTTCGCGCCCGCCACGCTCGATCCTGATGCGGGCGAGGCCGCCCTGTTGGAGACGCAGGCCACACAGTCCCTGTCTCTGGGCGGCGAGATCGACATCCCTTTCGATAAGGCCAAGGACATTGTCTGGCTAGGGCACGAGCGGCTTCCGCAACATCCCAACGGCCTCACCTTCATCGCCTACGACCGCACGAACCTCGTGCTCGCCGAGCGCACCTATTTCTCGATCGGCGGCGGTTTCGTCCGCGACGAGTTCGAGATGGGCAGCAACGCCCCGCCGGAAGAAGGCCCCGCCATCCCCTTCCCGTTCGAGAGCAGCGCCGACCTCTTGGACCGCGCCGAACAGGCGGGCCTGACGATCGCTGAGATCATGGCCGCCAACGAGCTGGCCCGCATGGACGAGACCGCGATGAACGCCGGCCTCGACCGCATCTTCGAGGCCATGGAGGCCTGTATCGATCGCGGCATGCGCCACGACGGCGTGCTGCCCGGCGGCCTGACCGTCAAGCGCCGCGCCCGCCAGATCCACCAGACCATCCAAGGCCGGATGGAGCGCCAGATGAGCGACCCGCTGGCGGCCATGGACTTCGTCAACCTGTGGGCCATGGCGGTCAATGAAGAGAACGCCGCCGGCGGCCGCGTCGTCACCGCTCCGACCAATGGCGCGGCGGGCCTGGTCCCGGCCGTGCTGCGGTTCTTCGTCCGCTTCCACAAGGGCGCGCCCGAGCAGATCCGCACCTTCCTGCTGACCGCCGCCGCGATCGGCGCGCTCTACAAGCGCAACGCCTCGATCAGCGGCGCGGAGGTCGGCTGCCAGGGCGAGGTGGGCGTCGCCTGCTCGATGGCGGCGGCCGGCCTCGCGGCGGCGCTGGGCGGGACCAACGCCCAGATCGAGAACGCCGCCGAGATCGGCATGGAGCACAACCTCGGCCTCACCTGCGACCCGATCGGCGGCCTGGTGCAGATCCCCTGCATCGAGCGCAACGCCATGGGCGCGATCAAGGCCATCGACGCCGCGCGCCTCGCTTTGCTGGGCGACGGCCAGCACTCGGTGTCGCTGGACAAGGTCATCGCCACGATGAAGCGCACCGGCGAGGACATGAACGAGATTTACAAGGAAACCTCGATGGGGGGCCTGGCCGTGGGCCTGTCGGTCAACCGGGTGGAGTGCTGATCCAAAGATGCTCCCGCGCAACGCGGGGAGCATCTATCCGGCCCTTGCCGCCCCCTCATTCCTCCCCTAAGTTCACCCAGAACAGGAAGGGAACAAACATGGCCAAGGGCGTGATCCGAGCAGGCATTGGCGGCTGGACGTTCGAGCCTTGGCGCGGCCCCTTCTATCCCGATGACCTCAAGCAGAAGGACGAGCTGAAATACGCTGCGTCCAAGCTGACCAGCATCGAGATCAACGGCACCTACTATTCGACCTTCAAGCCCAACAGCTGGCAGAAGTGGCGCGACGAGACGCCGGACGACTTCGTGTTCGCGGTCAAGGCCAGCCGCTACTGCACCAACCGCAAGGTGCTGAGCGAGAACAACGACTCGCTCGAGAAATTCCTGTCCCAGGGGCTTGAGGAGCTGGGTCCGAAACTTGGTCCCATCAACTGGCAGTTCATGGGAACGAAGAAGTTCGACGCAGCAGATTTCGAGGGATTCCTGAAATTACTGCCGAAGGAACGCGGCGTCGTGCGCCTGCGCCACGCGCTGGAGGTCCGCAACCCGACCTTCGCCTGCCAGGAGTTCTACGACCTGGCCGCCAAGTACGGCGCGGCCATCGTGTACGCCGTCGACGACGAGGAGCCGACCTGGCCCTGCATCGACCAGCCGACCGCCGACTTCACCTATGCGTGGCTGATGTCCAGCAAGGAAGACGAGCCGACGGGCATGAGCTCCGAGGAACTGGACGGCGTGGTGACCAAGACGCGGGCCTGGGCCGAGCGCGGGGACGTGTTCGCGTACTTCATCGCGGGGGCGAAGGTGCGCAATCCGGCGGCGGCGATGGCGCTGATCGAGAAGCTGGGGTGAGCCCCCTCCGTCGGCTTTCGCCGACACCTCCCCCATAAAGGGGGAGGAGTAATCACGGACTTTCCTCCCCCGTTATGGGGGAGGGGGCCCGAAGGGCCGGAGGGGGCTACTCGGCCGCCTTCTTCGGAAACCACGGCACGAACCCGCTCGTCCGCGCCACATACTCCGCATAACCCGGCTTGCTCTTCTTCATCCGCCCCTCGGTCGTCGGCACACCGCTCCAGCGCGTCAGCAGGAAGGTGATCAGCACCGGTCCCGGCAGGCTCCAGGCGCCCAGGCCGGTGTCGGCGGCGATGCCGTAGAGCCCCCACCAGACGCAGGCGTCGCCGAAATAGTTCGGGTGGCGGGTGTAGCGCCACAGACCGCGATCCATGACCTTTCCCGCATTGGCGGGGTCGGCCTTGAAGCGGGTCAGCTGGGCGTCGCCGATGGTCTCGAAGGCGATGCCGATCAGGGTCAGGACCGCGCCGGCGATGGCCAGCGGTCCCAGCGCGCCCGACTGCTGGCCCAGCTGCACCGGCAGGGCGACGACGAAGCCCAGCACCATCTGCAGCGAGAACACGTAGATCAGCGCGGTCTTGGCGAAGCTCCAGCCGCGGGTCTTCTCGGCATGGGCGATCATCGAGACATAGCGCCGATCGGCCCCATGCTTGCGCCAGCGCCAGAAGAGATAGCCGCCCAGCCGCGCCGCCCACAGGGTGCACAGGCCCGTCAGCAGCAGGGCGTGCGGCGTGGACGGGCGTTGCAGGAAAGTGCTCCAGGCCAAGAGCGCCATGCTGGGGCCCCACCAGGCGTCGATGAAGCTGACATCCTTGATCCGTAGACTGACTACCCACAGGAGCAGGAATGCGATCAGCGAGACGCCGGCGTTGGTGAGCAGGAGGGTGAGCAGCGGAGGCATTCGATAGAACCCTAGTCGGAACTTTTATCTCCTCCCCCGC
>CAIUMD010000033.1 GCA_903900155.1 uncultured Caulobacterales bacterium | reverse complement strand
GATCTGCGTTGCGGGCCTGGGTCTCTACGGCGTCGTCGTCTGGCTGGCCGAGGGGCGCTGGCCGCGGGAGCTGAACCTGCGCGAGGCGCCGGCCGAACTGGCCATCGGCCTGGTGGTCGGGGCGGCGATGCTGAGCGCGGCGGTGGCCGGGCTCTATGCGCTGGGCGTCTACGAGATCAGCGGCCCGCGCCCGGCCTCGGCCTGGGGCACGATCGCCATGGCCGTGGAGTCGGGGGTCATGGAGGAGCTGATGATGCGGGCCATCGTCCTGCGCCTGCTGATGCGCGCCTTCGGCGTCTGGCCGGCCCTGGCGCTGCAGGCGGCGCTGTTCGGGGCGCTGCACCTGGCCAACCCGAACGCCAGCCCGGTCGCCGCCGCCGCCATCGCCATTGAGGCGGGCCTGATGCTGGCCGGCTTCTACCTGCTGACCGGCCGCCTGTGGATGTCAATCGGCGTCCACGCGGCCTGGAACTTCACGCAGGGCTGGGTGTGGGGCGCTTCGGTTTCGGGCATCCCGGTGGTCGAGAGCTGGCTGGTCAGCAAGCCCAAGCCCGGCGCGCCCGAGTTCCTCAGCGGCGGCGCCTTCGGCCCCGAGGCCTCGCTCCCGGCCATGGTGGTCGGCACGCTGACGGCCGTGGTGGTGCTGTGGCTGGCCTGGAAGAAGGGGAACTTCAAGGCCAAGCCGGACGCGGCGGGGCAATAGTCACAAATTTATTGTGGTCTTTTGAGGCGAGTCAACGAGCCGGCCCAAGCGCAGGCGCAAACCCCCTTTCGACAGCAAAGATCGAAAGGGGATACCGATGACCACCAAGCTTTTCCTGGCCCTGACCGTCGCCGCCGGCCTCGGCGCGACGCCCGTTCTGGCGCAGCAGATCACGCCCAAGGCCAAGGGCGACATCGTCCTGAACGTGCGCCTCACCGACGTCGCGCCGAACGCCGGCGACCCGATCGTCACCGCCGCCGGCGCGGCCACGGGCCTGAAGGCCGACGTCAAGGACGACATCAAGCCGACCATCGGCCTCAGCTACTTCCTGACCGACAAGCTGGCGGTCGAGGTGATCGCCGGGACCACTCAACACACGATCAAGGCCGTGGGGGCGGGGACCGATGTCGCGGTCCACAAGACCTGGGTCCTGCCGCCGGTCGTCTCGCTGCAATACCACCCGCTGCCGGGCGCGCGCTTCAGCCCCTATGTCGGGGCGGGCCTGAACTACATGCTGTTCTACGGCGGCAAGGACAAGAACGGCTTCACCGTCGATCTGGACAACGGCTTCGGCTACGCCCTGCAGGCCGGCGCCGACATCCCGATCAACGCCGCCTACAGCCTGAACATCGACGTCAAGAAGGTCTGGTTCGACACCGACGCCAGCATCAACGGCGGCGCGCTGAAGTCGCGGGTCAAGCTGGATCCGCTGGTGGCGTCGGTGGGCTTCGGACGGCGGTTCTAGCGGAGCCGTCCTCGTCCTTCGACAGGCTCAGGATGAGGACTAATGCTGGCTGAGTAGAAAACCTCATCCTGAGCTTGTCGAAGGACGAGGTTTTCGGCCCCTCGGCAGGTCAGGTTTCTACTGAAGGCCCCGCCGCCGGCGCTTCCTGCAGGTAGCGTTCGATCGCCACGATCTTCTGGGCCAGGCCGGTCAGGGCCGGCGGGGCGTCCTCGGGATTGTCGGAGACCAGGGTCAGAAGCTCGCGGGCGATGGCGTGCAGGCGCGGGGCGCTGGCGATCAGGCGGGCCTGGTACTCCATCTTGTGCGGGTCGCGGTCGTACTCGGCCCCCGGCGTGCGCCAGCCGCCCCAGTCCTGGGCGTCGGTGACCACGACCGGATAGGTGCCGGGATAGGGGTGATGGGCGCAGTCGCCCTCCTGCTGCCACTTGTTGCGGGCCCGCAGCACGCGCCAGTTGGAGGCCAGGCCGCCTTCCTGCGGATCGACCTTGTCCTCGGCCTTCAGTTCGTGGGCCTGGAATTCGCGGTTCAGGCCCACGTCATAGGTGACGCGCACGGGCTCGTCGAAGCCCTTGGCCCAGATGGGCACGATCTTGTCGACCGTCGCCCAGCAGCCGACGCTCTCGACCCACACCCTCTGGTTCTTCTGGAAGACGGTCTTGGCCATGCCGTGGGGTAACGTCCGAACGCATATGAAAGGTCGCCATAAGAACCTGAAATTCTTGACGCCGGGTCAATCTTTCCCTTCGCGTGAACGTCGTTCAGTGTGCTCCCAGAGACCCGCCGAAGAGTGTGGTCCAGGGAGAACGCTCGTGGATTTCGACTATTCCGACGACCAGAAGTTTCTGAAGGACGAGGCGCGCAAGTTCCTCGCCGCCCACTGCGACGTCGCCGTCGTGCGGGGCGTGCTGGACAACGCCGACCGCTCGTTCGACGAAAAGCTCTGGAAGGGCGTGGCCGAGCAGGGCTGGCTGGGCGCGTCGATCCCCGAGGAGCATGGCGGGCTGGGCCTAGGGCGTGTCGAGCTGTGCGCCATCGCCGAGGAGCTGGGCCGCGCCGTCGCGCCGATCCCGTTCGCCTCCACCGTCTATTGCCTGGCCGAGGGCGTCATGGCGTTCGGGACGGATGGCCAGAAGGCCGCGATCCTGCCGCGCATCGCCGCCGGCGAGTTGATCGGCGCCCTGGCGACCTCGGAAGGTCCCGGCGTGGTCGGCCCCAACACGCTGCAAAGCCGCGTCGAGGGCGGCAAGCTGTCGGGGACCAAGATCCCGGTCACCGACGGCGACGTCGCCGACGTGGCCCTGGTGCTGGCCAGCGAGGGCGGTCGCCCGGGCCTGTTCCTGGTCGACCTGAAGCAGGCCGGCGTGAAGCGCGAGACGCTCAAGAGCCTGGACCCCACGCGCGGCGTCGCCAGGATCACCTTCGACGGCGCGGTCGCCGAGCGGGTGGGCGAGGCCGGCGCGGGCTTTGACATTGTCCAGGCGATCCTGGACCGCGCCGCGGTGCTGCTGGCCTTCGAACAGCTGGGCGGCGCCGATCGCTGCCTGGAGATGGCCAAGGACTACGCCCTGGGCCGCTACGCCTTCGGCCGCGTGATCGCCGGATACCAGGCCATCAAGCACAAGCTGGCCGACATGTACGTCAAGAACGAGGTCGCCCGCTCCAACGCCTACTATGGCGCCTGGGCGCTGAACGACGACGCGCCCGAGCTGCCGATCGTGGCCTCGGCGGCGCGGATCGCGGCCTCGGAGGCCTTCTGGTTCGCCAGCAAGGAAAGCATCCAGGTGCATGGCGGCATGGGCTTCACCTGGGACGTCGACTGCCACCTCTACTACCGTCGCTCGCGGCAGCTCAGCCTGGTCGCCGGCGCGCCCAAGGTCTGGAAGGAACGGCTGGTCGGAGAACTGGAAAAGAAGAACGCGGCCTAGGGCCGCGAAATCTTCGTCCTTCGACAGGCTCAGGATGAGGATTTCGAATTCGAACGCTGAGCCAGCAGTAGCCCTCATCCTGAGCTTGTCGAAGGACGAGGGCGGCCCACGGAAGAAGACGATCATGGATTTCAACGACTCCCCCGAAGAAGCCGCCTACCGTGAAAAGGCCCGCGCCTGGCTGGCCGAAAACGCCGCCGCGCACCGCGCCAAGTTCGGCGAGCTCAAGCCCAATACGCCCGAGCACATGGCCGCCGCCAAGGCCTGGCAGGCGACCAAGGCCGCCGCCGGCTATGCCTGCATCACCTGGCCCGCGGCCATCGGCGGAGGCGGCGGCACTCCGATCCAGTCGGTGATCTTCGGCCAGGAAGAAGGCAAGGCGGGTCTGGGCTACGGCTATTTCACGATCGGCTTGGGCATGTGCGTGCCCACGGTCATGGCCTTCGCCGACGGCGACACCAAACAACGTTTTGTGTCTCCAGCCGTGAAGGGCGAGGAGATCTGGTGCCAGCTGTTCTCCGAACCGGCCGGCGGTTCCGACGTCGCGGCGCTGCGGACGCGCGCCGTGTGTGACGGCGACGCGTGGGTGATCAACGGCCAGAAGGTCTGGACCACCGGCGCACACTATTGCGACTACGGCATCCTGCTGACCCGGACCGACGTCGATGCGCCCAAGCACAAGGGCCTGACCATGTTCTGGATCGACATGCGCGACGCCGCCGTCGAGTGCCGGCCGATCCACCAGATGTCGGGCGGCCGCGAGTTCAACGAGGTCTATTTCACCGACCTGCGGGTCAAGGACAGCCAACGTTTGGGCGAGGTCGGCGAGGGCTGGAAGGTGGCCCTGGTCACCCTGATGAACGAGCGCCTGGCCGTGGGCGGCTCGGCCGGCCCGAACTATCGCGAGATCATGAAGCTGGCCCGTGAGCTGTCGGGCGTCACCGGCCCTGCGCTCAAGGACCAGGCCTTCCGCGAGAAGCTGGCCGACTGGTACGTGCAGTCCGAGGGGCTGAAGTTTACCCGCTTCCGCACCATGACCGCCCTGTCGCGCGGCCAGACGCCGGGACCGGAAAGCTCGATCGGCAAGATCATCTCGGCCAACCAGCTGCAGGACCTGGCCAACACCGCCGTGGAAATGCAGGATCAGTATGGTGTGCTCTCCGATCCCGACACGGCGCCGGCCGAGGCGGCGTTCCAGCAGAGCCTGATGTGGGCGCCGGGCCTGCGCATCGCTGGCGGCACGGACGAAATCCTCAAGAACATCATCGCCGAACGGGTCCTGGGCCTGCCGGGCGACGTGCGGGTCGACAAGGACGTGCCGTTCAAGGACATGCCCGCCGGTCGTTGATTTCGTCGAATCTTCGTCTAGCTGCGCTATGGGTGAGCCGGCGGCTTGTTAAGTTGGCCGTCGGTTTCTCGACGCTTCTCCCAGATGTTCCGACGTCTGCGAAATGCCGGGAAATTCCGGAAATTCGCCTGTCGAGCGAACCTCGATTGTCGTGACAAAGTCTTCATTGCCGGATGGGTTGAGCTGACCTTGACAGGTCCCGATCTCGGGCACATGAGAGATCATTGTTTTATGGTTAACGGGCTGGGCTGAAGGGGGATTCATGCGGCAGGCCGGCGACGCTTTCGCGCGCCTTGCGATGCTCCGCGAAGCGGCCGGGCGTGCTTATGCCGGTCGTTCCGCCTGGCTGCGTCGCGCCCCCGTGGGCGCGATCGTGGCGGCGGTGGTGATTCCCCTCGTTGGTTGCGACACAGGCCCTTTCTGGTTCCACAAGCGCGCCAGCGCGTGCCCGCGTCCGCAGTCGGCGCAGGGCGTTTCGGGCCAGTTCAATCAGCAGCAGCAAGAGATCCGCGCCCTGCGCCAGGGCGGCTTCCGCGGCGATTTCTTCGCCCAGCTGGAGCTGGCCCGCCGCTACGAGGGGCATCGCGCGGTCGACAAGAACCTGGAAGACCCGGTCGAGGCGGCCGTCTGGTACGCCATGGCCCTGTCCAACTCCGGCGGCTACGCGCCGATCGCGGCCTATGAGCGTCGCGGCAAGGAATCGCGCGCCGTCTCGCGCTTCGACGACTGCCGCGCCTTCGAGCGCCGCAGCGCCTATGGAGCCCTCGACCGCCTGCTGTCGCGCATGTCGACCGAAGAGCGCGAAAAGGTCCGCAACCGCGTGATCTACGTGCTGTCGGCCCAGGGCGCGGACGGCTTCCGCACCCTGGCGCGCATCCACGACGTCTATTTCGGTCCTTATGGCGAGCCGTCCGACAACCTCCAGGCCATCGAGGCGTACGGCAAGCCCAGCCAACCTGGCGCGCCGGCGGCCCTGGACCTGTTCCGCCGCAACGACGTCGACGCCTATCTCTACAACTACCTGGCGGTGCAGACGGGCGACGTGTCGGCCTATGTCATGCTGAAGGACTTCGAGCGCAGCTCGCCGCAGCGGGCCTCGTACGGCTCGTTCGTCGAGACCAAGGCCAAGCGCTGGATTCCGCCCTACGAGTTCTACCCGCCGGAATCGCCCGACTCGGGCGTGCCGCACTCCGACGAATCGGACCTGTCGGGCGAGGCGCGCGAGGCGGCCATGGCCCGCATCAACGAGTTGCCGTTCGTCCACGTGGCCGAGGCGATGTCTTACCTGCGGGTGATCCCGGCGCCGGTGTTTGACGAAAAGATGCTCAGCGTCAACGACGCCCAGACCCTGGAATCGATGCTGGGCCGTCCTGCCAACGGCCACCTCTCGCCGATCGAGAGGGTGCGTGCGATCCAGTATGCGGCGGTCAACGGCTCGTCCAAGGCCCAACTGGTGCTGGCGGTGATGTACTCCGAAGGCGTCGGCGTCCCGCGCGACTACGCTCGGGCCTATCACTGGTACGAGGAGGCCGAGCGTCAGGGTTCGGCCGAGGCCAAGTACGCCATGTCGACCTTCTTCTCCCTGGGCCTGCAGGGCGTGGCCGACCAGGACCGCGCCAAGGCCGTGGTCTACCAGATCGACGGCGCGCTGGCGGGCTTCAAGCCGTCGGCCTATCGCCTGCAGCAGCTGCTGGCTCATGTCTCGCGTCCGCCCCGGCCCTTTGCCGACCGTGGCCGTCCGTACAGCGAAAGGGACTTCTGATGCGCCGCCTCAGCTTCCTGGTGGCGCTCTGGGCCGCCCTGATCCTCGGTTTCGCGACCTCCGCGCCCGACGTCGCCGTCGCCTCGCCGGACGCCAGGATCGACCAGCAGATCCGTCCGTGCTTCGGCCTGCTGATCCAGCCGAACCTCTCGCACGGCTGTAAGGTGCGCTACGCTAGGCCGCGTCACTGCGCCCGCGGCTACTACCGCTCGCGCGGCCACTGCGTGCCCGGCGGTTATGGCCCTGGCTACGGCGGCTATGGCCCGAGCGAGATCAACTGCGACTACGCCTATCCGGGCCAGGTGTCCGAGGCCGTGGCGCGGCTTTATGATGGCGAGACCCTGACCCTGACCTCGACCAACGGCGGGGCCTGCGTCGACTCGCTGAACATCACCCAGTCGATCATCATCGTGGTCCGCAATTACTCGCCGGGCCTGAACAACCCGATCCTGGTGGCCCCCGCCGGCCAGCCCTGCATCCGCATCCAGCCTGGCGTGCCGTACGTCGTGCTGGAGGGACTGGGCCTGGAGGCCTCGCGCGCCGGTTCGGCCTCGTGCATCACCGGCCGCGCCACCGAGATCGCGCTGAAGAACGTCACGGTCCGCTACGACGGCGACGCTTCGGCTTTCGACGTCGGCGACAGCCGCATCGAGTTGTCGGACGTGGTCTTCATCGGTCGCACCCGCTCGGCGGTGGTCAAGGCCACCGGCACGATCATGGCCCAGAACGTCGCGATCGCGGCCACCGCTCTGGGCGGCGCGTTCGAGACCTCCGGCGACAGCCGCCTGCGCGACATCCGCATCGTCCGCCTGGGTGACTGGACCGGCTCCTCGCGCACCCGCAACTCGGCCGGCTTCGTGCTCAGCGGCATGAACCGCCAGCAGCTGGTGACGATCGACGGCCTCTATGTCGATGGCTTCTCGCGGGGGGTCTATATCGGCGGCGGCGACGAGACGACCCTCCTGCGCCCCGTGGTCCGCGACAGCGACTGGGCCCTGACCGTCGAGAACGCCAATCTGCGCGTCAACGGGGGCGAGCTGGAGGCGACCGATGTCGGCCTCTACGTCGCCTCGGGCGTGGCGTTCGCCGCCAACAACAAGATCGTCGGCGTCATGCGTTCGGGCATCTATGCCGACGCCGGCGGCCAGGTGCGCGCGGTCGACAACCGCATCTATGCCCGGCCCGAGGGCTGCAAGGCCCTGGTCAGCGGCTTCTTCGACGGCGAGCTGACCTGCCGTCCGTGGTTCGAGGCGCCGGAACTCTACCGCACCCAGCGCGACCGGGCCCGCCTGGGCTACGAGACCTACTGGCCGACCCAGTCGTTCGCCCCCGCGCCGCTGGCCGTGGGCGCCGGTCCCGCCGATCTTGCCGACGATGCCGCCAGCATGGGGCAGGTCGGCGCGCCGCCGCCGCCGTCTTGGGCGCCGCAACAAGGGGAAGGCCCCAGATGAGCAAGCTGGCCCATGGTCTGGTCGCCGCCGCCGTCGCGGCCTCGACCCTGATTTCCACCCAGGCCTTCGCCCAGCAGTACGGCGGCGGCTACCCGCCGACCTACGCCGCGCCGCAAGCGCCGCCGGCGGGCTACACGCCCAAGCGCCGCGACATCTGCGGCGCGCCGATCACAGGCCAAGCGCCGGACATCATGACCTATGACAGCTCGACCGGCACCCAGGTGTTCGTCGGTGGGACGCGCGGCGGCGGTACGGACGTGGCCGCCTACAACGCCCAGACGGGCTCGGCCGCGGGCCTGTCGGGCGATCTCAGCCGTCCGGGCCTGGTGTCGTCCTGCGCGGTCGACGGCCTGACCCGCGAGGCTTACGGCGTGACCTCGGACCGTCCGGGCCAGGTGACCCTCAGCGGCCGCGACGATCGTGGCGAGCGCTACCAGTTCACCCGCGCCGACGGCCAGACCGACCTCTGGGATCCGCGCTACGAGAACTACTGCTTCCGCTCGGGCACGGGCCTGTTCGGTCCGCCGACCGCCGGCGGTCGCCGATGCTGAGGCCATTGTTTGTAAGGCCTGGGCTCCTGCTGCTCCTGGCCGCCATGACCCTGGCCGCCTGCGCGGACCGGCATGCTTACGCGCCGTACTACCCGCCGTACTACCCGCCGGCCGGCCCGCCGCCGCCCTCGGCGCCGAGCCGGTACAAGGTCACGCCGCCCCCGCCGCCGATCGACGTGATCCGGCCGAAGGTTCGCTAGAGCCCTTTCCGATCTGATCGAAATGATCAGTCGGATAAGAAGGTCTCTAAATCAAAGGCCTAGAGCATTTCGCCGATCCTTTCGGATCGGAAAATGCTCTAGTCTCCGGATCCTTTCACGTCGCGGGCCGCCTTGGTCAGCTGCACGAATTCGGCGCGCAGGCCGTCCGGGTCCGCGCCCCGCGCGCCCTGGGCCAGGCTGGTGATCGCCGCCCAGTCGAAGCCTTTGTCCAGCCACGGATCGCCGCGCAGCTTCTGACCATAGGCGGCGACCGCCACCGCGAAGCGGGTCGCCTCCGGCGCGGCTTGCAGGCTGGCATAGCTGTCGGCCTTGCCGATCGGACGCTCCATCAGCTTCGAGGCCGTCCCGCCCGGCGGCTTGTAGCGCACCTTCAGGAAGGCCAGCTCGCCTGAGGCGGAGACCGGCGCGGCGGTGGGCTTGTCGCCATAGCGCAGCGGATCCGACGAGAGCCGCGCCCCGACCGGCGTGATCTCGTACAGCGCCGTCACCGACGCGCCGGAGCCGACCTCGCCGGCGTCGACCTGGTCGTTGTTGAAGTCCTCGCGGTTCAAGAGGCGCGTCTCGTAGCCGATCAGGCGGTACTCGCTGACCCGGGCGGGATTGAACTCGACCTGGATCTTCACGTCGTCCGCGATCGGGAACAGGCTGGCCTGGAAGTCGTCGCGCAGCAGCTTGCGGGCCTCGTTCAGGGTGTCGACATAGGCCGCCACGCCGTTGCCGTTCTGGGCCAGGGCCTGCATCATCGTATCGTTGTAGTTGCCGCGGCCGAAGCCGTAGACCGACAGGTAGACGCCGCTCTTGCGCTGGTCGGCGACGAAGTCCTTCAGCCGCGCCGGGTCGGAAATGCCGACATTGAAGTCGCCGTCGGTGACCAGGATCACCCGGTTGACCGACCCCTTGGCGAAGTTCTGCTTGGCCAGGGCGTAGGCCAGTTCCAGCCCCTGGCCGCCGGCCGTGGAGCCGCCGGCCCGCAGCGCGCCCAGGGCGCAGCGC
The DNA here is from genome assembly GCA_903900155.1 of uncultured Caulobacterales bacterium. Taxonomy (GTDB): domain Bacteria; phylum Pseudomonadota; class Alphaproteobacteria; order Caulobacterales; family Caulobacteraceae; genus Caulobacter. Next base: position 29,989 of record CAIUMD010000033.1, on the reverse strand, counting down.
ATCTTCAGCTTGGAGCGGCCGTCGGTGGGCGACAGCACCGCGCCGGCCGAGCCGGCATAGGCGACGATGGCGACGCGGTCCCGCGGGCGCAGCTGATCGATCAGCACGTTCAGCGCCTTCTGGGCCAGGGGCAGGCGGTCGGGACCCCACATCGAGCCCGAGGTGTCGACCAGGAACACCAGGTTCAGCGGCGGGGCGTCGGTGCGCGGCGTCTCATAGCCTTTCAGGCCGATATGCAGAATCTGGCGCTCCTTCGACCAGGGCGAGGGGGCGACCGCCACGGTGGCGCGGAACGGCGTCTCGGCGCTGGCCGGGCGGGCGTAGCCATAGTCGAAATAGTTCACCAGCTCCTCGACCCGGATGGCGTCGCGCGGCGGGGCGCCGCCGTCGTTCAGGAACCGGCGGGTGTTGGCGTAGGCGGCCGTGTCGACGTCGATCGAGAAGGTCGAGACCGGCTCTTCGGTCACGCGCTTGACCGGATTGGCGGCCGCGCCGGGGTAACGCTCGGTGTCCATCGCCGTGGGCGCATGCGGCGCGCCGCTGATGATGGCCGGGGCGGCGGCGTAGTTCGACTGCACCGACGGGATCGGCGGCGGCGGCGGCGGCGGAGGCGGCGGAGGCGGCGGCGCCATGCGGGCGGCGTACTCGGCGACAGGCGCGCGGCTTTGAGCCGAGACGCGCTTTCGCGTTCCCGACACGACGACAGCATCGTCGCTCGATGCCGACGCAAAGCCCAGGGCCGCGCAGGCCTCGGGCGTGACGACCCCGTCGCCAGGCGGGGGCAGGGCCGAGACCGGCGTCGCGCCGATCATGGCCAAGGACAGGATGCTGACGCCGGTGAAGCGAAGACTACGACGGATCATGGTCGATCTCCCTAACCTGTTATGTCTCGTCAATTACGAGTGTAATATGACAAAAGCTGGGCGCTAGGAAGATCAACCTGCAGGTGATCGGCGATCCAGTCTAGGGCGCGATCGTCTTCAGGAACTGCGGCGGCTTGCGGTGGTGCGTGGCCTGCTCATAGGCGTAGCCCAGGTTCAGCAGCAGCTTCTCGCTCCAGGCCGGCCCGATGAAGGACAGGCCGACCGGCAGGCCGGTGACGTCGCCCATCGGCACGGTCAGGTGCGGATAGCCGGCCACGGCGGGCAGGGTGGTCGACGAGCCGCCATAGTTGTCGCCGTTCAGCGGATCGATGGTCCAGGCAGGACCCGTGGTCGGGGCGATGATGGCGACCGCGCCGGTGTCCTTCAGGATCTTGTCGATCCCCTCGGGGCCGGCCAAACGCTTGGAGTCGGCCAGGGCCTTCAGATAGTCCGGATCGGTCAGGCCCTTGGTCTTCTCGGCCCGTTCAAAGCTCTCCTGGCCGAACCACTCGAACTCCTTGGGGGTCGCCTTGTTGAAGGCGATCAGGTCGGCCAGCGTGCGGCTGGGGACCTTCTTCGGGTCGGTCGAGGCGAGGTAGGCGGCCATGTCGGCCTTCAGTTCGGTATAGAGCACCACGCCTTCGGCCTTGCCGATCGGGCCCTCGTCGAAGTCCTTGACGTCGACCAGGATCGCGCCCTGGGCCTGCAGTTCTTTCAGCGCCGCCTCGAACACCAGGTCCAGCTTGGGCGAATAGCCGGTGTAGAACCGCGCCACGGCCAGCTTGACGCCCTTCAGCGCGTCCTTGGACAGGCCGGCGGCGTAGTCGGTCTTGCGGGCGTCGGCGTCCTTCGTCGCCGGGTCGGCCGGGTCGCTGCCGGCGATGACGGTCAGCACCTTGGCGGCGTCCTCGACCGTGGTGGTCATCGGGCCGGCGGTGTCCTGGCTGTGGCTGATCGGCACGATGTGGGTGCGCGAGACCAGGCCCACGGTCGGCTTCAGGCCGACCAGGCCGTTGATCGCGGCGGGGCAGGTGATCGAGCCGTCGGTCTCGGTGCCGATGGCCAGGGGCGCGAGGCCCGCCGCCACCGCCGCGCCGGAGCCGCTGGACGAGCCGCAGGCGCTGCGATCAAGCACATAGGGATTGCGCACCGTGCCGCCCACGGCGCTCCAGCCGCTGATCGATTTGGAAGAGCGGATATTGGCCCATTCCGACAGGTTGGCCTTGCCCAGCATGACCAGGCCCGCGTCGCGCAGGCGCTTGGCGATGGGGGCGTCGCGGCCGGTGACATTGTCCTTCAGCGCCAGCGAGCCGGCGGTGGTGGCCAGGGGAGCGGCGCTCTCGATGTTGTCCTTCAGCAGGATCGGTATGCCGTGCAGGGGCGAGCGGACCTTGCCGGCCTTGCGCTCGGCGTCCAGGGCCTTGGCGTCGGCCAGGGCGTTGGGGTTGGTGGCGATGACCGCCTTGAGAACGGGGTTCTTGTCCTTGATGACCGCGAGATAGGCCTTTGTCGCGTCTTCCGAGGACTGAGCGTGAGCGGCTCCTGCGAGCAGTGCGATAGCAGCCGCGCCGGCCCAAAAAACGGACGGCGGGCAGGCGATCTTGGTCATGAGCGTTTCCCCGAACTTGGATCGCGACCCTGGCCCGAAACCTCGCCCTTCGACAAGCTCAGGTGAGGTTTCTACTGAAGAGCCTCAAAGTAGCCCTCACCCTGAGCTTGTCCCCCGGGTCCGATCGAAGATCGGCCCGAGGATAAACTCCGGGCGAGGGCGGCTCCTCAGACGAAGATCGCCACGTTCTGCCGCGCCAGGATCAGCGGGCGGCCACGGCTGTCCCACAGGTGCATTTCCTGGGTCGAATAGCCCTCGGCGATGGTCTCGGACTTGCTGCGCAGCAGGCGCCAGCCGTCGTCGTCCTCGCCGGGAAGTCCAACGATGTCCAAGGCCCAGGTCATGGTCGAGATCGGGCCGAACTTCTGGAACAGGGTCATGGCCGGCGGCGGCGGGGCGTCGCCCAGGGCGATCAGGGCCGACAGCGAGGTGGCGGCCGCATCGCGGTGACGGATCCACAGCAGGTATTCCGGCGGCTCGCCCGTGCCCGGACGCCCGCCGCCGGCGACGCGGAAGTCGAACTGGCGGATGAAGCTGGGCGCCTGGCTGGTGTCGCCCTTGTGGAACGGCTCGCACGCATCCGGCGGCGCGACGGTGGGGCAGGGAACGTCGGCATAACCGGGGATGTGCGACGCGCGGCCCGCGCCGAAGGTCAGGGTTCCGTGGGTGGCCACGCCCTGCTCGCCGACCAGGTCGACGCCGGCGAACAGGGTCGACTTGCCTTGGCGAAGCGTCCGGACCTGCATCGACAGCTCGCCGGCCGCCGGCCCGACGAAGGCGAACTGGGCCGAGCGCAGCGGCGGCGCCTCCGGGAACGCCCGCTGGGCGGCCTCGACGCACAGCGCGGCGCTGAGGCCGCCATAGGTGGTGCGGCCCTGCTTCCAGTCGTCGGAGACGTGGGCCGAAAAGCCCGTCTCGGTGGCGGCGATGGCGGCGACGAGTTCGGTGTAGCGGGTCATGGTCGCGAAAGTTCGTTTTCTTTCGCTACGGAAGTCAAGTCGACTTAGATTCTCCCCACGGGGCAGAGTCTGGAGCTAGTGGATCGTCCCGCTAGCCTGGCCGAACCAGGTCCCGAACGTGCGGGCTTCCTGGTCGTCGCGCTGTTCCTCGATGGCCATTTCTTCCAGCAGGATGGCGGCCAGCAGCCACTCTTCGAGCTCGGTCTCGGTGGCGCGCCCTTCCTCGAGCGCGACCTTGACGGTCTCGATCAGCCATTCGACGGCGGCTTCGGTGGTCTTGGTCATGGCGCGTTTTTCCTGAACCAGCGCCGATAACCATAAGCTGTACCCGGCCCGAGCACCCTGCGACATAAGGTCAATGGGGTCGGGCAGGGTGTCGCAGGCCGTCCGCGCCGGGAAGGACGCGGACGGCGCGAAAGGCCTACTGGCCCTTCAGTTTGCGGTCGAAGAACTCCAGGTGCTTCTTCAGCACGCTGAGGCCCTTGGTCTTGCTGCGCGGCGCGCTGTGACGCTCGCCGGGGTAGAGCGCCATCTCGAACGGGATGGCCTTGGCCTGCAGGGCCGACATCAGGCGCGTGCTGTTCTCGAAGATGACGTTGTCGTCGGCCATGCCGTGCAGCAGCAGCAGGCTGCCGGGCGCCAGCTTGCCGATCCGGGTGTTGACGTCCGAATAGGCGTAGCCGGCCTTGTTCTCGTCCGGCTTGCCCATGTAGCGCTCGGTATAGGCCGTGTCGTAGAGGCCCCACTCGGTCGGCGGGGCGCCGGCCGCGCCGGCCTTGAACGGGGTGTTGTCGGCGGTCAGCAGCATCAGGGTCATGAAGCCGCCGTACGACCAGCCCATCACGCCCATCTTGTTGGCGTCGACATAGGGCAGACCGGCCAGGAACTTGGCGCCCAGCAGCTGGTCCTCGACCTCGACCGTGCCCAGGTTGCGATCCAGGGCGCGCATGAACTTGGCCGAGCGGGCGCCGCTGCCGCGGTTGTCGATGCGGAAGACGACATAGCCGGCTTCCAGATAGGTGCGCTCGGACACGCTCTGCCAGGTGCGCTTGACCTGCTGGGCGTGCGGGCCGCCATAGACCGCCAGCAGGGCCGGGTGCTTCTTGCTGGCGTCGAAGTTCTGCGGCTTGAGGATCTCGTAGTAGAGCGTCTCGCCGTCGGCGGCCTTCAGCGAGCCGTATTCCGGAACCGGCAGGGTCGAGGCGTAGGGCCAGTAGGGGTGACCCTCGGCCAGCTTGTTCTCTTCGATCCAGCGCACGCGCTTGCCGGTGTTGTCGTACAGCGCGGTCTGCGGCGGGGTCTTGGGATCCTCGTACGTGCCGGCGAAGGCGCCGCCGCTGGCGGCCACCTTGGCCGACCACCAGCCGCCGGCCGAGGTCAGGGGCTTGGGCTTGCCCGGCCCACTTCCAGGTTTTTGGGCATAGCTGACTTCGTACAGGCGGCGCTCGATCGGCGTGTCGATCGAGGCGATGAAGATCGCCACCTTGCGGTCCTCGTCGACGCCTTCCAGCCCGGCCATCGGCCAGTCGCCCTTGGTGATCTGGGCGATCGGCTTGCCGTCGGCGGCGTAGCGATAGAGGTGGGTGTTGCCGTCCTTCTCCGACGACCACAGGAAGCTGCCGTCCTTCAGCGGATAGAAGTCGTCGCGGGCCTCGACCCAGTGCGGGTCGGTGTCGGTGACGATGGTCCTGGCCGCGCCGGTGGCGGCGTCGAAGGCGATCAGGTCGATGGTCTTCTGGTCGCGCGACAGGCGCTGGGCGTAGACGGTCTTGCCGTCGGCGGACCAGTCGACGCGGGCCAGGTAGATGTCCTTGTTGGCGCCCAAATCGAGCTTGCGCACCTGGCCCGAGGCCAGGTCGCGGACGAAGAGCTCGACCACGGCGTTGGGGCGGCCGGCGCGCGGATAGCGCTGCTCGACCACGGTGGCGCCGCCCGGACCGATGTCGGCGCGCGGCACGACGTCGACCGTGCTCTCGTCGACGCGGGTATAGACGATGCGGCGCTCGTCCGGGCTCCACCAGTAGCCGGTGAAGCGGTCCAGCTCTTCCTGCACCACGAACTCGGCCACGCCGAACGACAGGGCGCCCTTGCCCTCGGTGGTCAGGGCCGTCTCGGCCCCGCCATCGCCCCCATCAGTTTTTAGGGGCTTGATGTAGAGGTTCTGGTCGCGGACGTAGCTGACGTAGCCGCCCTTGGGCGAGACCTTGGCGTCGACCTCGTCGCCCGGGGTTTCGGTCAGGCGGGTGACCTTGCCGTCGGCGACGCTGTCCAGATAGAGGTCGCCGTCCAGCGGCACCAGGATGAAGCGGCCCTGCTTGTCCCAGCTGTATTCGACGATGCCGCGGGCCGAGACGCGGGCGCGTTCGCGGCGGGCCTTCTCGGCTTCCGACAGCTCCTTGGCGCCCGAGGACAGCGCGGCGCTGTCGATCAGGCGATAGGGCTCGCCGCCCTTGACGTCGGCGGCCCACAGGTCCTGGACGTTGGCCGCTTCCGGCTTGCCCTTCAGATAGGTCACGCGCTTGCCGTCCGGCGACAGCGCCACGCCCTTGGCCGTCGGACCCGACAGGCCGGGATCGGCAAAAACCCGTTCCGGGGTGAGTTTTTCCGCCATAGCCGGAGAGGAGAGGGCGAGGACGGCCGCGAGCGCCGTGAGCGAGGGCTTTTTCATGGCGCGGGACGCTATGCGCGAGCGTGACAGTTGTCAGCAGGGAATGTGTTTCAGCGCTGCAACGGCCCTAGCGACACATCCCCTGCACCGCCGCCAGATCGATCGGCAACGCCGGGACCGGCAGGCCCTTGGCCTTGTAGGCGTCCTCCAGCGTCGTCGGCTGGGGGGGCAGGCTGGGATCGATGTCGGTCTTGTAGAACGGATGGCTCTCGACTTTCTCCAGCGTGGTGAAGCCGTAGCCCTTGTCCTGGTAGAGCTTGAACAGGCGCGTGGCCATGCGGGCCTCGAAGGCGCCGCCGTGCATCAAGAGGACATAGGGGATGTCCTGGCCGTACAGGGTCTTGGCCATGGCCCGCGAGCGGTCGGCGACGGCGGCCGCGCCGTCCAGATAGATCTTTTCCAGCTGGGCGATGGCGGCCTGGTCGTTCTTGGCCACGCAGCGGGCGTAGGGATCGCTGAAGGCCCAGTCGCCGAAGCTCATGGTGACGCTGGCGATCTTGTAGTGGTGGGCCGCCAGCCAGGCGCGGACGGCCAGGCGTTTCTCCGGCGTGTCGCCTTCCGACAGGAACGGAAAGCGCAGCCAGCGCCAGTCCTGGCCGGCCATCAGGTCCTTGAGCATCGGCTCGTTCTTGGCCGCCTCGTCGGCGAACTGTTCGGGCGTCAGGCTGGCCAGGTTCTGGTGCGACCAGCCGTGGTTGCCCAGCGGCTGGCCGGCCTGCCGCCAAAGCTTCAGGGCCGCGTCGGAGCCGGGTTCGCGCTCGGTCTGCACGCCGTTGATGAAGCCGAACGCCGGCGCCTTGGCCTCGGCGGACGCCTTCAGCAGGTCGGCCGCGATCTGGGTGCGGGTCACGCCCGCCGGCATGGCCGCGTGGGCGGGCAGGTCGTCCCAGGTGAAGGCGATGACCGGCTTGTCGGCGGCGTGAGTGGTCGTGGCGACCAGGGCGAGGGCGGCGGCGATGACGATGCGCATGGCTTATTGGCTCTCGAACAGGCTGAGCGGAACAGCATCCGCCATGGCCTTGTAGCCGGCCATGTTGGGGTGCAGGCCGTCATTGTCATAGGCCTTCAGCAGGTAGGTCGGGCGGGCCGGGTCGCGCAGGGCCTTGTCCCAGTCGATGACGCCGTCGAAATTTCCGGGCCCGCGGATGAAGGCGTTGATCGCCTGGCGGTCGGCCTCGCTCTCGGGACCGGGGTGGTAATAGGCCGAGCCGGAATAGGGCAGGATGGTCGCGCCGATCACCTTGATCCCCCTCGCATGGGCGCGCTCGATCATCTGGCGGTAGGCGGCGACGACCTGCTCGACCAGGGCCTTGTGGGCTTCCGGCGTGGCGGGCGCGTCGCGGGTCAGGACGCCCAGGTCGTTGACGCCTTCCAGCAGGATCACGTGGCTGACGCCGGCCTGGCTGAGGACGTCACGCTCGAACCGCGCCAGGGCGTTGGGGCCCAGGCCGTCCAGCAGCACGCGGTTGCCGCCGATGCCCAGGTTCAGGATGCCCAGGTTCTTGCCCTTGAGGCGCTCCAGCAGGCCGTCGGTCCAGCGCAGGTTGGTGTTGGGCTGGACGCCGTAGCCGTCGGTGATGCTGTCGCCGAACGCCACGATCGCGCCCGCCTTCGCCGACACCACGTCGACGCTGGAGATCTGGAACCAGCGGTCGGCGGTCTTGGCCCCCGGCAGGTCGGCGTCGGCGGTGTGGTCGCCGGCCAGGATGTACGAGGTGGCCCGCGAGCCGGGATGACCGGTCTGGACGCTGGGGGCGGCGGGGTAGTGCAGGCTGATCGCCAGCGAGGTCAGCGGCATGACCTTCAGCGCCACCGGATCGGACCAGTAGTCGGCGCCGGCCGAGATCGTCACCTCGCCGCGGCCCGAGAAGGTGAGGGCGCGGTCGGTGGCCGGATCGATGCGGGCGCTGTTCAGGGCCGCCGAAACGGCGACACGCGCGGCCTTGATCGTCAGAGGCTGGGTCCCGAAGGCGTTCGACAGCCGCACGCGGATCCTGTCGCCGCCGATCGACAGGCGCACGACCTGGCGCAGGGTGGCGTTGGGATAGTCCTCGGCGGCCAGGCTGCTCTTGGCGTCCGGCGCCATCTGGGCGCTGGCCCAACTGCCGACCCACTTGAGACCCTTGGGGGTTTCGGCATGGGCGGGCAGGGCCAGAACAAAGGCCAGACCAGCGGCGATCAGAGCGCGCCGGGCGAAAGTGTGAGCGGTTTCGCCCTTAAGGCGCGCTCCTACTTTTAGGAGGCGGAGCCTGCTGATCCAATTCAGATGGTTCCATCTGAATTGGGCAGGCTCCGGCGCAGGCCGCGCGAACATCTTCATCGGCGTTTTCTCCCGCTCCAACTTGTTGTCGGTAGCGGTAACATTGGTATGACCTCTCGGCCGCGCCGTAAAGCGTCGCGAACGATCAAAGTGCGGCAGGTCGCCGCGCCTGGCAGGAATCGCTTGCACCTACACTGATGGTAGCGCTATCAGGATCCCGTGAGGCGCCGAGCGCCTCTGCCCTTCCTGGGCGTTTCCTCCCTATAAACTTTCAGCCCGGTCGTTTGGCCGGGCTTTTCTTTTGCGTGTCAGCGCTGGCGCGGGGCGAAATCAGACCGCCGGCAGTCTGTAGAACTTGGCTGCGTTATTGCTTCTGATCCTGGGTCGGGAAGGTCGCGGCCTCGACCGCGTCGATCGACAGGCCGAAGGCGCCGGGCCAGGAAGGTCCGGCGTCTGGAGTTCATGGATCTCTCCCCCGAGCGACCTCTGTAAACTGGGCTGGCGCAGGCCGCGCGAGCGCGACATGACCGGGAGGTCATGGAAGCGAAGCGTCGCCGTTTCGATCTTCGATATTGCAAATCAGTCGCAAAAGTTATACCCGCCGCCGGACCTTCGCTGTCCGGATCTCGCGCCCATGTCGTCTCAAGCCGCCCGTCTCGCCGCCGTCTCGGTATTGGCCCTGGCCTGCGCCACCGCCGCTCGTGCGCAGTCGAGCGGGACCGATGTCGACCAGGTGGTGATCACCGCCGCGCGCACCAGCCTGCCGGCCAGCGCCCTGCCGCTGACCGTGGACGTGGTCGACAACGAGACCCTGGGCCAGCAGGTGGCCATCAGCGGCTCGATCGTCGACGCGATCTCGACCCTGTCGCCGTCGTTTTCGCCCACGCGCCAGAAGCTGTCGGGCTCGGGCGAGAGCCTGCGCGGCCGCTCGCCGCTGTACGCCATCAACGGCATCCCGCAGTCGACCCCGATCCGCGACGGCGCGCGCGACGGCTACACGATCGACCCGTTCTTCATCGACCGCGTCGAGCTGATCTACGGCTCCAACGCCCTGCAGGGGATCGGCGCCACCGGCGGGGTAGTGAACCAGGTGACGGTCGGCCCGCCCAAGCAGGACGGCGTCTCGGGCAAGGTGCTGGCCCAGACCACCCTGGCCCACAAGCTGGGCGACGCGGTCGGCGGCAAGCTGGCCGGCCTGGTCGGCTGGCGGGAGGGGGATTTCGACGCCACGGTCGGCGTGGCCTATGACGCCCGCGGCGCCTTCTATGACGCCAATGGCCGCCGCATCGGCATGGACAACACCCAAGGCGACGTCCAGGATTCCAAGACCCTGTCGGTGTTTGGCCGCTTCGGCTGGCAGATCGCCGAGAACACCCGCCTGGACCTGGTCGCCAACCGCTTCGAGCTGAAGGGCGACGGCGACTACGTGACTGTCACCGGCGCGGCTGTGGCCCCGACGGACGGCAACCGCGCCACGCGTCTGCCGACCACGTCGATGCGCGGCGTCGTGCCCGGCATCCCGGCCGCCAACCGCGTCGAGACCGTCTCGGCCCAGCTGACCAGCGACCTGTATGGCGGCAACTTCACCGCCCAGCTGTTCTTCAACCGCTCGCGCGACACCTTCGGCGGCGACAGGAACGCCACCTTCCAGGACGTCAGCATCGCGCCGGCCGGCACGCTGTTCGACCAGTCCTCGAACCGCTCGCGCAAGCTGGGCGCGCGCGTCAACTACGAGCGCACCGTGCCGGGCATCAAGGACCTGACGGCCACCGTCGGCGTCGACGCCCTGACCGACACGACCGCCCAGATGCTGGTCGCCACGGGCCGCGCCTGGGTGCCGCCGACCAAGTTCGAGAGCGTCGCCCCGTTCGTGCAGGGCAACTACGCCCTGTTCGACGGCAAGCTGCGCCTGGCCGGCGGCGTCCGCTTCGAGAACGTCCAGCTGAAGGTCGACGACTTCACCACCCTGGCCTTCTACGGCGCGCGCAAGGTCGGCGGGGGCAATCCCGACTTCAAGGCGACCCTGGCGAACGGCGGCGTCGTCTTCGAACCGGCCAAGGGCGTCCGCTTCTATGGCAGCTATGCCGAGGGCTACACCGTGCCGGACGTCGGCCGCATCCTGCGCGCCATCAACGTGGCCAATGTCGATGTCGACACCTACCTAGCCGTCGAGCCAATCGTATCGAACAATCGCGAACTGGGCGCCGAGTACAAGCGCGGCCCGATCGACGCCAGCGTCGCCTATTTCTGGTCGTCGTCGGATCTTGGCCAGCTGCTGGTCAAGAACGCCGGCGGCATCTTCGACGTCCAGCGCCAGAAGGTCGCCATCGAGGGCCTGGAAGTGAACGTCAGGGCCAAGACCCCGGTCCCGGGCCTGGACGTGTCGGGCGGCTATGCCCGTCTGCGCGGCAAGACCGACACCAACGCCGATGGCACGCTGGACACCTATCTGGACGGTGCGAACATCTCGCCCGACCGCCTGAACCTGGCCGCCGACTACCAGACCGGCAAGTGGGGCTTCCGCGCCCAGGTGCAGAAATTCATGTCGCGCAACATGCAGACCGCGCTCGTGAAGGACGACTTCGAGGGCTACACGGTCGCCGACGCCTTCGTGCGCTACGCGTTGCCGGTCGGGGCGGTGTCGCTGGGCGTCCAGAACCTCTTCGACAAGCAGTACATGACCTATTATTCGGACACGAGCCTGCCGACCAAGGACAAGTTCTATGCCGGCCGTGGCCGCACCGTGACCCTCGGCTGGGAAGCCCGCTTCTGATGAAAATCCTGCGCCTGCTGCACCGCTGGACCGGCGGCCTGATCGGACTGCTGCTGGCGCTGCTGGGCTTCACCGGGGCGCTGCTGGTGCACGAGGACGCCTTCCTGCGCGCCACCTTGCCCCACGCCGCCGACGCCCAGAGGCAGGACGCGGCGACCCTGGGGGCGATGGCGACCAAGGTTTTCGCCGCCAAGGACCGGCCGCGCTCGATCGTGCTGGCGACCGAGCGGATGGGCCTGCACAAGCTGGCCTACAAGAAGGAACAGCAGGCGGCCTTCGCCGACCAGGACGGGAACATCGTCCAGGCCTGGACGTCCAACTGGGCCCGGCCCGAGGCCTGGCTGTTCGACCTCCACCGCAAACTGTTCAACGGGGACGCGGGCGAGATCGTCGGCGGCGTCGCCGGCCTGGCGGGTCTGGGCTTCGTCATCACCGGCCTGATCCTGTGGTGGCCGACGCGGCGGATGTTCCACCTGCGCCTGTGGCCGCAGATGATGAAGCGCGCGGCGATCGTCCATCATCACAGGGACCTGGGCGTACTGATCGCGCCGCTCTTGATCCTGTCGCTGGCCACCGGCGCGGCGATGAATCTCAAGTGGTTTTCCAACGCCCTGCGCGCGCCGTTCTCGTCGGCGGCGGTGATGGAGAAGGCCTCGGCGGCCCCTAAGATCAAGGGCGGCAAGCTGGCCAAGGACCTGGACTGGACCAAGGTGGTCGCCCAGGCCCAGGCCCGCTTCCCCGGCGCCGAGGTGCGGACCATCGGCCTGCCGGCCAAGGCGGGCGGGCTGATCGGCATCCGCCTGCGCCAACAGGCGGAGTGGCTGCCCAACGGCCGCAGCATGGTCTGGTTCGATCCGGCGACCGGCAAGATGGTCGCCAGCCGCGACGCCCAGGCCATGCCGCTGGGCTCGCGCATCGCCAATCTCGACTTCCCGCTGCACGCGGCCAAGGTCGGCGGTCTGCCTTATCGCCTGGTGATGACGGTCTCGGGCCTGGCGCTGACCCTGCTCGGCACGCTGGCGGTGGTGACCTTCTGGGGCAACCCGGCGGGCGCGCCGAAGCGCAGGAAGCCGAAGCTGAAGGTCGTGGCTCAGGCGGCTTAAGCCCGAAGCGCCCCCTCCGTCTCGTCGCGTATTGGCATCGTGACGGAGGGGGCGCTGAACGCCAGGCGCGAAAAAGGCCGGGAGGTCGCCCTCCCGGCCTTCGTCGTTTCGATCTCAGCGGATCTTAGAACGACTTCTTGATCGACACGTAGAACTGACGCGGCGGGGCCGGCAGCACCGTCATGGCTTCGCCCTTGGGGTCGCTGTTGACGAAACCGCCCGAACCGATCGTCGAGATGTAGTCCTTGTCGGTCAGGTTGGTGATGTTGGCCTGGATCTGGAAGCCCTTGCCCCAGCTGTCTTCCGCGAAGCGGTAGCCCAGGGTCAGGTCGGCGACGGTGGTCGAGGGGACCTGACCGCCGATGTTCTCGTAGGTGTAGTAGCGCTTGTCGGTATAGGCCACGCCCAGCTTGGCGAAGAAGCCGGCCTGGTCGAACGCCAGTTCGCCCTTGAAGATGTTCTTGGGCGTGTTGACCACGGTCTTGCCCTTGGTGCGGGCCTGCAGCTTGCCGTCCAGCGAGACGACGTCGTTGTCGTACTTGGAGTCGTTGTAGGTGTAGGCGCCGTACAGGCTCCAGGCGTCGGTGATGCGGTAGGTGCCGGCCAGTTCGACGCCCTTGGTCGCGACCGAGCCGACGTTCGACAGCACCGGGGCGTTGCCCTGGATCGACGAACCCTGCTGCACCGCCAGGATGCGGTTGTTGAAGGCCACGCTATAGACGGCGACCACGCCTTGGAAGCGGTCGGTGCGATAGCGCGCGCCGCCTTCGAAGGTCTTGGAGCTTTCCGGCTTCAGCTTGGTGGCGACGTAGTCGACATTGGCCTGGTTCAGCGAGCTGAACGGACCCGAAGTGGCCGCCGAGACGTAGGCTCCCATGTTCTCGGTGTAGCCGCCGAAGATTTCGAAGTCCGGCGTGGTCTTCCAGACGAAGCCGGCCTGCGGCAGGAAGTTGTCCTTGCTCTCGATCTGGCCCGTCAGCGGGTTGCCGGCGACGGTGGTCACGGCGTTGGTCACCTTCATCGACTTGAAGCCGAAATTGATCTTGAAGGCGTCGGTGATCGTCCACTCGTCTTCCAGGTGGGCGACGGTGGTCTTGGTCTCGAAGCGGTACTGCCACTGGGTGAAGAACGGGTTCTCCTGGAAGTCCAGCGAGTTGCGCGAGGGCTTGGAGATCGTCTCGCCGTAGAAGCGGCGGGCCTGGTTGAAGTTGTTGATCTCGTACCAGACGCCGCCGCCGATGCGGTGGGCGCCGACATCGATCGTCAGGCCGGCGGTGATGCCGCCGCGATCGATGTTATACTCGGTGGTGCGGATCGACAGCGGGGCGGCGTCCGAGCCGGCCGCGCCAAAGCCCGGGGTGATCGTGTAGGGCGTGTACCACAGGCCCTGGCCCCTGTTCTTGTGCTCGTAGGCGGTGACGTCCAGCTTGACGTTGTCGGTGACGTCCAGGTTCAGCTTGGCGCCGAACAGATCGTCGTCGCGGATGCCGGCGCCGGCATAGTAGGCGTCGTCGACGGTAGCGAACGGCGCGGGCAGGGCGGTCCCGGTCTGGTAGGCGCGGGCGGCGGCGATGGCCAGGGCCCAGTTGGGCTGGGTGTTGTCCCAGTTGCGGCCCAGGCGACGGATCATGTCGAACGACAGGTCCTGGTAGTCCTGCTCACGACGTTCCGAGCGGTGGTAGAAGCCGGTCAGCTCGCCGCGGTCGCCCAGCGGCATCACGACCTTCAGGTCGTACTGGCGCTGCTTCTGCTCGCCGCCGCCCTTCCACTTGTCGGCCTTCTGGTCGGCGACCGAGATGTAGCCGCGCAGGCCGCCCAGCTGTTCGATGGCGCCGGTCTCGAAACGGCCGAACACGCGGCGCATGCTGTCCGAGCCGCCGGTGACGTCGATCTCGCCGCCCATGGTCGATTGCGGATCGCGCGAGAAGAACTGCAGCGTGCCGCCCAGGTTCGAGGTCGAGGCGGTGCCGAGGGCGCCCGCGCCCTGGGCCAGCTCGACGCGGCCCATATTCTCGGTGGCGACGGCGCGGCTGATGTGCAGGCCGTTGTGGTTGCCGTAGGTCATGTCGCCCAGCGGCACGCCGTCCAGGGTGAAGCCCAGCTGGTTCTGGTTGAAGCCACGGATCGAGATGCGGGTCGACCACTCGTACGCGCCGAACGCATCAGCCGACTGGAAGGTGACGCCCGGCAGCTTGTCGACGGCCTTCAGGGCGCTGGTGCCGGCGGCTTCCAGGCCGATGGCGTCGCTCTTCAGCGTCTGGACCTGGCGGCTCTGGCCCTGGCCGATGACGATGACGGCGTCGACTTCCGAGGCTTCGGCGGGCGCTGCGGCGGCCGGCGCGGCGTCGGCGGCGGTCTCGGCGGCGAAGGCGTGGCCGGCGAACAGGAGCGCGCTGACGGCGGCGCCCAGCATGAGATGGTTTTTCATAGCTTCTTTTCCCCTTGCCGACGCGGAGAGACGTCGATCTGGGGTGCTCGGCTAACAGTGGTCGACGACGGCGCGGCGACGATCTTGTGTCGACTGTCGGACAGTGGTGCGACTAAACCATGACGGCGGCGCTATCGTCGAAAGGTCGATCCGCCCCCGCCACGATTGCGCGAAGCGGCCCGGACCGCTATTTCAGCGGCCAATCCCCGAAACCCTCGTCCAGCGAGAACGCGAGCCCTCATGGCGCAGCAATACATTTTCCAGATGCAGGGCCTGACCAAGGCCTATCCCGGCGGCAAGAAGGTCTTCGAGAACATCTGGCTGTCCTTCTATTCCGACGCCAAGATCGGCGTGGTCGGCGTCAACGGCTCGGGTAAGTCGACCCTGCTGAAGGTCATGGCCGGCCTGGACCAGGAATTCTCGGGCGAGGCCAAGGCCGCGGACGGCGTCAAGCGCGGCTATCTTCCGCAGGAGCCGCAGCTGGACCCGACCCTGGACGTCTGGGGCAATGTCATCGCCGACTGCGAGGACAAGAAGATCTTCGACCGCTACAACGCGCTGGCGGCTCAGCTGGGTGAGGAATACACCGACGAGCTGATGGAAGAGATGACCAAGCTGCAGGAGGTCATCGACGCCAAGGATCTGTGGGACATCGATTCCAAGGTCGAGATGGCCATCGACGCCCTGCGCTGCCCGCCCAACGACAGCAATATCGAGACCCTGTCGGGCGGTGAGAAGCGCCGCATCGCGCTGGCCCGCCTGCTGCTCAGCAAGCCCGACATGCTGCTGCTGGACGAACCGACCAACCACCTGGACGCCGAGTCGGTGGCCTGGCTGCAGCACCACCTGGAAGAGTTCCCGGGCTGCGTCATCCTGGTGACCCACGACCGCTATTTCCTGGATCAGGTCACCAAGTGGACTCTGGAACTCGACCGCGGCAAGGGCGTGCCCTACGAGGGCAACTACTCGGGCTGGCTGGAGCAGAAGCAGAAGCGCGTCGTCCAGGAGCAGTCGGAATCGGAAGCCCGCCAGCGCGCGCTCACCCGTGAACTGGAATGGGTCCGCAGCTCGCCCAAGGCCCGTCAGTCCAAGTCGAAGGCCCGCCTGGCGTCGTACGATGAAATGGTCGCCGCGCAGGAGAACGCCCGCGCCGCCCAGACCCAGGCCCACATCCAGATCCCGCCCGGCCCGCGCCTGGGCAACCTGGTGCTGGAAGTCTCGGGTCTGGAGAAGGAATATGGCGACAAGGTGCTGTTCAAGGACCTGTCGTTCCGCCTGCCGCCGAACGGCATCGTCGGCGTCATCGGCCCGAACGGCGCCGGCAAGTCGACCCTGTTCAAGCTGATCACCGGCCGCGAGACCCCCGACCAGGGCACGGTCAAGGTCGGCGAGACCGTCAAGCTGTCGTACGTCGACCAGTCGCGCGACGCTCTCGACCCGAACAAGACCATCTGGGAAGAGATCAGCGGCGGCACCGACGTGATGATTGTCGGCAAGCGCGAGATCAACAGCCGCGCTTACGTGGGCTCGTTCAACTTCAAGGGCGGCGACCAGCAGAAGAAGGTCGGTCTTCTCTCGGGCGGTGAGCGCAACCGCGTCCACCTGGCCAAGACCCTGGCCACCGGCGGCAACCTGATCCTGCTCGACGAACCGACCAACGACCTGGACATCGAAACCCTGCAGGCCCTGGAAGAGGCGCTGGAAGAGTTCGCCGGCTGCGCCGTGGTCATCAGCCACGATCGCTGGTTCCTGGACCGCCTGGCGACCCACATCCTGGCCTTCGAGGGCGACAGCCACGTCGAATGGTTCGAGGGCAACTTCGAAATGTATGAAGAGGACAAGAAGCGCCGCCTGGGCGCCGACAGCCTGATCCCCAAGCGTATCAAGTTCCAGAAGTTCGCCCGCTAAGGCGCGGCGTCAGGGACGACCCGGAAAGGCGACGGCTGCGGCCGTCGCCTTTTTTGCGCCCGGTCGCGCAAATCCCAGATTGCCGAACTCAGCTAGAAATAGTGCATCTGTAGCAGTGTTCGGCTGAGCCGCCCTGGGCCGTCCTGGCTATTTCGGCGCGGCCGGATCCGGAACCGGTTGGTTCGGCAGGGTCGGGTCGCCGGTCTGCGGGGTGGCGTTGACCGGCGGCGTCACCGGCAGGCTGGGCGGCGCGGCGCTGGGCGTCGGGTTAACGGCCGTGTCGGGCATCGGCGTCGCCGCCGGATCGCCGGCCGGGGCCGGCGCGGTCGCGGCGGTGTCCGTCGACATGCCGGTCGAGGCCTGGCCCGCCCACCAGTCCTTGCTGGCCCGCGTCTTGGCCGAGGCCTTCATATAGGCGTTGAGCTGGTCGTAGGGGATCGGCTGCTTGGGGCCGGCCATGGTGGTCGAGGTCTTCTGGGCGGCGAGAGCCTCGCCGCCGGCGACCAGCAGCGAAAGCGCCGCGGCCGCGGCGAGCGTCTTGGTCAACATCGGGGTTTCTCCAGACCTGGAAGCGCCGGTGTGGCGCCGCTAGCAAAACCCGCTGAGGCGACGGTTGTTCACAGCTTGGCCTTGCCAAAGGGGCGCCACGCTTTGGCCGGGTTCTTGGCGGGATGTTTCACATCGTCGGGAGGGGGGCTGGCGATAGGTCGCTCCCTGCTTAGCTCTGGATAAGCGCTCCCAGAGGAGTAGCTTCAGGTCCGCAAGACGATTGTCCCGCCCCAGGGAGACAGCATGCCCCAAACTGCCCCTGACCAAACTGCCTCTGACAAGGTCATTGGCGACAAGCCCCACATCCTGCTCTCGCACGAAATGCTGCTGCCGCTGCAGCCGCTGCTGGAGAGCGCCTACGCGGTGCATCGGCTGTGGGACTATCCGGACAGGATGGCCTTCCTGGAGGGGCCGGGGCGGCGCGTGCGGGCCATCGTCCACGCCGGCGAGTTCGCGCTCTCTCGC
The DNA here is from genome assembly GCA_903900155.1 of uncultured Caulobacterales bacterium. Classification (GTDB taxonomy): domain Bacteria; phylum Pseudomonadota; class Alphaproteobacteria; order Caulobacterales; family Caulobacteraceae; genus Caulobacter. Next base: position 12,404 of record CAIUMD010000033.1, on the reverse strand, counting down.
GACATGCTGTCGGAGATGCCGCAGCTGGGCCTGATCGCCTGCGTGAGCGTCGGCTATGACGGCGTCGACGTGCCGTGGTGCAAGGCGCACGGCATCGCCGTGACCCACTCGACGGGCCTGAACGCCGCCGACGTCGCCGACCACGCGGTGGGCCTCGTTTTGGCCGCCTGGCGCGGCATCGTCGAGGGCGACCATCGCCTGCGCTCGGGCCACTGGACCCATGCCGAGCGCATGGCGCCGCGCCATGGCCTGCGCGGCCGCAAGGTCGGCATCGTCGGCCTGGGCCATATCGGCGAGGCGGTGGCCACGCGTCTGCGGGCCTTCGAGATGAAGGTCGCCTGGTGGGGCCCGCGCCCCAAGGAGAGCGACTATCCCCGCGCCGACAGCCTGCTGGCCCTGGCCCGGGAAAGCGACGTGCTGGTGGTCTGCTCGCGCTCGGACGTCTCGAACCATCACCTGATCAACAAGGCCGTCATCGAGGCGGTCGGGCCCCAGGGGCTGATCGTCAATGTCGCGCGCGGCGCCCTGATCGACGAGGACGCCCTGATCGAGGCGCTGAAGAGCGGCGCGCTGGGCATGGCGGCGCTGGACGTCTACGCGCAGGAGCCGACCCCGGCCGCGCGCTGGGTGGGCGTGCCGCATACCGTGCTGACCCCGCACACGGCCGGCGCGACGCTGGACAGCATCCCGGCCATGGTCAGCCTGACCCTGGAGAACCTGCGGCGCTACTTCCACGGCGAACCCCTGGCCACGCCGGTCGCGGCCTGACCGCGTTCCTTTCGGTCGCCGGCGTACTGGCGGAGACGTGTGGGTAAGGGCGACCCTCAGCCCTTACCCTGCCATCCCGCGCATGAAGCGCGGGATGGCGTCCGGGCTCTAGGCTGGGGAGGGCAAGGACGCGTCGAAGCCCTTAGGCGAAGCAGAGGTGACCTGTTGGTCGATCGCGCCGCACCGAGTTTGAGAGGCCTTGTAGGGCATGGTCATCAGCCGGCTTAGCATGCGGGCGAAGCGCCAATCTTGCAGTTCGCGGAGCCGACTTGATCATCGCGCTATGGCCTCTGCTAAGGTGGTCCGAGGCGTGGGCGAACGCGCTGGAGGGGTAGCGATGGCCAAGGTGCTGGGTCTGGGCGGGATCTTCTTCAAGGCCGAGGATCCGGCCGCCGTGCGCGACTGGTACGCCCGCGTGCTGGGCTTCGACATCCATTCGTGGGGCGGGGCGATCTTCAAGCAGCCCAAGACCACGACCAACTGGTCGCCCTTCGCCGCCGACACCCAATATTTCGCGCCGTCGACCGCGCCGTTCATGATCAATTTCATAGTCGATGATATCGACGGCGTGCTGGCCAAGGCCGCCGCCGAGGGCGTCGAGGCGCTGGGCCATCAGGACGAGGGCGGCATGGGCCGTTTCGCCTGGCTTCTGGATCCCGCGGGGGTCAAGATTGAGCTCTGGCAGCCGGCCAAGGCTTCACCCGAGGCATAATATTCTCTTGCCAAATCGGACATAAAGATATCTTTATGTCCCTATGAAGCTGAACGCCGAACAGGTCGTCGAGGTGTTGCGCGCCGCCGGCGAGTCCACGCGCCTGCGGCTCCTGGCCCTGCTGGCGGCCGAGGAGCTGTCGGTGCTGGAGCTGTGCCGGATCCTGGACCAGAGCCAGCCGCGCGTCTCGCGTCACCTCAAGCTGCTGGCCGAGGCCGGTCTGGTCGAGCGCTTTCCGGACGGGGCCTGGGTGTTCTACCGCCTGGCCGCCAAGTCGCCGGGGCGTTTCCTGGTCGAGCAGGCGCTTGACCTGATCGACGACACCGATCCGGCCGTCCGCCTGGACGCCGACAAGCTGGCCGCCGTCCGCGCCGAGCGCTCGACCGACGCCCAGGCCTATTTCGCCCGCAACGCCGCCCGCTGGAACGAGATCCGCTCGCTGTATGTCGACGAGGCCGAGGTCGAGGCCGCGATCCTGCGCGCCACCGGCGAAGGCCCGTTCGACGAGCTGGTCGACCTGGGCGCGGGCGCGGGCCGCATGCTGACCCTGCTGGGCAAGCGCGCCAACAACGCCCTGGGCCTGGACCTTTCGCAGCAGATGCTGAACATCGCCCGCGACGAGGTGGCCAAGGCGGGCCTGGCCCAATGCGAGCTGCGCCACGGCGACATCTTCCGCACCGGCCTGCCGGGCGGCTGCGCGGATCTGGTCACCGTGCACCAGGTGCTGCACTACCTGTCGGATCCCGCCAACGCCGTGGCCGAGGCCGCACGGCTGGTGACGCCCGGCGGCCTGCTGCTGATCGCCGACTTCGCGCCCCACGACCATGAGTTCCTGCGCGAAGTGCACCAGCACCGCCGGCTGGGCTTCGAGGACGCCGAGATCGTCCCCTGGATCGAGGCCGCGGGTCTGGCCCTGGAAAGCAATATCGCTCTGCCGCCGGCCTCGGCCGAGGGGCTGACCGTCAAGATCTGGACGGCGCGCCGGCCTGGAAGAGCCGCCGCCGAGAGGAACGCCGCATGACCCTGCCGCCCACCCGCCGCGTGATCGGTCCCGTCGCCCGCGCCGGCGAGCGCATTCAAAGTCCCATTGGGGGCCGCCCGCGCGTGTCGTTCGAGTTCTTCCCGCCCAAGACCCCGGCGATGGAAGAGAACCTGTGGCAGGCGATCACCCGCCTGGCGCCGCTGGATCCGGCCTTCGTCTCGGTGACCTACGGCGCCGGCGGTTCGACCCGTGAGCGCACCCACCGCACCGTCAAGCGCATCCTGGACGAGACCGGCCTGAAGCCCGCCGCCCACCTGACCTGCGTCGGCGCCAGCCGCCAGGAAGTGGACGAGGTGATCCGCGAATACTGGGAAACCGGTGTCCGCCACATCGTCTCGCTGCGCGGCGATCCGCCTCCGGGCGAGGGCGGCATCGGCGGGGTCTATGTCCCGCGGGCCGACGGCTACGCCAACGCCACCGAACTGACCAAGGCCATCCGCGGCGTCGCGCCGTTCGAGGTGCTGGTCGGGGTCTATCCGGAAAAGCACCCGGAAAGCCCGTCGCTGGAGCACGACATCGACGTCTTGAAGCAGAAGGTCGACGCCGGCGCGACGCTGGGCGTCAGCCAGTTCTTCTTCGATCTGGACGCCTTCCTGCGCTATGTCGACAAGGTCCGCGCCGCCGGGATCACCATCCCGATCGTGCCGGGCGTCATGCCGGTGACCAACTTCAACGGCCTGAAGAAGATGTCGGCCGCCTGCCAGACGGCGATCCCGTCGTGGCTGGCCAATCTGTTCGAAGGCCTGGACGACGACGCCGAGACCCGCCGCCTGATCGCCTGCTCGGTCGCCGCCGAGATGTGCGCCAAGCTGCAGGAGCAAGGCTTCGAGGACTTCCATTTCTACACCCTGAACCGGGCCGACCTGGTCTACGCCATCTGCCGTGTGCTGGGCGTGCGCGAGACGGCTCCGGCCCCGGCGGAGGCTGCGGCATGAAGCGTTTTCTGATCCTGGCCCTGCTGGCCACGCCCGCGTTCGCCCAACAGGCGCCCGCCGACGACAACGCCAACTGGGTGCGTCCGATCAAGCCGTACCGCGTAGTCGGCAACATCTACTATGTCGGCTCCGAAGGCCTGCCGGCCTGGCTGATCACCTCGTCCCAGGGCCATATCCTGCTGGACAGCGGTCCGTCGGCCGAGGGCGGCAAGCTGATCGAGCGCAGCATCCAGCAGCTGGGCTTCCAGCTGGCGGACGTGAAGATCCTGATCAACACCCACGCCCACTACGACCACGCCGGCGGCCTGGCCCAGCTGAAGCTGGATACCGGCGCCAAGCTCTGGGCCTCGCGCCTGGACGAGCCGGCGCTGGAGGCGGGGCGCCATATCGGCGGCAACAGCAACGGCCCGACGCCATTCCCGGCGGTCAAGGTCGACAAGGCGTTCGGCGATGGCCAAAAGCTGAAGCTGGGCGAAAACACCCTGATCGCCCGCCTGACGCCGGGCCACTCGATCGGCTGCACCACCTGGACGACCCAGGTGACCGAGAAGGGCCGTCCGCTGAACGTCACCTTCAACTGTTCGCTGTCGGTGGCCGGCAACCAGCTGGTCGGCAACAAGGAGCACCGCAACATCGTCGCCGACTACCGCGCCAGCTTCGCGGCCATGCGCGCCATCCCCACCGACGTGATGCTGCCCAGCCACGAGGAGCAGGGCAATCTGCTGGCCAAGCGGCAGAAGATGTTGCGGGGCGATCCCAACGCCTTCGTCGACCCCACGGAACTCGGCCGTCTCGTCGACGGCTACGAGACCCGGTTCAACCAGGAACTGGCGCGCCAGCAGGCCGCCGCTCCCGGAGCCAAGCGATGACCGACCTGACGCTCCGTGCGAACCGCGTCGCCGCCCTGAAGGCTGCCGCGAAAGAGAAGATCCTGATCCTGGACGGCTCCTGGGGCGTGATGTTCCAGAAGAAGGGCCTGACCGAGGCCGACTACCGGGCCGATCGCTTCGCCGACTACAACGGCCAGATGAAGGGCAACAACGACATCCTGTGCCTGACCCGGCCGGATCTCGTGGCGGAACTTCACGACGCCTATTTCGCCGCCGGCGCCGACATCTCCGAGACCAACACCTTCTCGGGCACCACCATCGCCCAGGCCGATTACCGTCTGGGCGAGCAGGACGTCTGGGATATCAACTTCGAAGGCGCCAAGATCGGCCGCTCGGTGGCCGACCGCTGGAATACCGAGAACCCCTCTAGCCCGAAGTTCATCGCCGGCTCGATCGGGCCGCTGAACGTCATGCTGTCGATGTCGTCGGACGTGAACGATCCGGGCGCGCGCAAGGTGACCTTCGACCAGGTCTATGAGGCCTACCGCCAGCAGGTGGACGCCCTGTACAGGGGCGGGGTCGACCTCTTCCTGATCGAGACCATCACCGACACCCTGAACTGCAAGGCTGCCATCAAGGCCATCCTCGACTGGCGCGACGAGGGCCACGAGGAGCTGCCGATCTGGATCAGCGGCACCATCACCGACCGCTCGGGCCGCACCCTGTCGGGCCAGACGGCCGAGGCGTTCTGGAACAGCGTCAAGCACGCCAAGCCGTTCGCGGTGGGCTTCAACTGCGCCCTGGGCGCGGACTTGATGCGCCCGCACATCGCCGAGATGGCCCGCATCGCCGACACCCTGGTCGCGGCCTATCCCAATGCCGGCCTGCCCAACGCCATGGGCCAGTACGACGAGGAGCCGCACCAGACCGGCCACGCCCCTGCACGAATGGGCCAAGGACGGCCTGGTCAACATCCTGGGCGGCTGCTGCGGCACCACGCCCGACCACATCCGCCACGTGGCGGACGAAGTGCGCGGCGTCACCCCTCGTCAGATCCCCGAGCGTCCCAAGGCCATGCGCCTGGCGGGCCTCGAACCGTTCGAATTGGCCTAAGCGACTATGAGACCCGTCTTCGTCAACATCGGTGAGCGCACCAACGTCACCGGCTCGGCCAAGTTCAAGAAGCTGATCGTCGAGGGGAACTACCCCGAGGCGCTGTCGGTCGCGCGCCAGCAGGTGGAAGCCGGCGCGCAGGTCATCGACGTCAACATGGACGAGGGTCTGCTGGACAGCCAGCAGGCCATGATCACCTTCCTGAACCTGATGGCCGCCGAGCCGGACATCGCCCGCGTGCCGGTGATGATCGACAGCTCCAAGTGGGAGGTGATCGAGGCGGGCCTGAAGTGCGTCCAGGGCAAGGCGATCGTCAATTCGATCTCGATGAAGGAAGGCGAGGCCAAGTTCATCGAGCAGGCCAAGCTGTGCCTGCGCTATGGCGCGGCCGTGGTGGTCATGGCGTTCGACGAGGTCGGCCAGGCCGACACCGCCGCCCGCAAGATCGAGATCTGCACCAAGGCCTATGACGTCCTGGTGAACAAGGTCGGCTTCCCGCCCGAGGACATCATCTTCGACCCCAACATCTTCGCCGTGGCGACGGGGATCGAGGAGCATGACAACTACGCCGTCGACTTCATCGAGGGCGCGCGCGAGATCAAGGCCCGCTGCCCCTATGCCCGCGTGTCGGGCGGGGTGTCGAACGTCTCGTTCAGCTTCCGCGGCAACGAGCCGGTGCGCCGGGCGATCCACTCGGTGTTCCTGTACCACGCCATCAACGCCGGCATGGACATGGGCATCGTTAACGCCGGCGACCTGCCGGTCTATGACGACATCGATCCCGAACTGCGCGAGGCCGTCGAGGACGTGATCCTCAACCGCCCGCAGCGGACCAACGTCTCCAACACCGAGCGCCTGGTCGACATGGCCCCGCGCTACAAGGGTGAGAAGGGCCAGGCCCAGCAGGTCAACCTGGCCTGGCGCGAGGGCACGGTGAACGAGCGCATCACCCACGCCCTGGTCCACGGCATCACCGAATTCATCGAGGCCGATACCGAGGAAGCGCGCCTGTCGGTCGCGCGGCCCCTGCACGTCATCGAAGGCCACCTGATGGACGGCATGAACGTGGTCGGCGACCTGTTCGGCTCGGGCAAGATGTTCCTGCCGCAGGTCGTGAAGTCGGCCCGCGTGATGAAGCAGGCCGTGGCCTGGCTTGAACCCTTCATGGAAGCCGAGAAGCAAGGCCAGGCCCGCAAGGCGGCCGGCAAGGTGCTGATGGCCACGGTGAAGGGCGACGTCCACGACATCGGCAAGAACATCGTCGGCGTCGTCCTGCAGTGCAACAACTACGAGGTCGTCGACCTGGGCGTGATGGTGCCCGCCGACCGCATCCTCGATGAGGCCAAGAAGCACCAGGTCGACATGATCGGCCTGTCGGGCCTGATCACCCCGTCGCTGGACGAGATGGTGTTCGTGGCCGCCGAGATGGAGCGCCAGGGCTTCGACATTCCGCTCTTGATCGGCGGCGCCACCACCAGCCGCACCCACACGGCGGTGAAGATCGAGCCGGCCTATCGCCGGGGGCCGACCACCTATGTCGTCGACGCCAGCCGCGCCGTGGGCGTGGTCAGCGCGCTGCTGTCGGAGACCGACAAGGACCGCGTGGTGGCCGACACCCGCGCCGAATACGTCAAGGTGCGCGAGCAGTACCTGCGCGGCCAGACGGTCAAGGCGCGGACCAGCATCGCGGAAGCCCGCAAGCGCGCCTTCGCCATCGACTGGACGGGCTACACGCCGCCCAAGCCGGCCTTCATCGGCGCACGGACGTTCGAGCCGTCGCTGGCCGAGCTGGAGTCGTTCATCGACTGGTCGCCGTTCTTCGCCAGCTGGGAGCTGATCGGTCGTTATCCGCAGATCCTGGAGGACGACGTGGTCGGCAAGGCCGCCACCGACCTCTATCGCGACGCCCGCGCCATGCTCGACAAGGTGCTGGCCGACAAGTGGTTCGGGGCCAAGGGCGTGATCGGTTTCTGGCCGGCCCAGGCCCAGGGCGACGACGTCGTGCTCTACACCGACGAGACCCGCACGACCGAGCTGTCGCGCTTCCACACCCTGCGCCAGCAGATGGACAAGGGGGAAGGCAAGTACAACGTCGCGCTGTCGGACTTCGTCGCGCCGATCGGGCAGGGCGCCGACTATGTCGGCGGCTTCGCCGTCACCGCTGGCCACGGCGAGGACGAGATCGTCAAGCGCTTCAAGGACGCCGGCGACGACTACAGCGCCATCATGGCCTCGGCCCTGGCTGATCGCCTGGCCGAAGCCTTCGCCGAGTGGCTGCACTACAAGGCCCGCGTCGAACTGTGGGGCTACGCGCCCGACGAGGCGGCCGACACCGACGTGATGATCGCCGAAAAGTACCAGGGCATCCGCCCCGCGCCCGGCTATCCCGCCCAGCCCGACCACACCGAAAAGGGCACGCTGTTCAAGCTGCTGGACGCGGAAGCCGCCACGGGCCTGAAGCTGACCGAGAGCTACGCCATGACCCCCGGCGCGGCGGTATCGGGCCTCTATTTCAGCCATCCGCAGGCGCACTATTTCGGGGTCGGCAAGATCGACGCCGACCAGGTCGAGGACTATGCCCGCCGCAAGGGCTGGGACGTGGCCACGGCCGAGCGCTGGCTGTCGCCGATCCTCAACTACGACCCGGCGGCGCGGGCGCGGGGGGAGGCGGCCTAATTTGGCGCGCTTCCCGTCGCCTTGCGTCGCCTCCTAACCCTCCCCCCGACATGGGCGCCAAAACCCAAATCGCGTAACGCTGTGCGATAAATTGTCCACAGGCCCGTCCGGGTAAGGACTTCCGCAACCGTTCAAAGGGACGATGCCGCTTCCTCCAGGGGAGTGGGATGGACCGCAGGAACATCGAGCTGAAGATCTTTGGCCTGATCGCCGGCATGGCGGCGGGCATGATCCTGCTTGCCGGTGTCGCCCTGACCGTCGCCACCCGTCACGCCGACGTCCGCGAGCGCCAGTACGAGCAGACCCTGGTCGGCAACGGCCTGCGCCAGCGCGGCAAGGAAATCCAGACCGCCCTCAATCCCTACGTCATCTGGGACGAGGCGATCATCAAGCTGGACAACCGGTTTGACAAGGCCTGGGCCAGCCAGAACATCGGCGCCTCGGTCGGCGGAGCCCTGGGCTACAAGATCGTCTATGTGCTGGATGCGGCCGACCAGCCGCTTTACGGCCATATCAATGGCAAGGACGTCGCGCCCGACACCTACGCCCGCTACGCCGCACCGACCGCGCCGCTGGTCGCCGCGATCCGCAAGATCGAGGCCGATCCCAAGAAGGTCGCCGCGCTGCGCGCCGTGCACAAGAGCCGCGTGGAGCTGATCGGCGACGAGCCCGTCCTGATCACCGTCTCGCTGGTCCGTCCGGACCTGAAGGCCAAGACCCGCGGCGCCCAGGCCCCTCTGGTGGTGACCGGCATCCCGGTAGCGGCCAGCGTCATCAAGACCTTCTCGGACCGCTTCCTGCTGCATAAAGCCCATATCGAGGTGGTCGCGGCCGACAAGGTCCACACCAAGGCTGCTCAGGCCATTCTAGGCAAGGCCGCCGACGGTCGCCGCATCACCCTGCGCTGGACCCCGCGCCAGCCGGGCGAGGAGCTCTTGAAGTCGGCCACGCCGATGCTGGTCGCCGCCGTCCTGGCCGCCGTGATCGGCTCGATCCTGCTGTTCCGCATCACCCGTCGCGCCGCCAAGAAGCTGCTGCTCAGCGAGGCCGAGGCCAAGCACCTGTCATTGCACGACCCGCTGACGGGCCTGGCCAACCGCACCCTGTTCACCGACCGCCTGGTCCACGCCCACGCCCTGCTGCGACGCAAGCCGGGTCATCTGGGCGTGCTGTGCATCGACCTGGATCGGTTCAAGGAGGTCAACGACAACTATGGCCACGACGCCGGCGACCAGTTGATCCGCGAGGTCGCCCGCCGCCTCAAGGCCATCTGCCGCGAGACCGACACCATCTGCCGCCTGGGCGGCGACGAGTTCGCGATCATCCAGCCCGACACCAACCCCGTCGGCGCCGCCGCCCTGGCCCAACGCGTGGTCGAGGGCCTGTCGGGCGAGGTCGATCTCTCCATCGGTCGCGCCGAGCTGTCGTGCTCGGTGGGCGTGGCGGTGGTCTCCGACGCCGATCACGGCCAGGCCGAGTTGCTGCGCCAGGCCGACGTGGCCCTGTACCGCGCCAAGGAGGCCGGCCGCGGCCGCTTCTGCTTCTTCGAGCCCGAGATGGACTCGGCCCTGCGTCTGCGGAAGGGCCTGGAGCGCGACCTGCGCACCGCCATCGAGAACGAGGCCCTGACCGTGGCCTACCAGCCCCTGACCGACGCCCGCCGCGGCATCGTCGGGGTCGAGGCCCTGGCCCGCTGGCATCATCCCGAGCGCGGCGACATCTCGCCGGCCATCTTCATCCCCCTGGCCGAGGCCTGCGGCCTGATCGGCCAGATCGGCGCGGCCGTGTTCCGTCGCGCCTGTTACGACAGCCTGCGCTGGTCGGGCCTGGAGGTGTCGGTCAACGTCTCGGCCCTGCAGCTGTCCAGCCCCGGCTTCGTCGACGAGATGGTCGCCACCCTGGCCGAGACGGGCGCCCGCGCCGACGTCTTCATGCTGGAGATCACGGAGACGGCCCTGCTGAAGGACAGCGACGGGGTCCACGAGGCCCTGCGCCGCCTCAAGCGTCTGGGCTTCCGCCTGGCCCTGGACGACTTCGGCACCGGCTATGCCTCTCTGGCCTATCTGCGTCGCCATCCGATCGACAAGTTGAAGATCGACCGCTCGTTCGTCTCCAGCCTGCCCGGCAACAGCGAGAGCCTGGCCGTCGCCTCGGCCATCGTCAGCCTGGCCAAGTCGCTGGGTCTGAAGACCACGGCCGAGGGCGTCGAGACCGAAGGCCAGTTCGACGCCCTGATCAAGCTGGGCGTCACCGAGTTCCAGGGCTTCCTGCTGGGTCGCCCGATGCCGGCGGATGCGATCGCGGGCGCGCGGGAGACGGTGCGGTAGCGGATCACGCGTCGGGCTGTTGCGCGCCGTGCTTGATCCGCACGATCTCAACGAACGTAGCTCGAACCCGATAGCGGATGACATAGGGCGGGATCGCTACGAACTCGCGCACGCTACCGCGAATATGCCGACCCCGGTGCGGATGGTCGCCAAGACTTTCAACTGCGGCAACCAAGCGCAGCGCGAACCGCTGAGCCGCGAGCGGCGCGACCTGTCCGATATAGGCGCGGATACTTTCCAGGTCGCGCTCGGACCGAGCGGACCAGATGACGTTCAACGGTCTTTGGAAGGCGCGGGCAGCTCTTCGGGCGTACCCCACGATAGAAGCCATGCCTTCATGCGCTCGTGAGACACGACACGGCCAGCGTCGAGATCGGCCACGCCCTCGGAGTCGGCCGCAGCATCCGCGACGTCATCGACCTCAAAGATGGACGGCTCAGGTTTCATGTCGTGATCGTAGCACGAGGCCGGAACCCGGGGGAGGGGCGCCGCTAGGGCAGGATTGCGAACCACCGATACCGGCCGCATCCTCCCTTCCAACAACAAGGGAGGGGACGATGGAACGGTCAGGCGTCAGCCGCCGGGCGCTGGGCGCGCTGGCACTTGGCGGGGCGGCCATGGGGCTTTCGGGCTGTGAGGGTGCGCACCAGACCGACCTGACGCCCAAGAGCCGGCAGTTTCCGAAGGACTTCGTCTGGGGCGTGGCCACCGCGGCCTTCCAGACCGAGGGCGCGCAGGCCGTCGACGGGCGCGGGCCCAGCGTCTGGGACGTGTTCGAGAAGGTCCCCGGCCATGTAAAGGACGGCTCGGACGCCACGGTCGCTACCGACAGCTATCGCCGCTTCCAGGACGATGTCGACCTGATCGCCGGGGCGGGGCTGGGGGCTTATCGCTTCTCGATCAGCTGGTCGCGGGTGTTGCCGACAGGGCAGGGGGCGGTGAACCCGGCGGGTCTCGATCACTATTCGAAGCTGGTCGACGCTCTGCTGGCCAAGGGCATCACGCCCTACGCCACCCTGTTCCACTGGGACCTGCCACAGGGCCTGCAAGGCATGGGCGGCTGGGCCAATCGCGACACGGCTCTGCGCTTTGCTGACTACGCCCGAGCCGTGGTCGAGAAGCTCGGCGACCGGCTGAAGAATTGGATCATCCTGAACGAGGCCGCCGTGCATGCCGTCTTCGGCCATGTGCTGGGCGAGCACGCGCCGGGGCTCAAGGATATCAACCTGCTGGGCAAGGTGGTCCACCACATGAACCTGGGGCAGGGCCTGGCCATGCAGGCTTTGCGGGCTGGGGCCAGCGGGCTGAACGTCGGCACCACCATGGCCTTGCAGCCCTGCCGGCCGGCGGGCGGGCCGTTGGCGATCTGGAACCGTCTGGCCTCGGACGGGCTGGACGCCCTGTGGAACAAAGCCTGGCTGGATCCGCTGTTTCGCGGGACCTATCCCAAGGAGATGGACGACTTCCTCAAGGGCGTCGTGCGCGACGGGGATCTGAAGACGGTCAAGCAGCCGATCGACTTCCTGGGGGTGAACTACTACGCGCCGGCCTATGTGCGGCTGGACCTCAACTCGCCCAGCAAGATCGCCCAGGCCAATCCGCCCGAGGGCGCGGAGCTGGACGCCTTCGGCCGCCACATCGACCCGTCAGGTCTGTTCGAGGTGCTGGACCGCGTGCGCCGCGAATACGGCGCGCCCAGGATGCTGGTGACCGAGAACGGCTGCTCGGATCCGTTCGGGACCGGGCCGGCGATCCTGAAGGACGACTTCCGCATCGTCTATCTGCGCCGCCACCTGCAGGCGGTGCTGGCCGCTCGCGAGGCCGGCTGCGACGTGCGCGGCTATTTCGAATGGACCCTGATCGACAATTTCGAGTGGGACCTGGGCTACACCTCGAAGTTCGGCCTGGTGGCGATGGACCGCGCGACCGGGGTGCGGACGCCCAAGGCGTCGTATGCGTGGTTCAAGGCGCTGGCTGAGACGGGGCTGTTGCCCGCGACCT
>CAIUMD010000032.1 GCA_903900155.1 uncultured Caulobacterales bacterium | reverse complement strand
CCGACGGCCTGCCGCTGGCCCCGCTGACGGCGACCGCCCCGCCGGCCCCGCCCGCCGGCCCGCAGCCGCCCAACAGCGGCGCGCCGATCGCCCCGCCGCCGCCGGAGCCGCGCCCTTAAGCCCCTCTGGAGGAGACCGACATGTCCGATGACCTGGCCCGTCTAGACCTGGTGCGTGAAGAACTGTCGGCCCTCGCCGAGGCCAAGGCCGGCCCGTTCACCGCCCGCGCCGAGGCCCGCGCCACGCGCGAGGGCCTGATCACCTTCGGGGTGGTGATGAGCGGCGTCCTGCTTTCGGCGGCGCTGCTGGCCTGGGCGGTGCGGCGGCCGGTGCGTTAGGTGGGCGCCGGCTCTTATGCGCAGCTTTGCCTTGCCGCTGCGCTTGCCTTAAACTGACGCGAGCCTAGGGTGGCGTCATGAGCAGAGCCGACTTCGACAATTTCATCGAGCGCAAAGCCAAGGCACTCGAAGAGAGTGACAAGCTCAATCCTCAGCGTCAGATCGACGAATGGAGGTCATTCCTGAATACGCTTTATCGGAGCGTGTCGGGTTATATGGCCAAGTATGTTGAAGCCGGACATGCAGAAATATCCTCGACGGATATCGAGCTCAACGAGGAATTTAGCGGCCCCTATACCGTACAAGATCTGACAGTTTCCTTTGGCGGCTCAACAGTCAACTTTAAGCCCGTCGGCACTATGCTGATTGGCTCAAAGGGACGGGTGGATGTTCGCGGGCCACATGGCGTTGCCCGCCTAGTGCTAGTCGACAAGAACGTCTCGTCGTCTCGTCAGCTAATCAAGGTGCGCGTGAGCATTGACGATAAGCCCCTCAGGCCTGAACCAGAACGGGCAAGCCCGCCCGAATGGACCTGGAAACTGGTTTCCCCACCGCCGGAGATGCAATTTACGGATCTGACGGAGGACACCTTCTTCGATATGCTCCTCTCCGTTGCAGATGCCTGAACTCGTTTCTCTGGTCGATATTGCAGACTACCACGCGGATGCAGATGCATCCCTCAGATCCTATTTCTCGAAAACCAGTCCGACTTACACGGCGCGCTTCGCCGTCTACCTTCCGTCCGAGGTGACAGCTGAACTTTCCGGGCGGATAGATGAAACGGATCTGCGCTCGACGCTTGTGCTTCTAGCGCGTGTCGAGGCGGCGCTTCGGAAGGATTATATAGCTCGCGCCCAAGGCAAATCTTCCGACGACATTTCAATCGAATTTCGGAAAATTTACAGACAAAGGGGCCGAAGAGCTCGCCTTGAAGAGGACATACTTGAGACTTGGAAGAGCGCGCTACAAAATCCAGAGCGTGAAATTATGAGCCAGCTCAAGGGCATGCTAAAGTTTAGGCACTGGCTTGCCCATGGTCGCTATTGGAACGTTGGGTCGAACTATAAATTTCAGGATGCCTATATCGTCGCCGATGCAGTCATCACGAACATCCTTCCGGCCTACTGAACTATAGTGAATTTTTCCTCTGGACCGCAGCCCTTTCAGCGGACCTTTGGATCAGTCCGCCACCAGCTTCCCCGCCGGCGGCACGCGCACGATGAAGTGGCCCTTCACGCCCTCAGGCCACTGGCGGTACGGCACCACGCCTTCTTCGCTGGCCGCATAGGCCACCGCGTAGTCCACGATCGCCTCCGCCGCCTGGGCCGTCGGTTCGAACCGGCCCAGGACGTAGCCGATCTTGCCCGGCGCGCGCAGGTGGATCGAGCAGTGCTGGGTGCAGTTGAACAGGCACCGCATCTCCTGGATCGCCACGCCTGTACCGTTCGCCGCCTCGCGCAGGGCCGCCGCCAGGATCGCCCCGCCCCGCACGCCTTCGGGCGTCTCGCGCTCTTCGGCCGAGAAGCGGCAAGTGTTGCAGACCACCACCGCCGGGCCGTCGTCGGCCTGCCGCAGCACGGTCAAAACTCGACCCCCGCCTGGGCCTTTACGCCATGGGTGCGGAACGGGTGCTTGACCTGGGTCATGTCGGTGACCAGGTCGGCGGCCTCGATCAGGGGCTCCAGCGCGTTGCGGCCGGTGATCACCACGTGCTTGCCCTCGGGCCGGGCGGCGACGACGTCCAGCACCTCCCGCAGCGGCAGGTAGTCGTAGCGCAGGATGATGTTCAGCTCGTCGGCGATGACCATGTCCCAGTCGTCGGGGTCGAGGATGCGGGCCTTCACCACCTCCCAGGCCTCGCGGGCCACGGCGATGTCGCGGGCGCGGTCCTGGGTGTCCCAGGTGAAGCCCTCGCCCATCGGCCGGAACTCGACCTGGTCGGGGAACGCATCAAAGACGAGCTTCTCGCCGGTCTGCATCGCGCCCTTGATGAACTGGATGATACTGACCCGGCGGCCGTGGCCGATCATCCGGCAGGCCATGCCCAGCGCCGCCGTGGTCTTGCCCTTGCCCGCCCCGGTATGGACGATCAGCAGGCCCTTCTCGACCTGGCGCTCGGCCATCATCTTGGCGCGCGTCGCCTGGATGGCCTTCATCTTGGCGTTGTGGCGCGCGTTCTTCTGGGCCTCTTGGGCGTCTTCGTCAGGCGTGTCGCTCATGACGCCTCGCCTAGGCCGCCGAGCCTATTTCGGCAAGCTCAGACGATAGACCAGCACCAGGTTGTCGTTGTCGCCCGTCCCCGTGTCGCCGTGCAGCGAGGCGTCGAAGTCCTGGCCGTTCACGTGACCCTTGGCCGTGGCGAAGTCGTTGTCCGAGCCGACCAGCAGGAAGACGTCGCCGGTCTTGTCCAGGGTCGGGACCAGCGACATGGCCTCGATCTTCTCGGGCAGGCTGGTCGGGGTCGAGGGGCTGACCGACAGGTTGACGCCGAACTTGGCCAGTTGCACCGGGTTCAGGATATTGACGAGCTCGGCCTGGGCGGCCGGCTTGATGTCGGGGTTCAGCACGCCGTCCTGGGCGATCGGCTTGGCCTCCTGCTCATAGGGCGTGCCGACGAGGTTCGTGGCGCCCGCCAGGTCGACCAGCAGGATGCTCTTGTAGACCGGGGCGTTGGCCGTGCCCTTGCCGCGGCCGTTGCCGTCGCGGGCCAGGACCAGAAGGCGGTCGTTGCCGAGCGCCACGGCCTCGGACTGGGCGGCGGTGATGTCGGCGGCCGAGTTGGGGTTGGATTGGCCGTCGCCGGCCTCGCGTACGGTCGGCAGCTGCAAGGCATAGTGGCCGATCGGGGCCTTGGGCAGCCTGGTCTTGCTGATGTCGTAGACCAGCACGCGGGTGTTGTTGCGGGTGGCGGCGTTCGCGCCCTGGTCCTGCATCGCCGCGCTCTGCAGCACGGCGATCAGGCGCGCGCCATCCGGGCTGATCGCCAGCGCCTCCAGGCCCTGGTTGTTGCGGCGGCCCTGGTCCGGCGCCTTCTCGGCCCCGAAGTTCAGCACGCCCTTCTTGATCGGCAGCAAGGCCGGCACGGTCTGGATCGCGCCGGCCAGCTTGCCGGTCTTGTCGAACAGATAGATGCCCGCCGCATATTCGTCCGCGATGTAGAAGCCGCCGTCCGGCAGAAAGGCGATCGCCTCGCTGTCCAGGCTGAGCTTGCCCGCGCCCTCGCCGCTGGCCGGCGACGGGTAACGGACGCCGTCACGCTCGACGACGTTCGAACCCGGATCCATGCCGGTGAACGGCGCCCCCGCCTGGTCCTTCAGCAGGAAGCCGCCGGTCGGGGTGATGGTCAGGCCCTTGCCGGGGACCAGTTTGATGGCGTGCTCGTGGACGCGGTTGGCGTAGTCGGTCGTGCTCTTGAACGGACCGACATTGTTGGGACCCCGGTCCGGCAGGGTGCGCATCACGCCGGTGTAGGCGCCGTCGGCGGCCTTCTTCCAGCCTGACAGCGCCATGCTGGAGAACGAGCCCAGGCTCTCGCCGTTGAAGTCGAGCGTCGCGGCCGGCAGCCAGCCCACGGCGACCAGGCCGTGGTTCACATAGGTCTTGCCGCCGAACTGGACGATCACGTCGCCCGGGGTCTTGTCCCAATGGGCGGTCGTATAGGTCGCGCTCTCGGCGGCGGCGCCAACCGCGAAGGCCAGGACGGTCAAACCCACAATGGTTCCGGCGAGACGGTGACGCGGCATCGTGGGCTCCTTGAGTGTTCTTTGAACTTGGCTGGCTCTTAGGAAACCACTGCGTAGGTTTTGTGACGACGAACGTCATGCATACGCAGCAGAAGTGTCACGAACGTGTGGAATAGACGCGGCGCATCACAAAAAACGGCGCCGTAGATAAGAATCCGCGCGGCGCTCGATATCAGGGGATATCCGAGAATGCTGCTCAGAACCGCCAGCCTGGTGGCTATCGCCGCCTGCCTCATGACCAACCAGGCCCAGGCCGCCGAAACGCCGGCCGCCGACAATACCGAACTGGACGCCGTCGTCATCGTCGGCGCAGGCCAGACCCGCTCGGTCAACACCTTGACGCCGCAGAGCCTGGAAGTGCTGCCGCCGGGCGCCAGCATCCAGAAGGCGCTGAACTTCCTGCCGGGCGTGAGCGCCCAGTCGATCGACGCCCTGGGCGTCAACGAGCAGTCCCTGTCGCTGCAGGTTCGCGGCTTCAACACCACCCACCTGGGCTACTCGCTGGACGGCGTGCCGCTGGGCGACGGCGCCTACAACAACTACAACGGCCTGACCATCAGCCGCGCCCTGATCTCCGAGAACCTGGGCCGCGCGGACCTGGCCACCGGCATCGCCGGCCTGTCGATCCCGTCGACCAGCAACCTGGGCGGCGCGCTGATCTACACCTCCAGCGATCCGAAGAAGGCCATGGGCGTGTCGTTCAACGCCGGCGTCGGCAGCCAGGACAGCGCCCGCACCTTCGTTCGCTTCGACACCGGCGAGCACAACGGCTGGTCGGCCTATGTCTCGGGCCAGTACGCCCAGCAGGACCTGTTCGTGAACCAGGCGGCCTACAACAAGTCGACCGGCAAGCAGTTCAACGGCAAGCTGCGCTACCAGGGCGAGCGCGGCTCGCTGACCGCCTTCGTCGACCTGTCGCGCACCAACCAGGCCGACGACACTTACCTGTCCAAGGACATGGTCACCCGCCTGGGCTGGGACTGGGGCGGCTATGCGCCGAACTGGAACGACTACGTCGCCCGCGCCGCCTGCGGCGTGGCCTCGCTGGCCGCCAAGTGCGTGACCTCCAAGGCCCCCGAGAAGCTGGCCGACGTCACCTTCACCAACGGCCAGATCCTGCGTAACGACGACCTGTTCTACATCGCCGGCGACTTCGACATCACGTCGACCCTGAAGGCGGACATGAAGGTCTATCGTCACACCGACAAGGGCGCCGGCAACAACTTCATCACCGGCCTGTCGAACCAGGGCACCACCGACACCAGCGACGACCTGCCCGTGCAGATCCGCGACACCCGCTACACCATCAACCGCGACGGCGTGGTGGCCAGCCTGGCCTGGACCTACGGCTTCAACCACCTGCAGGCCGGCCTCTGGCTGGAGCAGAACACCAGCAGCGCCGCCCGCTACATCTGGACCAACGTCACCGGCCCGTTCAGCCTGGCCCAATATCTGGACGGCCAGCCCAACACCGCCCAGTGGGTGCAGAAGACCGACTGGAACACCCAGCAGTTCTACGTCCAGGACACCATCAACCTGCTGGACGACGCCCTGAGCCTGGAATTCGGCTTCAAGAGCACGGTCGCCAAGTCGAACGCCAAGGCCCTGCCCGGCATCGCCAAGGCCCCGGCCGCCGCCGCGACCCAGTTCGCGTCGGGCTCGCTGAAGGCCTCGGACAACTTCCTGCCCGAGATCGGCGCCCGCTATCGCATCGCCCCCGGCCACGAGATCTTCGCCAGCTACGCCGAGAACATGGCCATGTTCCAGGGCGGCTTCAAACTGGGTCCGCAGTCGGTCTCGCAGGCTGTCTGGGACGCCCAGGGCCAGTACCTGAAGCCGGAAACCTCCAAGAGCTACGACGTCGGCTACCGTTATGTCGGCGACAACCTGCAGGTCTCGGTCGCGGCCTATGACGTGAAGTTCCAGAACCGCCTGCTGCAGTACAACCCCTGCCCGACCAACCAGCAGCAGAACCCCGGCTGCGGCAACTCCTTCCACAACGCCGGCGGCGTCACCAGCAAGGGCGCCGAGCTGGGCGTGCTGTGGAAGGCCACGTCATGGCTCAACTGGTACAACTCGGTCTCGTACAGCAAGTCGACCTACGACGAAGACCTGAACTGGTGCACCACCACCTGCGTGATCAAGCAGACCAAGGGCAAGCAGCAGGTCGACACGCCCAAGGAAATGCTGGCCAGCGTGCTGACCCTCAAGCAGGGCGGCTTCACCGCCATGCTGCAGGGCAAGTACACCGGCCGTCGCTTCTACACCTACACCAACGACCAGGGCTTCGGCGGCTACACGACCTTCGATCTGGGCGTCAGCTATAAGTTCACTCCGACCGGCTTGATGAAGGGCGCCAAGGCGTCGCTGAACGTCACCAACCTGACGGACGAGCGCCACGCGGCCAACTTCGACAGCAGCGTGTTCGCCCCGGATGACGCCGCCGGCAGCATCCTGGTGTTCCACTCGTCGGCCCCGCGCCAGTTCTTCGGCACGATCAGCTTCGAGTTCTAACTAGGTGTCATCCCGGACGGCCCGCAGGGCCGATCCGGGATGACACAATTATTTGGCAGGCTCCATCAGCGCCCGGGTGACGCCATTGGTCCAGCCGAAGCCGTCCTGGGTGGGATACTCCCCGCCCCCGCCGGCCTTGGCTTCCTCGACGTCATACTTCTCCAGCATCTTGCCGCTGGCCTGGTATTCGCGCTCGACCGTGGCCAGCCAGCGCTTGGCGATTTCGGCGGCCAGGGCGTCCTCGCCGTAGCGGCGCAGGCCCGAGACGGCGACCCACTGCAAGGGCGCCCAGCCGTTGGGCGTGTCCCACTGCTGGCCGGTGCGGACGACGGTGGTGCGCAGGCCGCCGGGGGCCAGCAGTTCGTCCCAGGCCTTCTGGGCCACGACATGGGCCTTGCGCTCGTCGGCCGCGCCCACGAACAGCGGGTAGAAGGTCGCCGCGCTCAAGTGGTCCAGGCGCTGGCCGGTCTTCCACTGATAGTCCAGATAGGCGCCCTTCTCCGGCGCCCACAGCCACGTGTCGATCGCGGCCTTGCGGGCCTTGGCGCGCTTGTCGAAGTCCTCGACGCAGGGCCAGTCGGCCAGGATCATGCACCCCTGCACGATGGCCGTCTCCAGGCCGTACATCAGACTGTTGAGGTCGACGGGGACGATCAAGGTCGTCTGGATCGTCGACAGGCTCTGGCCGTCGGCCATCCAGCGCGAGGAGAAGTCCCAGCCGCTCTCGGCCCCGGCTCGCAGGTCGCGGAACACGTCGGCGGCCGGACGCGAGCTCTTCAGCGCCGTCTCCAGGTCCTCGCGATAGGACTCGTCGCGCGGCGTCGCGCGGTCGTCCCAGTAGCGGTTCAGGATCGCGCCGTCCGCCAGGGCGACGACGCGGCGATGGACCTGGCCGGGCTTCAAGTCCTTCTCGCCGGCCATCCAGAACGCATGCTCGCGGCGCATCAGGGCCACGCGCGCCTTGTAGGCGTCCGGGTTGCGATGGGCCGGCGACAGCCCGACCATGGCGTAGAAGAACGGCGGCTGCGAACGGCTCAGATAGTAACTGCGGGCGCCGTTGGGGATGTGGCCATAGGCGTCGATCAGGCCTCCGAAATCGTCGATCATGTTGTCGACCAGATCGTCACGGCCGTCGGCCTTCAGGCCCAGCATCGTGAAGTAGCTGTCCCAGTAGTAGATCTCGCGGAAACGCCCGCCTGGCACGACGAAGGGCTTCTTCATCGCCAGGGCCGAACCGCCCGCCACGGGCTTCACCGGCGGCTTGGTCAGGTGCGGCCACAGCGCGGCGATGTGGGCCTTGATCGGCGACCGCGCGGCGCTGGGCTTGGGTGCGGCGCCAGCCTCGGGGACGATGAAGTTGGCGCGCACGAAACGCTTCAACTCGGCGTCGCTGAACCGGGCGTGGGCGCGATAGTCGGCCAGGATCCTGGCCGGCGCGCGTCTGGGAACCGCGTCGACGAAGGTCTTGCCGTCGGCGAACAGGCGTCGGGTCTGCACCTGGTGGAACAGCTCCTGATAGGTGTCCGCCGGCGTCGGGATCTTCGCGGCCTCCTGAGCCTGGACAGCCGAAGCTAAGGTCAGGGCGGCGAGCGTCGCGGCGATCAGGCGAACCATGCGGAGCCTCTCGATAAAGAAACGCGGACCGGGGGAGCCGGTCCGCGCGCAGGAAGCGGGGATAGTAGTACGCAGGAACTAGAAGCTGTAACCCACCGACAACCGCACCGACCGACCCAGGATCGGGCGGGCGTTGGCGCCGCCGGTGGAACGCGGATCCCCCTCGGTCAGGCCAGGGCTGTCGGTCAGATTGCCGGCGGCCATCTGGACGCTGAAGTCGCCGGCCTTGAAGATCGCGCCCGGGTCGACCTTGGCGTCCGGACCGCCAATGACGCTGGCCGCCGAGTCACCGCCCCCCGCGCTGAACCAGGCCACCGCCGCCTTCCTGGCCGTGCTGGACGAGCAGACCCTGGAACAGATCCTGGCCGACAAGACCGGCGCGCGGCGGCTGCTGGCGCTTGCCGACACCTGAATCGGGTATATCGCTCCACTCAAAGGAGCTCTTCGATGGCCGTCACCGTCTATCATAATCCCAAATGCAGCACTTCGACCAAGACGGTCGCCCTGCTACGCGAGAACGGCCTGAATCCGACGGTGGTCGAGTACCTGAAGACCGGCTGGACTCGCGAGCAGCTACTGGATCTGGTCAAGCGCGCCGACACGGACCTGAAAGGCCTTCTTCGCGAACGCGGCACGCCGGCTGAAGAGCTGGGCCTGCTGAAACCCGGCGTCGCCGACGAGGCCCTGCTGGCCGCGATGGTCGAGCACCCGATCCTGGTCAACCGCCCGATCGTCGACGGCCCCAAGGGCGTCGTCTTGGCCCGTCCGATCGAAAAGGCCCTGACGGTCGTCTGACGATCATCCGTCCACGGATTTCGTGTCTTAAAACTGTCTCGGAACCGTGACAGAAAGCCCTGCATTGCTCCGGCACGTTCCCCGCGTCCCCGGATCACACAGGATTTGACGACATGAAAAAGCTCCTTGGCGCGGTCGCCACCCTCGCCCTGTTCGCCGTCGCCGACCAAGCGCACGCCGCGCGCGACTACGTGTGGGCCGCCGGCTCCTCGACCGTGTTCCCCTTCTCGACCCGCGTCGCCGAAAACTTCTCGAAGAAGACCGGCAAGAAGTCGCCCAAGGTCGAGAGCCTGGGCACCGGCGGCGGCATCAAGATGTTCTGCGGCGGCGCGGGCGAGAAGTTCCCCGACATCGCCAACGCCTCGCGCCCGATGAAGAAGTCCGAGTTCCAGGCCTGCCAGAAGGCCGGCGTGAAGGACATCGTCGAGATCAAGATCGGCTTCGACGGCATCGTCGTCGCGGTCGACAAGAAGGGTCCGGACTTCAACTTCAAGCTCGAGCAGCTGTACCTGGGCCTGGCCGACCAGTCCCTGCGCGGCGGCCAGCTGGTGAAGCAGCCGTACAAAAACTGGAACGAGGTCGGCCCCGGCCTGCCCAAGGCTCGCATCCTGGCCTACGGCCCGCCGCCCACCTCGGGCACCCGTGACGCCTTCGTCGAACTGGCGATGGAAGGCGGCGCCGCCAAGCTGCCGACCCTGGCCAAGCTGAAGAGCGAAGACGAGAAGAAGTTCAAGGCCACCGTGTCGCCGATGCGCACCGACGGCGGCTGGGTCGACGCCGGCGAAAACGACAACGCCATCGTCGGCACCATCGAGAAGACCCCGAACGCCCTGGGCGTGTTCGGCTTCTCGTTCCTGGAAGAGAACGCCTCGCGCATCAAGGGCGCGTCGGTCAACGGCGTGAAGCCGACCCCGGCGGCCATCGCCAGCGGCCAATATCCGCTGTCGCGCTCGCTGTACGTCTACGTGAAGAAGTCGCAGGTCGGCGTGACGCCGGGCCTGAAGGAATTCGTCACCGAATTCGTGTCGGACGCGGCCACCGGCCGTGGCGGCTACCTGCAAGGCCGCGGCCTGATCCCGCTGCCCCCGGCGCAGCACCAGGCCATGAAGGGCAAGGCGGGCGCGATGCCGGCCATGCCGATGCCGAAGGAATAAAAGGCCTCCCAACGGAAGCCAGGTGGGAAAGGCGGTCGCTTCGGCGGCCGCCTTTTTCTATGCGGGCTTCTCCCAGGACGGGGCGTCCGGCGTAAACTCCTCGAAGCTGACGGAGACGCCGGGATCGTCATCCAGGCAGTTGGCGGCGATGGCCAGGATGCGGCCGCTGTCGGGATCGCCCAGCGAGGCGCCGCAGCGCTTGCAGAAGCTGCGGTTGAACTTCATCGGCGGCTTGGGGTGATAGCGGGTCACCAGCTCCCGGCCCGCCAGCCAATGGAACGCCTCGGCCCGGACATAGGCATAAGCCCCGGACCCGGCCTTGCGGCAGCGCGAGCAGTGACAGGTCCCCAGCATCAGGGGCGGCTCGAACAGCTCGAAACGGACGCCGCCGCAGCAGCAACTTCCCTTAATCGACAATAGACATCTCCTTGGACACCCAATGCCTTGAGCGTTCTGGAGAAAATGCGCGCGCCCTGCCGCCAGCCTGGTGGCAGCAGGATTGATAGGCGGCCCTTAGGCCGCCCACCGGCGATCAGGGCAGCTCATAGCCCGGACGCGCGTAGTCGTAGGGATTGCCGCCGCCCGCTATGTATTCCTCGTAGAGCTGCGTTTCCCAGAAATTGTAGGCCGCGCCTTCACCGACGACGACGTAGCCATCGCTCGATTCCGTGGGCGAACCCGATTGGCCAATGGAATAAACACCCGGAATGTTCGAGCCCAGTTCGACCAGATAGTCCATTTTGCTGCTCCCTCTTGAATGGATGGAGCGTGATCACGCCCCCAGACACTTCCAGAGGTTGCAAATAATTTCAAGTTGTTTATTACCGAAAACAACTTTTGATAGAATGAACTTACCGTGTCCGCGAGGTCATCCCGGCCGCGGCGGCGTCATCCGCCACCTGCGGGTCCAGGTCCTGCGCCGGCGCCTGCCGCTCGGCGCGCGGGGCGGCGGCCGTGGGATCCGTCGGAACCCGCGCTGAGGTTTCCATCTTGTGCGGAGCCGGCTGCGCGCCGATCGACGAGGCATTGATCGCCGCGGTTGCGGCGTCGTCGGCGGCCGTGCGGGTCTCGGACGGGCCGTCCTCGTAGCCGCCGCCGCTGGAGGTCAGGAACAGGATCGTGCCGAACGTCACCAGGACGCCGACGATGAAGCCGAGGATCATCCAGCCAAACGGATTGCTGCGACGCTCGCTCATCTGTTTCCCCTGAAACGCTACCGACCTTAAGCCGGCTACCATGCTCTATACGTGCGAACTAGAGCTTGGTTACCCGTTTCGCCAAGGGGCTCGCCTGCTAAGCGAATTGTACAGCTTCAGGCGCCCGACCACTTGCGCACGGGGCCGACATCGACGTGCACGAACTTGCTCTTGGGGTAGTAGCCGACCCCGCCCAGTTGCAGGCCCAGGGCCTCGGCGCGGATGTCTTCCAGGGCGATGTCCTCCAGGAAGATGTCCATGGCCTTGCCGTCCATGTGCAGGCTGCGCTTGGCCACCTCGCCGCTGCGCTCGGCCAGCATCCGGTTGGTCGCCGGCGAGCGGTAGCCGGAGATCACCTGGAAGTGGGCCTTGGTCCCGGTCTTCTGCGCGATCTTGCCCAGGATGTCGTACAGGCCCGGGTCGATCGGATGGCTCTCGTCGTTGCGATAGTCGCGCAGGACGTGGTTCAAGGCCTTCACCGCATCGGGAACGTACTCGCCGTTCTCCCAGTAGACGGCTTCCAGCTTCTCGTCGGTGTGGATGTTGCGCAGCTTGACCCAGCGGGGTTCGACCACGGCGACAGACTTTACAATTGGGGTTTCGACCGGCGTCGGGCGCAGATCGACCGGCGCCGTGGGAACCACCGGCACGCCGACCTGTTTTCCTTCCAGGATCGCGCCGATTATGTCGTCATCAGCCCGTGCGGCCAGGGGAATTAGCCCCGCCCCCATAGCGCCCAGCCCCCACTGGAGCAGCTTACGTCGATCCATGCTTACGCCCTTACCCGACACTCAGGTCGGGGAGGACACCGCAAGAATGTTAAGAAAGCAAGCTGAGCAGGATCAAAGTGCGGCGATCCGCTGCACCAGTTCGCGATCCCAGCCATACGGATCCTGGCGGAAATTCACCTGCCCGTCCGGGGTCACATAGGCCGTCCAATACAGCAGGAAGACCGCGATCTGCTGAGGTAGCTTGGCGCGCACGGTGTCGCCCGAGGCCAGGGTCGCGTCGACCTTCTCGGGCGTCCAGGTCGCGTCGCCCTCCAGCAGGGCCTTGGCCAGTTCGGTCGGCTTTTGCAGGCGCACGCAGCCGTGGCTGGCCAGGCGACTGAAGCTGTCGAAACGGGCGCGGCTGGGGGTGTCGTGCAGATAGACGCCGTAGGGGTTGGCGAAGTCGAACTTCAGCTTGCCCAGCGCCGCCAGCGGGCCGGCCTTCTGCTGCAGGCGCGAGCCGCCGTCGCCCGTGGGGATGACGATGAAGTCGTTGCGGCGCAGATAGCCCGGGCTCTTGCGCTCCTTGGGCCACAGCTCCTTGGACGCGATCGACTGCGGCACGTTCCACGGCGGGTTCAGCACGATCGAGTGGATCATCGACGACAGCATCGGCGTCTCGTCGCCCGGACGGCCGGTGACCGCGCGCATGGTCAGGGTCGGGGTGTCGTGGCTGAACACCGACAGGATGGCGGCGGCGACGTTCACCTGGATTCGCTCGGCCGGCAGGGTCTGGGGCAGCCAGCGCCAGCGCTCCATGTTGGCGACGATCTGGTCGATACGCTGCTCGACCGGCGTGTTCAGGGCGTCCAGCGTGGCCTTGTTGACGACCCCGTTGGGATTGAGGCCGAAGCGCTTCTGGGCGCGCTGCACGGCCTGGGCCAGGGCGGCGTCGAACACCGGCGCGGCGTCGACGGTCATGGTCGGATCCTCGGCCGCCAGGCGCGCTTCCAGGGCCACGACACGGGCGCCGGTCGCGCCCTCCTTCAGCTCCGGACCAGGGGCCAACTGCTGCCAGCCGCCGCGCGCGGCGATGTCGCGATAGGCGGCCAGGCCCCCGCGCAGGGTCTGATAGCCGGTATAGGGCGGCGGCAGGGTGTCCAGCCAGGCGGCCAGACGGTCCTGCTGGACGGCGTTGATGAAGTCGATCGTCGGATCGTAGGGCGCGGGCCTCAGGCCCCACTCTTCCATGAAGTTGGCGACCGGCAGGCGGCCGCTGCGCACCGCCTTGGCATAGGCCAGGGTCAAACCGATCAGTTGGGCTTGCGTGGTCGCGCGCTCGGGCGAGAAGGTCGCGGGGTCGAAGCCGTGGGTATAGGCGTCGCCCAGCACCCGGCGCAGCATGTCGGCCTGGTCGGCGCGCAACTGGACGGCGGAGAGGTCAGGCTGGAACACCGCCGGACGCGGCGGGACCAGCGGCGCGGCCTGCTGCGGGGCAGCTTGAACCGGACGACCGCCGGCCAGGGTCGGGCGCTGCGACTGAGCTTGGGCGACTTCCAGCGAAAGCAGGCTCATCGCCGCCGCCAGGACGCCGCAGGGTCTCGTAAATCGCATCACCGTCGAACAGCCCACCGCACACGCGCGGCCTTGCCGCGTCAGGGAAACCAGATGGCCGGCGCCGGCCTGTTCCGTCAACGCGAGTAGCGTGAAAGGCGAGCCCTCCCCTGCCCCCGGCAAGACGTTTTTCGAGAACAGGAACCCGCAAGCCACACCGTCGGTTTCACCCGAAATGGGGAAAGCCCAAAAGCACGCATCCGGGGTCTCGATGACTAGCAGCTCGCAAAAGACGCTCGACCTGTTTCCGATCGGCAATTGCGCCGTCAGCGCGCTGATCGACAGCGGCGGCAGGTTCGTCTGGGCCTGCGCGCCGCGCGTCGATTCCGATCCGGTGTTCAGCGCTCTTCTGGACGACGCCGATCCAGATGGCCCGGACGCCAAGGGCCTGTGGGACATCCAGGTCGAACGCCGGGCCGAGGTCCGCCAGGGCTACTTACGCAACACCCCGATCCTGCGCACCGAGATCGCCGACGAGGACGGCGCGCGGTTCGAGGTCATCGACTTTTCCCCCCGCTACATCCAGCACGGCCGCACCTTCCGCCCGACCGCCTTCATCCGCCTGATCCGGCCGATCGTCGGCGTGGCCCGCGTCACCCTGCGCGTGAAGCCCACCGCCGGCTGGGGCGCGAAGGTCGCCGAGCACACCTCGGGCTCGAACCACATCCGCTACCTGTGCTCGGACATGACCCTGCGCCTGTCCACCGACGCGCCGGTCTCGCACATCCTGGAGGAGCGCACGTTCCGCCTGGAGCGGCCGATCGCCATGTTCCTGGGCGCGGACGAGGGCTTCGACGCCAATATCGGCGCCACCTGCGAGCGGATGCTGCGCGAGACGGATCTCTACTGGAAGCACTGGGTGCGCGGCCTGGCCGTGCCGCTCGACTACCAGACCGCCGTGATCCGCGCGGCCATCACGCTGAAGCTCTGCATGCACGAGGAGACGGGGGCCATCGTCGCGGCCCTGACCACCTCGATCCCCGAGCACGCCGACAGCGGCCGCAACTGGGACTATCGCTATTGCTGGCTGCGGGACGCCTATTACGTGGTCCAGGCGGTCAACCGGCTGGGCGCGGTCGACATCCTGGAGAACTATCTGGGCTACCTGCGCAATATCGTCGACCGGGCGGCCGGCGGCCATATCCAGCCGCTGTTCGGCGTGGGTTTCGAGGAGCAGCTGACCGAGCGCTTCGCCCCCGACCTGCCCGGCTATCGCGGCATGGGGCCCGTCCGCGTGGGCAACCAGGCCTTCGAGCACCTGCAGCACGACGTCTATGGCCAGATCATCCTGTCGACCGTGCAGGCCTTCTTCGACGAGCGCCTGCTGCGCCCCGCCACCGTCGAGGACTTCGAGGCCCTGGAGCCGGTCGGCGAGCGGGCCTTCAAGCTGCACGACCAGCCCGACGCCAGCCTGTGGGAGTTCCGGGGCCGGGCCAATGTCCACACCTACTCATCCGCCATGTGCTGGGCCGCCTGCGACCGCCTGGGCAACGCCGCCGAAAAGCTGGGGCTGACCGAGAAGGCCGCCTTCTGGAACGGCCGCGCCGCGCAGATGCGCAAGACCATCGAGGCGCGCGCCTGGAACGAGGAGCTGGGCCGCTTCTCGGCCACTTTCGAGGGCGACGTGCTGGACGCCTCCCTGCTGCAACTGGTCGACCTGCGCTTCCACACGCCCGACGACCCCCGCAACGTCGCCACTCTCAAAGCGATCGAGGACGGCTTGCGCCGGGGCTCCTACCTGCTGCGCTACGCCATCCCCGACGACTTCGGCTCGCCGCAGACGGCGTTCAACATCTGCACCTTCTGGCTGATCGAGGCCTTGCATCTGTCGGGTCGCACCGAGGAGGCCCGCGCGCTTTTCGAGGACATGCTTTCGCGTCGCACCGGCGCTGGACTGCTGTCAGAAGATATCGGCTTCGCGGACGGCGAACTGTGGGGCAATTATCCTCAAACCTACTCGCTGGTGGGCGTCATCAACTGCGCGGTGCTGCTGAGCCGACCCTGGACATCCGTTCGCTAGACCTCGAGACGGCGCCGATGTTGCGACCTTGAAATCTGGTCGTCACATCGAACAGGCACCGCAATCGTGGGACGTGGAAAATCGGAGAAGCTCCTTGATGAGCCGCAAGCTGGCCCTGGTCGGTATCCTGGGATGCGTCGCGACCACGACCGCCCATGCGCAGGAGGCCGCCCCGCCTGTCCCCCAAAATCCAGGCCCCGCCACGCCTGCCCCCACGCAGCCGGCGCCCAAGCCGACCG
Organism: uncultured Caulobacterales bacterium; assembly: GCA_903900155.1. Lineage (GTDB taxonomy): Bacteria > Pseudomonadota > Alphaproteobacteria > Caulobacterales > Caulobacteraceae > Caulobacter. The sequence continues at coordinate 52,685 of CAIUMD010000032.1, read as the reverse complement.
CTAAGCCCGCCACGGCCCAGAAGCCCGTCACGCCCGAAGACCTCGACACCGAGGTCGAGGCCGTCACGATCACCGCCAGCGGCAAGCCCTATGGCGCGGTGCTGGGCGACATCCCGCCCGAAGAGACCTTCAGCGCCGCCGACGTACGCTCGTTCGGCGTCTCGTCGATGGAAGACCTGCTGACCGAACTGGCGCCCCAGACCACCAGCGGCCTCGGCGGCGATCCCGTCACCCTGCTGAACGGCCGGCGTATCTCGGGCCAGGGCGAGATCCGCGACATCCCGACCGAGGCCATCCAGCGCGTCGAGATCCTGCCCGAGGAAGTGGCGCTCAAATACGGCTACTCGGCCGACCAGAAGGTCGTGAACATCGTCCTGCGCCAGCGCTTCCGCGCCCAGACCATCGACTCCACGGTCGGCGGCCCGGCCAAGGGCGGGCAGATGACCGAGCAGGCCAATTGGAGCCAGCTGCGCCTGAACCGCCAGGGCCGCACCAACCTGTCCATCAAGCTGCAGAACGCCGACCAGTTGCTGGAAAGCGACCGCGACCTGATCAGCCGCACCAACAGCGGCCTCTATGACTATGTCGGCAATATCGGTCCCGCCTCGGGAACCAACCTGAACGCCCTGAGCGCCCTGGCCGGCGCGCCCGTGACGGTGGCGGGCGTGCCCAGCGGCCTGGGATCGGGCGCGCCGAGCCTGGCGACCTTCCTGCCGACGGCCAACAAAGCCAATGCCTCCGACATCACCGAAGACCGCACCCTGCTGCCGCGCAACACCCAGGTGTCGATCAACAGCGTCACCAACCGCTACATCCTCGACAATGTCTCGGCGACGCTGAACCTGGGCCTGACCGGGTCGCAAAGCGACTCCCTGCTGGGCCCGGCGCGGGCGCGGCTGTTGATCCCGGGCGCCAATCCCTATTCGCCGTTCGGCCAGGACGTGGCGCTCTACCGCTACCTGGGCGACCAGTCGGCCCTGGGCCAGACCTCCAAGACCCTGTCGGGCCACGCGGGCTTCACCCTGAACCGCGACACCGAGACCCTGCGCCTGTCGCTGACCGGCAACTACGATCACACGGTCAACAAGACGCAGACCGACCGCAGCGTCGACCTGAGCGATCCCCAGACCCGCCTCACGGCGCTGGACCCGACGTTCAACCCGTTCGGACCGCTGCCGGGCCAACGGGTCAACAGCGACCAGGCCAAGTCGACCACCGACAGCGCCGACCTGCAGTTCGTCGCCAACCGCGCCCTGGCCAAGCTGCCGGCCGGCGACCTGTCCTCGACCGTGAAGCTGGGCGTCAGCGGCTCGCGCCTGGTGGCGACCTCGATCCGCGCGGGCGTCCAGAGCGACAGCACCCAGTCGCGCGGCGACGCCAGCGCCCAGATCAGCTTCGACTTGCCCCTGGCCAGCCGCCGCAAGGGCGTTCTGGCCATCGGCGACCTCTCGACCAACCTGAACCTGGCCGTGCGCCAGGTGGCGGACTACGGCAGCCTGACCACCATCGGCGGCGGCGTGAACTGGTCGCCAGTCAAGCCGGTCAGCTTCATCGTCTCGGCGACCCGCCAGGAGAACGCCCCCAGCATCAGCCAGCTGGGCAGCCCGCTGATCACCACGCCCAACAGCCAGATTTTCGACTATGTGCGCGGCGTCAGCGTCGACGTCACCCGCATCAGCGGCGGCAATCCGAATCTGAAAGGCGAGACCCGCAACACCCTGCGCCTGGCCGCGACCTACAAGCCCGAGAAGATCCAGGGCCTGTCGCTGACAGCCAACTACACCCGCTCACGCTTCGACAATCCCGTCGCCGGCTTCCCGGCCGCCACGGCGGCGGTCGAGGCCGCCTTCCCCGACCGCTTCACCCGCGACGCCGACGGCGACCTGACCCGGATCGACACCCGGCCGGTCAACTTCCAGAAGCGCGAGAGCGAGCAGATCCGCTGGGGCTTCAACTTCTCGCGCCAGATCGGCAAGGCCCCGCCCCCGCCCCCCGGCGGCTGGCGTGGTCGCCAAGGCGCTGGCGCTCAGGGCGGCGCGCAACCGCCTGGCGCGGAGCTGCTGCAGCGCAATCGCCAGGGCGCGGACAACAACGACGCCCCGCGCGCGCCTCAGCCTGACACCCCCTCCGATCCCAACGCCCAGCAACAGCAGGCCGGCCAGACCCCACCGACCGGCGAAGAGCACTCGCGCCCGAACTTCGGCGGCGAAGGCGGCGGCCAGGGCGGTCAACGCTTCGGCGGCGGCGGTCGTGGGTTCGGCGGCGGCAATCCACGCGCCACCCGCCTGCAACTGGCGCTCTTCCACACCGTCCACCTGAAGGAGACAGTGACCATCGCCGGCGGCATGCCGGTGCTCGACCTCCTGAACGGCGACGTCATCGGCTCCAGCGGCGGCCAGGCCCGCAACGAGATCGAGGCCCAGGCGGGCATCACCCGCTATGGCCTGGGCGCGCGGATGACCGCCAACTGGAAGAGCGGCACCCACGTCAACGCCAGCGCCGGCGGCGCCAGCACGAACCTGGACTTCTCCAGCCTGGCCACGATCAACCTGCGCCTGTTCGCCGACCTGGGCGTGCGCCGCGAGCTCGTTCAGAAGCACCCGCTGCTGCGCGGCGCGCGCCTGACCCTGTCGGTCAACAACCTGTTCGACCAGCAGCAGACGGTGCGGGATGCGACGGGGGTGATACCCCTGACGTATCAGCAGGATTACCTGGATCCGCGAGGCCGGGTGATCCAGTTCAACGTGAGGAAGTTGTTGTTCTAACGGCCAAAAGCGCCCCCTCCGTCACGCTGCGTATCCGCAGCGCGCCACCTCCCCCGCAAGCGGGGCAGGAGAAGGGCCGCTTCCTCCTCCCTCGTGAAACGGGGGAGGTGGCGCGGCGCCGATAGGCGACGTGACGGAGGGGGCGCAAAGCCTGCTCATCACGCAGGCACATGCGCAAAAACCCGTGAGCTTGAGTTTATCGCGGGATCGAACCGGGCCGTCCGACGTTCTTGGCGCATGTTGCTTATTGATGAGGGGGTTCACGCCATGACCGCGGCTCACACGGTCTCGCGCCTGGAATCTGTCGATTTCCCGCCCCCGCCTGTCGACCTGCCGCGCCGCTGTGCGCTGTTCCTCGACCTCGACGGCACGCTCGCGCCGATCATGCCCCGCCCCGACGATGTCGGTCCGGACCCGCGCCGCGCGCGGATTCTGGCGCGGCTGCGTGAGACCTTCGACCAACGCGTGGCCGTGGTCAGCGGTCGCGACTTGCCGAACCTGGACTACATTCTGGGCGGCGAGGTGCCGGCGATCGGCGCCGTGCATGGCCTGGTGCGCCGCACGGCGGACGGCCAGGTGGTGTCGCGCGAGCCGCACCATGGCCTGGTCGACGCACGCCGCATCCTGGTCGAGCTGGCCCACTGCGAGCGCGGCCTGCTGTTCGAGGACAAGGGCCTGTCCGTCGCCCTGCATTATCGCAACGCCCCGACCTGCGCCGAGGCGGTGATCGAGGCCGGCGAGCGCCTGTCCCAGGCCACGGGCCTGGTCCTCCAGCTGGGCGACATGGTCGTCGAGTTGCGCACGCCGGGCGCCGACAAGGGCGCGGCGGTGACGGCCTTCCTGCGCGAGGCCCCGTTCCTGGGCGCGACGCCGGTGTTCATCGGCGATGACCTGACCGACGAGGACGGCTTCGCGGCCGCCAACCGCCTGGGCGGCTTCGGAGTCCTGGTGGGCCACCGCCGGCCGACCGAGGCGCGCTACTGCCTGGAAGACACCGACGCCGTCTTCAACTGGTTGGAGAGCCTCGCGGCTCCCCAACCAGTTTTTGGGGTGCACGCATGAGCCGGCTCATCGTGGTGTCGAACCGCGTCAATCCGCCCAATCCCGCGGCGGATGGCGAAGGTTCGGTGGGCGGCCTGGCCATGGCCCTGGCCGCCGCGCTTCGCGAATATTCCGGCATCTGGTTCGGCTGGAGCGGCAAGACCATCCCGGAGTTCACCGGCCAGCTGAACATGCAGCGGATCGAGGGCGTCACGGTCGCCACCGTCGACCTCGAGGAAACCGACTACCAAGAATATTATAACGGCTACGCCAACAAGACGCTGTGGCCGCTGTTCCACTATCGCGTCGACCTGACGGCCTATGACCGCTCGTTCGGCGAGGGCTATGACCGGGTCAACAAACGCTTCGCAGAGACCCTGCTGCCGCTGATCGAGCCGGACGACATCGTCTGGGTGCACGACTACCACCTGATCCCGCTGGCGCGGGAGCTGCGGCGGATGGGCGTGACCAACCGGATCGGCTTCTTCCTGCACATCCCCTGGCCGGCCCACCAGCTGGTGGTCACCTTGCCTCGCCACCGGCAGTTGGTCGAAGCCCTGTTCGACTACGACCTGCTGGGTTTCCAGACCGAGGAGTCGCTGCACGCCTTCGAGGGTTACGTGTTCTCGGAGGTGCACGGCTCCAAGAACGAGCGCGGCGAGTTGCAGGCGTTCGGGCGCAAGCTGGACGCCTCGGCCTTTCCGATCGGCGTCGACGCCCAGGACTTCGCCCAGGTCGTCAAGGGCGAGACGGCGCGCAAGACCTACGACCGGATGATGGCCCACAGCGTCTTCCGCAAGATGGTCGTCGGCGTCGACCGCCTGGACTATTCCAAAGGTCTTGAAGAACGCCTGATCGGCTTCGAGCGCTTCCTGCACGATCATCCGGACCTGCGCCGCGAGGTGATGCTGCTGCAGGTGGCCCCGATCTCGCGCGACGAGGTCGAGGCCTATCAGGATCTGCGCGGACGGCTGGACGGCCTGATCGGCCGGATCAACGGCGCCTATGCCGAGATGGACTTCACGCCGATCCGCTACGTCAACCGCTCGTACCGCCGCGACGAGCTGGCCGGGATCTACCGCGCCGCCAAGGCCGCCTTGGTCACGCCGCTGCGCGACGGCATGAACCTGGTGGCCAAGGAATATGTCGCGGCCCAGGACCCGGAAGATCCCGGCGTGCTGATCCTGTCGCGCTTCGCCGGTGCGGCGCGGCAGATGAAGGACGCCCTGATCATCAATCCCAACAGCCCGGAAGAGATCTCCGACGCGCTGGAACGGGCCCTGTCGATGGGCGTCGACGAGCGCAAGCGCCGCTGGGAAGCCCTGTTCGAGAACGTCACCCGCGAGGACGTCACCGCCTGGCGCGACAACTTCGTCAGCGCGCTGCGGGCGCGACCGGATCCGGACAATGACGACCGCGAGGAACCGCCGACGCCGGTGCAGAGCCTGGACGTGGCGGCCAAGACGCTGCGGGCTCAGCCTGAGGCGAAGGCGATGCGGGCTTAATCCACACCCGATCTTCCCGGCGAAAGCCGGGAAAACGGAAAGAGGAAAACCTACTTCTCGCCCATCTCGTCGATCAGCTTCTTCAGCCGCTCCACCTCATCCGCCCGCAGCGGACGGTGCTGGGCGAAATGGCTGATCAGCGGGGCCAGCTGGCCGTCGAACAGGCGGTCCAGCAGGCCCTGGCTCTCGGCCTGGACATAGGCGCTGCGGTCGACCAGCGGGCGGTAGCCGTGCTTGCCCTCGGCGCGCTCGGACTTGATCGCCTTCTTCTTCAGCAGGCGATTGATCAGCGTCTTGACGGTGGCCTCGCCCCATTGCTGGGAGGCGCCGACCTCGGCGACCAGTTCGTCGGCCGACAGCGGCTGACGGCGCCAGAGCGCTTCCATGACGTGAGCTTCGGCGGCGGTGATGTGCATGACGTACACCCGTAATTCAACGCGTGACGCTATACCCGCTATTACGTGTGTCAAGCCGCCTAAGCGGCGCGGGCGGCGGCGATCAGTCCCGTAGGCGCATAATCCTCGAGCACAGGGGCCAAACTCAGCTCGACCGAACGCTCACCGCCGTTCTTCACGAGCAGAGTCGCCACCGTCACCGCCGGCGCATTGGTGCGCAGGACCGACTCGATCTGGGCCGACAGGGCGTGGCGCTCGGCCGGACGCACGACGTCGGTCAGGCGATAGTCGATCAATTCCTCGACCTTGAAGCCGGTCATGGCCGCGAAGCGCTCGTCCAGCTCGGCGAAGGCGCCGCGCACGTTCAGCCGCGCCGCGCCCAGGTCGTGCAGGTTCGAGGTCGCGGTGCGGAACGCCTCGGCCGCCTCGAACCGGCGGCGCAGGTCGCGCTCCTCGCTGCGATTGAGCAGCACCAGGGCCGCGCCGCCCGGATACGGAAAGGCGCGCATGCTGCAGCGGCGCGCGCCGTCGGGCGAGGCGTTGGCCTCGAACTCCACGACCTCGCCGGCCTTCAGGGCGCGCAGCAGCTGTTCGCCGATCAGGGCCTGGCACGGCGCGGGAAAGAGATCGGCCCAGGTCAGCCCGGCCAGCTGGCCGGCGCCCAGCCCCGCCAGCGCCTCGAACGGGTGGTTCACGGCGACAACCCGCAGGTGCTCGTCGAAGGCCACGAAGGCCTCGCTCATCGCGCCCAGCAACGCCGCCAGCGCCGCCTCGGACCGCTCGCGCGCCTCACGCCCGCCGCCCCCGTCTTCGGTCAGGCCGAAGAACAGGCCCGCCGACACCACCGCCACGCGGGGCCGACCGTGATGGGTGACGATCACCGGCGCCTCCAGGGCCCGATCCTGCCAATGACCGAAGTTGCGGCTGATCTCGCCGGCCGTCACCGACAGCGGCTCGGAATTCAAGGATTTCATCGCGACCTCCTGGCTCTCCGCAAAATACGCAAAATCGCCTAATCGCTCGCCTTAAGGACGTTTCCCCGAACTCGGACGAGATCACGCTATCGTTGCACGCCCAGTGCCACAACACCCGTCACGCGCGCGGCCCGTGCGGCAGGGTGTCGCACTTATTACGGAAAATCCGGCGTTTTCTCGCCTTACCAATTCCAAGGCGTGCATTTGCACACTGCTCTTCCTAGGGAGGAGACGTCACATGAGAGGACGTAAGCCAAACAAGACGGTTCGCGGACCCGAAAGCGGCGCGGTCGCCGTCGAATTCGCCATCACCGGCCCGCTGTTCCTGATGCTGCTGATCGGGATCCTGGTCTGGGGCCAGTACTTCTGGGTCTCGCACACGGTGCAGCAGCTGGCCAACGACGCCGCCCGCGCGGCCCTGGCGGGCCTGAGCACCGCCGAACGCGAGTCGCTGGCCCGCGCCACGCTGACCGCCGAGGTCGCCGACTATCCCAGCCTGCGCCCCGAGGCGGCGGCCGTGATCGTCGACAACCAGGCCGACCGGCTGACGGTGTCGATCCGCTACGACACCGCCCAGGACGCCTTCCGGGCCTTCGACGGCCTGGTCCCCACGCCGCCCAAGACCGTGCTGCGCCAGGCCTCGGTCCGCCTGGGAGGGTACTGAGATGGCCCGCCCCAACCTTGCTTCGAACCCCGACTTCGCCCGTAACGAGCACGGCGGCATCGCGCTGATCAGCGCGGTCGCCATGTCCGCCCTGCTGGGGACCACCGCCCTGGTCGTCGACATGGGCTCGGTGTTCCTGCAGACCCGCCGCCTGCAAGGCACGGCGGACCTGGCCGCCCTGGCCGCCGCCCGCGACCTGGACCACGCCGAGGCCGCCGCCCTGGCCACGGCCCGCGCCAACGGCTGGGACGGTCCGCTGACCGTCACCGTCGAGAAGGGCCGCTACGCCGACAGCCAGGCGGTCGCCGCCCAGGCGCGCTTCCAGCCCGGCGGGACCGATCCCGACGCCGTGCGCGTGCGGATCGAGAGCCAGACGCCGCTCTATTTCGGCAAGACCTTCACCGGCAGGGACAGCCAGCCGATCGCCCGAGCGGCCACCGCCGCCCGCGCCGACCTGGCCAGCTTCTCGATCGGCACGCGCCTGGCGTCCCTGGACGGCGGCCTGGCCAACGCCCTTCTGGGCGGCCTGACCGGCTCGAACGTCTCGCTGTCGGTGATGGACTACGACGCCCTGGCGAACGCCGATGTCGACCTCTTCGACTACCTGGACGCGCTGAAGACCGAGTTGAACCTGACCGCCGCCACCTATGACGAGGTGCTGGACGCCAGGCTGAGCACCGGCAAGGCCCTGCAGGCCCTGTCGCGCGCCCTGGCCGACAAGGGCCAGACCCGGGCCTCGAACGCCGCCCGCACCCTGGCCAACGCCGCCGGCGATCGCACGCCGGCCCAGATGACCCGACTGTTCGACCCCGGCCCCTACGGCGCGCAGAGCCGCGTGCTGGGCGGCAGCGGCGCCAAGGTGCAGCTGGACGCGCTGAACCTGTCCAAGGCGGTGCTGCAACTGGCGAACGGCGCCCGCCAGGTCCAGCTGGACCTTGGGGCGGCCGTGCCCGGCGTCGCCAATCTGACGGCCTGGCTGGCGATCGGCGAGCCGCCCAACAACGCCCCCTGGATGACCATCACGTCCAGCCGCGACGTCATCGTCCGCACCGCCCAGACCCGGCTCTATCTGGAAGCCAAGGTCGGCGGCTCGGGCCTCCTGGCCCCCGCCCAGGTCAAGCTGCCGATCCTGGTCGAGGCCGCCTCGGGCGCCGCCAAGCTGAAGTCGATGTCCTGCGCCCAGGACGAGGCGGCCCTGGACGTCGCTCCCGGCCTGGGCTCGCTGATGGTCGGCGAGATCGACACCGACAAGCTGGACGACTTCAGGACTCCGCTGACGCCCGCCCCGGCGACGATCGCCAAGGCCCCGTTGTTCTCGGTGACCGGCAAGGCGTCGGCGTCGCTGGGCGGCCAGGCCTGGCAAACGGTGCGCTTCCGCCAGGACGAGGTGCGCGGTCGCGTGGTCAAGACCGTCTCGACCAACGACCTGGCCCAGGCGACCGTCTCGACCTTGCTCGGCAACCTCAAGCTCGACGCGAACATCCTGGGCCTGAACCTGGGCCTGGGCGAGAGCGCCCTGACCGGCGCCGTCGGCGCCCTGCTCACCCCACTGGCCCGTCCCCTGGACGATGTCCTGAACAGCCTGACCGGCCTGGTCGGCGTGCGCCTGGGCCAGGCCGATGTCCGCATGAACGGCCTGCGCTGCCGCGACGCCGCCCTGGTCGCCCGAACCCCAACCCTAGAAAGGAGTCTTTCCGATGCCCCTCGCCTATCACCAGCTGCGCCTGACCCAGACCCCGCCGTCCGAATTCAGCCTGCTGGGCTCGACCTTCGAGCCGCCGAACATCCGCGCCCGGCTGCACGCCATCTGCGCGCTCTACGCCTACACGCCCGTGCAGGAGCGGCGGCAGGAGCTGCTGGACGGCCTGGAGGCCCTGACCCTGGAGGTCGCGCACCTGATGGCGCTGGACCTGCTGGAAAACGGCTGGCGGCCCGACGCGGCTAGCCCATCGCTCTCGCCATCGCGGCCAACAACGTTTCCGGCTCGATCGGTTTCGGAACCGCCCCGCTAAACAGCGTCGCGTCGATCACCGGATCGCGCTCGGCCGAGAAGGCCAGGATCGGCACAGGACGCTCGCCGGCCGCATCGCGGATCCGGCGGGCGGCGCTGATCCCGTCCAGACCGGGCATGCGCAGGTCCATCAGGATCAGGTCGAACCTGGCCTTACAGGCCAGGTCCACCGCCTCGCCGCCGTCGCAGGCCTCGGCCACCTCGGCGCCGAAGGCCTGGAGGATGGTGCGCAGCAGGACCCGGTTGGCCGGATTGTCGTCGGCCACTAGCACCTTGCGGCCGCTGACGCTGATGGCGAAGTCCTCGTCCGCCTCGTCCTCGCCGACCGCCACGGCGGGCAGCGAGAACCAGAAACGCGAGCCCTCGCCCGGCCGGCTTTCGGCGCCGATCGTCCCGCCCATGGCGTCGACCAGGCCCTTGCAGATCGCCAGCCCCAGGCCAGCGCCGCCGCTCTGGCCGCCGCCCTCGACCTGCGAGAAGCGCACGAACAGGCGCTCGAGACCTTCGGCCGAGATGCCGGGGCCGGAATCGCGAATGCTCCAGACCAGCGACTGCCGGTCGGCCGAGGGCGACAAGGTCACCGTGACGGCGCCGGCGTCGGTGAACTTCACCGCGTTGCCGGTGAGGTTCAGCAGCACCTGGCGCACGCGGTCGGGGTCCAGCATCACCCGCTCGGGCGTGGTCGGATCGACGACCAGCTCCAGGTCCAGCCGCTTGGCGCCGGCCTGAGGGGCCAGCAGCTCCAGGGTGTCGCGGACACAGGCCTCCACCGTCACCGGACGCGGCCGAATCTCGACCTGGCCATCCTCCAGCTTGGAGAAGTCCAGCAGGTCGTTGATCGTGTGCAGCAGGGCCTCGCCGGCATTGAGGATGCGGCGGACCAGCGCCCGGCTCTCCTCGCCGACATCGGCGCGACGCTCGACCAGGCGCGAAAAGCCCAACACGGCGGTCAGCGGCGTGCGCAGCTCGTGGGTCATGTTGGCCAGGAAGGCGGCCTTGGTGCGGGCGGCGGCCTCGGCCTCGCGATGGGCCTTGGCCAGTTCCTGCTCGCGCTCGTACTGCTCGGTGACGTCGCGCAGCACGCCCATCACCGCCGTACGCTCACCCCGGACGTCCAGCTCGATGGTGGTCATGGCCTGCATCCGACGCTCGCGACCGTCGTCGGCGCGGGTCAGGCGGAAGTCGATGAAAGGCCCAGCCGCGCCCAGCGGGCGGGGTTCACGCACCAGGGCTCGCACCCGATCGATGTCGTCGGGATGGACCATGCCCGTGATCTGCTCGCTGCTGACCACCATGCCACGCGCCAGGCCGTGCAGGTCGTACATCTGATCGGACCAGTCACTGCGGCCCGTCGCATAGTCGAAGCGCCAGCGGCCCAGGCCGCCCATGGACTCCGCCATATGGGCCCGGCGCGCCTCGGCCTCGGCCTCATCGCGGGCCATGGCCAGTTCCAGCATCAGGCCTTCGCGGTCGCCATATTCCAGCTGCTTGGCCAGGGCGGCGCCCAGGGTCTCGGCGACCAGGGTGACGGTCTGGATGTCATCCTCGTCGAAGGCGCCCGGCGCGGCGTCGAAGGCCTTCAGCACGCCTACCGCCTGGCCGTTCTGGAGCAGCGGCGCGCAGACCATCGAGCGGATGCCGATCTTCTGGCAATTGGCTCGGTCGACGCGCGGATCCTCGTGGGCGTCGTCGCAGTGCATCAGCCGCCCTTCGATGGCGGCGAGCCCCGACAGGGAAGCCTCCTTCGACAGCCTCAGGCCGTGATAGCGAGCATGGTCGGCGTCGATGGCGACATAGACCATCTCCTCGCCATCCACGAGCTCGACCACCACCCCGCCCGACCCGAACACGGAACGCAACAGATCAACTGACATCTGCATGAATTCATCGAGATCGAAGTCAGCCGCCACAAGCTTCGATTGCACACGGCAAATTTCAAGCAAATGGCGATTGCGCTTCTCGAGGTATTCGAGCAGCTCTTCCCCGCGATACACCACTGAGTTGCACCCCATACAACGACTTGCGGCATTACTCAGGATACAGAAGACATACTTCTACTGCTTACCCTATCCACAAATCTAAGGATGTTTTGCTCCCAACAATTGAAATTGTCGAGCAAGCTCCACCGCGGCGCGACCCCATGTCGGGTATTCGACCTCCGGCGTCCCTCGCTCGCCCCTTTCGCATGATTGTCAATGACACCGGTTTCCACTAGAGACGTCACAACACCCGCCAAGCGGGACCTGTGCCGATTTTCGAGGGAGGATCTACGGCGTGACCGTTTCTGAGGCCGACAGCGTGGTTTTCACCCCCGCGGCCATCGCCCCCCAATTCGTCAAGGCGCGCCAGGAAGGCGTTTCGGTCCCCGGCTATCCGGGCGGCGTGATTCCCTCGAGCATGGCCGAGGGCTACGCGGTGCAGGACATCGCCATCGACCTGTGGCCCGACGAACTGGTCGGCTGGAAGGTGGGCCTGGTCCCCCCGCAGCACCGCGAACGCCTGGGCGCCGAGCGCCTGGCCGGCTGCATCTTCAAGAGCAATGTCCAGGACGCCAAGGTCGGCGCGCCGAACGCGTTCCGCGCCATCGAAGGCGGCTTCTGCGCCGTCGAGGCCGAGTTCATCATCCGCCTGGGCAAGGACGCTCCGGCCGACAAGACCGAATGGACCGCCGAGGAAGCCGCCGACTATGTGGGCGAGCTGCTGGTCGGCGTCGAGATCGCCGGCAGCCCGCTGGCCACCATCAACGCCCTGGGTCCGACGGTCGTGTGCTCGGACTTCGGCAACAACGATGGTCAGATCATTGGTCAGGCCATTTCCAACTGGCGCGACATCGCCTGGGAGGATATGCCGGTCGAGACCATCATCAACGGCAAGTCGGTCGGCAAGGCGACCGCCGCGACGATCCCGGGCTCTCCGCTGGCCGCCCTGGCCTTCCTGCTCGGCGCCGTCGCGGCGCGCGGCAAGCCGCTGAAGAAGGGTCAGATCGTCACCACCGGCGCAACCACCGGCATCCACGACGTGGCGGCCGGCGACGTGGCCCACATCGATTTCGGCCCGTTCGGAACCGTGGACTGCGTGGCTGTTTCGGCGAAATAAAAGAAAAGACCCGACAATAAGGGGGAAGGAAGGCGTCCATGGACTTTTCGAAAGCGCCCGCCCAGGCTGGCGAACAAGGGGCCGAGAAGGTCGGACGGTACCGCTGGGTGGTCGTGTCGCTGCTGTTTGCGGCGATGGTCATCAACTACGTCGACCGCCAGACGATCGGCCTGCTCAAGGCCGACCTGTCGAAGGAATTCGGCTGGAACGAAACCCACTACGCCGACCTGGTCTTCTACTTCCAGCTGGCCTACGCGATCGCGTACCTGGCCTGGGGCAAGATCATGGACAAGATCGGGGCCCGCTGGGGCTTCGGCATCGCGTTCGCCATCTGGCAGATCGCCCACATCGCCCACGCGGCGGCGGCCGGCTTCGGCGGCTTCGTGGCGGCCCGCATGGGCCTGGGCATCGGTGAGGCCGGCGGCTTCCCGGGCGGCATCAAGGCCGTGGCCGAATGGTTCCCCAAGAAGGAACGCGCCTTCGCCACCGGCCTGTTCAACGCCGGCACCAACATCGGCGCCATCGTCACGCCGCTGGTCGTTCCGGGCATCGTGCTGGCCTTCGGCTGGCAGATGGCCTTCATCGTCACCGGCGTCGCCGGCCTGGTCTGGCTGCCGATCTGGCTGCTGGTCTATCGCCGTCCGCGCGAGGCCAAGGCCCTGTCGGCGACCGAGTTGGCCTATATCGAGCAGGACCCGGCCGACCCCGTCGAGAAGATCGGCTGGAGCAAGCTGCTGACCAAGCGCGAGACCTGGGCCTTCGCCCTGGGCAAGTTCCTGATCGACCCGATCTGGTGGATGTTCCTGTTCTGGCTGCCGGACTTCCTGGGCAAGCGCTACGGCCTGGACCTGAAGTCGTTCGGCCCGCCGCTGATCGCTATCTACCTGCTGTCGGACGTCGGTTCGGTCGCCGGCGGCTGGATGTCCTCCACGCTGATGAAGAACGGCGCCACCATCAACAAGGCCCGCAAGCTGACCATGCTGGTCTGCGCCCTGCTGGCCGTGCCGGTGATGTTCGCCGCCAAGGCCGACAGCGTCTGGCTGGCCGTGCTGATCATCGGCGTCGCCACCGCCGCGCACCAGGGCTTCTCGGCCAACCTCTACACCCTGCCGTCGGACGTGTTCCCGCGCGGCGCGGTCGGCTCGGTCGTCGGCATCGGCGGCATGCTGGGCGCCTTCGGGGGCATGGCCTTCTCGAAATATATCGGCCAGGTGCTGGAGCAGATCGGTTCGTACACTCCGATCTTCATCATCGCCGGCTCGGCCTATCTGGTCGCGCTGCTGGTGATCCACCTGCTAACGCCCAAGATGGAGCCGGTGGAGATGTAGTCTCCCCGCCCCTTCACGGGAAAGCGATCAGGGCCGGGGAGAAATCCCCGGCCCTTTTCGTTAGAACGCGACCATGAACGAGACCCTGAGCGTTGTCCCCCTCCAAGTCGCTTTGGTCGGCTATGGCTATGTCGGCAAGACCTTCCACGCCCCGCTGATCCGCGCGACGCCGGGCTTTGCGCTGCGGACCGTGGTCTCCAGCGATCCGGCCAAGGTGTTGGCCGACCTGCCGGAGGTCCGGGTCGTCGCCGAACTCGACCAGGCCCTGGCCGATCCGGCCATCGACCTCGTCGTCATCGCCACGCCCAACGTCCTGCACGCGCCCCAGGCCCTGGCCGCCCTCGCCGCCGGCAAGCACGTGGTGGTCGACAAGCCGTTCGCCGTCACCGCCGCCAAGGCGAAGGCCATGGCCGACGCCGCCAAGACCGCCGGCAGGCTGCTGGCCGTGTTCCACAACCGCCGCTGGGACAGCGACTTCCTGACCGTCCAGCGCCTGCTGGCCGAGGGCGTGCTGGGCGAGATCGTGCTGTGCGAGAACCGCTACGACCGCTTCCGCCCGCAGGTGCGCGACCGTTGGCGCGAGCGCGCCGGCCCGGGCTCGGGCGCCTGGATCGACCTGGGGCCGCATCTGCTGGACCAGGCCCTGGTGCTGTTCGGCGAACCCCTGGCCATCTCGGCCGATATCGGCGCCCAGCGTGAAGGGGCCACGGCGGACGACTATTTCCACGTCACCCTGCGCTATCCGGTCCTGCGGGTGATCCTGCACGGCAACCTGCTGACCGCGGCTTCCGGCCCGCGCTTCGCGGTGCACGGGACCAAGGCCAGCTTCGTCAAGCACGGCCTGGACCCGCAGGAAGCCCAGCTGAAGGCCGGCATGACCCCCGGCGCCTCCGGCTGGGGCCGCGACAGCCGCCATGGCGTGCTGACCACGGTCGTCGACGAGGTCCCGGTCAGTGCCGACGTCCGCCCCGAGGTCACCGGCTATCGCCAGTTCTACGCCGGGGTGCGCGAGGCCATCCTGCACGGCGCCCCCTCGCCCGTGCCGGTCGAGCAGGCCCTGCGGACCATGCAGCTGCTGGAGCTCGCGCAGCAGGCCAGCGACCAGCGGCGCGAGCTGCCGGTCAGCTAGCCGGGGATCCGGGCGATCGCCTTGATCTCGAAGTCGAAGCCGGCCAGCCAGTTGACCCCGATCGCCGTCCAGTTCGGATAGGGCGGATCGCCGATGACCTCGTCGCGCACGGCCATGATCGTCTCCAGCTGCGCCTCGGGATCGGTGTGGAAGGTCGTGACGTCGACGACGTCTTCCAGGCTCGCCCCGGCGGCGGCCAGCACCGCCTTCAGATTGGCGAAGGCCAGCCGCACCTGGTCCTCGAACACCGGCTCGGGCGAGCCGTCCTCGCGGCTGCCGACCTGGCCCGACACGAACAGCAGGTCGCCCGTGCGGATGGCGGCCGAGTAGCGGTATTTCTCATAGAGCGCCTGGCGGCCGGCGGGGAAAACGGTCTGCGGCTTGGACATGGTCTTGGGTCCTTCTGGAACCGGAAAGGCTCCGGCCAGACCGAGGTAGGCGGTCAGCTCATGAGGCTGTAGAGATTGAAATCGGCATGAGCTGATGTAAAATTCCCAGCAATGACCCGCCCGTCCCTCAACGACCTCGCCGCCTTCGTGTCGGTGGCCACGCACCGCAGCTTCCGCCGCGCCGCCGACGAGCTGGGCGCGGCCCCCTCGACCCTGAGCCACGCCATGCGGGCGCTGGAAGAACGGATGGGCGTGCGTCTGCTGAACCGCACCACCCGCAGCGTCTCGCCCACCGAGGCGGGCTTCCAGCTGCTGGAGAGCCTGCAGCCCGCCTTGTTGGCGCTTGACGGCGCCCTGGACAGCGTCGCGCCGTTCCGGGGCCAGGTGGCCGGCGTGGTGCGGATCAACGCGCCGCGCGTGGGGGCCGCGATCCTGGTCCGCGACGTCCTGCCGGTGATGGCCCAGCGCCATCCCGAGGTGACTGTCGACCTGGTGGTCCAGGGCCAACTGATCGACATCGTCCAGGCCGGCTTCGACGCCGGCGTGCGGCTGGCCGGCTCGGTGCCGCGCGACATGATCGCCGTGCCGATCGGCGCGCCGCTGCGCTTCGTCTGCGTCGCTTCGCCGGCCTATCTGGAGCGCGCCGGGACCCCGACCACGCCCGACGACCTCACCCGCCACCACTGCATCGGCCACCGCCTACCCAGCGGTCGCCTCTATCGCTGGGAGTTCGAGCGCGCCGGCCAGGCCATGAGCCTCAATGTCGCCGGTCCCGTGGCGCTGGACGACGAGGAGCTGATGGTCGACGCCGCCGTCCGCGGCCTGGGCGTGGCCTATGTGATCGAAGCCGCCGCGCAAACCGCCCTCGCCGCCGGCCAGCTGCGCGAGGTGCTGTCGCCCTGGCTGCAGTTCTCCGAGCCCGCGAGCGTCTACTACCCCGGCCACCGCGCCGTGCCGCCAGCCCTGCGCGCCTTCCTGGATGTCGTGCGGCAGACCCGCTAGCCGCCATCACGGAAATCATCCTAAGGTCGCGGCCATGCGCGCTTCCCTGCTCACCGCCTCCGCCGCCCTCGCCGCCGCCCTGGCCGCCTGTGGTCCCGCTCCCGCCCAGCCCGGACAAGCCGGCGCGCCCGTGGAGACCCGCGCGGCCAACGCGCCCGAGCAGAAGCCGGCCTTCGCTGGCCAGACCCGCGCGCCGGGCCTGAACTCGAACACCCACGGCCAGTACACCACCCTGGCCAGCGGCCTGGACCACCCGTGGGCCCTGGCCTTCCTGCCGACCGGCGAGATCCTGGTCACCGAGCGCGCCGGCCGCCTGCGGGTGCTCGGCAAGGACGGCAAGCTGTCGCCCGCCGTCACCGGCCTGCCGCCCGTGTTCGCCGAGGGCCAGGGCGGCCTGCTGGGCCTGGCGATCGACCCGAACTACGCCAGCAACGGTCTGGTCTACTGGACCTTCTCGGAAGCCGACGGCAGCGTGAACGGCGCCAGCGCCGCGCGTGGCAAGCTGGTCCTGGGCGCCCAGCCCAAGCTGGAGAACGTCCAGGTCATCTGGCGCCAGGCGCCCAAGATGGACAGCGCCCTGCACTTTGGGGGCAGGCTCGTCTTCGCGCCCGACGGCAAGCTCTTCATCACCACCGGCGAGCGCTCGATCCTGGAAGGCCGCGTCCAGGCCCAGAAGCTGGACGCCACCCTGGGCAAGGTCGTGCGCATCAACGCCGACGGCTCGATCCCCTCGGACAATCCGTTCGTGGGCCAGGCCGACGCCAAGCCCGAGATCTGGTCATACGGCCACCGCAATCTGCAGGCCGCCGCCCTGGATCCCAGCGGCAAGCTGTGGACCGTCGAGCACGGCGCCAAGGGCGGCGACGAGCTGAACCACCCCGAGGCCGGCAAGAACTACGGCTGGGCTGCCATCACCTATGGCGAAGAATATTCGGGCAAGCCGATCGGCGATGGCGTCACTTCGAAAGAGGGTATGGAGCAGCCGGTCTATTACTGGGATCCAGTGATCGCGCCCTCGGGCATGACCTTCTATGAGGCCAGCCTGTTCCCGACCCTGAAGGGCAGCGTGCTGATCGGCTCGCTGAAGGAACAGCATGTCGACCGCCTGGTTCTGAAGGACGGCAAGGTGGTCGGCGAAGAGCGCCTGTTCACCGACATCGGCGGCCGCGTCCGCGACGTCGTCACCGGCCCCGACGGCGCGATCTATGTCGTCACCGACGAGGACGACGGCAAGCTGATCAAGATCACCCCGAAGGGGTAGTGACCTGGGCTATCAACCGCCCTTCGCGACAGCACCTCTAAGCGCGGCGGCGCGCTTTTGGGGGCCAGGGTCCGTAGTGTCGCCTTCTTCAGCGCATCGATATGAGCGGCGCGCTTGGCCGCCACGGTCCTTTTCGCCGCCGACGCCTTCTTGGCCGTCGCCGCGCTCTTGATCGCCTTCACTGCGCCAGCGCGCGCAGCCGCTTTGGCCGGCTTCACTGCGGTCGGCGCAGCGGCGGTTTGTGCGAACATCAGCGCGAGAGCCTCACGGATCAGATCGCCCTTCGTCGTCTTGGCACGGAAAGCCCGGACACGAAGTTCGTCGTCCAGGTAACGATCCTTCGCCGCCGAGGCGATACTGCCCCAAAGCCTCGCCTTTTCCGGTCTGCATGAAGACGGAGCCAGATGTAAGCTTTTCGCCAAAGCCCCTCCCCCTTCGCCGAACTCTGCTATCAATCCTCCATGCAGCGCAGGCGAAGCATCCTGATCGTGGGCGGCGGGACGGCCGGGTGGCTGACGGCCGCCTATCTGGCCAAGGCCCTGCGCGTGGCCGAGCAGGCGCACCTGGAGATCACCCTCCTGGAATCGCCCGACATCGGCATCATCGGCGTCGGCGAGGCCACCTTCCCGACCATCCGCAACACCTTGAGATTCCTCGGCATCGACGAGGCGCGGTTCATCCGCGAGACCTCGGCGACGTTCAAGCAGGGCATCCGCTTCGTCGACTGGGCCCGTACGCCAGAGGATGGCAAGCATCACGCCTTCTTCCACCCGTTCGAGGCGCCGTTCTCGACCGATGGCGCGTCCCTGGCGCCCTACTGGCTGCTGCAGAACGAAGCCACCCGCGCGCCCTTCGCCGAGGCCGTCACCATCCAGGCCCGCGTCGCCGACGCCCAGCGCGCGCCCAAGCGCCCGCACGAGAGCGACTTCTCGGGCCCGCTGAACTACGCCTACCACTTCGACGCGGCCAAGTTGGCGGGGGTGCTGGCCGAGCGCGCCCGCGAGCTGGGCGTGCGCCACCTGCAGGGCAACCTCTCGAACGTCGTCCTGGACGAGACCGGGGCCATCGACCACCTGGTCAGCCCCGAGCACGGGGACCTCACCGCCGACCTCTATGTCGACTGCACGGGCTTTCGCGCCGAGCTGATCGGCAAGGCCCTGGGCGCGCCGTTCAAGTCGGTCAAGCCGATCCTGTTCGCCGACCGCGCCGTCGCCTGCCGCGCGCCCTATGAGCGCCCCGACGCGCCGATCCAGAGCTACACCGTCGCCACCGCCCACGAGGCCGGCTGGATCTGGGACATCGCCCTGGCCCACGGCCGCGGCGTCGGCTGCGTCTATTCCAGCGACCACATCAGCGATGACCGCGCCGAACAGATCCTGCGCGACTATCTGGGTGGAGCAGACATCGAAACCCGCAAGATCAGCTTCGACGCCGGCTATCGCGAGAAGCAGTGGATCAAGAACTGCGTCTCGGTGGGCCTGTCGGCCGGCTTCCTGGAGCCGCTGGAATCGACCGGCGTCGTCCTGATCGAGGCGGCCGTGGCGATGATCGCCGAACTCTTCCCGCACTCAGGCCCGGTCAGCGCCCCCGCCCGCCGCTTCAACGAGCTGATGACGGCGCGTTACGACAACATCATCGTCTTCCTGAAGCTGCACTACGCGCTCAGCCAGCGGCCCGAGCCGTTCTGGCGCGAGAACGCCGATCCCGCGACCATCCCTGAGCGCCTGGTCGACCTGCTGGAACAATGGCGCCACCGCCCGCCGGCGCGGTTCGACTTCATCCTGGACCTCGAGACCTTCGCCTTCTTCAACTACCAGTACATTCTGTACGGCATGGGCTTCAAAACCGACCTGACCGACGGCGCGGGCGAGTTCCCCGACGTGGCGGGCGCCCAAAAGCTGTTCGCCAAGATCCGCGGCTTCGCGGATCGGGCCACCCAGGACCTGCCCAGCCATCGGGATCTGATCGCGCAGATCAACCGGTTCGGGTTCGTGCTGGAGGGGGTTTAGGATGTGTTGGATTCGTCGCCCTTACTGACCAGCGCACCATCGAAACCTTCAATGACAATACAGATTCAGAATAGAGCTTCACCTACGAAGAGTAGGTTCTGATAGGCTAGTTGATCGTCGATATGGATCTGGACCCGGTGAAAGCCGTCTTCTAGATCTCCAGTGGCGATCCAGCCGCCGCCAGTGTCGGGACGCGCAGCAAGCCGCCCGTAAGTCTGGTCAAAGACCAAATCTCCCTCGTCGTTGTGGACTTCCACGCGCACCTTCAGGGGAGATGCGTCATGGCGCGGGCTCAGATGAAACGTGACGCCCTCGGACGAGGCATAGACCTTTTCGACAAAAGCAAAGCGCTTCTCGAACACCTTGCGGTCGTCAGAGGTCACGATCTTGCGACGAAGCGCGCGGCCTGCAGGTCCGGCCATGTGGATCAAGGTCTCGCGCTCTGCCTCTGATCGGCAGACGATCCACTTTAGATGCTCGGTCAGGATCAGCGGGGAGTGGCACAACACTTCGGCCGCACGATGATTGCCGATCGAGGCGTCACCGCCAAAGCTGCCCTCGTGATAGACTTTGTTGAAATCGATCGTGCCGAAGAACGCGTCCGTATCGCCGTCGCGGGCCTCGTCGCGCTGCATGTTGATGTCAGAAAACCGCGTGGCCGGCATGGTGAGGATGGACCGCGCCTTCAGCGCGAACATCACGAGCACAGGCGCGTGCGCCGCCGGGCCGTACTGGCATTCGTTAGGCCGACGAATACCCTCGATATGGTACTGGGTCGGCGTCCGGGGGCGAAAATAGAGCCGCGAGAAGGCATGGGCCCGGTGGCGGTGATCAATGACGCCGGCGCCAGCGACATCGAGTGGACGCTGGCCCTCGGTTTGCCGGCGCGAGCGGATCTCGCCCGATTGAATGATGCTCACCGCGTTCTGAACGGGCGCGTGATGAAAGAGGAGGGACGGCCAGTAGACGCGGTGAGGATAGGAAGGCCGCTTTCCAAGCTCATCTGTCCAGCGGGTGATATGCGCGTCGGCGGCAGCCGCGCTCAGGCCCATGACAATTCCTGCTGGCCGCCCGGCGTGGGTGCCGCTGTCGTCGGGTGGCGCTTCAGCTCCAAAGCGATCTCGGGGTCCAGGCGATTGCTCTTGCGGATCTCGAGCGCGCGCACCTGCGGCAGCAGGCTGACCAGTGACAGCACCATCGGGCCGCTATGGGCATCCGACCAGCCCGCGTCCTGGGCGGTGACCAGGCCCGAAGTCAGGCTGAGCCATACGCCGCGCAGGTCCTCCATCTCGAGTTCAGCCGCTGTGGCGCCGGCCTTGAGATAGAGAGCGGTCTCGTCCAACGACGCGGTGAACGGCTGCCCCGACCGCAACACCTCGAAATGACCATCGGCGACGTTAATGACCTGACCGATCTGGGCCAGGAAGTCCTCGAACACCAGCAGCGGGCCAGTCGGATCACCGACACGACGAGCCACATCCTCCAAGTGCTCGGGCAGGCCGATGGGTTGTTCGTAGTCGTGAATGAAGACGTCGATCGGTAGGGGCGCCAGGTAATGCTCCATCAGCGGACGCACATCCTCCCAATCGAGGCCGCCGTTGCCGCAGCCGAGACGTGGAAAGGAGATCGAGGTGATCCCGCGGCTCTCATACGAGTCTACGAACTTCCGCAGTCCCAGTTCGATCCATTCGATCCGGGATGGATGGCGCCAGTGCATCTTGGTGGGGAAGTTCAGCACCGAATGGTCGGAGCCTTGCCACAACCAGAGCTTGCCCGGTTCGAGCAGGTTCTGATCGCAGATGCGCTTGTAGGCTAAGAACATCGCCGGGTAGCGATCCTTGAACGCCTTGGCGATGCCCTTGCCCATCACACCGACGCAGTTGACGGTGTTGACCAGCGTCTGCGCTGGCGAGTCCATAACGCTGGTCCGACGGTAAGTCAGCATATCGGGACGGTAACTCGATTCTTCGCGTTCGCTTCGTGGCTGAGCGCTGTGGTCTGCCATCTTCACATAGGTGGTCATCGGACGTCAGTTGTCATGACGTCACTGGCGGTTCGACGACAATTAGGGATGACGCCGTGACGGTCCGAAAACGGATGAGGATTGCCAAGGTTTCGCCCAGCCATGCCATACCTCAATCGCAGAGCCTAATTGTTCCTCAAATGTTCTCATTTTTATCTCGATTCAAGTCAAGCGATGAGCAGCCCAGGCCAACCCAGCACCACCAAATTTCCAAAGAAAAGGCCCGCCGAAGCGGGCCCGAGGGGAACACCTGGATCGAAAGTCTTCAGGCCTTCGCCGCGTCCGGGACCGCGCCCAGCTCGCCGCTTTCGCGGGCCTTCCTGCCGTAGACCACCTCGAACAGGGGGCTGGCCATCACCGTGGTGACGATCGCCATCAGCACCAGCATCGAGAACAGGGTCGGGCCGATGATGCCCTTCTGCAGGCCGATATTGATGATGATCAGCTCCATCAGGCCACGTGAGTTCATCAGGGCGCCGATGCCCATGGCGGTGGCGTGGTTCTCGCCGGTCAGGCGGGCGGCGACGTAGCACGCTCCCCACTTGGCCAGGATCGAGCAGGCCAGAACGCCCAGGGCGATCAGCAGCAGGGTCGGCGAGTTGACCATGTCCATCCGGGTGTTGAGGCCCGAATAGGTGAAGAACATCGGCAGCAGCAGCACGACGGCGATCGGCTCGACCTTCTTCTTCAGCTCCTCGACCAGCAGGCCGCGCGGCATGACCACGCCCAGGATGAAGCCGCCGAAGATGGCGTGGATGCCCACGGCGTCCATCAGGAAGGCCGAGGTGCAGAAGGCCAGGATGACCAGGGCCAGCGACTGGGTGGTCATCTCGCCGTCGCGCTCGACCATGCGGCCGATCGGGGCCAGGATCTTCGGGCCCAGGGTGACGACGAACAGCACCCACAAGAGGCCCCCGCCGATGGCCAGGCCCGCCACGCCGGGACCGCCGCCGAACGTCGCCAGCACCAGGGCCAGCACGCACCACGACACCGCGTCGTCGAAGGCGCCGGCGGTCAGGGACAGGGTGCCCAGCGAGGTCTTGGCTAGGCCCCGCTCGTTGATGATCCGGGCCAGCATCGGGAAGGCGGTCAGGGCGATGCAGGCGCCCATGAACAGGGTGGCCGCGCCCTGGCCGATGGTCGGCGCGAACAGGCCCGGGACCTTCAGCAGGAAGGGCGTGATGATGGCGGCGATCACGAACGGCGCGGCGATGCCGGCGAACGAGACGCTCATGGCGCTCTTGGCCTTGGCCTTGAAGTGGCCGGCCTCGAACGTCGTGCCGACCAGGAACATGTAGAGGCCCACGCCCAACTGGGCGCCGACATAGAGGACGTTCTTGGTTTCCTTGGGAAAAAGCGTCGCCTGGAAGTCGGGCAGCAGCAGGCCCAGCAGCGACGGGCCCAGGATCACGCCGGCGATCATCTCGCCCACCACCTGCGGCTGGGCCAAGAGCTTCTTGCCCAGCCAGCCGACCACGCGGCAGGCCAGCACGATCACGGCCAGTTGCAGGAAGAAGTGCACCGAAAAATCGCCCGGCGAGAACGTCTTGGCCCCGGCCTTCGCCGCCGGTCCGTGCGCATTGAAGACGTCGGCCGCCGTGGCGATCGTCTGCGCAAGTAGGTCTGACACGGTCTTAGCCCCCCAATTCATGTCTCTTGGCTTTGCGCCTTAAGCCCATGCCGCGCAGGAATCCGCGCCGGACGCAATGTGCGGCGCCCATTTTTGATAGCCATGTCAGTCGATTGTTTTTGCTGGCCAAATTTCTGTTGCCGGAACGACACAAAGTAGTAACGTACCTACAAGACAGCCTTGTCATTGCAGGTTGAGCGAGCCGCCGTGAAGATCATCACCAGCCGTGAATTCAACCAGGATGTCAGCCAGGCCAAACGCGCGGCCAGAATCGAGCCAGTGTTCGTCACCGACCGCGGCCGCCCGACCCACGTGCTGATGAGCGTCGAGACCTATCGCCGCCTGACCGGCCAGACCGAGACCATCGTCGACCTGTTGGCCATGCCCGGCCTGCCCGCCGTGGAACTGCCGCGCTCCGAGGCCTGGGACCGCCAAGGGCGTCAGTTGGGAAACGACTGATGCACCTGCTCGACACCGACGTCGTCTTCGAACTGCGCAACGCCAAGGCCGGCGCGACCGATGCGGGCCTGGCGGTCTGGGCCGCGCGCGCGGCGCGCTCCAGCCTGTTTGTCTCGGCCCTGACCTTGCTGGAACTGGAAACCGCCACGGCCCGCGCCGAGCGCAAGGACAAGGCCAAGGGGGCCGTGCTGAGGGACTGGCTGGACAACCGCGTCGCGCCGGCCTTCGAGGGCCGCATCCTGCCGATCGACGCCGCCGTCGTCCGCCGCCGCGCCCACGTGACCCTGGCCGACAGCCGCGACGCCCTGCTGGCCGCCACCGCATTGGAGCACGGCCTGACCCTGACCACCCGCGACCCCGCCGCCTTCGCCAAGGTTCCGCGCCTGAAGGTGTTCAATCCCTGGGGCTACAAGCCCGAGGCCCTGGACGACGAGGAAGACTGGGGCCAGGCCGCCAAGGCCGGAACCCAGTGGCTGCGGAACATCTTCGTGCGGGGTTAGGCCCTACTGGATCCCGCTGACCTCGGCCGAGGCCACCGCCAGCGGCGGCGCGGCGGGACCGAACGGGACGCTGGCGCCCGGCGGCGGCAGACCCGGGTCGCGCGGCGGAGCCGGCGCCAAGGTCAAGGAGGGCGCCGGACTGGCGGCCACCTGCACCGGCGCCGGCGGCGGGACCGCCGAGGCCGCGACGAACACCGGCTTGGGCGCGGCCTTGGCGGCGACGAAGACGATGCGGTTACTCTTGCACGTGCCGGCGTTGTAGAGGCCTTTCAGATAGCCGCGCCGCACGAAGCCGGCCTTGATGGCGTCGCGCACCATCTGGTCGTGGCGCTCGGCCCCGGTCAGGCGGCGCACCCAGCCGCGCATCGGGATGACGTCGGTGATGGTGCTGGCCACCACGCCCAGGACGGGCCGCGACATGCCCGGCGCCTTGTTGTCGTCCTTGGGGTCGTCGTAGTCGTCGCCCAACACCGCATCCAGGCTGTCGATCTCGGCCTTCAGCGGCGCGCAGCCCGTCTTGGGCGGGGCGTAGGGATCGGCGACGGCCTTGGTCAGCAGGTCCGGGATTTCCGAACGCACGACATTGATGTCGCGCAGCGGCGATACGACGGCCGAGCCCAGGCTGTCGGTATTGGCCTCGGCCGAGGTCTTAGGAACCTTGGCCTCCTGCTTGCCCGCCAGCGCCGCGTCGGCCGCCCCCATCCCCACGCAAAGCGCCAGCATGGCCACGCCGCAGCGGCGCAGCGCGCCGCGAGGGTCAGGCTGTTGAACTGGCGAAGACATCTTCGTGAACCCGCACGGTTTATCCATGCCGGTTCAACCCGGGAATCGCCCCAGCCGTTCCGTCAGGCGCGCTTTCGTGATGAGCCGATGGGACCGGAACCTCGCCCTTCGACAGGCTCAGGGTGAGGTTCCGACCGAACCGCCGTCGAAAGTCGTCCTCACCCTGAGCTTGTCGAAGGGCGAGGACGGACCCGCAGAGTCGGCTAGATCCGGTCCAGCCCGTCCATGATCGCCGTCAGGGCCAGGACGGTCTGGGCCTCCATGGCGCT
This sequence comes from uncultured Caulobacterales bacterium, assembly GCA_903900155.1. Lineage (GTDB taxonomy): Bacteria > Pseudomonadota > Alphaproteobacteria > Caulobacterales > Caulobacteraceae > Caulobacter. The sequence continues at coordinate 27,452 of CAIUMD010000032.1, read as the reverse complement.
GTGGCCGGCGTCGGTGCGCACATAGGTCGCCGGCGGCATGCCGGCCGCCTCCAGGGCCTCGACCAGGCGCGAGGCCTGGGTCAGCGGGCACACCTGGTCGAAGCGGCCATGGACGATGTGCGCCGGCACGCCCTTCAGCGCCCCAACGCCGTCGGTGATCTCGTCACGCTTCAGGAACAGGTCGTTGGCGAAGAAGTGGGCCTCGATCTGGGCGAAGCACAAGGCGAACTCGGCCTCGCCGAACTTGCCCGCGTCGTCGTCGGCCGGGATCATGTTCGAGATCGCGCCCTCCCAGACCGACCAGGCCAGGGCCGCCTTCAACTGCAGCGCGCGTTCGGCGTCGGTGGCCGGGACCGTGTCGAAGATCGCCTTGTAGGCCCCCATCATGTCGCCGCGCTGGTCCGCGGGGATCACCTCGACAAAGGCCTTCCACTCGTCGGGATAGGCGATATAGGCGCCCGGCTCGGTCAGGGCGTAGGGCTGCTCGGCAAACGTCGCAGCATTGCCCTGGTACATGTAGAGCAGGTCCTCCTTCCGGCCCAGAAAGATGCCGCGCAGGATCAGCGAGGCGACCTTTTCCGGATTGCGGATGGCGTAGACCAGCGCCAGCGTGCTGCCCCAGCTGCCGCCGAAGACATGCATCTTGCCGGTGATGTTCAGCGCCTCGCGCAGGGTGTTGATGTCGGCCACCAGGTGGTCGGTGGTGTTGTTGGCCAGCGCCACGGCCGGGCCATTGGCGGCGACGGTCGGACGGCTCTTGCCGCACCCACGCTGGTCGAACAGGATCACGCGATAGCGCTTGGGGTCGAAGAACCGCGACATCACCGGCGCGCAGGCCCCGCCCGGACCGCCGTGCAGGAACATCACCGGCTCGCCCTGGGCGTTGCCGTACTCTTCCCAATAGAGCTCGTGGTCGGGCGCGCTGTCGACCTTCAGCCAGCCGGTGCTCAGGGGCGCGCCCTGGTCGTAGGTCCACTCGGTGGTGACCTTGCTGGTCGTGCGCAGCCGCGAGAAATCCATCGTCTTGTGTCCCTGTCGAAGCAACTGTCGGCAGTTTCGCGCCCCGCCGCTGATTTCCCTAGAAGAAACAGCGTTCGGCCGTGTTGCGGCCCGCCACCGGGCGTGTTGATCCGGATCTCGCCTGAAGGCGGAGTTTCCCGATGATCGCCGCCCTCGCCGCCGGCCCCACACTGGACTGCACCGTCGAGGCCGGGAAGGACTACTGGATCGGCTTCAACAGCGAGCGGTTCAAGGGGTTCCAGTCGTTGGACGGAGCGGCGGCGGCGGCGGCGATGGTGCGGTTCTCGGCGCACTAATCCGCGACGGGGATGGGTGTTGAATCCTTCTCCCCTTGCGGGAGAAGGTGGCCGCCGAAGGCGGTCGGATGAGGGGCCGCACGCACCTCAACGCCTTACCGCACAAGGCTATTGCGACAGGTCTATCAACCCCTCATCCGGCCCTTCGGGCCACCTTCTCCCACAAGGGGAGAAGGAGCAAAGAACGAGCGTTCACGCCCCTGCGTCCCCCGCCCTAAATCCCGCCCTATCCTGTCTCCACCTCGAAGCACTGGGGAGGGCGCGCGGCCAGCGACCTTCGCGGCTTCGGGGGGCGGTCGAGCGGGCGCGCTCGTCGGCGCGGTGTAACAGCCGCAACTGCGCCATCCCCGAGGTAGTCGACCCTGGAACACAGAAACGACGGTGGATGCAGGCCGAGGAGAGCGACAGGCGGTTGGAAACAGCCGCAGCCGGGACCGGATTTCGCGATCCGGCCCGCCCGTGGAAGGCTTCAAGGGCGGTCAGGCGCGAACAGCGTCGGAGCGCCACGCTTTCCGAAAACGGTCGCGCGGGGCGCCAGCTTCGTCGAAACGGTAATGCTTCATCTGCTTCCGGGCGAGGTCCCGGCGCCCCGCTCCCCTCCCCGTCCCTCCGCCGCGCCGCGCCGCGTCGGAGTGCTCAGGCATGCTCAAGGAGGAGCCGATGTCCCGTCGCAAGAAAAAGCCGACACCCCGCCCTATCGCACCCGACTGCGCCTGGCCGCCCGCTCGCATCGCGGCCCTGCGACGCCAGGTCTTCAAGAAGCTGAACAAGCTGCGAGGATCGCGGGAGTTGCAGTATCTGATGGCCAGGGAGGCCAAGCGGGCGCAAATCCTCCCCCCAGCGGGGGAGGATCTTCAGTCAAGAAAAAGCCCCCGGCCTGGCGGCCGAGGGCTTTTCCTCATTCTTCCGAGAGAAGGAAGCGCTTAGCGGATGACCCGCGCGCCCTTGCCCTTCATCACGGCCTCGACTTCCGCCTGGCGCACCATCGAGGTGTCGCCCGGGGTGGTCATGGCCAGGGCGCCGTGAGCCGCGCCGTACTCGACGGCGGCCTGCGGGCCCTTGCCTTCCATGAAGCCAAAGGCCAGGCCCGAAGCGAAGCCGTCGCCGCCGCCGACGCGGTCGTAGATCTCGAGGTTCTCACGCATCATCGAGGCGTAGAACTCGCCGCCGGCGTACAGGATCGCAGACCAGTCGTTGACCGAGGCGGTCTTGGCGTTGCGCAGGGTGGTCGCGGCGACCTTGAAGTTCGGGAACTGCTTCACGGCCGTCTCGATCATCTTCTTGAAGTTGGCCGGGTCGATCGAGCTGATGTGCTCGTCCAGGCCCTCGACTTCGAAGCCCAGGCAGGCGGTGAAGTCTTCTTCGTTGCCGATCATCACGTCGACATACTGGGCGATGTGACGGTTGACCTTCTGGGCGCCTTCCTTGCCGCCCTGCGACTTCCACAAGCTGGCGCGGTAGTTCAGGTCGTAGGAGATCACGGTGCCGTACTTGCGGGCCACTTCGACGGCTTCGATCACGGCTTCGGCCGTGTTCGAGGCCAGGGCCGCGAAGATGCCGCCGGTGTGGAACCAGCGCACGCCTTCTTCGCCGAACAGCTTTTCCCAGTTCACTTCACCGGGGCGGATCTGCGAAGCGGCCGAGTGGCCACGGTCGCTGCAGCCCAAAGCCGGACGAACGCCGAAGCCCTTTTCCGTGAAGTTCAGGCCGACGCGGGTGTTGCGGCCCAGGCCGTCGAAGTCGCGCCAGATGACGTGCGAGGTGTCGACGCCACCCTGCATCATCAGGTCCTCGACCAGCCAGCCCAGGTCGTTGACCGGCAGGGCGGTCACGGCCGTCGAGCGCTTGCCCCAGCACTTCTTGAAGGCGCGGGCGACGTTGTATTCGCCGCCGCCTTCCCAGACGTTGAACTGGCGAGCGTTGCGGACCCGGCCAAAGCCCGGGTCGAAGCGCAGCATCACTTCACCGAAGGACGCGCAGTCCCACTTCGTTTCCGAAGCCGGGCGGATGTTGAGGATCTGATCGGTCATTGGTCTTTAGGCCTTCCCACGAACCTTTTTGATGAGGTCGACAGTTTCGCGGACCTTCTTGGTGATGCCCGCGTAGTCCTTGGCGTCCAGCAGCTCTTGCGTGATCAGCTTGGAGCCCATGCCGGCGGCGACGATGCCCGCGCCGAACCACTTCTTGACCGAGGCTTCGTCCGGATCGACGCCGCCCGTCGGCATGATGCGGGTCCAGGGCATCGGGCCCAGCACCGCCTTGACGAAATCGGGGCCGCCGACCGACGAACCCGGGAACACCTTGACGATCTCGCAGCCCAGCTCTTCGGCGTACGAGATTTCCGAGGCCGAACCGCAGCCCGGCGAATACGGAATCTTGCGGCGGTTGCAGACCTTGGCGACGTCGGCGTTCAGGATCGGGCCGACGACGAACTTGGCGCCGTTGGCGATGTAGATGCCGGCGGTCGGGGCGTCGACGATCGAGCCCACGCCCATGATCACGCGCGGGTCGGCCTCGTGGAAATAACGGGTCACTTCGTAGAAGACGTGGCTGGCGAAGTCGCCGCGGTTGGTGAACTCGATGCAGGGCGCGCCGCCGTCGGCGCAGGCCTGGATCACGCTTTTGCAGACCTCGACGTCCGGATGATAGAAAACCGGGATGACGCCCTGGTCCATCAGGGCGGTCAGCACCGCCATACGGTCTTTCACCATCGTATTCTCCTTCCCGAAGGATCGATCTTGCGCGGATGGCCGCGAGGGCCGCCGCGCGCGCAATATTTCGCCGGTAGTGGCTCAGGGGGTTCCCTTAGACCGCGTCGCGCGCGGGCGCCATACCAGGCTTGCCGCTGCGTCAAACTTAAGGGTCGTAAGGCGCGGTTTTGTCGGACTATTTCAGTCCGTTCGCGTGCAGTTCCTAGTCGTCGCTTCCTTCCCCGAACCTTTTCCTTCGGCTTTCGGAGCTCCGCCCCGAGGCGCAAAATTGAGGGCGTCGGATTACGCCGACGCCCCAAAAGTTTGCGCAGGAGCGAGCTCAAAGAGCCGCAAACGGGACGGACCAACCACGACGCTGAGCCCGAACCGTAATGACACCGGTGTCACCGCAACGGGAGAAAGTGGCCAAGCCACTTCGCCACCGGTGTCATGGGGAGATAACCAGAAACCGCCGGTTCACGCAAGCGCCGTGAAGCTCGGAAATGAAAGCCGGCAAATGTTTGAAACAAATCGGGTTTGCGGAGTTGAGAGAACAACGCTCCATCAACTCCGGTTTGCCCTGAAGGATCAGCCCGTGTTGCGCAGGCCCGCGGCGATGCCGGCCACGGTCAGCTGGATGGCCAGGCGCAGCTCCTCGTCCTGGTCCCCTGCCCGGCGACGCGACAAGAGCTCCAGCTGCAGGTGGTTCAGCGGATCGACCGAACGGCCGGCCAGGGCCACCGACTCGGCCAGGTCCGGCTGGTTATCGAGCAGGCTCGAGCCGCCGCGGATCTGCAGGGCCAGGCTGGTCGCCGCGTCGTGCTCGCGCTGGATCGTGGCGAAGATCCGCTCGGCGTCGGCCTTGTCGGGCGACAGGGCCACGTAGCGGCTGGCGATGCCCATGTGGCTCTGGGCCAAAGCCAGCTCCATGTTGGACAGGAGGGACGCGAAGAAGTCGAAATTGCCGGCCAGGTCGCGCAGCTGCTCGACCGACAGGCCGGCCCGCTCGACGCCCGAGGCGAAGCCGTACCAGCCCGGCAGCATGAAGCGGCTCTGCGACCAGGAGAACACCCACGGGATGGCCCGCAGATCCTCGATCTTGCGGCTGGCGGTCCGCGAGGCGGGACGGCTGCCGATATTGAGGCCGACGATCTCGCTGATCGGGGTGACCGACCAGAAGAAGTCCTCGAAGGCGGGATCGTCGTAAACGAGGGCGCGGAAGCCGTGGAACGACGCCTCGGCCAGGGCGGTCATCGCCGCCTCGACCTTGGGGTCGGGCTGGACGACCGGACGCTCGCTGGACATCAGCACCGCGGCGGCCAGACCGTCCAGGTTGCGGCGGGCGGTGGGCTGGTCGCCGAAGCGGCGAGCGATCATCTCGCCCTGCTCGGTCATGCGGATGCGGCCCTGGACGGTGCCGGCCGGCTGGGCCAGCACGGCCTCGGCGGCGGGGCCGCCACCGCGCCCGACGCTGCCGCCCCGGCCGTGGAACAGCTGCAAGCCGACGCCCATGCGGTCGGCCTCGAACGCCAGGGCCGAGGCGCCGCGAGCGACACCCCGACGGCTGGCGACGTACCCGCCGTCCTTATTCGAGTCGGAGTAGCCGAGCATGATTTCCTGCACCGGCCGATCGCCCAGGATGGTCCGGGCCAGCGGCAACTCCAGCCACTGGCGCAGCACGGCCGGACCGTTCTCCAGGTCGCCGATGGTCTCGAACAGCGGGGCCACCTTGACCGAGGCGCGCGGCGTGGCGCCGCCCCAGACCAAGCCGACCTGCTTGAGCAGCACCAGCGGCTCGAGGATGTCGGACAGGGTCGCGGACTTGGAGATGATGTACGCCCCGATGCAGCCGTGGCCGTAGTCGCGAACCGCCTGGGCGGCAGCCTCCATCGTGGCCAGCTCCCTGGTCGTCTCCTCGTCATAGGCGGTGAACGGCGAGACCAGGGGGCGCTGGTGCGACAACTCCTCGATCAAGAGCTTGCAGCGCGCGTCCTCGTCCAGCTTCAGGTACTGGACGCCCGAGCCGGCGCGCTGGAAGAGCTCGTCGACGGTGCGCTCGTGGACATCGGCGTTCTGGCGCAAATCGAGGCTCATCAGGTGGAAGCCGCAGGCCTTGGCCACCTCGACCAGGGTGCGCAGGGCCGAACCGACCAGGCGCTCGCCGCCGTTGCGCTCCAGGCTGTCGATGATGACCGTGAGATCCGAGACGAAGGCGTCCGGATGGCCGTAGGGCTCGACATCGGTGTCGCCGTTGGCGAAGGCGACGGGCTGGCCGGTCAACTTCTGCGACACGGCCGTCAGGCGGTCGAAGATCAGCTCCAGGGCCAGGCGGTACGGCTCGTCCAGGCGGTGCACGGACGGGTCGCGGGTCTGGGCGGCCAGGGCCAGAAGCTCCTCGGACACCGGCGTATAGGCGGTCGAGACGGCCAGGTTGGACCACAGCTTGCGGACCTCGCCGGCGTACCAGTCGAGGATCACGCGGGACTGGCTGGCGAAGGCCAGCTTCAGGGTCTCGCCATTGACGCCGGGATGACCGTCACGGTCGCCGCCCAGCCACGAGCCCATCTTCAACAGCGGCGCCAGGTGGCCATGCGACCCCACCTTGGCCGTCCAGTCGCCATACAGGTCGATGATCGCCGGCAGGATCGAGGTGCGGACGATCGACAGGGCGTTGCGGATCTCGTCCTTCACCGTGATCCGCTCGGGACGGTACAGACGCGTCCGCCACATCAAGGCGATCTCGCGGAACAGACCCTCGCGGATCTCGGCCTCCAGATCCGGCGGCAGGTGATGGCGGCGCAGGGCCATCAGGCGCGAGATCTCGGTCTCGCGGTCGACCATGCTGCGACGGCGAACTTCGGTCGGGTGAGCCGTCAGCACCGGCACGACGTTCATGGCCGCAAAGACCCTGGCCAGGTCCTCGTCGGTCTTGCCGCGCGCCTTCAGCACCCGGACGGCGTCGACCAGGGTGCGGGGACGCGCGTCGCCCGGCTGGGCGTCGGCCTCGGCATGACGACGGCGGCCGGCGACGTCCTCGCCGATATTGGCCAGCAGCGAGTGGCTGGCGAAGGCTCTCGCCAGGAACACGGCCTGGTCGGTCGAGAGGTCGGCGAACAGGTGGTCCAGCACCGGCGCGTCGCCCGTCTCCTCGTCCTCGCGGGAGGCGGCCTTGCGGGCCTTGGCCACCAGGGCGGCGGCCTCCTCGCCTTCGAGATAGGTGATCGCCTCGATCAGGAGATCGCTCAGCAGGTTGGCGTTCTGACGGACGTGACGGCTGGTGGGACGGTCGACGTCGATCGACAGGGCCGGATTGCGCATGAGCGGACTCCGGGGATCGCCAGACAGGCGCTCCCGCTATGGACTGGGTCTAGAACAGGCGTCGGCGCCGCAGCTGCTAACGCTGCGGCGCCGAATAGCGCGCTTCACTGGACGGGAAAACCCACCCCGCACGATGGTTGCGCTACCATCGCATTTTTGCGCGGATTTGTTTCGCTAGCGGGCCAGCCAGCCGCCATCCACGGGCAAGGTAATGCCCTGGACGTAGTCGGCGGCCGACGAGGCCAGGAACACGGCGGCGCCGCCGATGTCCTCGGGACGCCCCCAGCGGCCGGCCGGGATGCGGGCCAGGATCGAGGCGTTGCGGTCGGCGTCGGCGCGCAGGGCCTCGGTGTTGTTGGTGTCGAAATAGCCGGGGGCGATGGCGTTGACGTTGATCCCCTTGGTCGCCCACTCGTTGGCCAGGATCTTGGTCAGACCGGCCAGGCCCGACTTGGCGGCCGTGTACGACGGCACGCGGATGCCGCCCTGGAACGACAGCAGGCTGGCGATGTTGATCACCTTCGCGCCCGTCCCTTGCGCCAGCGCCTGCTTGGCGAAGGCTTGCGTAAGGAAGAAGACGACCTTCAGGTTGGTGTCCATCACCGCGTCCCAGTCGGCTTCGGTGAATTCGATGGAGTCGGCGCGACGGATGATGCCGGCGTTGTTGACCAGGATGTCGACCTTGCCGAAGGCGCTTGCGGTCTCGTCGACCACGCGCTGGACGGGCTCGGTCGAACCGAAGTCGGCCTTGATGGACAGGAACTTGCGGCCCAGGGCCTCGACGGCCTTCTGGGTCTCGGTCGGCTCGCTGCGGCCCGCGGCGGCGATGTCCGCGCCGGCGGCGGCGAGCGCGATGGCGATCCCCTGCCCGATCCCGGTGTTGGCGCCGGTGACGAGCGCGACCTTGCCTTCGAGGCTGAACGGATTGGCCATGACGAGTTCCTGTCTCTGAATGCTGTCATCCCGGCGAAAGCCGAGACCGCCACAAGCGTCTTGGGCGGTCCCGGGTCTACGCTGCGCTTCGCCCGGGATGACAGGTCGGAGCGCGGTGGCCTTTCGGCCCTACTTCAGCTGGCAGATGTCCAGCACGTTCATGTCGGTGTAGTCGAGGTTCTCGCCGCCCATCGCCCAGATGAAGGTGTAGTTGGCGGTGCCCGAGCCCATGTGGATCGACCACGGCGGGCTCATGACGGCCTCTTCGTTGGCGATCACGATGTGACGCATCTCGTCCGGCTCGCCCATATAGTGGAACACGCGGTCGTTCTCGCCCAGGCCGAAGTAGAAATAGGCTTCCGAGCGACGGTCGTGCAGGTGGGGCGGCATGGTGTTCCAGACGCTGCCCGGCTTCAGGACCGTCATGCCCAGCAGCAGCTGAGCCGACTTGCAGGTGGTCGGGACGATGTACTGGTAGATCGTGCGCTCGTTCGAGGTCTCCAGAGCGCCGCGCTCCAGGGCGACGGCGTCGGCGAAGGCCAGCTTCTTGGTTTCGAACGCGGCGTGGGCCGGCAGGCTGACCAGGTAGAAGCGCGCGGCTTCGCCGTTCAGGCCTTCGAAGGTCACGTCCTTGGCGCCCATGGTGACGTACAGGCCGTCACGCGGAACGATCTCGTAGACCACGCCGTCGACGGTGATCTTGCCGGTGGTCTCGCCGACATTGATCACGCCCAGCTCGCGGCGCTCCAGGAAGGGGTGGCCGGCGGCCGAGGCGGGCTCGGTCTGGTCGGGCAGCTTCACGGCCGAGGTGGCGACCACGCCGCCGACGACGAAGCGTTCGGCGTGGTTGTAGGTCAGGACGATCTGATCGTCTTGGAAGAGACCTTGCATCAGGTAGCGGTCGCGCAGGTCGTCATTGCTGACCGCGAACATCATGTCCGGATGGGTGGCGTGATAGGTCTTGGCGAACATCGGGAAGTCTCCGGAAAGGGTGTTCTATTCGGCGGCCGCGCGCAGCGTGGTGGGACGAGCCCAGTCCGGACGCTGGTCGAGCTTGTAGGCCTTCTTAGGCAGGTTGTACGTCAGATCGACGATCAGTTCCTCGGCCTCGACCAGGTCCATGCGGTGCTCGGCGACCATGCAGGCCAGGAAGGCCGAGTCGACGCGGCGGGCCACGTCGTGGCGGGCCGGGATCGACAGGAAGGCGCGGGTGTCGTCGTTAAAGCCGACGGTGTTGTAGAAGCCGGCGGTTTCCGTGACCTGCTCGCGGAAGCGCATCATGCCTTCCGGGCTGTCGTGGAACCACCAGGACGGGCCCAGCTTCAGCACCGGATAGTGGCCGGCCAGCGGGGCCAGTTCGCGGCTGTAGACGGTCTCGTCCAGGGTGAACAGGATCACCGACAGGCGCTGATCGTTGCCCAGGCGGGTCAGCAGCGGCTTCAGCGCCGAGACGTACTCGGTGCGCATCGGGATGTCGGCGCCCTTGTCGCGACCGTGGGTCTCGAGCAGGCCGACATTGTGGTTACGGTGCGAACCGGGGTGGATCTGCATGACCAGGCCGTCGTCCAGGCTCATCTTGGCCATTTCGGTCAGCATCTGGGCGCGGAACAGCTCTGCCTTCTCGGGCGTCACATCACCCTTCACCAGGCTCTGGAACAGGGCCTCGGCCTCGACGTCCGACAGGTCGGCGGTCGCGGCGGTCGGGTGACCGTGGTCCGACGAGGTGGCGCCGGCCTCGATGAAGGCCTGGCGGCGCAGGCGGTGGGCTTCGAGGTACTGTTTCCAGCTGTAGACGTCCTTGCCGGACACCTCGGCGAAGCGCTCGAACGACCGCGGCGAGCGCTCGTCCTCGAAGTCGATGACCGCGTCGGGACGATAGGCGGTGATGACGTGGCCGCCCCAGCCGCTCTCGCGGATGGCCTGGTGGTGCTTGAGCACCTCGTGCGGGCCCTCAGTCGTGGCCAGGGTCTCGATGTTGAAGCGGTCGAACAGGGCGCGCGGGCGAAACGCGTCCGAGGCCAGCGCCTCGTTGATGCGGTCGAAATAGTCGTCGGCGTTCGAGGCTTCCAGGAATTCGGTGAAGCCGAACACCTTGCTGAACACATGGTTCAGCCAGATCCACGACGGCGTGCCGCGGAAGAGGTGGAAGTTCGACGCGAACAGCTTCCAGGCCGCGCGCGGGTCGGTCGCCGGCACGCCCGCCTTCGAGCGCACCTTCAGGGCGTCCAGGCTGACGCCCTGGCTGTAGAGCATTCGGTACAGATAGTGGTCCGGGGCCAGCAGCAGGTCGGTGGCGTCCTGGAACGGCGCGTTCGTGGCGAACCACGAAGGATCGGTGTGACCGTGCGGGCTGATGATCGGCAGGTCCTTCACCAGGCCGTACAGGCCCCGCGCGTACGAGCGCGTCGTCGCATCCGACGGGAAAAGCCGATCTTCATGGAAATTCAGAGGCCTGGGCATGGCGATGCGTCTGCTCCCTTTATGACCGGCGGCCTCACGGGCAACCCTTGCGGCCCGCTTGGTAACCGGTGTCATGATCCGATGCAACCCGAAGGGGCCGCGAATGCTCTAGCTGGGAACCGGTCCCGAGGACTCGCGGACCACCAGGCTCGGTTCGGTCTTGGTCGCGTCGCGCGGTTCGCGCCGCTCGACGCCAATCAGCTTTTCGGCGGCCATCTTACCGATCTCGCGGGTCGGCGTATGCACCGTGGTCAGCGGCGGCCAGACGGCCTGGGCGATCTGGAAGTCGTCGAAGCCCACGACGGTCAGGTCGGCGGGCACCGTCAGGCCGGCCTTGCGCGCCGACTGCAGGACGCCGGCGGCCATTTCGTCGTTGCCGCAGAAGATGGCGGTCGGACGCGGCGTGCGCGCCAAGAGCTCGTCGCCGCAGGCCACGCCGGACTCGAAGGTATAGGCGCCCTGGACGATGTCCTTGGGACCCAGCTTCAGGCCCGCCTCGGCCAGGCCGTCCTCGAAGCCCCCTCGCCGCTCGTGGGACGAGCGGAAGGTGTCGGGACCCGAGATGAAGGCGATGGTCTTGTGGCCCAGCTCGACGATGTGCCGCGCGGCGGCCGCGCCGCCCATGCGGTCGTGGCCGACGATCATGTGCTCGGGCTTGTCCAGCTCGACCGAGGCGATCCGGATGTACGAGCAGCCGATCTCGTTCAGCAGCTTGGCGACGCGCTCGTCTTCCGACACCGACGGCGGCAGCACCACGCCATACAGTTTCTGGCGCTCCACGAACGAGCGGATGTCGGACAGGAAGGTCGGGCTGGCGCGGTTACAGGGGTGGACGACCAGCTCGAAGCCCGAGCCCCGCATGCCGTCCAGCAGGCCCAGTTGCATGTTCACGACGTACTGCGGATTGGGGTTGTCGTAGATCATGCCGATCAGGAACGAGCGGCGGAACGCCAGGCCCCGGGCCTGCGGGTCGGGCGCGTAGCCCCACTCGGCGATCACCGCCTCGATCCGCTCGCGCGTCTCGTCACGGACGAACGGCGACTGGTTGATCACGCGGGAAACGGTCTTCTTGGAGACCCCCGCCAGGCGAGCAATGTCGTTGATCGTGGCCCGGCGGCGTCCGCCCTCCACGCCGTTCTCACTGTCTTCGGCAGGGGTCGAGGAAGGCGTCTTCGAAGAGTTCACGGCGTTTCCAGCAGCCTAAGTCATTTTCTTTTGTCATACTCTAGCGGCGTAAGCATCGCCAACCTAGGTCGAAACGTCCGCTTGCGACCTGGCTGACACCGGTTACCATGTCAATGAATGTGCAAATCGACGACACTCCTTCCGGCGACGACGATCCAAGATGACTGAAACGACCCTGGCCCAGCGCGAATCGATCCACCCGGTGGACCCTCGCGATCACGTCGCCACCGCCCTGCGCGACCTGGTCGGCGGCGAGACCCTGGACCTGCACGGCCAGGCCATCGTGGTGCGGGCCGACATCCCCAAGGGCCACAAGATCGCTATCCAGGCTGCCAGCGCTGGCAGCGACGTCCTGAAGTACGGTTGGCCGATCGGTCGGGCCGTCGTCGACATCGCCGTGGGCGACCATGTGCACGTCCACAACGTCCACACCCGCCTGGAGGGCGTCGAGGGCTACAGCTTCACGCCCACCGCGCCGGAACCCCAAGCGGAGACACCTATCCGCACCTTCGACGGCTATCGCCGCAAGAACGGCCGGGCCGGCACGCGCAACGAAATCTGGGTGCTGTGCACCGTCGGCTGCGTGGCCAACACCGCCCGCCGCATCGCCGAGAAGGCCAACCAGCGCTTCGCCGGCCGTGTCGACGGCGTCTTCGCCTTCCCGCATCCGTTCGGCTGCTCGCAGCTGGGCGATGACCTGACCCATACCCGCAAGCTGATCGCCGCCCTGGCCAGCCACCCCAACGCCGGCGGCGTGCTGCTGCTGGGCCTGGGCTGCGAGAACAACCAACTCAAGGCCCTGCTGGACAGCGCGCCCGAGATCGACCGCGATCGCCTGCGCAGCTTCACCACCCAGATGGTCGAGGACGAGCTTGAAGACGGCCTGGCCGCCGTCGAGGCCCTGGTCGAACGGGCCGAGCAGGATAAGCGCGAGCCGATCCCGGTCTCGGAACTGGTCGTGGGCCTCAAGTGCGGCGGCTCGGACGGCTTTTCGGGCGTCACGGCCAATCCGCTGGTCGGCCGCATCGCCGACAAGGTGGCCGACGCCGGCGGCACGCCGGTGCTGACCGAGATCCCCGAGGTCTTCGGGGCCGAGAACGTGCTGCTGCAGCGCGCCGCCAGCCGCGAGATCTTCGACCAGGCCGTCGCGGTGATCGACGACTTCAAGCGCTACTTCATCGACAACAACCAGCCGATCTACGAAAACCCCTCGCCCGGCAACATCGCCGGCGGGATCACCACGCTGGAGGAGAAATCCCTGGGCGCGGTGCAGAAGGGCGGCCGAGCCCGGCTGGTCGAGGTGCTGCGCTACGGCGAAAAGGTCGGCCCGCACGGCCTGACCTTCCTGGAAGCACCGGGCAACGACGCGGTGTCGTCGACGGCCCTGACGGCGGCCGGCGCCACGGTCATCCTGTTCACCACCGGCCGCGGCACGCCGCTGGGCTTTCCCGCCCCGACCCTGAAGATCGCTTCGAACTCGGGCCTAGCCCAGCGCAAGCCCGGCTGGATCGATTTCGACGCCGGCCAGGTGCTGGAGGGCGTTTCGATGGACGAGGCCGCCAACCGCCTGATGGACCTGGTGGTCGACACCGCCTCGGGCAAGGCCACCAAGGCAGAACTGAACGGCGAGCGCGAAATCGCCATCTGGAAGTCGGGCGTGACGCTTTGAAGGTCAAGCTGGATTGCCACCGGTGTCCGAACTGGCTCATCTAGCGCCCGGCTCCTTCCCCTACGACAACTAGGCGAGTTCCCTTGACGGCTTCCTCCTCCCCCGCCCTGCGTCTGAGCGCCACCAGCTATCCGGGCGCGGCTCCGGGCACGGCCCTGCCGAGCTATGACCGCGACAAGGTCCAGATCGGCGTCGTCCACTTCGGACCCGGCGCCTTCCACCGCGCCCACCAGGCCTTCTATTTCGACCAGCTGCTGGCGATCGATCCGCGCTGGGGGATCTGCGCGGTGTCGCTGAAGAGCCCCGGCGTCCGCGACGCCCTGGAGCCGCAGGACGGCCTCTACACTCTGGCCCAGCTGGACGCCGAGACCACCTTCCGCATGATCGGCGCGATCCGCGAGGTGCTGGTCGCGCCCGAGGATCCACCGTCGGTCTTCGCTCGCCTGGCCGCTCCGTCGACCCGCATGGTCACCCTGACCGTCACCGAGAAGGGCTACACCCTGTCGGCCGAAGGCGGGTTGGACGATAAGCACCCCGACATCGTCCACGACCTGGCCAATCCGCGTGAGCCCAAGAGCGCCGTCGGCTACATCGTCGAGGGCCTGCGCCGCCGCTTCGCCGCCGGCCTGTCGCCCTACGCCGTCGTGGCCTGCGACAACCTCGCCGACAACGGCTGGCGCCTGAAGGCGGCCGTGGTGGCCTTCGCCGCCAAGATCGACGCCGACCTGGCCGCCTGGATCGAGGTCCATGGCAGCTTCCCGCGCACCATGGTCGACAGCATCACCCCGGCCACCGACGACGCGCTGCGAGAGCGGGTCCTGGCCGCCACGGGCCTGGAGGACGCCTGGCCGATCCAGCGCGAGGCCTTCACCCAGTGGGTCGTCGAGGACGTGCTCCCCGCTGACGCGCCGGACCTGGCCAGCGTCGGCGTCATCCTGACCGACGACGTCCGCGGCTTCGAGCGCGCCAAGCTGCGCCTGCTGAACGGCGTCCACTCGACGCTCGCCTATGCCGGCGTCCTGCGCGGCCACGAGACGGTGTTCGAGGCCGTCAGCGACCCGGTGCTGGAAACCCTGGCCCGCGACATGATGGCCAAGGACATCATCCCGACCCTGACGGCCCCGCGCGGCCTGGACCTGGCCGACTACGCCGAGGCCATCCTGGCCCGCTTTCGCAATCCCGAGATCCGCCACTACCTGTCGCAGATCGCCTGGGACGGTTCGCAGAAGCTGCCCTTCCGCATTCTCGGCACGCTGACGGAAACCCTGGAGGCCGGCCGCTCGATCGAGCGCCTGGCGATCCCGCTGGCGGCCTGGATGCGCTTCATCGCCCTGCGCGCCAAGACCGGCGAGGCCATCACCGACCCGCTGCACGACAAGCTGACCGAGATCGGCGTGGGCGTCACCGGCGACGCCAAGACCGACGTCGCCGCCTTCCTGGCCCTGGACAGCGTGTTCCTGGCCAAGCTGACGGGCAACGCGACGTTCGTGGAAGCTGTCGAGAAGGCCTACGCCGAGCTGGCTTAGTCCGAGGAACCGAAACCTCGCCCTTCGACAAGCTCAGGGTGAGGTTTCTACTGAAGCGGCGTCAATACTAGTCCTCATCCTGAGCTTGTCGAAGGACGAGGACGGCCCCGCTGCGCTATCGCGTCACCCCACGCGCCGTCAGCACCGGCACGACGGTGCTGACCAGGATCTCCAGGTCGAACAGGAACGAACGCCGGGCCAGGTACTCGGCGTCCAGCGCCACCTTGTCCGGGATGGCCAGTTCGTCGCGGCCGTTGATCTGCGCCCAGCCGGTGACCCCAGGACGCAGCGCGTCGACGCCGGCGATCTTACGCGCCGCGATCAGGTCATCCTGGTTGAACAGCGCCGGGCGCGGCCCGACCAGGCTCATATGGCCGATCAGCACGCTCCACAGCTGCGGCAACTCGTCCAGGCTGAGCTTGCGCATCAGCGGCCCGACCGGCGTCAGCCATTGGTCGGGGTTCTCCAGCAGGTGCGTGGCGACCTCGGGCGTGTCGATCCGCATGGTGCGGAACTTGGGCATCGGGAACAGACCCGAGCCCTTCCCCACCCGCTGCGACCAGTAGAGCCCCGGCCCCGGCGAGGTCAGGCGCACCACCGCCCACAGTACGACGAGCGGCAGGACCAGCACGATCAGGCCGATCGCCGCCGCCGTGAAGTCGAAAAGGCGCTTCACCTAGCGCAGGTCGCCGCTAGCCGCGTCGAGCAGCAGATAGGCTCGGCCCGCGTCAGACGACAGCAGCGCCGCCAGCAGGAAGCCTTCGCGATCCTGGCCCGCGGCTTCCTCGATCATGCCGGAATAGCGCGTGAGGAACCGCTCGGTATTGGCCTTCAGCGTGGCGTCCGAGAACAGGCGGCGGACCAGGCGGCGGATGGCGGCGGGCGCCAGGCGCTTGACCACCTCGCGAGCGCCGACCGCGTCGCGAGTCTGCAGGGCGGCGGCGATCTCGTCGATGCGGCCGCGCGGCAGCAGGGCGTGCGGATCGATACCCATGGCCGTGATCTCGGCGGCCAGCTTCTCGCCCAGGCCGCTGTCGCCGGGCGTGCTGTTCTCGATACCGGCCAGCAGGTTGCGCCAGCTCCAGCCGCCCTCGCCGTCCGGCTCGGGCGCGGGCTGACCGGCGTGCTTGCGCGTGGAAGCCTGCTCGAACACCGAGCGGAACTCCTCGTCGGTGGCGGTCGGCGTCAGACGCAGGCGGCGACGATCGGCCGGCGGCGGCTCGTCCTCATCCTCGAACTCGATCATCGGCAGAGGATCGGCCGGAGGCGGCGGCGGAGCGGTGCGGGTGCGGATCGGCGGCGCGCTGGCCGAGGTCGTACGGGCGGCGACGGTCGAGGCGCTGGACGCGGTCACGGCGCCAGCTGCCTCGCTCAGCATCTCGTAGTTGCGGCGCACGCGCTCCTGGAAGGCCTGGTCGATCGCGGCCGTCTCCTCGGCGGTGCGACGGATGGCGTTCATCAGGTGCTCGACGCCCTGCTCGATCGAGACACGGACCTCGCCAGCCTTGTGCAGCGCCTCGGCCGGCAGGTCGGTGGTGCGCTTGCCGATCTCGGCCAGCATCGCCTCCAGCTCGTCCAGCGTGCCGCGCGCGGCGGCGACCGAGTCGGCCAGCTTCTGCGAGGTGCGGGCGCCGGCCTGCTCCACCATCTGGGCCGAGTGCTCGATGATGTCGCGCGCCTCTTCCATGCGGGATTCGAAGACGGCGTCGGCCTTCTGGCCGGCGGCGAAGGCGATCTCGTTCAGCTGGTCGACGCGGCTGCGGGCGGCCTCGACGCGGGCCTCGACGCTTTCGCCCGCCTTCAGAGCGGCCTCGGCCATGGCTTCCATGGCCGCCTTCAGCTCGTCTTCCAGCAGGGTGCGCTGCTGCTCGGCGGCGTCGCCGATGGTCTCAAGCGTCTTCTTGGCGTTGTCGGCGAAGGCCTCGCGCTGGGCGGTGGCGTTCTCGCCCATCTCGCGGAACTGGTCGGCGGCCGCGCTGATCAGGCCGCGCAGGATCTCCGCGCCCATGGCGGCGGTATCCGACAGCTCGGTGGCGCCGACGCGGGTGTAGGCGACGAACTCGGTGAGCTGGGCGGTGCGGGTCTCGGCCTCGGCGGCGAAGTCCTCCTGTTCCGAGCGCAGGGCCTGGCTGATCTCGACCAGGGCGGCGCGCTGGGCGGCCAGGCTCTTTTCAACCGTGGCGACTTGGTCGCCGACGCCGGTCCCGGCGGTCTCCAGACGAGCGATCTGGCGCGACAGATCCTCGGCCCCGACGCGGGCGGCGTCCGAGGCTTCGGCCGCGGCGGCGGCCAGGTCGGCGGCGCGGGCGGCCAGGGCGGCTTCGGCCTCGCGCAACTGGGTCTCGGCCAGGTCGGAGGCCTCGGCCACCATGCGGGCTTGACTGCCGATGGCGTCGACCACGGCGGTGGAGCGAGCATCCAGCGACTGCGACAGGGTCTCCATCGCCGTGCGCTCGTGGGACAGGCCCTGGGCCAGCTGGTTGGCCATCTTGGCCGACTCGCCAGCGGCCTCGGCCAGGCGGGCGGTCTCTTCGGCCAGGGCCTGGCGTAGCGAGATGATGTGCTCGCGCGCCCGCTCGGCGGCGTTGGCGGCGTCCTCGACGCCCTGGCGCATGGCCTCGGCCGCGCTGGAGGCGCCGACGGAGGCCAGGGCGGCCGGGGTCACGATGCGGTCGGTCAGGGTGCGGGTGCGACGGAGCTCGTCGGCGATGCCCGTGGCCTGGCGCAGCAGATAGGCGCCCAGCAGGGTCAGCAGCGCTGGCCCGATGGCCAGGCCCGCGAAGACCATAAGCGCGAAGCCCTCGACCTTGAAGGCCGGCACGCCGCGGGCGAAACCCAGGGCGAACGCGATCGGGGCCAGGGCCCACAGGGCGGCGATGGCGGTGGCGATCGTCCAAAACAGCACGCCCGACATGCGGCGCGGCGCGGGCTCGGCAGTCAGCGGCACGGGCGCCGCGGCGACCGGACCACGCAGGTCCAGGGCGGCCTCGCGCTTCTCGGCCTTGGCCGGCGCGGCGGTTGCGCTCTCGACGATCGGCGCGGGCGGCTGGACGCCAAAGGCCAGCGAGGTGGCCGGCTTGAGGTCCGGCTCGGCGAAGCTGGTCACGGGCTCGGACGCCTGTTCACGGCGACGGCGCGAACGCACGGCCGACGGCGGCGGCACGGCCAGGTCGTTGTCCACAGTCTCTTGCAGGCTCAAGGGCTCGGCGGTCGGGATGGCCGCTTCAGGCTCGGAAAACGACGTGGTCTCGGGAAGCTCCGGAGGGAGTTCGGGCGCGATCTTGGCATCCTCGGGAGGAGTTTCCGTCGGCGTCGCGGAGAAATCGAGCGGTTGGCGCTTCTTAGGCTTCATACACAGCCAGGGTCCTAAAGCGTCGGCGAGGGGCGCAGAGACAACCTTCGCGCGCCGGACCCCTCCTTCGCGTGTCACATGAACCTAACGGTGAAACGCCCTGACGGAAAGCAACTTTGCTTGTGTTTGCAGGGGTTGCGGCGTCTGGAAGCGCCTTCAGGCCTCGCGCGAAGCGGCAGCGGGGGCGCTAACGGCGATCGGCATCGGCTTGATCAGGTCACGCGGCGAACGAGCGACGGTCTTGTGCTGGGTCTGGCTCTTGGCATGCGGACACGCCTGCTCGACCGCCACGCCGAACTGGCACAGCGCGAACGACGACAGCCAGACAATCGCCACGGCCAACATTTCGGTCAGGAAGCCCATTGCCCACCTCGGGAACCGATAGCGTCGTTATGCGAGACTCGATTGGCCCGCGCGAGTGAACTTTTGGTCATGAAAGCCGTAGCTTACAGACTGTGGCGCCAAGCCAACTGACAGCGCCCCCAGATTTCCGGCGGTTGTCGCCGAACACGGTCGGGCCTAGGTCCCAACCTGCACGCGGCCGCCCTGTTCCAACGGGACGGTCCCGGACATTTTTCCTTTGCGGACCCTCGCCTTGGCCCTTACCCAATTCGCACCCGCCGCGCACCCGCCGGAACCGATGACCCCAGATCTTCTAAAAGCTGAGATCTCGCCGGCCCGCCTCACGCACCTCCAGCGCCTGGAGGCCGAGAGCATCCACATCCTGCGGGAAGTGGCGGCCGAGTGCGAACGTCCGGTCATGCTGTACTCGATCGGCAAGGACAGCGCGGTGATGCTGCATCTGGCCGCCAAGGCGTTCTATCCCAGCAAGCCGCCCTTCCCGCTGCTGCACGTCGACACGACCTGGAAGTTCCGGGACATGTACGCCCTGCGCGACAAGGTCGCCTCCGAGCTGGGCTTCGACCTGATCGTCCACAAGAACCCCGACGCCGAAGCTCGCGGCGTCAATCCGTTCGACCACGGCAGCGCCCTGCACACCGACCTCTGGAAGACCGAAGGCCTGAAACAGGCTCTGTCGAAGTACGGCTTCGACGCGGCCTTCGGCGGCGCCCGCCGTGACGAGGAGAAGAGCCGGGCCAAGGAGCGCGTCTTCTCGTTCCGCTCGTCCGAGCATCGTTGGGATCCGAAGAACCAGCGGCCGGAGCTGTGGAATCTCTACAACACCCGCAAGCACCCCGGCGAATCCTTGCGCGTCTTCCCGATCTCCAATTGGACCGAGCTGGACGTCTGGCAGTACATCCACCTGGAGAACATCCCGATCGTGCCGCTGTACTTCGCGGCCGAGCGACCGGTGGTCGAGCGCGACGGCGCGCTGATAATGGTCGACGACGACCGCTTCCGCCTGCGCGACGGCGAAGTCCCGCAGATGAAGAGCATCCGCTTCCGCACCCTGGGCTGCTACCCGCTGACGGGCGCGGTCGAGAGCGAGGCCGCCACCCTGCCCCAGGTCATCCAGGAAATGCTGCTGACCACCACGTCGGAGCGCCAGGGCCGAGTCATCGACCACGACCAGTCCGCCTCGATGGAGAAGAAGAAGCAGGAAGGCTATTTCTGATGGCGCACCAGTCCGCCCTGATCGCCGAAGATATCGACGCCTATCTGCACCAGCATCAGCACAAGTCGCTCCTGCGCTTCATCACCTGCGGCAGCGTCGACGACGGCAAGTCCACCCTGATCGGTCGCCTGCTGTACGACAGCAAGATGATCTTCGAGGACCAGCTGGCGGCCCTCGAAGCCGACAGCAAGAAGGTCGGCACCCAGGGCGGGGCGATCGACTTCGCCCTGCTGGTCGACGGCTTGGCCGCCGAGCGCGAGCAAGGCATCACCATCGACGTCGCCTACCGTTTCTTCTCGACCGAGAGGCGCAAGTTCATCGTCGCCGACACCCCCGGCCACGAACAGTACACCCGCAACATGGTCACCGGCGCTTCGACCGCCGACGCGGCCGTGATCCTGATCGACGCGCGCAAGGGCGTGCTGACCCAGACCCGCCGCCACAGCTACCTCGTCTCGCTGCTGGGCATCCGCAACGTGGTGCTGGCGGTGAACAAGATGGACCTGGTCGACTGGGAGCAGTCGGTGTTCGACGCCATCGTCGCCGACTACCGCGCGTTCGCCGAGCAGATCGGCCTCAAGGTCTTCACGCCCATCCCGATCTCGGGCCTGGGCGGCGACAACATGGCCGCGCGCAGCGAGCATACGCCGTGGTTCGACGGCCCGATCCTGATGGAGTGGCTGGAAGGCGTGGAGGTCGAGGACGACCTGCAATCCAAGCCCTTCCGTATGCCGGTGCAGTGGGTCAATCGCCCGAACCTCGACTTCCGGGGCTTCTCGGGCCTGGTCGCCTCGGGGACCATCAAGCCGGGCGACCGCATCCGCGCCCTGCCCTCGGGCCGCGAAAGCCGCGTGGCCCGCATCGTCACCCTGCCCGGCGATCTCGACCAGGCCGTCGCCGGCCAGTCGGTGACCCTGACGCTGGAAGACGAGATTGACATCTCGCGCGGCGACGTCATCGCCTCGGCCAACGCTCCAGCGCCGGTCGCCAACCAGTTCGAGGCTACGCTCGTCTGGATGGACGACGAGCCCCTGCCCCCGGGCCGCACCTACCTGCTGAAGCTGGGCGCACGCACGGTCAGCGCCAGCGTCACCGACATCAAGCACCGCGTGAACATCAACACGCTGGAGCATACGGCCGCCAAACGCCTGGAGCTGAACGAGATCGGGGTCTGCAACCTCTCGCTGGACCAGGCCATCCCGTTCGAGGCCTATGCCGACAACCGCCAGATGGGCGGCTTCATCCTGATCGACCGCCTCAGCAACCGTACGGTCGGCTCGGGCATGATCAACTTCGCCCTGCGCCGGGCCGACAACATCCACTGGCAGCACACCGACGTGACGAAGACGTCGCGTTCGGCGCTGAAGAGCCAGCGCGGCCAGGTCGTTTGGCTGACCGGCCTGTCGGGCGCGGGCAAGTCGACCATTGCCAACCTGGTCGAGAAGCGCCTGCACGCGCTTGGCCGCCACACCTACCTGCTGGACGGCGACAACGTCCGCCACGGGCTCAACAAGGACCTCGGCTTCACCGAGGAGGACCGCGTCGAGAACATCCGCCGGGTGGCCGAGGTCGCCAAGCTGATGGTCGACGCCGGCCTGATCGTGCTGACCGCGTTCATCTCGCCGTTCCGGGCCGAGCGCCAGCTGGCGCGCGACCTGCTGGATGGCGGCGAGTTCATCGAGGTCTTCGTCGACACCCCCCTGGCCGTTGCCGAGGCCCGCGACGTGAAGGGCCTCTACAAAAAGGCCCGCTCGGGCCAGCTGAAGAACTTCACCGGCGTCGACAGTCCGTACGAAGCGCCGGAGAAGCCCGAGCTGCGGATCGACACCACCGCCATCGATCCCGTCGAGGCGGCCGAACGGATCGTCGCCTGGCTGGAAGGCCAGGAGATCGACTACACGATCTGACGTTTGGAGCGGCGCGATAGGAGTATCGCGCCGCCCAGGCCCAACAGGGCCATAAAGGCGGTGGCCAGGTAGCCCTTCGCGCCCAGGGCGTCGAACAGCGGGCCCGAGGCCAGGGTCGCGATGCCCAGGGTGAAGCCCGACGACAGCGCCGAATTGATCGCCTGGGCCGGCGACGCCGCTGCCGGCGGGGCCAGCTTCTCGATCAGGCGCAGCGAGGCCAGGAAGCTCGCGGCGAACGTCATCGAGTGCAGCATCTGCAGCGGGAACAGCGCCCACAGCGGCGGTTCGAAGGCGTAAGCTGTCCAGCGCAGGACAGCCGCGCTCGCGCCCAGGATCAGGAACCGCTCGGGACCCCAACGGCGGCGCAGCGGCTCCAGGAACCACATGAAGCCGACCTCGGCCGCGACGCCGAAGCCCCACAGGATGCCGATCATCGGCTCGCTGATCCCCTGCTTGCGCCAGAGGATGGCCGAGAAGCCGTAGTAGAAGGCGTGCGCCCCTTGGATCAGGCCCGCCGTGACCACCGCCAGCACGAAGGTGCGGTTGGAGAGCAGGTCGCTCAGCCCCTTCCAGCGTTCCGACCGGTCGGGCTTGGCGCCCTCGGCATGGACCCGCTCGGGCGGTACGGCCAGGGCCGCGGCCACGGCGCCGACGAAGCACGCCACCGCGATCCAGATGGCGATGACGGTCGGCGCGGCGAAGGTCAGGATCGCGCCCATGGCCAGGTTGGCGGCGATGAAGGCCGAAGAGCCCGTGCCGCGCGGGATGCCGTAGTTGAAGTTCTCCAGCCGCGCCCGGCGCAGGGTGATCACGTCGATCAGCGGCGAGACGGTCGACAGCAGGGTCTGGCCGATGAACCAGGCCAGGATGAACCACCACAGGTTCGGCGAGATCAGCAGCCCCGCATAACCCAGCCCTGCCCCGACCAGCAGCAGGATCATCGGGGTGCGCCGCAGGGTGAAGCCGTCGGCCCACACCGCCAGCGAGGCGCCGGTGAAGGGTTTCAGCAGCAGCGGCACGGCCAGGATCAGGCCGATCTCACCGCCGCTCATGCCGCGCGAGCGCAGATAGGTGCCGATATACGGCAGGCTGACGCCCGAGCTCAGATAGATCGCGGCGTAGAACAGGCAGAGGCGGACGAGGGTCGGGAGGCCCCCATTTGAAAGGGTATCCTCCGCCTTGTCCGCCCCCGGGAGCATGTTACTCCGCGCCGCCGAAGCGGGCGGACCATTCGGCGATCTGGTCTTCCTCGATTTTCTTGAACAAGACGTCCGGCACCGTCACCGCCGTCCCGACCGCCAGCTTGTCCAGCTCGGCCTTGGCGTCGTTCGACGGCCACTGGGCCGGGAACTCCAGGCCGAAGGCGTCGCCGATCTTCTCGGCCGCGAACGGGATGAACGGGGCCGAGATCTTGGCGTACAGCGCCACCAGGTTCAGGGCCGTGCGAACGATGACGGCGGCGCGGTCGCGATCGGTCTTGATCGCGGTCCACGGCGCGGCTTCCTGCAGGTACTCGTTGCCGACCACCCACAGGGCCCGCAGCGCCTGGGCGCTCTTGCGAATCTCGATGGCGTCCATCTGTTCGGCAAGATCCGCAAGACGCGCGGAAACATCGGCGAACAGCTTATCTTCCAGCGGACCGGGCTCGCCGCCCGCTGGGACCACACCCTCGAACTTGCTCTCGTTGAATTTCAGGATGCGGTTGACGAAGTTGCCCAGCACGTCGGCCAGGTCGCGGTTCACGGCGCTGGCGAACTGCTCCCAGGTGAAGGCGGTGTCCGACCCTTCCGGCGAGTTGGCCGTCAGGTACCAGCGCCACAGGTCGGGCGGCAGGATCTCCAGGGCCGCGTCCATGAACACGCCGCGCTTGGACGAGGTCGAGAACTTGCCGCCGTACCAGTTCAGCCAGTTGAAGGCCTTGAGCATGTCGACGCTCTTCCACGGCTCTTCGGCGCCGAGGATGGTGGCCGGGAAGCTGACGGTGTGGAACGCGACATTGTCCTTGCCCATGAACTGGACGTAGCGGACGTCTTCCGCGCCCGCGTCGGTGCGCCACCAGCGCTTCCAGTCGCGGTCGGGCGAGCCCTCGGCCCACTCTTGCGTGGCGGCGATGTACTCGATCGGGGCGTCGAACCAGACGTAGAAGACCTTGTCCTCGAAGCCCGAGCGCGGAACTCCGCCTTGGGCCACAGGAATACCCCAGGAAAGATCGCGGGTGATGCCGCGGTCGATCAGGCCTTCGTCCAGGTGCTTGTAGGCGATCGAGCGGGCCAGTTGCGGCCAGTCGCCGTGGCTGTCGACCCAGGCGCGGATCTTGTCCTGCATCTTGGTCTGCAGCAGGTACAGGTGACGGGTGTCGCGCACCTCGATGTTCCGCGAGCCCGAGATCACCGAGTACGGATCCTTCAGGTCGGTCGGGTCCAGCAGGTTGCCGCAGTTGTCGCACTGGTCGCCGCGCGCTTTTTCGAACCCGCAATGCGGGCACGTGCCTTCGACGTAGCGGTCCGGCAGAAAGCGCTTGTCGTCGACCGAATAGACCATCTGGTCGACGCGTTCCTCGATCAGGCCATGATCTTCCAGGGCCTGGCAGAAGTGCTGGGTCAGGCGATGGTTCTGCGGCGAGGACGAGCGGCCGAAATGGTCCCACGACAGGCCGAACGCGCGGCCGACATCGTGTTGCAGCACGTGCTGCTCGGCGCAGTAGGTGGCGACGTCCTGGCCGGCGGCGCTGGCCGCGAGTTCGGCGGGCGTGCCGTGCTCGTCTGTGGCGCAGATGTACAGCGTCTCGTGACCCTGGGCCCGCTTGAACCGCGCATAGACGTCCGCCGGCAGCATCGATCCCGCCAGGTTCCCCAGGTGCTTGATGCCGTTGATGTACGGCAGAGCCGAGGTGATCAGGATGCGAGCCATGCGGGCGCGGCCTTTCGGGGAGTCACGGGAGGTGTAGAAGCGTCCGCATATAGAAGGGTCGGGCGGCGAGGGAAAGGTTTGGCGCAATGCGCGCTCTCCTCCCCCGCTGGGGGAGGTGGCCCAGAGGGCCGGAGGGGGCAGCTCGGCGTCGGCGGTGCTGCCCCCTCAGTCGCTCCGCAACAGCTCCCCCAGAGGGGGAGCAGAGAAGATGGCCCTACAGCGGAATGTTGTCGTGCTTCTTCCAGGGGTTGGACAGCTCCTTCCCCTTCAGGCTCTTCAAGCCCCGCACGATCCGCCGCCGCGTCCCGTGCGGCATGATCACGTCGTCCACATAGCCGCGCTGCGCCGCCACGAACGGATTGGCGAAGCGGTCCTTGTACTCGGCCTCGCGCACGGCCAGGGCCTCGGGATCCTTGGCTTCCTGGCGGAAGATGATCTCGACCGCGCCCTTGGCGCCCATCACCGCGATCTCGGCGGTCGGCCAGGCGTAGTTCAGATCCCCGCGCAGGTGCTTGGAGCTCATCACGTCATAGGCGCCGCCATAGGCCTTGCGGGTGATGACCGTGATCTTCGGCACCGTGGCCTCGGCATAGGCGAACAAGAGCTTGGCGCCGTGCTTGATCAGGCCGCCGTACTCCTGCTTGGTCCCCGGCATGAAGCCCGGGACATCCACGAGCGTGATGATCGGGATGTTGAAGGCGTCGCAGAAGCGCACGAAGCGCGCGGCCTTGCGCGAGCTGTCGATGTCCAGCACCCCGGCCAGCACCTGCGGCTGGTTGGCGACGATGCCGACGGTCTCGCCGTCCATGCGGGCAAAGCCGCAGACGATGTTCTTGGCCCACTCGCTGCTGATCTCGAAGAAGTCGGCTTCGTCGACCATCTTCAGGATCAGCTCCTTGATGTCGTAGGGCTTGGTCGGATCGGCCGGGACCAGGGTGTCCAGGCTCATCTCCTCGCGATAGGGCTCGTCGAAGCTCTCGCGCTCGGGCGCCGGCTCGCGGTTGGACGAGGGCAGGAAGTCGACCAGGCGGCGCACCTGGGTCAGGGCCTCCAGGTCGTTCTCGAACGCGCCTTCGGCCACGCCCGACTTGGCGGCATGGACGCGGGCCCCGCCCAGTTCCTCCGCGGTCACGACCTCGTTGGTGACGGTCTTCACGACGTCCGGGCCGGTCACGAACATGTAGCTCGTGTCCTTGACCATGAAGATGAAGTCGGTGATCGCCGGCGAGTAGACGTCGCCGCCGGCGCACGGGCCCATGATCACGCTGATCTGCGGGATGACGCCGCTGGCCAGGGTGTTTTCGAGGAAGATGTCGGCATAGCCGGCCAGGCTGTCGACACCCTCCTGGATACGGGCCCCGCCGGCGTCGAACAGGCCGATGATCGGCGCGCCGACCTTCATGGCCTGGCGCTGGACCTTGATGATCTTCTGGGCGTGGGCGTTCGACAGGCTGCCGCCGAACACCGTGAAATCCTTGGAAAACAGATAGACGACCTTGCCGTTGATCGTGCCCCAGCCGGTGACGACGCCGTCGCCGGGGATCTTCTGGTTTTCCATGCCGAAGTCGGCGCAGCGGTGCTCGACGAACATGTCGAACTCCTCGAACGAACCCTCGTCCAGCAGCAGGTCGATGCGCTCGCGGGCGGTCAGCTTGCCCTTGGCGTGCTGGGCGGCGACGCGCGCCTCGCCGCCGCCGGCCTTGGCCTGCTCGCGACGACGGTCGAGTTCCTCGAGAATGTGCTGCACGCGCGTACTCCCCTGCCCGGATATTCATGCTGGTGGTTCGCCCACCTTAGGAAGCCAGCCCTAGCGACGCCAGGGGGCGCAGGCAAGGCGGACCTTGCGGCAGCGCAACACGGGACAGATTAGGTCCTGTTGACAAAATGGATTTCCAAATTGGCTGATCGCTGATTCAAGGCTGCTTTTTGAGGAGAGCGGCCTTGGTTCGCGGCTTGATGTCGGATGAAGAGTGGGCGTTCTTCGCGCCGTTCGTGATCGAGACGGGTCCGCGACGCGGCCGACGGCCGCGGGATCACCGACGGGTGCTGGACGGGGTGTTCTGGCTCGCCCGGACGGGCTCGGCCTGGCGCGATCTGCACGATCACTTCGGCAAGTGGGGCTCGGTCTACCGGCAGTTCCGCCGCTGGACGCTGTCGGGCGTGTGGGAGGTCATGCTGGCGGCGCTCAACGAGAGCGGCGTCGGCCAGGACAGCCTGCAGATGATCGACTCAACCATCGTGCGTGCTCACCAACATGCCGCCGGCGCCCAAAAAAAGCGGCTGGCCCTCAAGGCGAAAGTCTTGGGCGCTCTCGAGGTGGCTTCTCGACCAAGATCCATCTGAGGACAAACGGCCTGGGCCTCCCGGTCGCGGCGGTCCTCACCGGCGGCGAAGTCTCCGACGTCAGGGGCTATGGGCCGGTCATGGACGAGCCCGGCCCCGAACCCAAGGTGCTCCTGGGCGACAAGGGCTACGACGCCGACACCATCCTCGCCGACCTGAAAGATCGCGGCATAGCCGCCGTCATCCCGCCAAAGCGCAACCGCAAGGTCCAGCCGGTCATCGACGGCCATCTCTACGCCCTGCGAAATCTCGTCGAGCGCTGCTTCT
>CAIUMD010000031.1 GCA_903900155.1 uncultured Caulobacterales bacterium | reverse complement strand
GTGCTTCCTGCACAGGTCCGCCACCTGCACGCCCGCTTCCTGCTCGCGCAGGATCCCAATAATCTGCTCTTCCGTGAACCGTGACCGCTTCATTCGTCCGTCCTTTTGGTGCGCGGACTCTAATTATTCCTGGAGGAGTTTCAGGGGGTCACGTCACCACCTTGCGGATCGATCTGCTCGACACCGAGCCCGCGATCTGGCGGCAGGTCGAGGTCCCGACTTCGATGACGCTGACAGTGCTGCATGACGTCGTCCAGGCCGCCATGGGCTGGTGCGATCAACATCTATGGGAGTTGCGCCAAGGCAAGCAACGCTATGGCCAGCCCATCTCCGGCGACGATTGGGGCGGATCGCCCACCCTCAAGGCCGACAAGGTGCGCCTGCGCGAGATCCTCAAGCCCAGAAAAACCGCCCTCGACTATACCTACGACTTCGGAGACAGCTGGGAGCACTGGCTCACCCTTACCGACGTCCGCCCAGGAGACCCGGACGGGGAGTATCCGCGCTACATCGCGGGCGAGCGTGCGGCCCCGCCGGAGGACTGCGGCGGCATCCCCGGCTTCTACGGCGCTCTCGAAGTCCTGGACGATCCCAAGCACCCAGACCATGCCGACATCAACGACTGGTTCGACGGCTTCGACCCAGACGCCATCGACGAACAGGTCCTCAAGATCGCTCTCAGCCGCATCGCCCGCCGACGAAACTCGGCCAAGGCGATCTTCGCGCGGAAAGCCAGATCCTGACCTTGCGGCTCCGTGGTTCGCGGACGACGCTTACGTTTCTGCTTCACCAGAACGGCTTGGCGTCGAGCAGGTCGTCCAGCGCCTTGCCGGCGCTCTCCAGCAGCACGCCTTCGTCGTCGGCCAGCACTACGCGAGCGGCGTCGCGGGCCAGCGTCTCATCACCGTGGGCTACGGTGGCGACCAGGGCTGCACGGACGCTGCGGTCATTCAACTCGCCCAGGATGTCCTGCACGGCCTTCGAGGCCTTGATGAAGAGTTCGGCGCGTTTCGGATGGTCCGGGAACAGGGCCGCGAGATCCTCGGCGGCGTAGCGCAGGGTCTTGCCCTTCAGGCGCAGCTTGTGGCGAGCCGGGGCGTCGAGGTCGGCGAAGGACTTGGCGCGTTTTTTCACCTGCCGGCGGTGATGCTCGAGCCTCTGCGCGGCGAAGGTCGCGGCGCGGCCGTTGCGGATCTCCGCCAGGGCCGGATCGCGGGTCCAGGCGCCGGCTTCCAGCCAGGCGGCCGCTTCCAGCAGCACATCGCGGATGCGGACGCTTTCCAGCGCCGCCTCCATGCGCAGATAGGCGTTGGCGTGGGCCGCCTTCAGGCCGCGCTCGAAGGCCTCGCGGCCGGTGAAGGTTGCGCCGGCGACCTGCTTTTCCCACACCTCGCCGACAAAGACGTCCAGGTCGCGGGCGGCGTCGAACTCGCCGGCCAGCCAATCCAGCTCGGCGTCGAGGCGCTGAGCGGCCACGTCTTGAGTCAGCGGCTTCAAGATCTTCAGCAGCGCCCGCAGTCGGCGGGTGGCCACACGGGCCTGGTGGACGGCGTCCGGCTCGGGGCGTTCGCGCAAGGCCTCCAGACCCGCGCAGAGATGGGCGAGCGTGGCCTGGCCGAGCGCCTGCAGCGCTTCGCCGACCGTGGCCTTGGGCTCCAGAGCCGCGGCCTGGCGGCGGGGGGGCGGGGCGGCGTCCGAGCCTGAGGCCAGGCCATAGCCGCGCTCGGCCTTGCTGATCAGCGACAGCCGCAGCGGCACACTTCGGGACAGCTGCCGCGCCAGGTCGAACAGCGCGCCGGGCTCGCCGGCCTTCAATTCCAGTTCCAGTTCGCAGACCGCCGCGCGGCGGCCGTCCGCGCTGAGTTCGCCGCGGTCGAGGGCGGCCTCGATCAGCGCGTCGCCGACCTGGACCATCCGCACCGTCCGCTCGACGCGGGTGGTGAAGACGGGCGCCAGGGCCTCGCCCGCCAGCATGGCGGCGGCCGGGGTGCGGGCCAGAGCGTCGCGGTCGGGACCGGGTCCGGCGATCTTCTCTTCCCATTCGCCGCGCGAGAATACGCCGCCGGCCGAGGCCGATTTCAGGGTCTGCTTGCGGCCGCCTTCGCCGTCGCGCACCCGCAGGCCAAAGCCCGCCTTGCGCAGGAGGTGGTCGGGCGTGTCGAAATAGGTGGCGTCCAGCTGGCGCACCGCGCCTTCGCCCTGCAGTTGGGCCAGGGCCAAAGCCGCCGCTTCGGGCGGGATCAGGAATTTCAGCTCGATCTCGTGATCCATGGCCTACGAACTCCAAACCCCGAGTAGCGGCAACACCTCTAGCCCAAGTCTTGCCAAGCGTCATGTCCGGGTCCAAACGTGCGCGCCATGACTCAGATCAACGCCGCTCCCCGTCACGATTGGACCCTCGCGCAAGTAGAGGCCCTGTTCGACCTGCCTTTCATGGAGCTGGTCTTCCAGGCGGCCAACGTGCACCGCGCGCACTTCGATCCCTCCGAGGTTCAGCTGTCGCAGTTGCTGTCGGTCAAGACCGGGGGCTGCGCCGAGAACTGCGGCTATTGCAGCCAGTCGGCCCACTTCAAGACCGGTCTCAAGGCCGAGAAGCTGATGGCCGCCGACGACGTGGTGGCCAAGGCTCGCGCGGCCCGCGACGGCGGCGCCCAGCGCTTCTGCATGGGCGCGGCCTGGCGCGAGCTGAAGGATCGCGACCTGCCAAAGCTGGCGCAGATGATCGGCGAGGTGAAAGCGCTGGGCATGGAGACCTGCGCCACCCTGGGCATGCTGACCGCCGACCAGGCCAAGACCCTGAAGGAAGCCGGGCTGGACTACTACAACCACAACCTCGACACCGGTCCGGACTACTACAAGGACGTCGTCACCACGCGCACCTACCAGGAGCGCCTCGACACCCTGGCCCACGTCCGCGACGCCGGCATGAGCACCTGCTGCGGCGGCATCGTCGGCATGGGCGAGCAGCGCCGTGACCGCGCCGGCCTGCTGCACCAGTTGGCCACCCTGCCGGCCCATCCCGACAGCTTGCCGATCAACGGCCTGGTGCCGGTCAGCGGCACGCCGCTGGGCGACAAGGTCCTCTCGAAGGGCAAGGCCATCGACTCGATCGAGTTCGTCCGCACCATCGCCGTCGCCCGCATCGTCTGTCCCAAGTCCATGGTGCGCCTGTCGGCCGGCCGTGAGGGCATGAGCCGCGAGCTGCAGGCCCTGTGCTTCATGGCCGGCGCCAACTCGATCTTCGTCGGCGGCAAGCTGCTGACGACCCCGCTGCCGGGCATGGACGAGGACTCAAAGCTGTTCCAGGACCTGGACCTGCGGCCGATGGGCGGTCAGGCGCGGGTCGAGGCCAAGGTCGACTCGCACGAGGTCATCGCGGCGGAGTAGGGCGCGGGCCCCTCCACCGGCTTCGCCGGTCCTCCTCCGCGCCGCTTGGGGGCGGGCAGACCCGTGTAACGGGGCAGGTGGGGGCCAGTGTTGAGCCATGTGCTCTTGGCTCCACGCGGCCAGCCGCTGACGTCACGGAAAGGGACGCGGAGCGCTGGACGACGTCCGGAGTGTTTGAATAGAACCCGTTTCGACGAAGCCCGACGCTCCGCGCAGCCGTTATCCGCCAGCGTCCCGCCGAGTCGCCCTGTTCAGGCCTTACCGGCAACCAAGCCCTGCCGTTTCCGGAAACGCCCGGCGGTCGAAGAGGGGCAGTGACATACCCCTTCACCTTCGACCATGCCGACGACGGGCGGGTTCAGCCAGCAGCACGCTGAAGCCCCACCCTTTCGCCATCAGAGAGGGTGGCATAAGTGCGGCCTCTGCATCTCCACTTACGGCCCTGCCGTCCTTGACAAACCTCCGTCCCCCGGTTTGGATCACCCTCAATAGTCGGACAAAATAATCGGGACGGAAGCGGTGATGAACACCTTTTGGCTGGCGACGAGTTTCGCCGTGGCTTTCCTCGTAACGGGCTCCGTTCAAGCCGCCGAGCCCGAGACCAGGATCACGATCGACGCCGCCAAGTCCGGCGCGGTCATCAATCGCAATATACTCGGACAATTCTCCGAGCATCTGGGTCGCGGTGTCTACGAAGGCATCTGGGTCGGGCCGGACCCGAAGGTCCCCAACACGCGCGGCATCCGCAACGACGTCGTGGCCGCGCTGAAGGCGATCAAGGTCCCCAATGTCCGCTGGCCGGGCGGCTGTTTCGCCGACGAGTATCATTGGAAGAAGGGCATCGGCAAAGACCGGCCGACGACGATCAACTCCAGCTGGGGCGGCGTCACCGAACCCAACACCTTCGGCACCCACGAGTTCATGGACTTCGTCGACCAGATCGGGGCCGACGCCTACATCTCGATCAACGTCGGTTCGGGCACGCCGCAGGAAAGTTCCGAGTGGCTGGAATACATGACCACCGACCTGCCGACCGAGTTGGGGCAGTTGCGGGCCGCCAACGGTCATCCCAAACCCTACAAGGTCTCGATCCTGGGCCTGGGCAATGAGAGCTGGGGCTGTGGCGGCGCGATGACGGCGGCCGAATATGTCCACGAGATGCGGCGCTACGCCAACTTCTCCAAGAGCTTCAACCCGGCCCAGAAGGACCCGAAGTCAGCGGGCAAGATGCTGAAGATCGCCGTCGGCCCCGACCGCGACGACTATGCCTGGACCGAGACGGTGATGCAGGCCGCGGTCAAGACGACATGGAACTGGAGCATCGATGGGATCTCGCTGCACAGCTACACCTGGCCCAAGAAGAGCGAGCGGGCGACGGGCTTCGACGCGCGCCAGTATGCCGAGCTGCTGAAATCCACCCTCTGGATGGAGGAGCTGGTCACCAAGCACTCAGCGATCATGGACAAGTACGACCCGGAGAAGAAGATCGGGCTCTATGTCGACGAGTGGGGGACCTGGTTCAAGGAAGAGGAGGGCGCGGCCCAGTCGTCGCTCTACCAGCAGAGCAGCCAGCGCGACGCCATCGTCGCGGCCCTGAACCTCAACATCTTCGCCCGTCACGCCGAGCGGGTGCGCGGGGCCAATATCGCCCAGACGATCAACGTCCTGCAGGCGATGATCCTGACCGACGGCGACAAGATGTTGCTGACGCCCACGTACCATGTGTTCCGGATGTACGCGCCGTTCCAGGACGCGCGGGTCGCGCCAGTGGTCTACGAGGCCGGGACCTACAAGGAAGGCGACATCAGCCTGCCGCGCTTGGATGCGATGGGCGCGGTCGGCAAGGACGGCAAGCTGTGGCTGTCGTTCACCAACCTGGATCCGCGCCAGCCGCTGAAGATCATCCCGACCGTGACCGGCTACACCTTCAAGGGCGCGACCGGAGACACCCTGGCCGGCGACGACATGGGCGCGTTCAACACCTTCGCCGCGCCGACGCGGGTCAAGCCGCAGCCGGCCGTGATCAAGACTGGCGGTGTCCTGGAGCTGCCGCCGCATTCGGTGACGGTGATCGGCCTGAATCCGGTGAGGTGAGAGGAGCGAGGATGAAACGCCTGCTGAACGCGGCCGCCGCCGTCGCTCTTATCGCCGCGAGTGTTCCGGCCTTCGCCGCCCCCAAGACCTTGGAACTGGTCGACAGGCTGACCGGCCGCGCCGCCGCCGTACCCGCCGCCAAGGCCCAGACCAGCTACCTCTTCGTCTATTTCAAGGACGAGACCCACGCGGTCTATTTCGCCACCTCGCCGGACGGCTACACGTTCACCGACGTCAACGGCGGCGAGCCGATCTTCACCGGCGCCCAGCTGGCCGATCAGAAGGGTGTGCGCGACCCCTACATCCTGCGCGGACCGGACGGGGCCTTCTACCTGGCCATGACCGACCTGCACGTCTACGCCCAGCGCGAGGGCTTGCGGCCCACCCAATGGGAGCGCCCGCAGGCCGAGTGGGGCTGGGGCAACAACAAGAACCTGATCCTGATGAAGTCCTACGACCTCATCCACTGGACCCACGCCCGCGTGGCGCCGGACGACCTGTTCGACGAGGTGAAGGACCTGAGCGCCGCCTGGGCGCCGGAGCTGATCTGGGACCCGTCGGTCGGCAAGCTGATGGTCTACTACACCACCCGCGTTCATAACGACCCGGCCTACCTCGTCTATTCCTATGCCGACCCGGCTTTCACGACCCTGACGGCGGCGCCCCGGCGCCTGTTCGACTACCCGACCAAGGGCAAGGCGGCGATCGACGCCGACATCACCAAGGTCGGGGGCAAGTACCGGATGTTCTACGTCACCGACGAGGCGCCAGGAAACATCCGCCAGGCCGCCTCCGATCACCTGACCGGCGGCTACGTTTTCGATCCCACGAAGATCGACCCCGAGACCGTCCACGCCGAGGCGCCCAACGTCTGGCGGCGGCACGGGACCGACACGTGGGTGCTGATGTACGACGCTTTCGGGGCCAAGCCGAAGAACAACATGGGTTTCTCGGAGACGACCGACTTCGTTCACTTCAAGAATCTGGGAAGGTTCAACGAGCCGAACTCGCCGATGAAGGCGACGAACTTCGCCAACCCCAAACACGGGGCGGTGATCGCGGTGACGGCGGCTGAGGTGGAGCGGTTGAAGGGGTGGTTTGGCGGGAAGTGAGGGGAGCGCCTCAAATCCTACCCGTCATCCCGCGCTTTATGCGCGGGATGACGGCAGGGGATTAGGGAGAAGTGAAGACTTACCGCTCCTCGTCGAACCGGTTCTCGACCAGTTCGCACAGCGCTTCCAGCGCCGCTTCGGCTTCCGGGCCCTCGGCGGCGATGTCGATGGTCGAGCCGATGCCGGCGGCCAGCATCATCAGGCCCATGATCGAGCGGGCGTCGACGGACGAGCCTTCGCGGCTGACGGTCACCTCGGCGTCGAAACCGGACGCCATCTTCACGAACTTGGCCGAGGCCCGCGCGTGCAAGCCGCGCTCGTTGACGATCTCGACCGTTCTGGACGTCATGCCTGCTACTTTTCTCCGGCGAGCACGTAGGAGGCCACGGAGATGTACTTGCGTCCAGCCTCCTGGGCGTGGGCGACGCAGGCTTGCAGGGTCTCGCGCTGGCGCACGCTGGCCAGCTTGATCAGCATGGGCAGGTTCAGGCCGGCGATGACCTCGGCCTTGGTCTGCTCCATGACCGAGATGGCCAGGTTGCTGGGCGTGCCGCCGAACATGTCGGTCAGCAGGATGACGCCCTCGCCGTCGACATCGACTTCGGCGCAGGCCTTCAAGATATCCGAGCGGCGACGTTCCATGTCGTCTTCGGGGCCGATGCAGATCGCCTTCACGGCGGCCTGCGGCCCGACGACATGTTCCATGGCGGAGACGAACTCTTCCGCCAGACGCCCGTGCGTCACGATCACGAGCCCGATCATGCCTTGTGTCTCAAACGGGATCCCCATTCCCGCTGCGACCGGGAGAGCGTCGCGCGGGCGGCCTTGATACGCCCGTTAGGATGGGACTCCAAGAGACTGCATCATGCGGTCGATTTTCAAGGGGGCGGCGGGTTCTCGCGGCCACAGGTCGAAGACGGGGATGGAAACGCCCGCGATCGGCGTGAACTGGGGATCGGGCAGGCGCTCGACGGCTTGGGGCGTTTCCACGCAGCGGATGACCAGGGCGATCTCGCAGAGGGGCAGGGCGGGCGCACGCACCACGCCCAGGCCGCGGACTTCCAGCAGGCCGGCCAGGGTCTCGTGCGGCTTGCCCCAGGCGCGGTCGGCGGCGGAGAAGGCCACGATCCGGTCGTCGGCGACCAGGCGAAAGCCGGCCTCGAGCGCGCGCAGGGCCAGGTCGCTCTTGCCGACGCCCGACGGGCCCAGGATCAGGACGCCGCGCCAGACGCCGTCCTGGCGACGGGCGATGAGGCCCCCATGCAAGACCTCTTGGAGGACCTCCGGCGGCCGAATCACGCGTAGGCCTCGGGCAGTTCGACGACGAAGCGGGCGCCGACCACCTTTCCAGTTTCGTCGGTGCGGTTCTCGGCGTGGATCTGGCCGCCATGGGCCTCGACGATCTGGCGGGCGATCGACAGGCCCAGGCCCGAATTGCCGCCGAACGCCCGGCCCTTGGGGCGCGAGGTGTAGAAGCGCTCGAAGATGGTCTCGAGGTTGTCGGGCGGAATGCCGGGGCCGTCGTCGTCGATGATCACCGCCACGGTCGCCTTGCCGCGCGGACGCAGCAGGTAGACGCGCACCTCGCCGTCGTCCGGGCTGAACGAGCGAGCGTTGTCGACCAGGTTGCGGAACACTTGGCCGATCGGGGTCTCGCGGGCCATGATCAGGGGCAGCTTCTGGGTCGCCTCGATGCTCAGGCGCACCTGCACGCTGCCGGGCGCGGGGCCAGGGCGCAGCTGGGCCTCGTAGAGCGCGGCGACCTCGACCAGCAGCTTGGTCAGGTCCAGCGCCTTGGGATGCTCGCGCGACAGCTCGGCGTCCAGGCGCGAGGCGTTGGAGATGTCGGTGACCAGGCGGTCCAGACGGTTGACGTCGTTCTGCAGGATGGCCAGCAGCCGTGCGCGGGCGGCGGGTTCGCTGACCAGGTCCAGGGTCTCGATGGCCGAGCGGATCGAGGTCAGCGGGTTCTTAATCTCGTGGGCCACGTCGGCGGCGAAGCGCTCGATGGCGTCCATGCGCTCGGACAGCGAGTGGGTCATGTCCTCCAGCGAGCGCGACAGGTCGCCGACCTCGTCGCGGCGCTCGGACAGATCGGGCAGCGAGATGGCGCGCGCGCCCTGCAGGCGGACGTGGTCGGCGGCGCGGGCCAGGCGCAGCACCGGCACGGCCACCAGGCGGTGCAGCAGCACGCTGGACAGCACGATGGCGACCATGGCCACCAGGATGAACGGCAGCAGGGCCTTGCGCTCGGCCGAGATGATCTCGTCGATATCGCCGGCCTCCAGCGTCAGGACGCCCAGGATGGCGCGGACGTGCTGGATGGGGATCGACACCGACACTACCCGCTCGCCGTCCTCGGCGATCCGGACGCCGGCGGCGATGCGGCCCCGGCGGGCCTGGGCGATTTCGTTGGCCAGGTCCTGGCGGGCCCGCTCGGCGCGGGCGCGCGCGGCGGGGCTCTGGTGCGGGGCGCTGGCCTTCTCGCCCGGCTTGCGGGCCGGCGGCAGCACCTTCCAGTCGACGCGGTCGGCGACCACGAACGAGTCGGCCAGCACCTTGCCGCCGGCGTCGAACAGGCGGGCCCGCTGGCCGCGCGGAATGAACAGCAGCTGCATCAGCTGGCTGGCCGCCGAAGGGTCCAGCATCGGCTCGGGATCGCCGATCGTGGCGGCCTGGTCGATGACCTTGGCGATTAGTTGGCCCTGGGTGGTCAGGCTGTCGATTCGCGCGTTGATCAGGCCGCTGCGCAGCTCGTTCAGCACCAAGGCCCCGACGATCACGATCGCCAGGGCCAGCACGTTCAGGGTGATGATCAGCCGGCCGAGCCGCGAGCCGCGCGGCCAGCGCAAGCGCCGACGCTTTTCCGGCGTCGGCTCAGGCTTCGCGGTAACGGTAGCCAACGCCGTACAGGGTCTCGATGGAGTCGAATTCCGAGTCGACCTGACGGAACTTCTTGCGCATGCGCTTGATGTGGCTGTCGATCGTGCGGTCGTCGACATAGACCTGATCGTCGTAGGCGGCGTCCATCAGGTTGTCGCGGCTTTTCACGAAGCCCGGGCGCTGGGCGAGCGCTTGCAGCAGCAGGAACTCGGTGACGGTCAGGCGCACGGGGCGGCCGTCCCACAGGCTGTCGTGGCGAGCGGCGTCCAGCGTGAGCTTGCCGCGTTTCATGACCTTGGAGCCGGCGGCTCCGGCCGCGGCCGCGCCGCCGATCTCTTCCTCTTCCGGACGGGCGCGGCGCAGCACGGCCTTCACCCGCTCCAGCAGCAGGCGCTGGCTGAACGGCTTGTGCATGTAGTCGTCGGCGCCGAGGTTGAAGCCCAGGATCTCGTCGATCTCGTCGTCCTTGGACGTCAACATGATCACCGGGATCTCGGACGTCTGGCGGAGGCGCCGCAGCACTTCCATGCCGTCCATGCGCGGCATCTTCACGTCCAGGATCACCAGGTCCGGCGGGCTGGCCTCGACGGCCTCCAGGCCGGAGACCCCGTCATAATAGGCCTTCACCGCGTGGCCGTGGCTTTCCAGCGCCAGCGAAACCGAGGCGACGATGTTCTCGTCGTCGTCAATAAGGGTGATGGCGGCCATTGCGTCGATCTTGTCCTTCGCCTTCCGTCTAACCGGCTGATCTTATCCATCTGCCGGATCAGCTTCAACGCGTGGCGCGGCAAAGCTTTCCCTCAGGTTCTGTTCGGCCTTTGCGGCCCGAGGAAGGCGCCATTTGTCGGAAAAACGGCGCCTCAACCTCACCTTAAGGTCTTGAGACCCATACTGAGGTTTCCTGGGGGAGTGGGTTCCCGGAGCAATCGGCAGATGAGCCAAGTCCATTACGAGCTTTTTGTCCGGCGGAAAGCCGGCGCGCAGTGGACGCTCGAGATCGCCTCGGAAAACCGCGCGCACGCGCTGCAGGTCGCCGAGGACGTCCTCGAGCAGGGCCGCGCCGTCGCCGTGCGCGTCAGCAAGGAAACCCTCGACAACGCCACCGGCGAATACAAGTCGATCGCCATCTTCACCAAGGGCATGGTCGACGGCGGCAAGCCCAAGAAGGAAGTCGAGCAGCGCGATCCGCTGTGCGTGCAGCCGGCCGACCTTTATACCGCCCACGCCCGTGACCGGATCGGCCGCCTGCTGGAAGGCTTCCTGAACCGGCACAAGGCCACCCCGTTCGAACTGCTGCACCGCCCCGACCTGGTCGAAAAGCTCGAGGCGTCCGGCACCGACCTGCAGCACGCGCTGCAGAAGATCGCCATTCCGGAAGCCGAGGCGC
Source organism: uncultured Caulobacterales bacterium (assembly GCA_903900155.1). Classification (GTDB taxonomy): domain Bacteria; phylum Pseudomonadota; class Alphaproteobacteria; order Caulobacterales; family Caulobacteraceae; genus Caulobacter. Next base: position 17,195 of record CAIUMD010000031.1, on the reverse strand, counting down.
GCGGCCAGTCCGTGCACGAGGTCATCCGCCACTTCCAGGGCCTGGTCGAGCGCACGATCGCCAACCTGACCAAGGCCTTCAAGAAGGGTGACCTGCCCAATCTCGACAAGGAAGGCTTCGCAAAAGCCGCCGAGCGCCTGGTCGCCGATCCCGATCGCGCCTTCCTGCTGGGGGCCGGCGTCGCCGCCTCGATCGCCGTCGCCACCAACTGGAGCGACAAGATCGCTCGCCTGCTGGACCTGGCCGACGCCGCGCCCGAAGAGCCGCGCGCCCGCGTCGCCGCCCTGGCCGCCATCGAGCAGCCGCTGTCGGAGATCATCGGCTCGCGCGCCGGCATGGCCGACTTGCTGGACACCAAGGACGACCTGGGCGCCACCCTGGCGGCCATGACTCGCCTGACCGGCGGCGTCGCGGTCGAGGCCCTGATCAAGATCGAAGCCAGCGTCCGCAACTGCATGCCCGAGCTGTCGGGCACCGCCTATCGCCTGGGCGACTGGCTGTCGCGCGACGAGTTCCCCAGCGTCCGCAAGGCCATCGCGCAACGGGTGCTGACCGAGCTGAACGGCGTGCGCCGCCTCAAGCCCAGCGACGCCGAGCAGGAGATCGAATACCTGCGCGCCCTGGCCATGAGCCTGACGGCCGCCGCCGGCCGCATCCTGCAAGCCGAGGACATCCAGAACGCCTTCACCACGCGGTCCAAGACCCTGCTGAACGGCGACTTCATCGACGCGCTCCTGGGCCGCGACCGCTCGGCGCACGAAGAGATCAAGATGCTGATCCGCCTGGCCGAGAACGTCATGGGCGCGGTCAACAAGCGCAACGCCGCCCGCTGGCTGAACGCCAATATCAGCGCCATGCGCTTCGAGAAGGAAATGCGCGCCGGCCCCGATTCGCCGGTCGCCAAGCTCAGCCACCTGGCCGGCCTGCAGCGCCAGCTGACCCGCTCGGGCCTGGTCCGCGAGGACTTCGAGCCGCTGTGCGCCAAGCTGGGCGACATCGGCGCCCTGGTCGAGGCCGACACCCGCCTGCTGACCATGCTGGTCCGCGCCCCCGCGCCCCTGCCGCATCGCCTGCAACTCTTGGCCAAGCTGGCCATGGGCGAGGCGGGCCCCAGCGGTCCGGTGGCCGAGAGGGCGCGGATGGAAGCGCTGAAACTGGCCCGCGATCCCAGCTCGCGCGAACAGCTGGCGGGGTCCCCGCAGACGATGGACTTGATCAAGACGCTGGTGGGACAAGCGGCTTAGGCGGGCTCGTAGAGTTCTTGCTGCCTCACCGCCTTCGCATCCGCATCAATCACCCGCAGCTCCAGGCCCAAACCCTTCAGCTTCGGCTCCACCACCTCGCGGTCCCTGACCAGCACCCAGATCAGCCAGCCCATGCGGTCGCTGTCCAGCCACAGCGCCTGGTCGAGGGCCGTCGTCGGGGCGCCCTCGAAATAGTTGGTGCGGTCGTTGTTGGTGGCGCCCACCTTCTCCAGCGCCTTGAACCCGTCCTCGTTGTGGTGCTCCGAGCCGTTGAACATCAGGGGCTCGAACAGGTGCGCGAAGTCCCCGATGAGCGAAGAATTCGCCTTGGGTTGCGTTTTGGTTCGGCGACAAGTCCAAGCTTTCGGGGCGTTAGCCCAGAATGGCGGCCAGGGCGCCGACCACCCGTTCGACGTCGCCGTCGGTCATGGCGGGGTACAGCGGCAGGGTCAGGCAGCGGGCGTACCAGGTGTCCGCGCCCGGCAGGTCGGCCAGGCCCTGGCGGTTCACATAATAGGGCTGGCGGTGCACCGGGATGTAGTGGACCTGCGTCCCGATCCCCTGGCTTTTGAGGCTGTCGACCACCGTGCGGCGCGAGAGGCCCTCGGCCTCGAAGTCGATCAGCACGGTCAGCAGGTGCAGGGCCGGATCCGAATGGGCCGGGCTCGACGCCAGCCGCACGCGCGGCGCGCGTTCCGCCAGCAATTTGGCGTACAGCGCCGTTAGCGCACGCCGGCGCGCGACGAAGCGGTCCAGCTTGGCCAGCTGCGACAGGCCCAGGGCGCACAGGACGTCGGGGATGCGGTAGTTGAAGCCCAGCTCAGGCATCTCGTACCACCACGGATCCCTGCCCGGCTGGCGGACCATGCCGTGCGAGCGCAGCAGCCGGGCCTTGGCGGCCAGCTCGCCGTCGTTGGTGGTCAGCATGCCGCCTTCGCCCGTGGCCAGGGTCTTGACCGGGTGGAACGAGAAGCTGGCGAAGCTGGAATAGGCCCCGTCGCCGACGGGATGGGTTACGCCGTTGAAGGTCCCGACCGAGCCCAGCGCATGGGGCGCATCCTCGACCAGCGCCGCGCCTGAGGCCGAGGCCATGGCCTTCAGCGCCGGCAGGTCGCAGATGTCGCCGCGCAGGTGCACGGGCAGGATCGCCTTGACCGGCTTGCCCCGGATGCCGCTCAGGGCGCGACCGAGCGTATCAGGGGTCATCAGGCCGCTATCGGGATCGACATCGGCGAACACTACCTCGGCCCCGACGTAGCGGGCGCAGTTGGCGGTGGCCAGGAAGGTGACCGACGGCGCGACGCAGACATCGCCTTCACCCACGCCCAAGGCCATCATCGCCAGGTGCAGGGTCGCCGTGCCGTTCGAGACGGCGATGGCGTGCTGGGCCCCGACTTTCTGGGCGAAGGCGGTCTCGAACGCCTCGACCGTCGGGCCAGTCGTCAGGAAATCGCCGCGCAGGGCTTCGGCGACGGCGGCGATGTCGTCGTCCTCGATCGTCTGGCGACCGTAGGGCAGGAAGCCGCTCATCGCGCGGCCTTCTCCTCCAGCATGGCCAGCAGGCCTTCCGGCGAGAGCCAATCGTGATTGTTGTCGCTGCTGTATGAGAAGTCTTCCGCGACCGGCTTGGCGCCATCGGCGGCGGCATAGGGCGTGCGGCCGAACTCGGCGAAGTTGGGCTCGATGGCGAAGCGGTCCTCGAACTCGACGGTCGAGCGCGAGTCGTCGGCGCTGATCATGATCTCGTGCAGTTTCTCGCCGGGGCGGATGCCGATCACCTTCATGCCGGCGTCCGGCGACATGGCCTTGACCAAATCGGGCATGGCCATGGACGGGATCTTGGGCACGAAGATCTCGCCGCCGCGCATCATGGTCAGCGACGACAGCACGAAGTCGACGCCTTCGTTCAGGGTGATCCAGAAACGGGTCATGCGCGGGTCGGTGACCGGCAACTCGGTCGCGCCCTGGCTGAGCAGGCGGCGGTACAGCGGCACCACACTGCCGCGCGAGCCCACCACGTTGCCGTAGCGCACGACGCAGAAGCGCGTTCCGATGTCGCCCGACAGGTTGTTGGCGGCCACGAAGGTCTTGTCCGAGGCCAGCTTGGTCGCGCCATAGAGGTTGGTCGGGTTGCAGGCCTTGTCGGTCGACAGCGCCACCACCTGCTTGACGCCATTGTTCAGGCTGGCCCAGACCACGTTCTCGGCGCCCAGAACGTTGGTGTGGATGCATTCGGACGGATTGTACTCGGCCGCCGGCACCTGCTTCAGGGCCGCGGCGTGGATGACGATGTCGACGCCGCGCAGGGCCAGGGTCAGACGCTCGCGGTCGCGCACGTCGCCCAGGAAGAAGCGCAGCTTGGCGACCCGCGCCTCGTCGAACTGCTCGCGCATTTCGAGCTGCATGTCGCTCTGCTTCAGCTCGTCGCGCGAATAGATGATGACCTTGCGCGGGTCATAACGTCGCAGCACGGTCTCGATGAAGCGGCGGCCGAATGAGCCGGTGCCGCCGGTGACCAGGATCACCTTGCCGTCCAGATCGAGCGATTTGGGAGAGAAACGACCCAAGTTCAGCCTCCTGCGACGTCCGCGGCGCATCCAAGGGCCGCGACGAATCGTGGTTAACGCCCTTGTTTGCGCTCGGAGATGTAAAGAGGACGTCAACCACGTTGCGGTAGCAAGGCGTCATGCGCCGTCGCCAGATCCTCGCCTCGCTCCTTCTCGCCGCCGCTTGCGGCGCGACTCCGGCCCTCGCCAGGGAAGCCAAGAAGGAAGAGAAGGCGCCGCCGACCTATTTCGCCCTGGACCCGATCAATGCGGTGGTCCTGCGCCGCGATGGCCGCCGAGGCGTGATGACCATCGAGGCGGGCATCCAGGCCAAGGATCCGGTGCTGATGACCCGCGCCCAGGCCTCGACGCCACGCCTGCGGGCCGCTTTCGCCCAGGTGCTGATGGTCTATGCCGCCGGCCTGCGCGGCGGTGTCGCCCCGGACATGGACCATGTCGGCCGCGAACTGCAGAAGGCCTGCGACCAGGTGCTGGGCAAGCCCGGCGCCCGGGTCCTGATGGGCTCGGCCCTGCTCAGCTAGGTTTCTTGCGACGCGCGCGGAAAAAGCCCCGAAGCAGGTCCGCGCTCTCCTCCGCCAGCACTCCGCCCGTCACCTCCGGCCGCCAGTGGCAGGTCGGTTGGGCGAAGAACTTCGGGCCGTGCACGACCGCGCCGCCCTTGGGGTCCTCGGCCCCGAACACCACCCGGCCGATCCTTGCGTGGCTGATGGCCCCGGCGCACATGGCGCAGGGCTCCAGGGTCACGACCAGGGTGAGATCCGTGAGGCGGTAGTTCTCCAGCTTGGCGGCGGCGGCGCGCAGGGCCGCGATCTCGGCATGGGCCGTCGGGTCGTGGGCGGCGATCGGACCGTTGCCGGCGGTGGCGATCACCCCGCCGGTCTTGGGATCCAGGATCACCGCGCCGACCGGGGTTTCGCCGGCTTCGGCCGCCGCGCGGGCCGCGTCCAGCGCCAGCCGCATCATGGCGTGGTCTTGATCCTCGTCCTGATCGGTGTGCATTACCAAGAAAAGCCCATCGAGAGATGCGCCCAGCCCGAGAAGGACGCCGAAAATGACCAAACCTCACGATCCCCTATACGAACCGCACCTCGACGGCGAGGACGGCGATCTGGAGAACGGTCCCGGCGAGCGGGTCGCCAAGGCCCTGGCGCGGGCCGGCGTGGCCTCGCGGCGCGAGGTCGAGCGGCTGATCGAGGCCGGTCGCGTGGCGATCAACGGCAAGGTGCTGACCACCCCGGCGGTCAAGGTCGCGCCCGGCGACTTCCTCACCGTCGACGGCCAGCTGGTGGCCGAGCGCGAGCCGACCCGGATCTTCCGCTACCACAAGCCTACCGGGCTGATGACCACCCACAACGATCCCAAGGGTCGACCGACCGTGTTCGGATCGCTGCCGAAGGACCTGCCGCGCCTGATCTCGGTCGGCCGCCTGGACCTGAACTCCGAAGGCCTGCTGCTGCTGACCAATGACGGCGAGCTGTCGCGCGCCCTGGAAACGCCCAGCAACGCCTGGGTCCGCCGCTATCGGGCCCGCGCTTTTGGCGACACCACGCAAGCCAAGCTCGATACCCTGAAAGACGGCATCACCGTCGAGGGCGTCAAGTACGGCGCGATCGAGGCCAAGATCGACAAGGCCCACGAGAAGGCCGGCGGCAAGAATATCTGGCTCACGGTCAGCCTGTCGGAAGGCAAGAACCGCGAGGTCCGCAAGGTGCTGGAAGCCCTGGGCCTGAAGGTCAACCGCCTGATCCGCATGTCCTATGGCCCGTTTGCCCTGGGCCCGCTGGAGGCTGGCCAGATCGAGGAGGTCGGCCCCCGGGTGATCCGCGAACTGCTGGAAGGCATCGTCTCGGACGAAAACATGCCGACCGGCGACCGTCCCAAGTTCGGCGGCATCGCCAATGCGGCCAAGGCGCCGGGCACGGCGGGCGGCGGCGACGTCCAGCGCCGGGGCGCGCCGCGCGCCGACCGAGCAGTGGTCATCGACACGCCGGAAAAGCCCGAGAAGCCGGTCTATAAGGCCGGCTGGGCCAAGCCCAAGAAGAAGGTCTCGCCCCACGCCCCCAGCAAGGGCCCCGCGAAGGGCGCGGCCAAACCCAAGCGCCCCGCCAAGTCGATCGAGAGCAAGTTCATCGACATCGGCAAGCCCGCCGCGCGCGGCAAGCCGGCCGATGGCGCGGCGCGTCGGGTGTCGGAGAAGCCGGGGCGGGCGGCGCCGCGTCCGGCTGGCAAGCCTTCGCGAGGATCGTCTGGCCCCTCGCGCGGTCCAGCCCCGCGCGGTGGTCCCGGCAAGCGCTAGGCGGTCGCCGGCGTCCCCGTCCACCGCCGCAGGGCGGGCCAGCGCATCGACAGCTCGGCCACGCCGATGAAGCCGGCCAGCACCACCAGGGCGCTGGCGATCAGGCCCGCCTTGAACTCATGCGGGGCGTCCGGGCGGGTGGTCATCGGCCGGATCAGCAGCAGGATCACGGCGTTGTTGGCCGCGTGAGCGCCGATGCCCAGCTCGATGCCGCCCAGGCGCAGGGCCATCCAGGTCAGGCCCGCGCCCATGGCCGCGCGCACCACGAAGGCGTCGAGATTGGGGTCGAAGTGGATGGCGGCGAACAGCAGGCCGTTCAGGACCATCAGCACGACGGGATCGTGGATATAGGCGGCGCTCTGCTTCAGCAGCCAGCCGCGGAACACCAGCTCCTCGGCCGCCGAGGCCAGGATCAGCAGGGCGATGGCCATGGTCGCGTAGAGGGTGCGGCCGACCAGGTTCGGCGAGACCTTCCACAGCGGCGGATCCATCTGCTCGCCCAGGGCGGCGGCGAGGCTGGTCACGGCGATCATCACCACGCCGACCAGGACAAGGCCGCCGAGCAGCAGGCGCCAGCGCACGGCCTGGCCCCGATTGATGTAGTCGGTGATCCGGCGGTGGTGGATCGCCCCGGCCGCGAATACGAAGCCGACCGCTGCGCCCAGGTTTACCCCGGCCAGCACGGCCAGGAAGAACAGCGACTGCCGGCCCGTGGGCTCGGTCAGGTTCGGATCGGAGAAGACACTGAAGAGGTCGCCGGCCGCCGGCGCGCCGTCCAGGCCGCTGACGATCAGCAGGCTGATCAAGGTCGCCGAGACGGCGCCCAGCAGGCCCGCCACGGCCCCGGCCAGCACGCCGACCGGCGCGGCGAAGGCCGTCCGCCAAGGGTCGCGATCATAGGGCGACAGGTCGGCCAGAAAGCGCGAACGCTTCACCGCCTCCATCAGCTCGCCCATACGCATGGTCAGATCGCCTCTCGTCCTTGGGCCGACTAAGAGGGGGCGACCGCGATCTTGTAAAGCGCGCGCTTGCCGCAGGGCGCGCGGGACGGCACACATCCGGTTACGGGTTGTAAGGGTCAAGTACGGGGAATGAGCATGGGTGAGAAGGATTCGGGCGCCGGGCATCTGCACAGGCTGGTGCTTTTCTCGGACGCGGTCTTCGCCATCGCCATCACCCTGCTGGCCATCGAGATCCATCCGCCCGAGCACTGGCGCGGCGCGGCCGACCTGTTCGCCCAGATGGGCCACAAGCTCACCGCCTATGCCGTGTCGTTCGCGGTGATCGGGGTCTGCTGGTTCAGCCACCGCCGGGTGTTCGCCCGCTTGGTCCGGGCCAATGGCGGCCTGGATATCTTCAACTTCGTGGTGCTGGGGCTGATCGCCCTGCTGCCGCTGAGCACGGAGATGCTGTGGGAAAAGCCCGATGGCGAGGCTGTGCTGGTCTATGTCGGCCACGTGGCGCTGATCGGCCTGGCCATGGGCCTGGTCTGGGCCTACGCGGCCTTTGTCGGCAAGCTGACCGAGCCGATGCCCGTGGGCGAGGCCATTTTCGTGCTGCTGCGCGTGGCGTTGCTGCCGGGCCTGATGTGCGGCCTGACGATCTTCAGCCTGGTCAAGCCGTGGGGCTGGGTCCTGCTGGCGGCGCTGGTGCTGGTCATGAACCTCATTGGTCGCCGACTGAGCGCCGCGCCCAAGGCCGCCTGATGCGAATCGTCTCGGGCCAGTATCGCGGCAAGGCCATTGTCGCCCCGCCGGGCGAGGCCACCCGTCCTACCTCCGACCGCGCGCGCCAGGCGGTGTTCAACATCCTGGAGCACGCCGCCTGGGCGCCGGAACTGCACGGGGCGCGAGTCATCGACGTCTTCGCCGGCTCGGGCGCGCTGGGGCTGGAGGCCCTGTCGCGCGGGGCGGCCTTCTGCCTGTTCGTCGAGACCGACGACGCCGCGCGTGGCGCGATCCGCGAGAACATCGACGCCATGCATCTGTTCGGCGTCACCCGCGTGCATCGCCGCGACGCCACGGACCTGGGCCCTCGCCCGGCCAGCGCCGGCGCGCCGTTCGACATCGCCTTCCTGGATCCGCCCTACGCCAAGGGCCTGGGCGAGAAGGCGGTGGCCGAGCTCAAGGCCCACGACTGGCTGGCTCCCGGCGCGATCCTGATGTTCGAGCGCGGCCGAGGCGAGGTCGATCCGGTGCTGGAAGGCTTCGAGCAGATCGACGCGCGCGACTACGGGGCCGCGCGCGTCCTGTTCTACAAGCTGCTCTGAAGACCTGTCATCCCGGCCGCGGCCTCACCACGCCTTGGCGCCGACGCGTTTGTCGAGCTGGGCGCGCAGGTTGGAGAGGCCCAGCCGGGTGATCCGGTAGGGCCCGCCGCCCTGGCTGGCGATCAGCCGCTTGCGTTTCAGCGACTGGAAGACGCCGACCGTGCAGTCGGCCAGCGCCCAGCCGTCACGGGTGATGCAAGGCGCCGAGACGATCTTGCCGTTGTCGTCGCGTTCCAGTTCGATCCGGCCGCCTTGGGCCAGGGCATGCAGCGTGCGTTGCTGCGGTTTGGAGATGTTCAAGGGATTGTCCGAGCGATCGAGGCGTACGATCACGCAGCCGCCCCGGGTCTCTTCGAGACCCATCTTTGTTCAAGACAGGGCGTGACTTATCACGCCCTGCAGGCTGCGCGGGCGGATAGCGGGCCTCTTGGACTTTCGAACCGAAGCTCGGAGCCTTTAGGCCCGCGCCTCGCGCACAATCTCGGACATGAACCACACGGAGTGAGTTGGTGCGGGCAGGATAACGATGGTTTCCAGGATCACAAGCACCCCCCCCCCCAATCCGTCTCCCCGGCGAAAGCCGGGGCCCAGATCTCAGGGCGCTTGGGTGGGCTGGAAAAGCGCTGAGCTTCTAGAGCCCGGGCAGCGCTCTTCCAACTGGGTCCCGGCTTTCGCCGGGAAAACGCTTGTGAGGTTACGGCGCCTTGCTGACGCTGTTGTCGATGCCGGTGACATTGACTTTCGGCGGCTTGACCGCGCGCCAGCGGACGGTCTGGTCCGTGCCGGTCACCGAGACGGGCGCGCCTGGGGCAAGATCGATCGTGATCTTGTTGCCCGTGCCCGTCAGGGTCAGCCCCGCGCAGGCGCCCGTGAAGGTCAGGTCGTGGTCCGTGCCCTCGACGACGGCGGCGCGGCCATCGCATGCGACGGTCCGGGATTGGCCGATGCCGGTGACGCGCACCGCGTCTGGCGCGCCGGCCAGGCCGGAAACAAGCGCGAGCAGGGACAGGGAAATCATGACGCGGCGGTCCTCATGGTTACAGCTCGGCTGCAAACGCGCAGGACGCCTGAAGGCTCCACCGGAGGTAGCGTCTATTTCTTGGCCTTGGCCGGTGTGGTCTGGGTGACCTTGACCGGCGCGCCCTGCTGGCGGGCCTCGCTGACCAGGCCGGCGCAGTCGGCGTCCTTGGCCTCGCCGGTCGTGACGAAGGGCAGCAAGGCGGCCAGCGGATTGACCAGCGAGCCCAGCGCCGCGGCGATGCCGCCCTGGCCGACGGCCTGGCTGGCGTCGAGGCCCGGCTTGGGCGCCATGATCGGACCCTTGATGGTGATCGGCACGAACAGGCGCACCAGGCGCGGCTTCTTGCTGTCGCCGGCGATGCGGAAGTCGATGCGTTCGGTGCGCAGGTCCACCGTGCCGCGACCCTTGGCCAGCACCACGCCGGTGTCTGCGACCAGGGTGCTCGTGGTCATGACCCCGTTCTTGACGTCGAAGTCGGCCACGGCGCAGCGCACCGGCGTCTCCTTGTTGCTCTTGGACAGCAGCAGGATCAGGCCCTTGGAGGCGTTGACGCCCAGCAGTTCGGCGAAGGCCTGGCGAATCTGGCCGCGCGGGGCGACCAGGGTCACCGAACCATCCGCCGAGGAGGCCGCGCGGCGCACGCTGTTGCCCGTGCCGGTCAGCTTGGCGCGGGCCATGACCGCGCCCTCGATGGCCGGCTTGCCGTCGGTCTTGAACGGGATGAAGTCCTCGAGGCGCGCGTTCAGCAGGCGCACGTCGATGTCGGTCTTGGGCACGGCCGGACGGGCGTCCAGGCGGACCTTCCCCTTCAGGTCGCCGCGCGAGAACGTGAAGGCCACCGGGTCCATGGTCAGGACGCCCTTGTCCAGGGTCATGTCCAGGCTGACCTTGCGCAGCGGCAGGTTGGGGGCGTTCACGGCGTCCGCGCGGTAGCTGACCTTGGCGTCCATGGCCCGGACGCGGTCGACCTGCAGGGTGGCGTCGGGCAGCAGGCGCTGGGTGGCGTCGCGCTGGGCGGCCTCGACCTTCTGGCCGGCCGAGGCGGTCTCGCCGCGCCCCGTGGCCGGTGCGGCGCCGAACAGGCTGCCCAGGTCGTCGAAGTCCAGGCGGCGCGAACGCAACTCGGCTTCCAGATAAGGTCGCTCGCGCTCGGTCAGCACGAAGAGGTCGCCGCGGATGTCGCTGTCGCCGATTCGGCCCGAAAGTTTCTCGAAGTCGTAGCGGTCGCCGTTGCGCGCCAGGCGGCCGGCGATGCTGTAGGGCGGCGTGTTGGGCAGGGTCAGGCCGGTCAGGTCGTGCAGGCGGTTCAAGTCGGCGCCGGCGATGCTGAGCTGGGTCTCGAAACGCCCCAGGTCGAACGGCTTGGTGACATTGCCCTTGGCCGTGATCTTGGTCGAACCGGCCTGGATGGAGGCGTCGAACGGATAGGGCCGGCTGGGCGAGATGTTCAGCAGCGGGCCGCCGGTGACCTGGGCCAGGAACGCAGACCTGTTCAGGCTGCCCTTGCCCTCCAGCACGAAACGACCGCCCTTCTCGCCGGCCCGTTCCTGGGCGTTGACCGTGCCGACGAACAGCGCGCCGCGCTGGCGGTCGTCGACCCTCAAGCGGCCCTCGTTGATCACGAAGCGCTGGATGGCCGGCAGCTTCAGCGGCTTGTCGCTCTTGGCCGCGCCGAAGGTCCAGTTGGCCTTGCCGTCCTTGTCGCGCAGCAGGCGTATGTCGGCCTTGTCGACCGCCAGGAACGGCAGGATCACATCGCCTTTCAGCAGCGGCAGGATCTTGATCTGCACGGCGATGCGCTGGACCTGGGCCATCTGGCCCGCCTCCTTGTCGACGGTCTTGGCCCAGGCCGGCTGGCCGATGCGCAGGTTATAGGCCTCGGCCTTGGGCGAGAACGACCAGGGATGGACCCGCAGGTCGCCGGCGATCACCACCTCGCGCTGCAACTGGGCCGAGGCGTAGCGGCCGATTGGTCCGCGCAGCCAGTTCCAGTCGAAGATCACCAGAAAGGCGACGACCGCCGCGACCAGAGCCAGGGCTGAGCCTATGCCGATCCGCGCGCGCCGAGACACGCCCCGGAACGGCTTCCGAGGCGGCTTGGGCGCGGGCATGGCATCGGCTGTGGACAGGATCGTGGCTCCGGTTGAACCCACACAACGCGTGAGCCCAGCGGTCCTGTTCCAATTTGAAGCGTGTTAGGCTTTGAAAGGCCTCGTCAGTAGACGAGACCGATCCGGCAGACGACCACCCCCGCGATCAGAAATACGGCGATGGCCACCAGTTCATAGGCCTTGAAAAACGGCCGGCTCGGCGTGCGCATGGTCTAAAGTTCCCCCGTCCCATTTTGGTGCAAGTCGACGCTTCCGGCGCAAGGGCGGCGCCACCCGGTTTGGGTTCCCGACCGAGGTCAGGGCGTCTTTCCGGGCCACACCAGATAACCGGCTTCATCGCGCCCGGCGGCGACATAGCCGTACGCATAAGGCGACGGATAATTCACGACGGGACCCCCACGGCCCTGATCGTAACCGTCGCCATAGGCGCGAACTTGCTCGTACTCGTACTGATCGACGCGGCGATCGTAGCGCGACTCGCGGCGCGGCGCGCCGTAACGATCGCCGACATAGCCGCCGCCATAAGATCCCTCGTACCCGCCGCCCTGCCGCGTCTCGATGTCGAGGCGGCGGTCGCCGTAGCCCCACTGGTCGTGGTCGGACCAGCCGCGGTCGGCGTCGCACTCGACACGATCCCAGCGATAGGCCCCGCCCGGACCGGTCACCCGGCGCATGACGCAGTCGCCCGGCCCCGCGTTCGGCGGCAGCAGCGCCCCGTCCAGCGGCAGGCCCACGCCCCGGTGCGGCTGGGCCATCGCCGGCGCGGCGAGGCTGACCAAGGCCAGGATCAGGACAGGAGCGAGGCGCGGCGCGTTCATGGAGGTTAACAAAACATTTCCCGCGCGACGGTGAGTGCGGTTTCACCCAATAAGCGAGCGTGGCCTCGGGCGCTTCCCTTCGCTGCGCGCTGGAGCTAGCGTCGCGTCGAACAATCGTTTGAGGCGGCCATGGCGATCGAGGCGGTGATCTGGGATTTCGGCGGCGTGTTCACGACCTCGCCGTTCGAGGCCTTCCGCCGCTACGAGGCCGAACGCGGCCTGCCTGCGGACTTCATCCGCACAGTCAACGCGACCAACGGCGATGGGAACGCCTGGGCGAAATTCGAGCGGGCCGAGATCGACGCGGCGGCCTTCGACACGCTGTTCCTGGAGGAGGCCACGCGGCTTGGCCACGCGGTGCGCGGGGCCGAGGTGCTGCCGCTGCTCTATGGCGACCTGCGGCCTCGGGTGCTGGAGGCTTTGAAGGCCTGCAAGGCGCGGTTCAAGGTCGGCTGCATCACCAACAATGTCCCCGTCGGTCACGGACCGGGCATGGCCCAGAGCGCCGAAAAGGCCCTGGCGGTGGCTGAGATCATGGGCCTGTTCGACGCGGTGATCGAAAGCTCCAAGGCGGGGGTGAGGAAACCGGATCCGCGCATCTACCAGATGATGTGCGAGCAGCTGGGCGTCGTCCCGGCGGCCTGCATCTACCTCGACGACCTGGGCGTCAACTGCAAGCCGGCCGCGGCCTTAGGGATGACGGCGATCAAGGTCTCGACCGAGGACCAATTGCTGGCCGACCTTGCGAAGGCGACCGGATTGTCGTTCTGAGAGGACAAAGTGCTCTCGGAGATTCCCGTGTCCCGTCCCCGCATCGGCGCCGACGCCGCCATCGCCCAGCTGCAAGGCTGGAGCGCCGCTCCGGATCACAAGGACGCCATCGCCAAGACTTATCTGTTCGCAGACTTCAACGAGGCCTTCGGCTTCATGACCCGCGTGGCGATCATGGCCGACAAGCTCGACCATCACCCCGAGTGGTTCAATGTCTACAACCGCGTCGAGGTGCTGCTGACGACGCACGACGCCGACGGGGTGACGGAACTGGACGTGCAGATGGCGAAGTTCATGGACAGCGCCGCCTGAAGAATTCAAACTCCCGTTTGAAAATGACGGGAGGACGCCGAAAATGGCGCAGAGCACGGGCCGGGTCGCCGGCAAGAAGGCTTTCATCACCGGCGGCGCCCAGGGCCTGGGCGCGGCGGCCGGGCGGATGCTGGCCAGCGAAGGCGCCAAGGTCGCCCTGGCCGACCTGAACCTGGCTGGCGCGCAGGCCGTGGCCGCCGAGATCAACGCCGCCCACGGCGCGGGCACGGCCTTCGCCTACCCGCTGGACGTCACCCAGGAAGACCAGTGGATCAAGGTCCTGGAGCAGGCGGCGGCCGACATGGGCGGCCTTTCGGTGCTGGTCAATAATGCCGGCATCGGCGGCGACGGCCCGATCGAGAGCCTCGACTTCGACCTCTGGAAGAAGGTGATGTCGGTGAATGTCGACAGCGTCTTCCTGGGCGCCAAGCACGCCCTGACCCACATGCGCGCCCACCAGCCCGGCTCGATCATCAACCTCTCCTCGATCGCCGGCCTGATCGCCAACGGCAATTCGCCGGCCTACAACGCGTCCAAGGCGGCGGTCTGGCTGCTCAGCAAGAACATCGCGCTGTACTGCGCCAAGATGAAGCTCGACATCCGCTCGAACTCCATCCACCCGACCTTTATCGACACCCCGATCCTGGACGGCTTCTCGAACCGGTTCGGCAAGGAAGAGGCCTTCGCCAAGTTGGCCCGCCAGGTGCCGATGGGCCGCATCGGCGAGCCCAACGACATCGCCAATGCGGTGCTCTACCTGGCCAGCGACGAGAGCAAGTTCATGACCGGCGCCGAGATCAAGGTCGACGGCGGCATCTCGGCGATGTGATCTCCTCCCCCATTGGGGGAGGTGGCCCAGAGGGCCGGAGGGGGCAGCTCGGCATATGTCCAGCTGCCCCCTCAGTCGCTCCGCGACAGTTCCCCCAGAGGGGGAGCCGATTCCATAAACGTCTACCGCGGCGCCCGCTTGGCCAGGATCCGCTGCAGGGTCCGGCGGTGCATGTTCAGCCGGCGCGCCGTTTCCGACACGTTGTGGCCGCACATCTCGTAGACGCGCTGGATGTGTTCCCAGCGGACGCGATCGGCGCTCATCGGATTCTCAGGCGGGGCCGGCGCGGCGTCCTTGGCGGCCAGCAGGGCGCGGGCCACGTCGTCGGCGTCGGCCGGCTTGGAGAGGTAGTCGACCACCCCCGCCTTCACCGCCGCCACGGCGGTGGCGATATTGCCGTAGCCGGTCAGCATGATGACCTTGGCGTCGGGCCGCGCGTCGCGCACCGCCTCGACCACCTTCAGGCCCGAGCCGTCCTCCAGCCGCATGTCCAGCACCGCGTGCGCCGGGGCGGCGCCGCGCAGGATGGTCAGGGCCTCGGCGACGGAAGCGGCCAGCGTCACCTCGAAGCCGCGCTGCTCCAGCGCGCGGCCCAGTCGGGTCCGCAGCGGGCCGTCATCGTCCAAAAGCAGCAGCGTCTTGTCCGGCAGGGCCGCGACCAGCTCACCAATATCCGCCATGAAGTCCGCGCCTCCCCAGCGCCAATACTCAACAGGCCAAATAACAACCCATAGTGTCCAGGATACGCAACGTACTTCAAGCCCCGATAAAGCCGGGAGCTTCAAGCGCCGGCCTGGGCCAACGGGCCGAGACTACGGCGCCGCCACGACGTCCATTACGGAAATCCACGGTGGCGCCGGTTCGTTCCAGCAAGGTCTTGGCGATGAAGAAGCCCAGCCCCATGCCGATATGCCCCGTGCGAGAGCCTTCCGCCCCGGGACGGGTGGTGACGTAGGGCTCGCCCAGCTTGGCCAGCACCTCCGGCGAGAAGCCGGCGCCGTCGTCGCGGGCCTCGATGACGATATAGCGGGCGTCGAAGCGAGCGATGACGATCACCTCGCTGCGGGCGAAGTCGACCGCGTTCTCGACGATCGAGGTCATGGCGTGGATGATTTCCGGGCGCCGCCAGATGTCGGGCGCGGTCTCCCCGGCCGGACCGTTGACCACAGCCTCGACGCGGATTCCGTGCACCAGGTGCGGCTCGATCACGTCCTGGACCAGCTGCACCAGGCTCATGCGCTCGTGCACGGCGTCCTTGGCCTCGGGCATCTCGGTCAGGCGCTGCAGGATCTCGCGGCAGCGGGCGGCCTGGCCGATCAGCAGTTCGGCGTCCTCGCGGATCTCCTCGCTGACGGCGTTGCGGGCCATTTCGCGCGAGACGACCGAGATGGTGGCCAGCGGCGTTCCCAGCTCATGGGCGGCGGCGGCGGCCAGGGCCCCCAGGGCCGACAGGCGCTGCTCGCGCGCCAGCACGGTTTCGGTGACGTTCAGGGCCAGCTCCATCCGCGCCGACTCGCTGGCCGCCTGCCAGGCATAGGCGGCGGTCAGGCCGATGCCGATGATCCGCGCGCTGACCATGGTCCACAGCATCATCGGGCTGGGCGTGGGCGACGCCGCCGCGCCGGCCAGGGTCGGCAGCGGCATATGGAACAGCGCCAGGGTCACGGTCGAGGCGGCGGCCAGCAGGCCCAGGCCCAGGGCGTAGCGCGCCGGCAGGGTGGCCGCCGCCAGGGTGACGGGGGCGATCAGCAGCAGCGAGAACGGATTCAAGGCCCCACCGGTCAGGTACAGCAAGCCCGACAGCTGCAGGATGTCGAAGGCGATCTGGGCGGTAGCCTCGCCCTCGCGCGCCAGGCGCTGACCGCTGGAGGCCAGGCCCAGAAGGACGTTCAGCCAGGCCGACAGGGCGATCAGGGTGAAGCACAGCGCCCACGGCACCTGCAACTTCAGGGCGAGACCGGCAATCAGGAGGATGGCGGTCTGTCCGACCACCGAAAGCCACCGCTGGGCCAGCAGGGTGCGAACCCTTAAGCGTCCACGGCGCAGTCCAGGCGCAGTCCAGGACCAGGCGTCGTCTTGCGCCGGTTCCTCACCCGGATTATCGAGCCCCTTATGACGTTGATCGTCGGGCGTTCTCGCGAACGAAACGTCAGTCATGTCCGCAAGATTGTCCATATTCTCGCGCTTGGCGAGAGTGAAAGATCGGTCGGACGCAAAAGGATGAAATGCACATGCCGCGTCACCGCCTTGTCCTGATCCTGGCCTGCGTCGTCGGCCTCGTCGTGACCGCGGGCCTGGCCTGGAACGCCGGGGTCTTCAAGTCGGAGCCTCCCGTCCCGATCGGCGGCGCGTTCCAGCTGGTCGACCAGAACGGCAAGCCCGCCACCGAGAAGGTGCTGAAGGGTAAATGGAGCCTGGTGTTCTTTGGTTTCACCTATTGCCCCGACGTGTGCCCCGGCACGCTGCAGGCGCTGTCGGCGGCGACCGACCAGCTGGGTCCGAAAGCCAAGGACCTGCAGATCGTCTTCATCTCGATCGATCCGGGCCGCGACAACCCCGAGCAGATGAAGACCTACCTGTCGAACGACTTCATCCCGAAGTCGACCATCGGCCTGACGGGCGCGCCCGAACAGGTGCAGGTGGCGGCCAAGGCCTACAAGGTCTACTACGCCAAGAACGGCGAGGGTCCCGGCTACACCATGGACCACTCGACCATGACCTACCTGATGGACCCCAAGGGCCGCTACAAGACGATCATCCCCTACGGCACGCCGCCGGACGAGATCGCCCGCCGCGTCGGCGACGCGATGCGCGAGGGGTAAGCGGGCGCGTTCGGGCAAGGCGACGGGTCTCCTCGCCTCGGGGCTGGAGTGGGAAAGGGATGCGGAGCGCCGGACAGCGTCCGGAGTTCTGTGTGTTTGTTACCGTTTCGACGAAGCCCGACGCTCCGCGCGATC
>CAIUMD010000030.1 GCA_903900155.1 uncultured Caulobacterales bacterium | reverse complement strand
TAGCGCCGCGATGCTGTTTGCACCTCACCGCCCTTGAAGCCTCCGACGGGCGGGCCAGGCCGCGAAGCCTGGTCCCGGTCAGGAGCCTTTCAGCTCCCCTGTCGCTCTCCTCGGCCTGCATCCACCGTCGTTTCTGGGGTCCAGGGTCGACAACCGCGGGGATGGCGCAGTTGCGGAGCTTCCCCCGCGCCGACGAGCGCGCCCGCTCGACCGCACCCCGCCGCCACGATGGTCGCTGGCCATTGCGCCCCTTCCTCGCGACGAGGTGGGACCATTGTCCAGGGGTTTTGAACGCGGATCATTCGAGGGCGCGTAAAATCGACAAGCGATTGATTTTGCTGAAGTCGATCTCGCGAATACCGGGCACTCAGTCAGCCCAATCCCCATAAAGCTCCTCTCTCCATGAGAGGGGGATTCAGGGCGAGCCCTGCGACCGCTACCACTCCGGCGAGCGGCGACGCTGTGATGCGGTGCAAAAAGCTTCCGCAGGGTAGACTCCGTTAGGGTCTGGCGTGTTATGTTGCGATGCAACATCGCGGATGCGCCATGCTCTACGCCATGCACGAGGCGGCTTATTACGCCTCCACTCCGATGCGCCTCGCGGCGCTGGCGGCCCGGGACTTCTGGGGATCGCCGCTGAACCCGGCCCATGACTCGGCCCTGGGCCGGCGCATGCACGCGGGCGCGGACCTGTTCGCCAACGTCACGCGGCGCTATGGCAAGCCCAAATGGGGCCTCGACACGATCAAGGTCGGCCAGGTCGACGTGCGGGTCCGCGAGACCATCGTCTGGCAGAGCCCCTGGGCGCGCGTGATCCAGTTCGACCGCGACATGGCCGACATGCGCCGGGCCGGCAAGTTCAGCCTGGACCCCGCGGTGCTGATCGTCGCGCCGCTTTCGGGGCATTACGCCACCCTGCTGCGCGGCACGGTCGAGGCGTTCCTGCCCGACCACTCGGTGTTCATCGTCGACTGGGTCAACGCCCGTAACGTGTCGGTGCTGGAAGGCCGTTTCGACTTCCACGACTATATCGACCACATCATCCAGATGCTGTCGGTGCTGGGTCCGCGCCCCAATGTCGTGGCCGTCTGCCAGCCCGGCCCGCCGGTCCTGGCCGCCGCCGCCCTGATGGCCGAGCAGAACCACCCCTCGCGTCCGGCCAGCATGACCTTCATGGGCTCGCCGATCGACGCGCGCCTGTCGCCGACCGTGACCAACCAGCTGGCCGAGGAAAAGCCGTTCACCTGGTTCCAGTCGAACATGATCTACACGGTGCCGCCGCCCTATCCGGGCGCAGGGCGGCGCGTCTATCCGGGCTTCGTCCAGCTGGCCAGCTTCATGAGCATGAACGCCGAGCGCCACCAGGAGGCCCACCGTCGTTACTTCCAGGACCTGGTGAAGGGCGACGGCGACAGCGCCGACAAGCACCTGGAGTTCTATGACGAGTACCTGTCGGTCCTGGACCTGACGGAAGAGTTCTACCTCCAGACCATCGACATCGTCTTCCAGCAGTACCTGCTGCCCAAGGGCGAGCTGATGCATCGCGGGACGCGGGTGAAGCCCGAAGCCATCACCGATATCGGCCTGATGACGGTCGAGGGCGAGAACGACGACATCTCCGGCATCGGCCAGACCCAGGCCGCCCACGGCCTGTGCGCGAACATCCCGGACGACCTGAAGCTGGACTATGTGCAGCCCGGCGTCGGCCACTACGGCGTGTTCAACGGTCGCCGCTTCCGCGAGGAGATCTATCCGCGCGTGCGCAAGTTCATCCGCAAGTGCGACCCGCACTTCGAGGAAGAGGCTTGAGGTCCGAAATCCTCGTCCTTCGACAGACTCAGGATGCGGAATTCTACTGATACGGCTTTGAAGTCGCCCTCATCCTGAGCCTGTCGAAGGACGAGGGCGGCTTGCGCCAAACCTCGGCGCACCCGATCTTAGCATCTGATGTTCGCGCTCAAGGCCCAACGTTTTTCCGACGGTGATCGACTGAAGATCGGCGGCTGGCCCGTTCGCCTGAAGGTGGACGGCCGGGCGCGGCGCATCTCGCTGCGCGTCGACCGGGCCAAGTCCGAGATCGTCGCCCTGTCGCCCACCGCCCGCCGCCTGAACGAGGCCGTCGCCTTCGCCCAGGAGAAGTCGGGCTGGATCGCCAAGCAGCTGGCGGCCTTGCCCGAGCGGATGAGCCTGGCGCCGGGCGGGGTCCTGCGCCTGAACGGGACTCCCTATCGCCTGGAGGTCGGCCCCGGCCGCGCCCGTATCGAGGCCGACCGCATCGTCGCGCCCGACGACGCCAACTGGGGGATGAAGGTCGTGCGCCTGGCCAAGCGCGAGGCGCTGGCGATCCTGACCGAACGCACCGCCGTCCATGCCGCCGCCCTGAACCGGCCGATGCCCTCGGTGGCCGTCGCCGATCCCAAGGCGCGCTGGGGCTCGTGCCGTCCCGCCACGCCCCGCACGCCGGCGGCGATCCGCTACAGCTGGCGGCTGATCCTGGCTCCGGCGGCGGTGGCCGACTACGTCGTCGCCCACGAATGCGCCCACCTGATCGAGGCCAATCATGGGCCGCGTTTCTGGGCGCTGTGCGAAGAGCTGGTGGGCGATCCCACGCCGCATCGGGCGTGGCTGCGGGCCCACGCGGCCGAGCTGCACGCGATCGGGGCGTAAGGCGGCGAAGCCCCCGCCGACCTCAGTAAGGCAGCTGATCCGCCGGCGGCGGCGTGCCGGCCGGGGTCTCGGCCGCCGGGCCCTCCGGCGTCGGGGTCGGGTTGATCAGGTCGCCGATCGGATCCGTCGAGGCGACCGGCGGGGGCTCGACGACCCCGCCCGGGATCGGGGTGGCCTTCAGGCGGGGCAGGGCGGCCGACATGAAGCTGCGCCAGACCTCGGCCGGAGCGCCGCCGCCGGTGACCCGCTTCATCGGGGTGTTGTCGTCCTTGCCGGTCCAGACCGCGGTGACGAAGCCGCCCGTATAGCCGACGAACCAGGCGTCCTTGTAGTCGCTGGTCGTGCCGGTCTTGCCGGCGATGTCGTAGCCGGCGACCTTGGCGCGGGCCCCGGTGCCCGAGGCGACGACCTCGCGCATCATCTGGTTCATGTACTGCAGGGCCGGCGAGCCGATCACGGCCGAGCGGGCGGTCTTCTCGACGCCGTGGTCGTAGAGCACCTTGCCCGAGGCGGTGCGGATGCGCTCGATGCCGTAGCCCTTGGCCAGGAAGCCGCCGTTCGAGAACGGGGCGTAGGCCTGGGCCATCTCCATGGGGCTGACCTCGACCGCGCCCAGGGCCATCGACGGATCCAGCTGGATCTTGCTGGTGATGCCGAGGCGACGGGCGGTGGCGGCGACGTTGCTGGTGCCGACCTCGTTGGCCAGGCGCGCGGCGACCGTGTTGATCGACTGGGCCAGGGCCGTCTGCAGGGTCATCGGGCCGAGGTACTTGTTGGTGTAGTTCTTCGGCTCCCAATTGCCGATCTTGACCGGCTCGTCGACGACCATGACCGACGGATTGCGGCCGGCCTCCATGGCGGTCAGGTAGACGAACGGCTTGAAGGCCGAGCCGGCCTGGCGGCGGGCGGTGGTGGCGCGGTCGAACTGGCTGTCGGAATAGTCGGCGCCGCCGACATAGGCGCGGATGCGGCCTTCGCCGTCGATGGCCACCAGCGCGGCCTGCTGCACGCCCTGGGCCCCGTAGCCCTCGACCCCCAGCTTCACGGCGCGCTCGGCCGAGACCTGGATCGGCAGGTCCAGCGTCGTCTCGACCACCAGGTCCTCGGTCGGTTCGCCGACCAGCGAGCGGACCTGGGCGTCGATATAGTCGGTGAAATACTGGGCGCGCTGGTTGGCCAGGGTGGCCGAGACCTGCACCGGCGTCTTGAACGCCTCGTCGCGCTGCTCGGCGGTGATGGCCTTGATGCGCACCATCTCATCGAGAACGATGGTGGCGCGGCGAGCGGCGCGTTCCTTGGCCGAGACCGGCGAATAGCGGGCCGGGCCCTTCATCATGCCGGCCAGCAGGGCCGCTTCGCCGATCGTCAGCTCGTTGGCGGGCTTGTTGAAATAGCGCTGCGAGGCGGCCTCGATGCCATAGGCGCCGGCGCCGAAATAGACCCGGTTCATATAGAGGGCCAGGATCTGCTTCTTGCTGAACTTCAGCTCCAGCCAGACGGCCAGGATCAGCTCCTGGGCCTTGCGGCGATAGTTCTGGGCCGGGCTCAGGAACAGGTTGCGGGCCAGCTGCTGGGTGATGGTCGAGCCGCCGCGCTGGGGGCCGTCATGGGTGGCGTTCCACGCCAGCGACCGCATGATGCCCCAGGGGTTGAACCCGAAGTGATGGTAGAACTGGCGGTCCTCGATCGCCACGAAGGCGGCCGGCACGTATTTCGGCAGGGCGTCGATGTCGACCGGCGGCGCGTACTGGCTGCCCCGTACCGCGAGCAGGGCGCCCGAACGGTCCAGATAGTTGATCGAGGGCTGGCGCTTGACGTCGTAGAGCTTGGAGGTGTCGGGCAGGTCGCTGGCGAACACCGCGAAGAAGGCGACGACGAAGATCAGGCCCCAGACGCCCAGGACCGTGCCCCAATAGACCAGGGCCTGGAGCGGGGTGCGCTGCGGCTTGGCCGCCTTGTTCCCGCCGAAGGGTCCGTTCGCCATGGTCGTCCTACAGGTCCTGAAATGCCGAGCGACCGCGCGCGCTCACACGCGTCTCGTTTAGCCGAAGCCCACAGAACGCGCGACAAGATTGACGAGAAGTGAACGCGCCATGCGGCGCTCTTGTGGCGACGGTTTCTTGGCGCCATGTCGCCACCTGTAATTGAGGAAACAAACGGCGAACGACCATGGCGTTTCTGGCCGCGTCCGAGGATCAACCGTCACGCTTGGCCTCGCCGCTTCAGGCTGCCAAAAGAGCCCCCGTGTACGTTCCTCCCGAATCCCCCGCCCTCGACCACGCCCGCGACGTCCTGCGGCGCACGTTTGGCCATGCCGACTTCCGGGGCATGCAGGCGGGGGTGATCAACGAAATCCTGGCCGGCCACAGCGCCATGGCCGTGCTGCCGACCGGCGGCGGCAAGTCGTTGTGCTACCAGATCCCGTCGCTGATCCGGCCGGGCGTGGGCCTGGTGATCTCGCCGCTGATCGCCCTGATGGCCGACCAGGTCCAGGGCTTGCGCCAGGCGGGCGTGGCGGCCGAGCGGCTGGACAGCAACGTCTCGATGGAGGAGCGCGGCGACATCTGGCGGCGCATCGACGCGGGCGAGGTCGACATGCTGTACCTGTCGCCCGAAGGCCTGATGCAGCCGTGGATGCTGGATCGCCTGGCGCGCACGCCGCTGGCCCTGATCGCCGTCGACGAGGCCCACTGCGTCAGCCAGTGGGGCCACGACTTCCGGCCCGAATACCGGATGATGGGGCGGCTGGCCGAACTCTTCCCCGACATCCCGCGCCTGGCGGTCACCGCCACCGCCGACGCCCGGACCCGCGACGACATCCGCGCCGAACTGCGCCTGCAGGGCGCGGCCGAGTTCGTCGACAGCTTCGCCCGTCCGGAGCTGGCGCTGAGCGCCGAACGCAAGCGCGGCAAGGGCCATGACCGCGTGGTCGAGCTGGTCTTGGAGCGCCCCGGCCGGGCCGGCGTCGTCTATGCCGGCAGCCGCGACTCGACCGAGAAACTGGCCGAGAAGCTGAACGCCGAGGGGATCCCGGCCCTGGCCTACCACGCCGGCCTCGACAAGGCCGTGCGCGCCCGTCGCCTGGAGGAGTTCCTCGAGGCCGACGCGGCGGTGATGGTGGCCACGATCGCGTTCGGCATGGGCGTCGACAAGCCCGACGTCCGCTACGTGATCCACGCCGACCCGCCGGCCGCCATCGAGGCCTATTGGCAGGAGGTCGGCCGCGCCGGGCGCGACGGCCAGCCGGCCGAGGGCATCACCCTGTACGGCTCGGCCGACATGGCCTGGGCCGGTCGCCGCATCGAGACCAAGGACGCGCCCGACGAGGTCAAGCAGGCCCAGAACCGCAAGCTGCGGCAGTTCTACGCCATGCTGGAAGGCGTCACCTGCCGCGCCGCCGCCGTCCGTCGCTATTTCGGCGAGGAGGGCGTGGCCCGTTGCGGCGTGTGCGACGTCTGTGTCTCGCCGCCCACGGGGATCGACGCCACCGAGGCCGCCCAGAAGGCGCTGTCGGCCGTCCATCGGATGGGCGGCCGC
The DNA here is from genome assembly GCA_903900155.1 of uncultured Caulobacterales bacterium. Lineage (GTDB taxonomy): Bacteria > Pseudomonadota > Alphaproteobacteria > Caulobacterales > Caulobacteraceae > Caulobacter. The sequence continues at coordinate 102,474 of CAIUMD010000030.1, read as the reverse complement.
TATGGGCGCGGGCGGATCATCGAGCACCTGATGGGCAAGACCAAGGACGTCACGCCGCAGGAGGCCCAGCTGCCGACCTTCGGCATCGGCCGCGAGTTCAGCCAGCCGGTCTGGCGGGACCTGTTCGACACCCTGATCTTCGAGGGCCTGCTGCGCGAGGATCCCAATGACGGCCGGCCGCTGATCGGGCTGGGCGATGTCGAGGGCGTGCGGCAGGTCTATCGCGGCGAGCGCAAGGTCGCCCTGCGCCAGACCGCCGAGGCGCCCGAGACCGGCCGCGGCGGCGCGGCCCGCAAGCGCCGCGAGGGCAAGGCCCTGACCATTCCGCTGGCAAACCAGATGCTGTTCGAGGCCCTGCGCGCCTGGCGCAAGGAGCAGGCTCAGGCCCAGCACGTGCCGCCCTATGTCATCTTCCACGACGCCACCCTGGCCGAGATCGCCGCCGCGCGGCCCACAACCTTGGCCGGTCTGGGGAAGGCGGGGGGTGTTGGCCAGACTAAGGTGGATCGCTACGGGGAAGCGGTTTTGAAGGTCGTGCGGGAGAACTAAACCGCGCCATGCGTGTTGCTTACGGGGCGCGTGGCAGCCGAAAGTGTGTGCGGTTTCGGCGTCTGCCACGCGTGAGTGTTTAAATGAGCCTGTTTGTCCAATTCGGTTGGGACAACCGAATTGGACAGGCTCAAGCCGAGGAGCCTCCCCCATGACTGACATCAGCAGCTTCATCCCCGACACCTCGTCCGCCAACGCCGCGCTGGACGACGCCAAGAAGACGACCGCCGAAAAGGCCAAGCAGGCCAAGGAAGCGGTCAGCAAGGCCATGAAGTCGGCCCGCGAGACCGCCACCGAAGTGGCCGCCCAGACCCGCACCTTCGCCAGCGAAAAGGCCAAGGTCGGCGCCGCCTGGACCCGCGACAAGGCCCAGGTCGCCCACCACGCCGCCGAGGAGCACCCGGTGGGTGTCGCGCTCGGTGCGTTCGCGATCGGGCTGGGCGTGGGTTTCCTGATCGCGCGGAATTTGGACTAGCGGGTCCGTCCTCGCCCTTCGACAAGCTCAGGGTGAGGACTACTGCTGGCTCGAGTAGAAACCTCATCCTGAGCTTGTCGAAGGACGAGGTTTCGGCCCCTCAGAGCGCCAGCCGCTCGGCCTGCACGCCCGCCGCCCTGAGCGCCGCCAGGCGTGCAAACGCCAGCGTCAGCGCCTTGCGACGCGCTGGCGCCAGCGGGGCGACCGGCGCTTCGCGCACGACCGCGCCGCCAAAGGCGTCGGTGACCAGCAACCCCGGCTCGTCCGGCAGGACGCCTTCCGGAAAGTGCGGCGCGACGGCGAAGTAGAACGCGTCGCAATAGGGCGCGTACTCGCCCCACTTGCGGTCGACGCGATAGTCCTCCAGCCCCGACTTCACCTCGACGATCAGAACATCCCCCTTGGGTCCCAGCGCCATCAGGTCGGCCCGTCGTCCGTTCGGCAAGGTCACCTCGGCCAGCGGCGCATAGCCCAGGTCGACCAGCAACCGCGCGGCCCCGCGGGTCACGGCCAAGGTGGTCTCGGGGCGGGTCTGGAGTTCGATGATCACGTCCACCGGCGCGATCATGTTCCAGCTTTGTTCGCGAAACAAGGTTAAATGACCGCCCGCCGCGCGACTGGGAAGCGCGCGGGGATGGGTTTGCGCTCAACCTTTCGGCGACCTACCGCCTTGAGCGAGAGTTTCGCGAGAGGCAGACTTTGCGACCCCGGACGCGCGCCTTGGCGCTCATGATCTTGACGGCCGCGCCCTCAACGGGCTGGGCGCAACCCGAGCCCTCCGCTGGTCCGGAGACGATCGCCTACACCCAGCGCAAGCCCGCCGGCTTCGCGCTGGGCCAGGGAAAGCGGCTACCTGACCTGGCCCGGCAAGCGCCCCTAGGGCGCCGGCTGCTTCGTCGGTCGCAGCAGGCTCGTGTCATAGCCCAGCGCCTGGGCCCGCGCGGTCAGGGCCGCACGGTCGTCGTCGGTCGGAAGCCTGCGTGACAACAGCCACAGATACCGCCCCGAACCCTCGCCGACGATCGACCAGCTGTAGTCGTCGGCATGGTCCAGCACCCAGTAGTCGCCGAAGAAGAACGGGCCGAAGAAGCTGACCTTCAGCTTCGCGTTGGTGGCGACATCCGCGACCTTGGCCTTGCCTTCGCTGACCTTCACCGGCCCATCCACCGCGCCCTGGCGGCAGGTGTTGAGCACCCGGATCAGGCCGTCGGGACGCTTGGAATATTCGGCGGTGACGCCCTCGCAGCCCTTCTCGAACCGCATGTCGTAGCGGGCGACCTCGTACCAGCGGCCGGCATAGCGCTCGAGGTCGACGCTCTTGGCGGGCTGGGGCGGATTGGCGTTGCCGACAGGACCGGCGACGCAGGCGGTCAGGCCCAGCGCGGCGATGATCGCGAGAAGAGGACGTCTCAAGCGCCGGCTCCTGGCGGATGTTGCGGGAATTCCAGCTTGGCGTAACCCAGCGCCTTGACCCGCTCGAGGGCGATGGCCTTGGTGGCGACGGGCATCTCGGCGGTGCGCGAGATCAGCCAGACATAGTTGCCGCCCGGCGTGGCCATGATCGCCCACGAGCCGTCGGCCGCGCAGTCCAGCACCCAGTATTCCTGCTTTCGCAGGCCGCCCAGGAAATTCATCGTGAAGCGGGTGTTCTGGCTGCCGTCGACGATCTTGCCGCTGGTCGTGAACACCTTCTCCTCGCCCAGGGGCGAGCCGCGATGGCAGACTTGGCGGACCTTGAAGGCCGCGCCCTGCAGGGTGAAGTCGGTGGTCGGGGCCTCGCAGTTGCGCTGGCCGGTATTGGGCGTGCGGGCGATCTCGTACCAGCGGCCCGAATAGAACTGCGCCGAGACCGGCTTGGCCGGCGGCTTGGCGGCCGCGAAGGCGCTACCGCCCGACAGGGTCGCGGCGATCACGCTCGTCAGGACGATCTTGGAAAAGCGCATGGGCGAACCTTTGCCTAGGTTCGCCCAAACGCGACTGGAGCGCCGGATGTTCCGGTTATTCGGCCGCGATCTCGATCGCGGCCGTCGGCCGGTCCTTGAAGTTGATGGCCTGCAGGTAGCGGATGCCGTCCTCGGCGATGTCGTCGCCGACCATGCGCTCGCCCTCGTTCTTCAGCTCGTCGAGGTCGACATACATGGCGTAGAACCCCCGCGTGCGGTCGGTGATGATGCCGGCGTTGAGCAGCGTCTTGACCAGCACCCGGAAGATGTTGGTCTGCTCCTTCATGTTCTCCCGACGCAGGTCGTCGGTCATGATCTTCCCGTACTCCTCGACCACCTTGTCCGGATCCAGGCCGAACTCGCGGTAGAGGTCCAACTGCTGGTGCGGCGAGACCAGGTTGAACAGCAGGGTCTGGAAGCAGTGGGCCGCCCAGTCCTCGATGATGGCGTGCTCTTCGGGGCTCAGCTTGGGCACCGTGCGGTCGGCCCAGATCTTCCCGAACTTGTGGTGGAAGGCCTCGTCGGTCATCACCAGCTGCAGCAGCTTCTTGCCGACCGGGTCGTTGATATTGTTGAAGAAGGTGGCGAAGGCGCCCATGGCCAGGCCTTCGACCAGCATCTGCATGCCGATGATCTTCTTATAGACCTCGGGCGCGCCGATGATCTCGACCAGCAGGGTCTTCAGCGCCGGACCGCACTCGACCGGCTTGCCCCAGCGGACCTTGATATATTTGGCGAAGGCCGTGACGTGGCGGGCTTCCTCGCGGGTCTGGTTGGCGGCGTATTCCTGGGCGCCCTGGTCCTTCAGCACGTGGCACAGGCTGGCCGACAGGTTCAGCGCGCCCTGCTCGCCATGCAGGATCGACGAGAAGCTGCGCAGCACCGACTGGTTGATGAAGCGGATGCGCTGCTTGGGATCGGACAGGTGGTTGGAGACGTAGTCGGTCGACAGGGCGATCACGAGATCCTCGGGAACCAGGGCCTGGTTCTCCATGTCGAACGGCTCGTCGAAGTCGATATAGGCCTTGTCCAGCGGATCCCAGAAGTGGTCGTGGGTCGCGGAAATGATCTTGTCGAAGGCGCTGGAGCGGTTGCCGTAGCGGTCGAGTTCGAGCATCGACTCGAAGTCGTCCGGCGCGACCGCGTCGTACATGGCGTCCTTGGTGATGTTGCGGTCTTTGGAGATTTGGTCGGTCATGTCGGCGCTCCCTGTCGGCCGGGTGACGTCCATCCAGCCCATGCCGGCTTGCGCGGTCTCTGAGCGATCTAAACACTGTCAACTCAAGTGAGTAGGCGGGTCAAATTAAAAATGACGGCAGCGTCACCTTCAATCGTCTGGAGTCGGAATGAGGATCTTCGTGCTGACCGGGGCCGGCGTCTCGGCCGAGAGCGGCCTGGGAACCTTTCGCGACAAGGACGGGGTGTGGACCAAGTACGACCTCAACGAGGTCGCCACGCCCGAAGGGTTCGCGCGCAATCCGGCCCTGGTGCGGGACTTCTACAACGCCCGCCGGGTGAACCTGGCGGGGGCTGAGCCGAATGCGGCGCATGTGGCGCTGGCGCGGCTGGAGGCGGTGCTGGGCGATGATCTCTTCCTCTGCACCCAGAACGTCGACGACCTGCACGAAAAGGCGGGGTCCAGGCGCGTGATCCACATGCATGGCGAACTGGCCGTCACCCGCTGCCATCACTGCCAGGCGACGCGGCCGGACGTTGCGGCGCTGACCGCCGAGGCTGTCTGCGAGGCCTGCGGGCGAGCCGGCGGCGCGCGGCCGCACGTGGTGTGGTTTGGCGAGACGCCGCTCTACATGGACGCGATCGAGGACGCGCTGGCGCAGGCGGACCTCTTCGTCTCGATCGGCACCTCGGGCTCGGTCTATCCGGCGGCGGGGTTCGTGACCGAGGCGCGGGCGATGGGGATCGCGACCTGCGAGATCAATCTCGAGCCGTCGGCCAATGCGTACGTGTTCGACGAGAAGCTCTATGGGCCGGCGAGCGAGGTCGCGCCGGCCTGGGTGGAGAAGATCCTAGGCGAGATGTGACGGCAGCAAGGACTATCTGGATCGGCCAGCGGAAGACCGCCATGCCCAAGCCCTTGAAACCGCGCGCCGAGGAAGCCCAAGCGCGCGGCGATCGACGACGTCCTCTAACGCCCCTCCAGCGCCGCCAGCACCGCCGGCTGGACCCGCGCCAGTTCGGCCAGGCGTTCGATCAGGGCGTCCTTGGCGTCCAGCGCCAGGCCGTCGCGCAGCTGCGCCATCCGCTCGCGGGCCTTGGTCAGGTCGGCCGTATTGGCCGCCGTCACCACGGCCGCCTGGTGCTTGCAGGCGCCGAACTTCTCGAAGCCGGGGCAGGTGCACGAGCCTTCGCCGGCCGGGGCGCGCAGCTCGACCACATAGAGGTCGCCGACGCTGCCGGTGACGTGGGCGGTGACCTTCTCGTCCTCGATCGCGACGAGGTCGACGGCGCCGGCCTCGGCCATGGCCACGCCGGTGTCGAACCAGCGCTCGTCCATGCGTTCACGCCAGGCGTCGGCGTCAAACAGGGAGCTCATTCCTCGTCCTCGATGCGGTGGATGTCGTCGTCCGACAGGCCGAAATGGTGGCCGATCTCGTGGACCAGCACATGGGTGATCAGCTCGCCCAAAGGCACATCGCCGCGTTCGGCCCATTCGTCCAGGATCGGGCGGCGGTACAGGAACACGCGCGACGGCTCGGTCCCGTAGTCCAGCACCGAGCGGCGGCCCAGGTCGACGCCCTGGTAGAGCCCGGTCAACTCGAACGGATCCTCGATGCCGAGGCTGTCCAGCACCTCCTCGGACGGAAAGTCGTCGACCCGGATGACCACGTCGCCCGACAGCTTGCGAAAGTCGTCGGGCAGGGCGTCGAAGGCCTGTTTGGCCAGGACGGCGAAGTCGTCGAGCGACGGGGCGGAGCGGTCGGACCAGGTCATGATCTTCCAAATAGAGCGATTGGCGCGGGACGCGATAGCCCCACTGGTCCATAGCCCTACTGGTCATAGGCGGACTAATCTGAAAATCTGATTCGAGGACCCGCTGGGCGGACTGATGACTTCGTACGACCTGATCCTCGCGGCGGCGGCCGGCGCAGTTTGCCTCGCCATCTGCGTGACCCTGTGGTCGCTGGGGCAGCGCCGTGGCTATGAGGATCGCATCGCCGCCCTGAAGGACCGGCTGACGCTGCAGGGCGGCGACGCCTTGGATGCGCCGGCCTGGGTCGAGGCCTTCGACACCGCCGTCCTGGCCGTCGAGGGCGGCCGTCCCGCCCTCGCCGCCGGGGCCGAGGGCCTGGCCGCCTGCGCCCGCGTGCTGGGCGTCGCCGCCGAGGTCGAGGCGGTGGTCGCCGCCGTGAGCGCGGTCGATCCGGCCCATGCCCAGAAGCTGACCGCCCTGTTCGAGCGCGGCGAGCCTTGCATGTTCGAGGCTCGCGGCAGCGGCGGCTGGATCTCGGTCGAGGGCCGCGCGGCCGGCGCTCTTGCTTGGCTCCGGCTCGCGCCGGCCAGCGGCGGTGACGCCGGCTTGCCGTCGGCGGCGCGCTTCGCCGCCTTTGTCGACAGCGTGGCCGAGCCTGCCTGGATCGCCGGCGCCGACGGCCAGCCGGCCTGGGGCAACGACGCCTTCATCCGCGCGGTCGGCGCGATCTCGGCCTCGGCCGCGGCCCTGGCCGGCAAGAGCTTCGACCGCGCCGCCGACGCCCTGGTCGTCGAGGCCGTCGAGAAGGGCGAGCGCCGTGAGGCCCTGCGCTGGATCAATCTGGAAGGCCGCCGCCGCGCCTTCAGGCTTTCCGCCCAGCCGCTGGACGGCGGCGGGGTGGGCGTGTTCTGCGCCGACGTCACCGAGATCGAGGACGTCCGCGATGCTTTCCGCAAGCATGTCGAGGCCCACGACGAGACCCTGAATCACATCGCCGAGGCCGTGGCGATCTTCAGCCAGACGCGGCGTCTGTCGTACTACAACACCTCGTTCGCCGAGCTGTGGGGCCTGGAGCCGGCCTGGCTGAGCGACCGCCCGACCCATGGCGAGATCCTGGATCGCCTGCGCCAGCGCCGCCGCCTGCCGGAAAGCATCGACTACTCCGGCTGGAAGGCCGCCGAGCTGGCCCGCTACGAGGACCTGGGACCCCAGGCCGACGACCTGTGGCACCTGCCCGACGGGCGCACCCTGAAGGTCGTGCGCCAGCCCCACCCGCTGGGCGGCATGCTGCTGATCTATTCCGACATCACGGGCGAACTGCGCCTGAAGGCGCAGTACAACGCCCTGATCCAGGTGCAGCAGGCGACCCTCGACAAGCTGAACGACGCCGTCGCCGTGTTCGGCTCGGACGGCCGCCTTCGCCTGCACAACGAGGCCTTCGAGACCTTCTGGAACGTCAGCGCCTTCGCCCTGGAAGGGGCCGGCGACTTCGAGGGCGTGGTCGAGCTGTGCGTGCCGCGCCTGCACGACCTGGCCTTCTGGCGGGAGCTGAAGGGGCGGGTGGCCGATCCCGATCCGCAGATGCGCGCCCCGACCTCGGGCGAGGTGCGCACCTCGGACGACCGCATCGTGGTCTATCAGAGCCGACCGCTGCCGGACGGCGCGACCCTGATCGCCTTCGCCGACGTCACCGACACCCGCGACCTGCAGAACGCGCTGTCCGACCGCTCGGCCGCCCTGGCCGAGGCCGAGCGCCTGAAGCGCGACTTCGTCGGCAATGTCAGCTACGAGCTGCGCACGCCGCTGACGACCATCATCGGCTATTCCGAACTGCTGGAGCGCGCCGACGGCATTTCCGAGCGCGGCCGCAACCACGTGGCCGCCGTCCGCGCCGCCGCCACCCAGCTGGCCCGCTCGATCGACGACGTGCTGGACATGGCCCAGATCGACGCCGGCGAGATGGCGCTGGAGATCGAGGACATCCGCGTCGCCGACCTGCTGCTGAACGCCCAGGAACGCGCCCTGAAGGACGCCCAGCTGGGCGCCGTCACCCTGGCGGTCGAATGCGAGGAGGATGTCGGCCTGATCCGCGGCGACGCCAAGCGCCTGGCCCAGACCCTGGACCACCTGGTCGAGAACGCCCTGCGCCAGACCCCGCCCGGCGGCCGCGTGACGCTGCAGGCCCGCCGCGCCCTGGGCGAGGTTCGCCTCGACGTCTCCGACACCGGCCGAGGCGTGCCGTTCCACGTCCAGGCCCACATCTTCGACCGCTTTGTCGGCCGCGACCGCGGCGGTCCGGGCCTGGGCCTGGCCCTGGTCAAGGCGCTGGTCGAGCTGCACGGCGGCTGGGTGGCGCTGGAGAGCGAGCCGGGCGCCGGCTCGACCTTCACCTGCCACCTGCCCGAGACCCAGCAGCCGGGGGCCATGCAGCCGGAACTGGGGTTCTAGCTAAAACGACTCCTTGGGCGGAACCCGCCAGTGGGCGACGACGCGGTCGCCCCGGCGCACCTCGACACGATTGATGTGCGCGGTGACGACGCACTGCCGGTCGGTGACCGAGATCGGCGTTTAGCCGGTCACGTCCTGGGCCGTCCCGGGCCGTCCAGCGGCTTCGCGCTGGATTGCAGGAGCAGGACGAGGGCAAACGCGCTAAGCATTGAGCGTCTCCTTTGATGATCGCATTACGGGTGGCGTCGACGCTCAATGTCAAGTTGTTATGGAGCGGGGGATAGCGTTGTCGGGAGAACCGGTGTTGCTGAACGGATGATGGCGTCCGCCATCCCCCAGAATGCCGACGCGACCTTCAAGGACTGGTAGGTCGCCTGCGACAACCTTCAAATCTGCACGGCCTATGGTTTTCCATCGGAAGAGGACAAGACCCCGGTCCTGCGCGCGGTGCGGGGCCGACTTGGGCGGGGGCGGCGGTCCCGACGGTCGGGCCATGACCATCAACGCCAACTTCGATGCCGACATCCAGCAGTTGCATAGCTACGCCAAGGGGCGGGGCATCGCCGACTGCGGCGTCGCCACGACCCATGCCTGGACCGGCGAGGCCTTCGTCCTGACCGACCGCGCGGAACTGTCGGTCTGTCGCGGCCTGTCCGACGACTTCTCGGTCACCACCCTCCGAAGTCGATAGCCTTTCAGACATAAGGATATCTTTATGCGTTAATTGCTCGATAGGGCTCGGGCCTGTATAAGCCTCAGCCAAGACCTCCACCCATCCGACGCAGGAGCCCGACCGTGGCCGACTACATCGTCAAGGACATCTCGCTGGCCGACTACGGCCGCAAGGAACTGGCTATCGCCGAGACCGAAATGCCGGGCCTGATGGCCACGCGCGCCGAGTACGGTCCGCAGCAGATCCTGAAGGGCGCCCGCATCGCCGGCAGCCTGCACATGACCATCCAGACCGGCGTGCTGATCGAGACGCTGACGGCCCTGGGCGCCGAGGTCCGCTGGGCGTCGTGCAACATCTTCTCGACCCAGGACCACGCCGCGGCCGCCATCGCCGCCTCGGGCGTGCCGGTGTTCGCCTTCAAGGGCGAGAACCTGGTCGAGTACTGGGAATACGCCCACAAGATCTTCGAGTGGCACGACGGCGGCTACCCGAACCTGATCCTGGACGACGGCGGCGACGCCACCCTGCTCTGCGTGCTGGGCCCCAAGGCCGAGAAGGATCCGTCGATCCTGAACAACCCGCAGAACGAGGAAGAAGAAGCCCTCTACGCCGTCATGAAGAAGTACCTGGCCGAAAAGCCGGGCTTCTACTCGGCCATCCGCGCGGCCATCGGCGGCGTCTCGGAAGAGACCACCACGGGCGTCCACCGCCTGTACCAGATGGCCGCCAAGGGCGACCTGCCGTTCCCGGCCATCAACGTCAATGACAGCGTCACCAAGTCGAAGTTCGACAACCTGTACGGCTGCCGTGAATCGCTGGTCGACGCCATCCGTCGCGGCACCGACGTCATGCTGTCGGGCAAGGTCGCGGTGGTCTGCGGCTACGGCGACGTGGGCAAGGGCTCGGCCGCCAGCTTGCGCCAAGGCGGCGCCCGCGTGATCGTCACCGAAATCGACCCGATCTGCGCCCTGCAGGCGGCGATGGAAGGCTATGAGGTCCAGACCCTGGACGACGTCGCCGACCGCGCCGACATCTTCGTCACCGCCACGGGCAACAAGGACGTCATCACCGTCGATCACATGCGTCGGATGCGCAACAACGCCATCGTCTGCAACATCGGCCACTTCGACTCCGAAATTCAGATCGCCGGCCTGCGCAACTTCAAGTGGGACGAGATCAAGCCGCAGGTCCACCACGTGGAATTCCCGGACGGCAAGAAGATCATCGTCCTGTCGGAAGGCCGCCTGGTGAACCTGGGCAACGCCACGGGTCACCCCTCGTTCGTGATGTCGGCCTCGTTCACCAACCAGACCCTGGCCCAGATCGAGCTGTGGACCAACAAGGACGCCTATAAGAACGAGGTCTACACCCTGCCTAAGCACCTGGACGAGAAGGTCGCCTTCCTCCACCTGGAGAAGCTGGGCGCCAAGCTCTCGGTCCTGCGCAAGGACCAGGCCGACTATATCGGCGTGCCGGAAAAGGGTCCGTTCAAGCCGGACCACTATCGTTATTAAGCAGCGCGTCAGGCGAAGTGTGGGCGGTTCGCCGCCCGGACGCGCGTCAATAGAATAAGCGACAGTTCCGCTACGGAAATCGTTTGAAAATCCAAGGGAAAGGCCTGCCAGCGATGGTGGGCCTTTCTCTTTTCATCGCTTCGGCGAAAGCGCCCTATTCAAGTCCGCAATGCTCGGCTAATCGCTTTCGCATGCCGCTAGCCTTGATCCTTTCCAGCCACGTCGCCGGCAGCCAGGTGGGCGCGACGGCGCAGGCCACCGCCCTGGCTCAATTCCGCATCGACTCGATGGTGGTGCCGACCGTGCTGTATGGCCGCCATCCCGGCTGGGGCATCCCCGGCGGCGCGCCCGTGCCGATCGAGGTGTTCGAGGGCATGCTGGACGGCATCGAGGCCAACGGCCTGTTCGGCCTGGTGGACTTGGTGATCACCGGCTACTTCGCCACCGCCGCCCAGGCGCGCGCCGCCGCGCGGGTGATCGACGCCGTACGCGAGGCGCCTCGGCCCAACGGCGCGGCGACCCGTCGACCGATCGTCGTGGTCGACCCGACCATGGGCGACGCCGGCAAGGGCCTCTATATCCCCACCGAGACCGCCGACGAGATCATCGCCGACCTGATCCCGCGCGCCGACGTCGTGGCCTGCAATTCCTGGGAGCTGCGGAAGCTGACCGGAACCGACGCCCGCGACCCGGTCTCGGCCATGAAGGCCGCGCGCCTGCTGGGCAAGACGACCCTGGTCTCTTCCGTCCAGCGCGGGGCCGAGATCGGCGCCGTCCTGGCCGACCACAAGGAAGCCTGGCTGGCGGCCCACGCCAAGACCGAGCGCGCCCCCAACGGCGCCGGCGACCTGCTGACGGCCCTCTACGCCGCTTCGATCCTGGAGGGGCAGACCTTCTCGTACGGCCTGGCCCGCGCCGTCGGCGGGGTCGCCGAGACCATCACCGCCGCCAACATCTGGAATGCGCCGGAATTGCCGATCGTGGCCATGGGCGCGCGGATCAAGCAGACCTCGCCCACCGTGCGTATCGAGCGCCTGGCATGACCGTCGAGATCACCGGCGTCTGCCCCGACCGCTTCGCCAGCGTCCGCGACGTCTTCGAAGCGAACTTCGAGAAAGACACTCCGTGGGGGGGCGAGCTGGGCGCGCGCTTTTCCTTCGCCATCGACGGTGAGATCGTCGTCGACCTGATGGGCGGCCATGCCGACCGCAAGCGCGAGGTTCCGTTCGGCCCCGACACCCTGACCGCCCTGTTCTCGACCACCAAGGCCGTGGCGGCCCTGCTGGTCGCGCGCCTGGTCGACGAGGGCCGCCTGGCCTACGACCAGCCCGTCGCGGACGTCTGGCCCGAGTTCGCCCAGAACGGCAAGGGCGAGGTCACGGTCGAACAGGCCCTGTCGCACCAGGCCGGGCTCTCCGGTTTTCCCGATGAGACCGATCCGGCCCTGTGGTTCGACTGGGACGCCACCTGCGCCAAGCTGGCGGCGATGGCGCCGCTGTTCCCGATCGGCTCGGCCAGCGGCTATCACCCCGTCACCTACGGCTATATCGCCGGCGAGATCTTCCGCCGCGTGGACGGCCGGACCATGGGCGCGGCGCTGCGCGAGGATATCGCCGCCCCGCTGGACCTGGATATCTGGATCGGCCTGCCCGACAGCGAGCACGGCCGGGTCGCCGACCTGATGCGCCCGACCGCCATGCCGCAGTTCGGCGAGATCAACGCCGCCCTGACCGCCGCCTTCCTCAAGCCCTGGTCCTCGCCGGGCGGCAAGGGCGCGGCCGAGTGGCGGCGGGCCGAGATCCCCTCGGCCAACGGTCACGCCACCGCCCCGGCCCTGGCCCGCCTGATGGGCGCGCTGGCCAGTGGCGGCAGCCTGGACGGCCGCTCGCTGATCACGCCGGCCGGGATCAAGGCCGCCAGCGCCGAACGCATTCGCGGCCGCGACCTCGTCCTGCCCTACGAGATCAGCTGGGGCGCGGGCTTCATGCGCAATGAGCCCAACCTGTTCTACGGCCCGACGGCCGAGGCGTTCGGCCATTCCGGCTGGGGCGGTTCGTGCGCCTTCGCCGACCCGACGCGCGGCGTCTCCGGGGCCTATGTGATGAACAAGCAGGGCGCCGCCCTGATCGGCGATCCGCGCGCGGTGAAGCTGATCGAAGCGGCCTATGCTTCGCTGTGATCCGCGCCGCGCTCGCCTTTCTGATCCTGGCGGGCGCTGCGAACGCGCAGGAGCGCGACTTCTGCGCTGACCGGCCCGGCAAGGGCTCGCCGCCCTGCGTCCTGGACAAGGGCCGCTTCCAGGCCGAGGTCGGCGGCGTCGACGCGGCCTTTACACGCGGCGGCGGGGTCTCGGTCGACGACGTCTCGTACGGCGGACTGGAGCTGCGGCTGGGCCTGACCTCGACCGTCGAGGGCCAGCTGAGCTGGACCGCCCACGAGCGGGTGCGGACCAAGGACCACGGCGTCGCCGACACCGTCTCGGGCGCCGGCGCCCTGGGCGCGGCGGTGCGCTGGTCGCTGAAGAACCCGGCCGGCGACGGCGTCTCGATCGCTGTCCAGCCCTATGTCACCGCGCCGACCGGCTCTCATGGGATCGGTAGCGATGTCTGGCAGGGCGGGGTGATGCTCCCGGTGTCGATCCCGCTGACCGGTAACTGGTCGCTCAGTCTGTCGCCGCTGGTCGAGGCGCGCGAGAACGCCTCGGGCGCGGGGCGTCACGCCGGCTACGCTCTGGCCGGCGGCGTCGGCCGCGCGGTGGGGCCGGTGAACCTGGGCGTGGAACTGTGGGTCGATCGCGACAACGATCCGACGGGGCGCGTGACTCAGGCCAGCTTCGACCTGACCGCCGCCTGGACGCCCAAGCGCCTGAAGGACGTCCAGCTGGACGCCTCGGCCTATGTGGGCCTCAACCGCCAGACCCCGGACCTGGAGCTGGTGGTCGGCCTGGCCCACCGTTTCTGATCGTCGCCGCGCCGACGAGGCCCGCCACGATCGCCGCCGCCGCGCTGATCCCCATCACCCACGGATAGCCGCCGCCTCCAGGCGCGAAATAGACGAGGCCCAGCACCGCCACGGCCAGCAGGCCGGCGATGCGGGCGACGGCGTTGTTGATTCCCGAGGCGACGCCGGAATGGCTCGACGGCACGGCCGCCATCACCGTGCTGGTCAGGGGCGCGACGCTGATGGTCATGCCGACCGCCAGCACCAAGAGGCCCGGCAGCACGCCGGCCCAGAAGCCGCTGGCGATCCATGGCGCGCCCAGCAGGGCAAAGCCGATCCCGGCCGTGATCGGTCCGACGGTCAGCATGGCTCGCGCCCCGACCTTGTTGGCGACACGGCCGGCCAAGCCGGACAGCGTCCCCATCACCGCCGACAGCGGCAGCAGGGTCGCCCCCGCCTGGGCGGCCTTGTATCCATGCCGGGCGATCAGCTCGTAAGGCAGGAAGAACATCGCGCCGGTCAGGCCGAAATAGAGGGCCAGGGTCAGCAGGTTGGCGCCGCTGAAGGTCGGCGAGCGATACAGCGACAGCGGCATCATCGGATGCGCCTCGCGCCCCTGCAGCACCACGAAGCCGACCAGGATCGCCGCGCCGGCGACGATGGCGCTCCAGACGGCGGGGCTGGTCCAGCCGCGCTCGCCCGCCGCCGTCAGGCCCCAGGTCAGGGCGCCCAGGCCGGCGGCGGCCAGGATCGCGCCGCGCCAGTCCAGGTGTCGGACATCCGGGTCGCGGCTCTCGGGGACCGCCTTGAGCGTCAGCCAGACGGTGGCGGCGGCGAGCGGCAGGTTGATCAGGAAGACGGCGCGCCACGACACCGCGTCGACCAGCCAGCCGCCCAGCACGGGTCCCAGCGCCCCGGTCACCGCGCCGAACCCGGCCCAGGCCCCGATCATCGGCCCGCGCCGCTCCTCGTCGAAGGCCGCGCCCAGGATGGCCAGGCTGGCCGGCACGACCAGGGCGGCGGCGACGCCTTGCAGCGACCGGGCGGCGATCAGCCAGGCGATGCTCGGCGCCAGGGCGCAGGCCAGGGAAGCCAGGGCGAACAGGCTGACCCCGATCACGAACACCTTGCGCCGCCCCCAGCGGTCCCCGGCCGAACCGCCGATCAGCACGAGGGCGCTGAGCAGCAGCAGGTAGGCGTTGACGATCCACTGGATCGCTTCCGGACGCGCGTCCAGCGCCTGGCGGATCGTCGGCAGGGCGACATTGACGACCGACCCGTCGATGAAGGCCAGGCTGGAGCCCAGCACGGTCGCGGCCAGGATCAGCCGGCCGCGACCTTTGGAGATCTGCTCGTCCATAAGCGGACCATGACCCGGACCTCAGGCCGGCGCTAGAACCCGTGTCTTCTTCCACGCCCCGTAGGCGAAGGTGGCCACGCCCAGCCAGATGAACACGAACGACAGCGCCCGCAGCGGGGTGAAGGCCTCGCCGAACGCCACGCCCAGCAGGAATTGCAAGGTCGGCGCGATGAACTGCAGGAAGCCGATGGCGCTGAGCGGCAGGCGACGGGCCGACCAGGCGAACAGCGCCAGCGGCGCGACCGTGGCCGGACCCGCCAGGGCCAGCAGCGCCGTCACCGAGGCGCCGCCGCCGAAGTGGCCCTGGCCGCTCTGGGCCAGGTGCATGACGTAGAACAGGCCGGGCAGGGCCAGATACGCGCACTCTATGAAGAGCCCCGTCTGGGCGTCGGCCTTCACCTGCTTCCGCAGGATGGCGTAGGCGCAGAAGGTCAGGGCCAGGCCCAGCGAGACGATCGGCAGGTGGCCGAGCGCGATGGTCTGGATGGCCACGCCGACGGCCGCGAAACCGATGGCGACCTTGCCTTCCTTGGACATCCGCTCGCGAAACAGCAGCGCGCCGGCGGCCATGTTCATCAGCGGGTTGATGTAATAGCCCAGGCTGGCCTCGATCACGTGGCCGGCGTTGACGGCGAAGACGTAGATCGTCCAGTTGCTGAAGATCGCCAGGGTCGACAGGGCCAGCACGCCCAGGGTCCTGGGCTGGCGCAGCACCGCCGCGACCTGGCCGCCCTGCTTGGCGATCAAGACGAGGCCCCCGGCCCACAGCACCGACCACAGCGAGCGGTGGGCGATCATCTCCCAGGACGAGACGCCCAGGTTCGACAGCAGGTGGAAATACAGAGGCAGGAAGCCCCACAGCACATAGCAGCCGACGCCGGCGGCATAGGCCGAGCGGCTCTCGGTCGGGGTCTGGCTCAGGCTCGCCGACATGGTTCGTCTTTCATGCTCGGAAAAGAAAAAGGGCTCCCGGAGATCTGCCCCGGGAGCCCTGATTTCCACCCGCTTGTTGCGGATTGCGGATCTTAGGCCGGGGTCTTCTGCTTGATCAGGCCCTTGTCGTGCAGCAGCTGGGCGATCTGCACGGCGTTGAGCGCCGCGCCCTTGCGCAGATTGTCGGCCACGCACCACAGCGCGATGCCGTTCTCGACGGTCGGGTCGGTGCGGATGCGCGAGACATAGACCGGGAACTCGCCGGCGCTTTCCTTCGGCGTCATGTAGCCGCCGTCCTCGCGCTTATCGACGACCGACACGCCGTCGGCGTCGCGCAGGATCTCGCGGACGTCGTCCTCGTCCAGCGGGGTCTCGAACTCGATGTTCACCGACTCGGCGTGGCCGACCATGACCGGCACGCGCACGGCGGTGGCGGTCAGCTTGATCGCCGGATCCAGGATCTTCTTGGTCTCGGCCATCATCTTCCACTCTTCCTTCGTGTAGCCGTCCTCCATGAACACATCGATGTGCGGGATGACGTTGAAGGCGATCTGCTTGGTGAACTTCTTGGGCGGCGGGGCGCCCAGGACGAAGACGCCCTTGGTCTGGTCCCACAGCTCGTCCATGCCCTCCTTGCCGGCGCCCGACACCGACTGGTAGGTCGAGACGACGACGCGCTTGATCTTGGCCTCGGCATGCAGCGGGGCCAGCACCACCACCAGCTGCGCGGTCGAGCAGTTGGGGTTGGCGATGATGTTCTTGGGCAGCTTGTCGACGGCGTCCGGGTTCACCTCCGGCACCACCAGCGGCACGTCCGGATCCATGCGGAAGTGGCTGCTGTTATCGATCACGATCGGACCGGCCGCGCCGATCTTCTCGCCCCAGGCGGCCGAGATCGAGCCGCCGGCGCTCATCAGCACGATGTCGACGGTCGAGAAGTCGAACTGCTCCAGGTCCTCGCAGTGCAGGATCTGGTTGCCGAACGAGACTTCCACGCCGATGGATTTGCGGCTGGCGATGGCGTGCATCTTGTCCACGGGGAATTTGACTTCCTCGAGGATGTTGAACATCTCGCGGCCCACATTGCCCGTGGCGCCGACCACGGCGACCCGGTAACCCATCGCGCTCTCCTGAAACGTCTGTCCGCATACCGCGCGGAGCGTGGTTCCCGTACGCCTCAAGCCAGGCGGGCGCAAGGCGAGGGTTTCTGAGGGCGGCTAGTAGAACTCCGGGCGCCTCAGTTTGAATTCCTGGCTGGGTGACAAAGGCCGCAGTCGCGCTTGTCGGAGAACTTCCTGAGCTGCGGGTATCGTCTTATGAGGTCTGCAGCCTGTGCCGCCGCATCAATGTAGGTTTCCGCCTCTACCCAATCGTAGGTTAAGCCACGACCAGCTTCGATCTTGCCTTCGTGCATACCTCTACCATCTTTGCATGCGCCGCATTTGCCTCGGTGAATGCGAAGTTTGTGCGTTATAATGTTCCAGTGGATATAGAAGTCGGTCATGGGCCCCTCATTGCTCGAGTTTAAACTCTTGTAAGGACCGGGCCTCGCCAACTCATGCGAGCTTCAGTCCGCGCCCCGCATTTTGTGCAGATCGTCCGGAGTGGCGAGCGCGCCATTTTCATCACTTATGGTGATGACGGCCGTGCCGTCGAGCAGGAGATTCAACTGCTCGTAGCGCGCGATGGCGGCATCCGCGCTCTCCACGATTTGCGTGACCCCAGCGGGCGGAGCTTTGCCGCCCGTGGCGGATAGAGACCATTTCATCCGTCAAACATATGGCGTGAGCGCTGACGAGCGCCATGCCTGCCAAGGCGTCAAGTTCTGACATGAGGCGCTGCCGACCGCTGTCAGCAGGGGTCTGGAGGGTGTTTCCAGAGGGTTTCCGACACGCGCGGCGCCCCCTATGTTGCCGGCCATGACCGACGTCGCCGCGCCCCCGCTTCCGAACGCTTCCGAACTGACCCAGGACGGCCCCGCCGTCCGGCTCTTCCTGGTCGATGGCTCGGCCTATCTGTTCCGCGCCTATCACGCCCTGCCGCCGCTGACCCGCAAGAGCGACGGCCTGCCGGTGGGCGCCGTCCAGGGCTTCTGCAACATGCTGTGGAAGCTGATGCGCGACATGCAGGGCGACGCGCCCACGCACCTGGCGGTGATCTGGGACCACTCGGAGAAGACGTTCCGCAACACCCTCTACGACCAATACAAGGCCCACCGTCCGCCGCCGCCGGAAGACCTGATCCCGCAGTTCCCGCTGGTGCGCGAGGCCACGCGCGCGTTCGGCGTGCCGGCCATCGAGCTGGCCGGCTACGAGGCCGACGACCTGATCGCCGCCTATGCCTGCAAGGCCCGCGAGGTCGGCGGCGAGGCGGTGATCGTCTCGTCGGACAAGGACCTGATGCAGCTGGTCGGCGACGGCGTCTCGATGTTCGATCCCATGAAGGGGGTGCGCATCGACCGCGAGCAGGTGTTCGAGAAGTTCGGCGTCTATCCCGACAAGGTGGTCGACGTGCAGGCCCTGTGCGGCGACAGCGTCGACAACGTTCCGGGCGCGCCCGGCATCGGCGTCAAGACCGCCGCCCAGCTGATCACCGAATATGGCGACCTCGACACGCTGCTGGCCCGCGCGGCCGAGATCAAGCAGCCCAAGCGCCGCGAGACCCTGATCGAGTTCGCAGACCAGATCCGCCTGTCGCGGGCCCTGGTGAAGCTGGACTGCGACACCCCGCTGCCCCAGCCGCTGGACGAGCTGACCGTGCGCGAGCCGGACAAGGCGGTGCTGGCCGCCTTCCTCGAGCAGATGGAATTCCGCACCCTGGCCCGACGGGTCGGCGACGGCTCGGCCGCGGCGACGCCCGGCACGCTCGATCGCCCGCCGGCGGCTCAGCCCAAGGCCCCGGTCACCACCGTCTCGTACATGGGCGCGGCGGCCCGCGCCGCCGCCAATCCGGTGGCCGAGCCGGTCAAGATCGACACCGCCGCCTATGTCTGCGTCCGCGACGTCGAGACCCTGAAAGCCTGGGTCGCCAAGGCGACCGCCAAGGGCGTGGTGGCCTTCGACACCGAGACCGACGCGCTGGGCTCGGCCACCGCCGGCCTGTGCGGCGTCTCCCTGGCCGTCGCGGCCGGCGAGGCCTGCTACATCCCGATCAGCCACTGCGAGAAGGCCGACGGCCTGGCCTTCGAGGCGCCGGCCGACATCGAGCAGATCGCCCTGGCCGACGTGATCGCCACCCTCAAGCCGCTGCTGGAAGATCCGGCGGTGCTGAAGGTGGCCCAGAACGCCAAGTACGACATCGCCGTCCTGGCCCGTCACGGCGTCCAGGTCGCGCCGATCGACGACACCATGCTGATCTCCTACGTGCTGGAGGCCGGCCTGCACGGTCACGGCATGGACGAGCTGTCGGAGCTGTGGCTGGGCCACAAGCCGATCCCGTTCAAGCAGGTGTGCGGTACGGGCAAGGGCCAGATCAGCTTCAAGCATGTCGCTTTGCCTGAAGCGACCGCCTATGCCGCCGAGGACGCCGACGTCACCCTGCGCCTGTGGGAGATCCTCAAGCCCCGCCTGGCGCGCGAGGGCTTGGCGACCGTCTACGAGACCCTGGAGCGTCCGCTGCCGACCGTGCTGGCCCGCATGGAGAACAACGGCGTTCGTGTCGATCCCGAAGCGCTGCGTTTGCTCTCCAACGAGTTCTCGCTGCGCATGGCCAAGTTCGAGGCGCGCGCCCAGGAGTTGGTCGGGCGTCCGTTCAACCTGGGCAGCCCCAAGCAGATCGGCGACGTGCTGTTTGGCGAGATGAACATGAAGGGCGGCAAGAAGACCGCCACCGGACAGTGGTCGACCGACAGCGACGTGCTGGAAAGCCTGGCGCTGGAGCACGAGCTGCCGCGCGTGCTGCTGGACTGGCGCCAGCTCAGCAAGCTGAAAGGCACCTATACCGAGAACCTGATCGCGGCGATCGCCGAGTCCACGGGCCGCGTGCACACCTCCTACGCCCTGGCCGCGACGACGACGGGGCGCCTGTCCTCGTCCGATCCGAACCTGCAGAACATCCCGGTCCGCACCGAGGAGGGCCGCAAGATCCGCAAGGCCTTCGTGGCCGCGCCGGGCAATGTGTTGATCAGCGCCGACTACAGCCAGATCGAATTGCGTCTGCTGGCCCATATCGGCGACATCCCGCAGCTGAAGACGGCGTTCCAGGAGGGCCTGGACATCCACGCCATGACCGCCTCGGAGATGTTCGACACCCCGATCGAGGGCATGGACCCGATGATCCGCCGCCGGGCCAAGGCCATCAATTTCGGCATCGTCTACGGCATCTCAGCCTTCGGCCTGGCCAACCAGCTGGGCATCGGCCAGGGCGAGGCCGGGGCCTATATCAAGACCTATTTCGAGCGCTTCCCGGGCATCCAGGCCTATATGGACGCGACCAAGGCCTTCGTGCGCGAGCACGGCTATGTCAGCACGATCTTCGGCCGGAAGATCAACATCCCCGACATCGAGGCCAAGTCCGCCGCCCACCGCCAGTTCGCCGAGCGCGCGGCGATCAACGCCCCGATCCAGGGCGCGGCCGCCGACGTCATGCGCCGGGCGATGGTCCGCATGCCCGCCGCGCTGGAAGCCGCCGGCCTTGAGGCCAAGATGCTGCTGCAGGTGCACGACGAACTGGTCTTCGAGGCTCCGGCCGCCGAGGCCGACCGCGCCTGCGAGGTGATCAAGGCGGTGATGGAAAAGGCGGCCGAGCCTGCCGTCGCCCTGTCGATCCCGCTGACCGTCGAGGCCCGCGCCGCCAGCAACTGGGACGAAGCGCACTAAAGGATTTGTCTGTATTCGGAGCGTATGTCGGCGGGGCGCCGGCATCGTTCCGGTCGATGCGCAGGGGGGGCTGCGCTCTTGCAACTACTGCGCAAGTCCTTGAGTCTGTGACGGATTCTCAAGGAATCCTGCGACGTTCCGCCACAGTACAGTTAACAGCCCAGCAACCTTGTAGACCTCAAAGATAGCGGTGTGTTCGGTTGCACGCACGCTAGGGGGCTAGCTTCGTCCTGACCGAACCTCGCGAGAAGCTCGGAGGCTGCGGTGAATTTCGGCAATTTCAGGATCCCCACGAAGCTGCTGGTCGTGTTCGGCGTGCTGCTGGCGACCATCGCGACGATGGGCGTGGCGTTGTTCATCAACTCCAAGGTCCTGGAAACCTCGGTGGCGCGCACCGACCGCGCCTACAAGGTGATGCAGGCGGCCGACACGGCCACCTTCCGCCTGACCCGCCAGGAAAACTCGCTGCGCGGCTATCTGCTCTCGGGCGACGACTACTACGTCAAGCGCATCGAGACCGTGCACAAGGTCAAGTTCTTCGGCGCCCTGGACAAGCTGGACGCGCTGCAGGCCGACAAGGCCCAGGTGCAGGCGATCCGCGACGCCTATGCCGGCTATCGCCAGCAAGCCATCGACCCGGCCCTGAAGCTGGGCGCCGATCCGGCCACCCGCCCGCAGGCCGTCGAGCTGGTTCGTAACGACGGCGTCGCCGACAAGGCCGTGGCGCCGGTCGAGGACGCCCTGGAAGCCATCCAGACCTGGGCCCAGGCCCGGATCGACGCCGAGGCCCTGGCCCAGAAGAAGGCCCAGGCCCTGTCGAACCTGGTGCTGACCGCCGGCATCCTGCTGAGCGCCGCCATCGCCCTGGGCGGTGGCCTGCTGCTGTCCACCTCGATCGCCAAGCCGGTCGCCGCCATGACCGCCGCCATGCGCCGCCTGGCCTCGGGCGACAACGCCATCGAGGTGCCGGCCACCGATCGTCGCGACGAGGTCGGCCAGATGGCCGCCGCCGTGATCCACTTCAAGGAAGCCGCGATCGCCAAGATCCGCGTCGAACAGGACGCCGAGAAGACCCGCACGGCCGCCGAGCGCGATCGCGCCGCCAATGACGACGAGCGCCGCGCCGCCGAGGCCGAGCAGGCCGAGGTGGTCGAGGCCCTGGCCTCGGGCCTGTCTCGCCTGGCCGGCGGCGACCTGACCGCTCGCATCGACGCGCCGTTCGCCGGCCGCTACCTGCAACTGCGCGAAGACTTCAACCAGGCCGTCGCCAAGCTGCAGGACGCCATGAAGGCCATCGTCGCGGCCACCGGCGGCGTCAACGCCGGCTCGGACGAGATCGCCGAAGCCTCCAACAACCTGTCGCGCCGCACCGAGCAGCAGGCCGCCGCCCTGGAAGAGACCGCCGCCGCCCTGGACGAGATCACCGCCACGGTCCGCAAGACCGCGTCGGGCGCCAAGGAAGCCTCGCAGGTCGTGGCCGCCGCCCGTTCGGACGCCGAGCGCTCGGGCCGCATCGTCGGCCAGGCCGTCTCGGCCATGACCGAGATCGAGACCTCGTCCAGCCAGGTCAGCCAGATCAT
The DNA here is from genome assembly GCA_903900155.1 of uncultured Caulobacterales bacterium. Taxonomy (GTDB): domain Bacteria; phylum Pseudomonadota; class Alphaproteobacteria; order Caulobacterales; family Caulobacteraceae; genus Caulobacter. The sequence continues at coordinate 80,310 of CAIUMD010000030.1, read as the reverse complement.
CGGCGTGATCGACGAAATCGCCTTCCAGACGAACCTTCTGGCGCTCAACGCTGGCGTTGAAGCCGCCCGCGCCGGGGAAGCCGGCCGTGGTTTCGCCGTCGTCGCCCAGGAAGTCCGGGCCCTGGCCCAGCGCTCGGCCGACGCGGCCAAGGAGATCAAGCAGCTGATCTCGACCTCGACCTCGCAGGTCGAGGCGGGCGTGGACCTGGTCGGTCAGACGGGTGAAGCCCTGAACCGCATCGTCGAGCAGGTCGCCTCGATCGACGCCCTGATGCAGGAGATCTCGGCCTCGACCACCGAACAGGCCACCGGCCTGAACGAGGTCAACACGGCCGTGAACCAGATGGACCAGGTCGTGCAGCAGAACGCCGCCATGGTGGAAGAAGCCACGGCCGCGACCCATTCGCTGAAGAACGAAGCCGGCTCGCTGGCCAGCATGGTGTCGCGCTTCAAGGTCGGCGCCGAGAACGCCGCCGCGCCGCAGGCTTCGCGCCCCGGCCAGTGCCCGGCTACGCCGGTGGTCAATCGCGCCAAGCCGGCCGCACGCCCCGCGCCGGTGTCGCGCGGCGCCACCGCCGTTGCGGTCAGCGAGGACTGGGAAGAATTCTGATCGCTCAGCCGTAAGCGCCGAGACTTTAGGGCTCTCCGGGAAACCGGAGGGCCCTTTAGCCCTTGTTCAGGGCGATCGTCTGGAACGACGACTGGGTCGTCTGCGGTCCGCGGGGCGCATTGGGGGTCGGCAACGCCAGGCCGATGGCGGCGGCGATGAGGAGGGCGACGGTGAAGAAGGCCTTGCTGGCCATGGTCCTGATCTCTGGTCTGCGTCGTGAAGCGACAATCGCGGACGCTGACGCAGGCGCATATGGCCCCGCTCGCGTCGGGTTCAAGACCTCGTCGACCCGTGTTCCTGGAAGCGCGATGAAGGTGTCCTGATCCGACAGATAAGGCCGGAAACCGCCTTCACGGTTCCCGGCCTTATTTGCGGTGCTCAGTGGAACGAAATCAGAAGATTTCGAACAGACCCGCGGCGCCCATGCCGCCGCCGATGCACATGGTGACGACGCCCAGCTTGGCCTTGCGGCGCTTGCCTTCCAGCAAGAGGTGGCCGGCGCAGCGGGCGCCGGTCATGCCGAACGGGTGGCCGATGGCGATCGAGCCGCCGTTGACGTTGTACTTCTCGGGATCGATGCCCAGACGGTCGCGGCTGTACAGGCATTGCGAGGCGAAGGCCTCGTTCAGCTCCCACAGGTCGATGTCGTCGACCTTGAGGCCGTGACGTTCCAGCAGGCGCGGCACGGCGAAGACCGGGCCGATGCCCATCTCGTCGGGCTCGCAGCCGGCGATGGCGAAGCCCTTGAACAGGCCCAGCGGCTCGAGGCCGCGCTTGGCGGCTTCCTTGGCTTCCATCACCACGACGGCGGCGGCGCCGTCCGACAGCTGGCTGGCGTTGCCGGCGGTGACGAAGTTGCCCGGACCCTTGACCGGCTCCAGCTTGGCGAGGCCCTCGAGCGTCGTGTCGGGACGGTTGCACTCGTCCTTGGTGACGACGTAGTCGACCAGGCTCTCTTCCTTGGTCTCCTTGTTGACCACCTTCATCTGGGTGGCCATCGGCACGATCTCGTCGTCGAACAGGCCGGCGGCTTGGGCGGCGGCGATGCGCTGCTGGCTGCGCAGGGCGTATTCGTCCTGATATTCGCGGCTGACATTGTAGCGCTTGGCGACGATGTCGGCGGTGTCGATCATCGCCATCCACAGGGCCGGGTGGGTCTTGAGCAGCTTCTCCTCGGTGATGTGGAAGCGGTTCATGTGGCCGCCGGCATTGACCAGCGAGATCGATTCGACGCCGCCGCCGACCGCGACCGGCGCGCCGTCGTTGCGGACATAGTTGGCGGCCGTGGCGATGGCCTGCAGGCCCGACGAACAGAAGCGGTTGACGGTCTGGCCCGAGGTGGTCACCGGCAGGCCGGCCCACATCGCCGCATTGCGGGCGACGTTCATGCCGGTGGCGCCTTCGGGGCCGCCGCAGCCCAGGACGACGTCCTCGACCTCGGCGCCTTCCAGGCCGGCGCGCGACACCGCATGCTGGATCGCGTGACCGGCCATGGCCGCGCCGTGGGTGTTGTTGAAGCCGCCGCGAACGGACTTGGCCAGGCCCGTGCGGGCGTAAGAGACGATGACCGCTTCGCGCATTGAGGCGCACTCCCCGTTAAAACATTAGTTTGAATTGCCGCCACCCTAGAGCCTTTCTCGGTCAGATGGAAACATCTGACCGAGATAAAAAGGCTCTATCTTTTTCAAGAGAGCGCGCTGGGGCGGGTTAACCGCGCACACTTAACCCTGGCGCGCTCGCAGCGCCTTTTCGCGGTGCGAAAGATCACGTGCGCGTCAACGTCAGTCTGTTCCGGCGCGGACCCACTTTTCATACGTCGATTTCGAAAGCCCCGGACACCGGTGTCTAAAACACTGATTTCTCGGCTTTTCGTTTCGCGTTGACTTTCCCTGATTCCAGGATGAACGCTGCGGTGGCGCCGCGAGCTCGACCTCGCGCCGCGAAAAAACGAGGTTCGGGAGGCCACAATGACCAAAGCTACATCGCGCCGGCAGGCGCGTCGCGCGCTGCTGGGCGCCAGCGCGCTCTCAACGCTCCTGCTGTTGCCGGGCCTCGCGGCCGCCCAGCAGGACAACACCGCCATCGAGGAGATCATCGTCACCGCCACCAAGCGCGACGCGACGATCCAGGACATCCCCTTCTCGATCAACGCCCAGACGGAAAAGGACATCCAGCGTTCGGGCGCCGTCACCCTGGAAGACCTGTCGCGCAACGTCGCCGGCCTGACGATCCAGAACCTGGGCCCCGGCCAGAGCCAGGTCTCGGTGCGCGGCGTCTCGGCCGGCCAGGTCGTCCGCGACCAGCCAGGCGTCAAGGAGCAGGTCGGGGTCTATCTCGACGAGTCCGTGATCTCGCTGTCGCTGTTCACGCCCGACATCGATTTGTTCGACCTGAACCGCGTCGAGACCCTGCGCGGTCCGCAGGGCACGCTGTTCGGCTCGGGCTCGGTGGGCGGCACGATCCGCTACATCACCAACCAGCCCAAGCTGGGCGTGAAGGAAGGGACCTTCGAGGCCAACGCCAACCTTGTCGGCGGCGACGACTTCGGCGGCCACGTGAAGGGCGCGGTCAACGTGCCGATCTCCGACAAGGTCGCCATGCGCGCGGTCGGCTACCTGACCCGCTACGGCGGCTTCATCGACGCCCGCAAGGAAGGCGGCAAGGTCGAGAAGAACGTCAATGACGGCACGCGTCGCGGCGGCCGGGTGTCGTTCTATGTCGAGCCGAACGAGACCTTCAACTTCACCCCGCGCCTCGTTTACCAGGAGATCCGGGCCCACGGCTTCAACCGCCAGGAGTCGTTCAACCTCTTCGCCAATCCCAACACCACCACGCGGCCTAGGATCACCCTGGGCGAGCGCGAGCAGTATCTGCTGCTGGACGAAAGCTTCGCCGACAACACGATGCTGGCGGACCTGACCGCCAACCTCAATCTCGGCGGCGCCACCCTGACCTCGGTCACCAGCTATATCGACCGCAGCATCACCGTGAACCGCGACGCCAGCGCGCTGTCGGGCAGCGTCTCCGTGGACCTGGGCTTTCCGGCCGCGGCGGTGACCCTGCCGTCCAAGCTGGTCGACACCACCGACCTTGAGCAGTTCACTCAGGAACTGCGCCTGGCCTCGACCGGCGATGGTCCGTTCCAGTGGGTGTTCGGCGGCTTCTATTCGAAGGTCGACCGCGTCTACAGCCAAACCCTGCCGACCCCCGGCTACGACGCCTATACCGACGCCGTCCTGGGGGCGGGCACGTCGGCGGCGGTGCGCAACGGCTTCGCGGCCAACTCGCCCTACAACGCCTACCTGCCCTACAACATCAAGCAGAAGGCCGTGTTCGGGGAGCTCAACTATACGATTGGCAAGCTGACCGCGACGGCGGGCGGCCGCTATTACGACTTCAGCGAAACCCGGCAGTTCAAGTCCGGCGGCCTGTTCGCCAACGGCGACAACCGCACCGACAGGACCTCGTCGGACGGCTTCACCCCGCGCTTCCTGCTCAGCTACGAGGCGACCGACAAGGTGACCTTCAACGCCCAGGCCTCGAAGGGCTTCCGGCTGGGCGGCGTCAACGATCCGCTGAACCTGCCGCTGTGCTCGGCCCAGGACCGGGCGATCTTCGGCGGCTACCAGAAGTATGACGACGAGACGCTCTGGAACTATGAGGGCGGGGTGAAGTCGCGCTTTGGCGGCGTCACCTTCAATGGCGCGGTGTTCTACACCGACATCAAGAACCTGCAGACCACCCTGGACGCCGGATCGTGCAGCTCGCGCGTGGTGTTCAACGTGGCCAAGGCCCACACCAAGGGCGTCGAGGGCGAGCTGACCGCGCGCCTGGCCCCGGGCCTGGACATCGGCCTGTCGGGCAGCCTGCTGGAAGCCGAGTTCGACACCACGGTGAGGGACGGCGCGGGCGCGGTGATCGGCGGCATCCGCGAAGGCAATCGCCTGCCGTCGGTGCCTAAGTTCCAGGTCTCGTTCGATGTCACCTACAGCCGCGAGGTGTGGAATGGCGCGAACGGCTATCTGAAGGCTTCGGTGCAGCACATCGGCAACCGCTTCACCCAGGCCAGCGACCAGGAGAACAACCCACGCGCGTTCGTCTCGGGCCTGCCGTTCGGCGGCGCGACGGGGACGGCGCCGACGATCGTGAACCTGCAGCTGCCGGCTTACGAGATCGTCAATCTCAGCGCCGGGGTCGAGATGCAGGACGGCGTGGACATCACCCTCTACGTCAACAACCTGTTCGACGAGAACGCCCTGCTGTCCTTCGACCGCGAACGCGGCGGCCGGGCGCGCCTGGGCTACTCGGTGGGCCAGCCGCGCACGGCGGGCGTGACGATCCGCAAGTCGTTCTAGCGCATGAGAGGGCGGTCGCTTCGGCGGTCGCCCGCCTTATGTCAGGGGCCTATGCCCCCGCCTGCGCCAGCGGATCCGCATGGCGGTGGACCAGTTTCCAGCCGCCGTCCTCGCGGCGGAACAGTTCGGTGATCCGCAGGTGCATCTCGACCGGCTCGGGCTTGCCTGCCATGCGCACCGTGGCGTGCTGCAGGCCGGTCCAGTAGGCCAGGTCGCCGACGCTGTCGCTGTGCAGGATCTCCAGCCGCGTCTCGCCGCCCTCGCAGAACACTTCGGCGTCGCGGGCATAGATGTTGGCCACCCACTCGGCGCCTTCCTCGTGTCCCCCGCGCGGCGGGAAGAAGCTGGCGGGGCAGGCGGTGGCGGCCATCACGCCCAGCGGTCCGGCATGTCCGTTCACATAGGCTTCGGCAGCGTGGCGGCGGATCTCGAGAAAGGCGTCGAAGTCGGACATGGCGGCTCTCCTGATGGGTCACTCAGGAAAGCGTTTTGAGACGGTCTAGGTTTCCCGACGAATGCTACCGCTTGGGCAGTATCGTCAGGCCGTCGGGCAGTTCGTTGCGATCGTCGCCGCGTGGCGGGACGTGAGCAGCCAGGATCGCGCCGGTGCGGTTGACGGCGGCGACGAAGCCGTCGGCGATCTTGCCCTGCTTGAGGCCGCCGACCAGGTCGGCGACGACCGCGTCCCAGACCGTGTCGGGCGCGGCCTTGTAGATGCCCTCGTCGGCGATGACCTCGACGCGGTGCTCGGCCAGGGCGGCGAAGATCAGCACGCCCGTGCGGTCGCGGGTGACGTGCAGGCCGTGACCCAGAAACTGCTCCATGGCCGCGCGGCGCACGCGGGCGGTCTTCAGCGAGCCCGGCGTGAGGGCGCGGCGCACCGGCGGGACCGAGACGACCAGGGCCGCGATCACGAACACGACGAGCTGCAGGGCGATATAGGTCGACAGCGCCGACAGGATCGCGCCGTCCAGCGCCGCCTGATGGCCGATGCTCCAGCCGCCGAACAGGCGCGTCAGCATCTCGGGCCGGAAGCCGGCGAACAGGGCGGCGGCCGGCAAGACGAGCGCCGTGGCGGCGGCCCAGACCAGCGGGGTCTCGCGATAGTCCGACACCTCGGGCGCCAGGACGCAGAAGATCTCGCCGGCGGTGGTTTTTTCCGCCGCGGCGACCGCGCCGGCGATGCGATCAAGATCCTGCGGGGTCATGCGCGCTCCCATCTCACCAGCTCCCCGAACTGCCGCCGCCGCCGAACGATCCGCCGCCGCCGGAGAAGCCGCCGCCGCCGCCCCAGTCGCTGCCGCCGCCACCGCTCCAGCCTCCGCCGCCCCGGCCGCTGTTGTTCAGGGCGCCCAGGATGATCCAGGGCAGGGCAGATCCCAGACCGCTGCGCGAACGCCGGCCCCGGAACAGGCTCGAGATCAGCAGGATGAAGAAAAGCGTCACGAAGAGGCCGATGATCGGCGAGCCCCGGGCCTTTTGCTTGGCCGGCTGACTGGCCTCGGCGATGCGGGCCTTGGCCTGGTCGGCAGGCAGGCTCAGCTGCTCGACCAGGGCGTTGGTCCCGGCGATGATGCCGCCCTGCATGTCGCCGTCGCGGAACTTGGGCAGGATGGCGCTTTGGATGATCACGCTGGAGAGGGCGTCGGTCAGGACCGGTTCCAGGCCGTAGCCGACCTCGATCCGCACCTTCCGGTCATTGGGCGCGACCAGCAGGATCACGCCGGTGTCCTTGTCCTTCTCGCCGATGCCCCAGGTCCGGCCCAACTGGTAGCCGTAATCCTCGATCGGATAGCCCTGCAGGCTGGGGACGGTGGCCACGACCAGCTGGCGGCCGGTCGTGGTTTCGAGGTTTTCCAGCTTGGCCGACAGGTCTTGCTCGGCCTGCGGCGACAGAATCCCGGCCTGGTCGATCACGCGCCCGGTCAGGGCCGGGAAGGTCGGCGCGGCGAGGGCGGGGAGGGCGAAGAGCGCCGCGACCAGCGCGAGCATCCACGTCCTCACCCGGGACACGGCGAGGTTCACGGTCTTACTGCACCTTCGGCGGGGTCGCCGCCGGCGGGCTGGAGAAGTCCACCGTCGGCGCGCTCTGGGCGGCGGCCGAGGCCTGGAACAGCTGGGCCGGCTTCTGGCCGCTGTAGACGGTCTTGGCCCACAGCATGCTGGGGAAGGTGCGCAGCGTCGTGTTGTACTTCTGTGCGGTCTCGTTGTAGTCGCGCCGCGCGATCGTGATGCGGTTTTCCGTGCCTTCCAGCTGGCTTTGCAGGGCCAGGAAGTTCTGGTTCGACTTCAGGTCCGGATACTGCTCCTGGATGACCATCAGGCGACCCAGGACTCCGGTCAGCTGGTCCTGGGCGGCGGCGAACTTCTGGAACTGGGCCGGGTCGGTGATGGTCGAGGCGTCGACCTTGACCTGGGTGGCGCTGGCGCGAGCGGCTGTGACCGCGGTCAGCACGTCCTTTTCCTGGGCCGCGTAGCCCTTCACCGTGGCCACCAGGTTCGGGATCAGGTCGGCCCGGCGCTGGTACTGGTTCTGCACCTCGGCCCAGGCGGTCTTGGTCGCCTCGTCCTGGGTGGGAATGGTGTTGATCCCGCAGCCGGCCAGGGTCGCCGGGATGGCGACGATCAGGGCGACACGCGCTGCGTTACGAGCCAGACGGTTCATCAAGTCCCTCCGCGAGAGCCTGCCCGCTTCGAAGAAGCGGACCAGCAGGCTCGTCCAACCAGAATGCGAACATGTATGCTCGCGTACCGCTGTTAGGTAGCGTTCTTGCGACACTACGCCAGGTCGCGGCGGATTAAACCTTAGACATGTAGAGGGTTCCCTCTCAGACGTCGGCGAAGGCCTGCTTGCGGGGGCCCATATAACCGAACAGCCAGGCGGCGACCTTGCGCATCTGGATCTCCTCTGACCCTTCGGTGATCCGGTAGCGGCGGTGGTGGCGGTAGATGTGCTCGAACGGCTTGTGGCGGGAATAGCCGATGCCGCCGTGGATCTGCATGGCCCGGTCGGCGGCCTCGCAGCACAGGCGATTGGCCCAGTAGTTACACATCGAGACCTTGTCGGAGAGGCGCTTTTCGACCTCGACCTTGGACATCTGGTCCATCTCCCAGGCGGTCTTGCGGATCAGGAGGCGCAGCATCTCGGCCTGGGTGGAGAGCTCGACGATCGGGAACTGGATGGCCTGGTTCTCGGCCAGGGCCTTGCCGAACGGCTTGCGGGCGCGCGCGTACTGGATGCTCTCCTCGATGCAGTAGACCGCCGCGCCCAGGCTGGAGGCCGCCTGGCGGATGCGGTTCTCGTGCACGAAGTGCTGGGCCAGGGCCAGGCCGCCGCCCTCGGGGCCGAACACCGCGCCTTCCGGGACCCAGACATGGGTGAAGCTGACCCTGGGATGGTCGGTCGGCATGTTGAAGGTCCAGAGGTACTCCTCGACCTTGACCCCCGGGGCGTGGGCCGGGACCAGGAAAGCGGTGATCCCCCGCGCGTCGCCGTCCTCGCCGGACGTGCGGGCGAACAGGCAGCAGTGCGTCGCCGCGTGCATGCCCGTGGTCCACATCTTCTGGCCGTTGATCCGCCAGCCGGCCTCGCCCTTGTGCGCCTCGCGGACCGCGCGGGTCTCCATGAAGGTGGCGTCCGAGCCGTGCTCGGGTTCGGTCAGGCCAAAGGTCGGGCGGAAGGCGCCCTTGTCCAGCATGTCGGCGATCAGGTGCTGCTGGTCGGGCCGGCCGAAGTCGCGCAGCATCAGCACGAACGGGTTGTTGCCGACGATCGAGTGCTCGTTCTGCAGGTCGTTGAACAAACCGAGGCCCTTGGACGCCAGGTGCTCGCGGATCACCGCCATCCAGAGGTTGGAGCCGTCCTTGCCGCCATACGCTTTCGGCAGGGCGAAGCGGTAATGCCCCGCCTGGTCGGCCAGCTTGCGGGCCTTGGCCAGCAGCTCTTCCCACTCGTGGCGGGGCAGGCCGCCCATGTCCCAGTCGGTGCGGGCCCATTCGCGGCGGTGGTCGAAGAAGCGCTGGTTGTCGTCGCGCGCCTGCAGGGGCGCGATCTCCCTGTCGATGAAGGCGTCGAGCTCGGCGAGATAGGCCGAGAGTTCCGGCGGCAGATGGAAGTCCATGGCAAAGCCTCCCTCACGCACATCTTATGGTTGGGGGAGCTTAGGCGCGACGAGTTGCCTGGGCCAACCGTGCCCCTTGGGAACGTGGTTTTAACCAGGCTGGGCGTAAGGTTTCCGCCATGATCACCATGGCCGCCTTCGCGATCCTCGGCGCCGCGCTCGGAACGTTCGTCCGGCCGCGCTGGCTGGGCGTGCTGTTGCCGGTGCTGATCGCCGTCACGGTCGAGGGCGGGGTCTGGTGGGCTGTCGGCGTGATGGATCACCAGCCCAACCGCGAAGTGCTGATCATGCGCCTGCACGCGATCTTCGGCGACGACCTGATCAGCAGGGTCGGCCCGATCGCCGCCGCCGCCATCGGCGGTGTGGTCGCTTCGGTGCTGGGCTTCTTCACCGATCCCAAGACGGTCGACGTCTACAGCGCCGAGAACATCAAGCGCCGCGTCGGCAAGGACGGCCGCTACGCCCGCGCCGAGGGCATGGTCCAGGAGCGCGCCATCCACGCCAAGGCCGAGAGCCGGATCGACCAGATCCTGGGGCTGTAGGGCTACTTTTTCTCCTCCCCTTCTGGGGGAGGTGGCCCGGAGGGCGGGAGGGGGCAGCTCGGCCTATACGGAGAAGCCCCCTCAGTCGCTACGCGACAGCTCCCCCGGAAGGGGAGCAGAACTCGCACCTTTCGCCGTTTTCGCGCCCGCCTCGCCGCATCCGGCCAGGAATCCCCCGTTTCCCAAATTATCGACGTACCGATGAAATTCCGCTTGCGATATTTCTGATCACTGATATCTAAGCGATGCTTAGTTCGGATCCGAAGCACCGGTGGGGATATCGGTGCGACACCCAGATGGGGTGACGAGGTTCGGGCGGCAAGTGCACAGCTTATCGCCGATCAACGATCTAACCGCTTCCCCAACGCCGGAGGGCTTTCCCATGAAGCTCCGTACCCTGGCGGCCGCCGCCGCCTTCACCATGCTGGCCACCTCGGCCTTCGCCGATGGCCGCATCGCCGCCGCCCTGGACGCGCCGGTCGCGGCCAAGACCAAGGTCGTCGCCGGCGGCGCCGTCTTTGTCTGCGAGGGCGCCGAGTGCGTCTCGGCCCAAGCCCCCTCGCGGGCCCTCACCGCGGTGGCCTGCAAGGCCCTCGCCAAGGAAGTGGGTCGCGTCGCGGCCTTCGGCGGCGAAACCAAGTCGCTGGACGCCGATGACCTGACCCGCTGCAACGCCTCGGCCAAGGGCGGTTCCGCCCTGGCTTCGGCTAAGTAAGAACACGTATCGCTTTACCTGAGACCAGACGCTTTTGGGGCCGCCGTTTCTCCGGCCCGTCTGGCTGTTTCCTCGAGCATTCGCCTGAACGGGGCGGCGGATTTATTCCGCCGCCTCTTTTCTTTTCCGCCACCGTGATTAGTTGACCGACATGGACACGAGCTTGGCCGCCCAGCTGGAAACCGTTCTGCGCAAGGCCGCGGGCGATGGGACCGCCCTGGCGTCGATGACCGTGGACTATGCGAGCGAGACCGGCGACGGCGTGTTGGAGCCCAAGGGCTGGGTCGAGCGGGCCACCCGCAGCCTGGTCTTCGCCCAGGGCGAACTGCGGCGCCCCGACGGCGCTCTGGCGGCTTCCGCCTCGGCCGTGTTCCGCCGCGCCGGAGACTGATCGCGCCCCTTTGGTTGCGACTGCGAAAGGCCCGTGTTATCAGGCGCGCGGCTTCGGACAGGGCGATGCGGACGCGTCGACCTTCCATGTGCTTTTTTCAAGCGCGCTCAAGCCTTTAAGCCGCGATAAGGGTTAACCTTCTTGTTCGCGGCCATTTACAACGCACCGGGCGGATACCAAGTGGCGGACGAAACCAAGGCGACGGATGCGGGTCAGCGCTATGCGCAGTCCCTCTTCGAACTGACGATCGAGAACGGCAACCTGGCCAAGGTCGAGGCCGACCTGAAGAGCCTGAAGGCGATGATCGCCGACAGCGCCGACCTGCGCCGCCTGATCGCCTCGCCGGCCTTCTCGGCCGAGGACAAGGGCAAGGGTCTGGTCGCCGTGGCCGTGAAGGCCGGTTTCGACATGCTGACCACGAAGTTCCTGGGCCTGGCGGCCTCGAACGGCCGCGCCGGCGACCTGCTGGGCGCCATCTCGGCCTTCGTCGAACTGTCGGCCAAGCACCGCGGCGTCGTCACCGCCGAGGTCGTCTCGGCGACCGCCCTGTCGGCAGCCCAGCTGAAGGGCGTGCAGACCGCCCTGGCGCAAGCCCTGGGCAAGACCCCCGAAGTTTCCACGCGCGTGGATCCCACCCTGTTGGGTGGCCTCAAGGTGCGCGTCGGTTCGCGTCTCTTCGACGCTTCGCTCCGTTCGAAGCTCGATTCCCTGAAATTCGCCCTGAAGCGCGCCTGAGCGTATAAGCGCGCCTAAAAAGAACAGATCGCAGAGAGCCCAAGACCATGGACATCCGCGCCGCCGAGATTTCGGCCATCCTCAAGTCGCAGATCGCCAATTTCGGCGAGGAAGCCGCCGTCTCGGACGTCGGCCAGGTGCTGTCCGTCGGTGACGGCATCGCCCGCATCTACGGCCTGGACAACGTCCAAGCCGGTGAAATGCTGGAATTCCCGAAGGCCGGCGTGAAGGGCATGGCCCTGAACCTCGAGCGCGACAATGTCGGCGCCGTGATCTTCGGCGCTGACGCCGAGATCAAGGAAGGCGACGAAGTCCGCCGCCTGGGCGAAATCGTCGACGTGCCGGTCGGCCGTGGCCTGCTGGGCCGCGTCGTCAACCCGCTGGGCGAGCCGATCGACGGCAAGGGCCCGATCCAATACACCGAGCGTCGCCGCGTCGACGTGAAGGCGCCGGGCATCATCCCGCGCAAGTCGGTGCACGAGCCCGTGCAGACCGGCCTGAAGTCGATCGACACCCTGATCCCGGTCGGCCGTGGCCAGCGCGAGCTGATCATCGGTGACCGTCAGACCGGCAAGACCGCTGTCGCCATCGACACCATCCTGAACCAGAAGGCCGCCAACGCCGGCAAGGACGAGAGCGCCAAGCTCTACTGCGTCTATGTCGCCATCGGCCAGAAGCGCTCGACCGTCGCCCAGATCGTCAAGACCCTGGAAGAGCACGGCGCCCTGGAATACACGACCGTCGTCGTCGCCTCGGCCTCGGAGCCGGCCCCGCTGCAGTACCTGGCCCCGTTCTCGGGCTGCGCCATGGGCGAGTGGTTCCGCGACAACGGCCTGCACGGCCTGATCATCTATGACGATCTGTCCAAGCAGGCCGTCGCCTACCGTCAGATGTCGCTGCTGCTGCGCCGCCCGCCGGGCCGCGAAGCCTATCCGGGCGACGTCTTCTATCTGCACTCGCGCCTGCTGGAACGCGCCGCGAAGCTGAACGAAGACAACGGTTCGGGCTCGCTGACGGCGCTGCCGATCATCGAAACCCAGGCCAACGACGTCTCGGCCTACATCCCGACCAACGTGATCTCGATCACCGACGGCCAGATCTTCCTGGAAACCGACCTGTTCTACCAGGGCATCCGCCCGGCCGTGAACGTCGGCATCTCGGTGTCGCGCGTCGGTTCGTCGGCCCAGATCAAGGCCATGAAGCAGGTCGCCGGTCCGATTAAGGGCGAACTGGCCCAGTATCGTGAAATGGCCGCCTTCGCGAAGTTCGGCTCGGACCTGGACGCCTCGACCCAGAAGATGCTGGCCCGCGGCGAACGCCTGACCGAGCTGCTGAAGCAGCCGCAATACGCGCCCCAGTCGGTCGAAGAGCAGGTCTGCGTGATCTACGCCGGCACGCGCGGCTATCTGGACAAGATCCCGACCGCGTCGGTTCGCCGTTTCGAGACCGAGTTCCTGGCCCGCCTGCACAGCCAGCACAAGGATCTGCTGGACGGCATCCGCACCAAGAAGGCCCTCGACAAGGATCTGGAGAACACGCTGAAGAGCGCGCTCGACAGCTTCTCGGCGACCTTCGCCTAAGCCCCCTCGGAACCGCTCGGAGAGAGTAGCGCCGAATGGCCAGCTTGAAGGAAATGCGCAATCGGATCTCGAGCGTCAAAGCGACGCAAAAGATCACGAAAGCGATGCAGATGGTGGCGGCCGCCAAGCTGCGCCGGAGCCAGGACGCGGCTGAAGCCGCTCGTCCGTACGCCCGACGCCTGGCTTCGGTCATCGCCAATCTCGCGGCCGGCGTGTCGGGCGACGGGGCTCCGGCCCTGCTGACCGGCACGGGCCGCGACGATCGCCACCTGATCGTCGTCGCGGCGGCCGATCGCGGCCTCGCCGGCGGCTTCACCTCGTCGATCGTGCGGGCCGCGCGCCAGCACATCGACGGCCTGATCGCCCAGGGCAAGGACGTCAAGATCGTCTGCGTCGGCAAGAAGGTCTCGGCCCAGCTGAAGCGCCCGTATGGCGACAAGGTTGTCGAGAACTTCGACCTGTCGGCCTATCGCCAGTTCACCCTGTCGGTCGCCCAGCCGATCGCCGACGTCGTCACGCGCCTCTACGAGGCCGGCGACATCGACATCGTCACGCTGTTCTACAGCCGCTTCAAGTCGGTGGTCGTCCAGACCCCGACGGCGCTGCAGCTGATCCCGGCGACCGTCGAAGGCGTGGAAACGCCGACCGGCCCGACGGCGGTCTACGAGTACGAGCCCTCGGAAGAGGCCATCCTCGAGACCCTGCTGCCGCGCAACCTGACGGTTCAGATCCTGTCGGCCCTGCTGGACAACATGGCCGGCTTCTACGCCAGCCAGATGACCGCGATGGACAACGCCACGCGCAACGCCGGCGACATGATCAAGCGCTACACCCTCGAGTACAATCGTTCCCGCCAGGCCCAGATCACCAAGGAGCTGATCGAGATCATCTCCGGCGCCGAAGCCGTCTGATCTAGCCTAACGACACAAGCACGCAGAGACCGAAAGACCGCAACCCCATGGCCAAGACCCCCGCTGCAAAGCCGGCGACCGCCGCCGCCAAGACGCCCGCCGCCCCCAAGGCCGCGGCCGCTCCGAAGGCCGCCGTCGCCCCAAAGGCCGCCGCTGCTAAGGCTCCCGCCGCCAAGAAGCCGGCCGCTCCGAAGGCTGCCGCTCCGGCGAACACCGCTGTGAACCTGAACGGCGCCACCGGCCGCCTGGTGCAGATCATCGGCGCCGTCGTCGACATCGAGTTCGACGGCGCCCTGCCGGCGATCCTGAACGCCGTCGAGACCACCAACACCGCCACCGGCCAGCGCCTGGTGTTCGAAGTCGCCCAGCACCTGGGCCAGAACACCGTCCGCGCCATCGCCATGGACGCCACCGAAGGCCTGGTCCGCGGCCAGCCCGTCCGTGACACCGGCGAGTCGATCCGCGTTCCGGTCGGTCCGGGCACGCTGGGCCGCATCATGAACGTCATCGGCGAGCCGATCGACGAGCAGGGCCCGATCCAGTCGGACCTGTCGCGCCCGATCCACCGCGACGCCCCGACCTTCGCCGAACAGACCAACACCGCCGAAGTGCTGGTCACGGGCATCAAGGTCATCGACCTGATGTGCCCCTACACCAAGGGCGGCAAGATCGGCCTGTTCGGCGGCGCCGGCGTCGGCAAGACCGTGACGATGCAGGAACTGATCAACAACATCGCCAAGGCTTACGGCGGTTACTCGGTCCTGGCCGGCGTGGGCGAACGCACCCGCGAAGGCAACGACCTGTATCACGAGATGATCGAGTCGAACGTCAACGTCGACCCGAAGGCCAACAACGGCTCGACCGAAGGCTCGCGCTGCGCGCTGGTCTACGGCCAGATGAACGAACCCCCGGGCGCCCGCGCCCGCGTCGCCCTGACCGGCCTGTCGATCGCGGAATACTTCCGTGACGAAGAAGGCAAGGACGTGCTGCTGTTCGTCGACAACATCTTCCGCTTCACCCAGGCCGGCGCCGAAGTGTCGGCTCTGCTGGGCCGCATCCCCTCGGCCGTGGGCTATCAGCCCACCCTGGCCACCGAGATGGGCAACCTGCAGGAGCGCATCACCTCGACGAACAAGGGTTCGATCACCTCGGTCCAGGCCATCTACGTGCCCGCCGACGACCTGACCGACCCGGCGCCCGCCGCCTCGTTCGCCCACTTGGACGCCACCACCGTTCTGTCGCGCGACATCGCGGCCCAGGCCATCTTCCCGGCCGTGGATCCGCTGGACTCGACCTCGCGCATCATGGACCCGCTGGTCATCGGCGAAGAGCACTACACGGTGGCTCGCCGCGTCCAGGAAGTCCTGCAGCAGTACAAGGCCCTGAAGGACATCATCGCCATCCTGGGCATGGACGAGCTGTCGGAAGAGGACAAGTTGGTCGTCTCGCGCGCCCGCAAGATCTCGCGCTTCCTGTCGCAGCCGTTCCACGTCGCCGAGCAGTTCACCAACACGCCGGGCGCCTTCGTCCAGCTGAAGGACACGATCCGCTCGTTCAAGGGCATCGTGGACGGTGAATACGACCACCTGCCGGAAGGCGCCTTCTACATGGTCGGCCCGATCGAGGAAGCCGTGGCCAAGGCCGAAAAGATGGCGGCCGAAGCCTGATGACCGAAGACGCCGATCTGGGCCAATTCTGCTGCGACGAGCTGGCGGAAGCGGTGTCTCCGGACGCCAGCGCCAGCCTCATCGAGCATGACAGCGGCCTGATCCTGCTGAACCTCGGCGAACGCGAGGAAGAGGGCGAAACGGGCGTGGTGCTGGCCACCATCCGCTTCTGCCCCTTCTGCGGGACCGAGATCCAGACCGACGAAGACATCGAGGCCGCCCTGGGCGGCGTCGAGGAGACCTTCAACTGATGGCCAAGCTGCACTTCTCTCTGGTCGCCCCTGAGCGTGAACTGTTTTCCGGCGACGTGGACCTGGTCCAGGCCCCGGGCACGGAAGGCGACTTCGGCGTCCTGGCCGGCCACGCCCCGTTCATGACCACCCTGCGCGAAGGCAAGGTGACCGTGAGGGACGGCGCGACGACCAAGGTGTTCGATATCCAGGGCGGGTTCGCGGATGTGGGGCCCGACGGCCTGACCATCCTGGCCGAACACGCCGTCGAAGCGGCCTAAGGCTGTTTTCGGATGCTTCCAAAGCGCCCTCGTTCCACCCGGATCGAGGGCGTTTTCGTGTCCTGATTGAAAAAATTACACTTGTGACCCAATCTCCGCCTCAATCGGTAGCCATAAGGGTTGCGAGGGACCGCCTGTCGGTTTTAATGCCGACCTCTCGTCTTGTTGGGGATAACCAGCCTATGCGCCTTGCGCTCGTCAGCCTGATCGCACCCGTTGTCGTTCTTGGGGGGGCGGTTTCGACCGCCGCCGTCGCCCAGGAAATGGCTCCGGCTCCCGCCGCCGCTCCCGCCGCCGCGCCGGCTCCGGCCCAAGCTGCTCCGGCCGCTGCTCCGGCTGACCAGGCCGCGCCGCCCGTCGCCGCGCCGGCCGCCGGCGCTGCTCCGGCCGAAACCTATACGGCTCCGGTCCGGGGTCCGCGCACCACCGACCCGCTGTCGGTCCGCCTGATGGACGTGCTGGACAAGGTCTGCAAGCCGTCGGTCGCCGGCGGCGACTTCGCCCAGCTGGTCAAGGACTACGGCTTCAAGAAGAAGAAGGAACAGTGGGTCTTCGCCCTGGAGAAGCCCTACAACATCACCCTGGACAACCCGGGCTCGAACAAGAACGTCTGCACGGTCACCATCGACTACGCCCAGACCCCCGAGCAGGCCCAGGAACTGGCCAACGCCCTGCACGACTACGCCACCTGGGAAAACAGCCCGCAGCTGCGCCTGATCCGCAACGACCAGACGGTCGGCAGCGACTTCCGTCGCTTCACCGTGTCGTGGGACGACGCCTGGGCCGGTGGCCACGCCGGCCTGGTGTTCATGCGCCTGAAGAAGGTCGACGAGACCTCGGTGGGCAAGAACTTCGAGCGCGCCCAGGTCCTGTACAGCACGACCAGCCGCTAATCCGGTTGATCCGCCCTTCCGGCGGACCTATTTAAGCGAAGGCGCGGGGGACGACCCCCGCGCCTTTTGCTTTATCCGGGGACGACCCCGCCTTGAAGAAGGGGCACGTCGTGGCCTGGATCATTCTCTTCATCGCCGGTCTGTTCGAAATCGGTTGGGCCGTTGGCCTGAAATACACCGAGGGCTTCACCAAGCTTGGGCCCACGGTGTTCACGGGCGTCAGCCTGCTGCTGTCCATGGGCCTCTTGGGCTGGGCCGTGAAGACCCTGCCGCTGGGCACGGCCTATGCCGTCTGGACCGGCGTGGGCGCGGTCGGCACGGCCATCGTCGGCATCGTGCTGTTCAAGGAGCCGGCGACCGCCGCGCGGCTGGTGTGCCTGGGCCTGATCGTGGCCGGCATCCTGGGGCTGAAGGTGTTCAGCTCGCAATAAAAGCTGTCATCCCGGACAAGCGCGTAGCGCGCCGATCCGGGACCGCCGGAAGCTCTGAGCTTTCTGAGGTCCCGGGTCTTCGCTTCGCTACGCCCGGGATGACAATAAGGGTTAGGCTGCGGCCCTATCCTCAGCCGCGATAAACGCTAGACACCGCTCCGCGACATCGTCCCAGCCGGGTTCCCCTGGCAGCCAGTGGCTCATCTGCGGGAACACCTCGACGGCGCCGCCCAGGCGCGCGGCGGTCTGGCGGACCGTGGCCGGCGGATGGATCACGTCCTGGCCGCCGGCGATGGCCAGCACCGGGCAGCCCGGCGTCGAGACCGAGGTGGTCATGAACGGGTCCAGCCACCAGTTCAGCGTCTCCCACAGCGCGCGACCGCTCTCGGCGGTCATGCGGGCGAAGATCGCCTTGCGTTCGGGGCGGGCCAGCTTGTCGACGCTGTAGCGGCGCACGACGCCGTAGTCGGGCGCGATGGCCTGCAGCCAGTAGGGGCCGAAGGTGTAGAGGCTGACGGCCGACACGGCCTCCTCAAGGCTGGCGCCGGAGACGCCCCAGGGCGCCGAGGGGGCCAGCAGGATCAGCTTGGAGATCTTGGCGCGTGAAGCCGCCATCTGGGCGACCAGGCCGCCCATCGAGTGGCCGATCAGGATCGGCGGCGTCTCGCAGGTCTGAGCCAGGCGGGCGATCTGGCGGGCGTAGTCGGTCATCGACACGCCCGCGGCGCTGCTGTGGCCGTCATGACCGATCAGGTCGGGCGTCAGCACGCGGTGACCCGCCGCCTCGAACGGCTGGCGGAAAGAGTCGAAGGTCCAGCCGCCGCAAAAAGCGCCGTGGACCATGATCACGGGTGCGCGCATGGACGCCCTAAAAACCCCGCCGGCGAAGCGGCCGGCGGGGTCAGCCTACACTTACTTCGCGGCCTTGGGCGAGGTTTTGGCGGGCGCCTTTGTCGCAGGCTTCCTGGCGGCCGGGGCCTTAGGAACAGCGGCGGCCTTCGGCGCGGCCGGAGCCTTGGCCGCGGGGGCCTTGGCGGCAGTGGCCGGCTTGGCCTCGGCCTTCGGCTTGGCGGCAGCCTTCGGGGCGGCCGCGGCCTTCGGAGCAGCGGTCTTGGCCGGAGCCTTCGCCGCCGGAGCCTTGGCGGCTGGCGCGGGCTTCGCGGCGGGCTTGGCCGCGGCCTTCGGCGCGGGCGCGGCCTTGGCAGCCGGCTTGGCGGCGGCCTTCGGAGCCGGCGCAGCTTCGGCCTTCGCCTTGGCCGGGGCCTTGGCGGCCGGCGCGGCCTTCTCGGCGGCGGGAGCTTTCGGAGCAGCCTTCGCCGCCGGAGCCTTGGCCGGAGCAGCCGCCTTCGGCTTGGCGGGCGCCTTCGGCTTGGCCGGAGCCTTGGCCGCCGGGGCCGGGCCGGGCGCCGGAGCCGGGGTCGGGGCGGGCGCCGGAGGCGGAGCAGGGGCCGCTGCGACCGGAGCCGGTTCGGCCGCCTTCACGGGCTCGGGCGCCGGGGCGGGCGCCGGCGTGGGAGCCGGTTCCGGCTTCGGTGCGGGGGTCGGCGTCGGAGCCGCGGCGGCGGGGGCCGCCGGCGTCTGCTTCTTGCCGCTCAGCCAGGCGATCAGGTCGGAGAGGATGCTCATCGTGTTCGGCTCATCTATGAGATAATGGGCGTTGTGGGGGTATTCGCGGTAGTCGGCGCCGGCGTACTTCTTGCCGACGAGGCGGACGTCCTCGACGGGGGTGGTGCGGTCCAGCGCGCCCGCCATCACCAGCACCGGCACGGTGACCTTGCTGGCGTCGACATGGGCGGTCCTGTTGGGGTCCTTGTGCGGCCAGGCCAGGTCGGCCAGGACCTGTCCGCTGTCATAGACCATCTTGGCGTAGAGGCCGTCGTGACGCTCGGCCGGCACGGCGTTCATGACGCCGAACTTGAAGCCCGTCTTCCACATCTTGCCCGCCTTGGTCTCGGGCTTGGATTGCAGGGCCATGTTCAGGAAGGTGAAGACCGGGGTCAGTTTGGGCTTGCCGCGCGCGTCGGCCGGCGAGG
The DNA here is from genome assembly GCA_903900155.1 of uncultured Caulobacterales bacterium. Taxonomy (GTDB): domain Bacteria; phylum Pseudomonadota; class Alphaproteobacteria; order Caulobacterales; family Caulobacteraceae; genus Caulobacter. Next base: position 60,815 of record CAIUMD010000030.1, on the reverse strand, counting down.
CGGGCGCGAACAGGGCCAGCGCCGACGCGTGACCGGCCTCGGCGACCTTCTGGGCGATCAGGCCGCCCATCGAGTGGCCGATGACGACCGGCTTTCGGCCGCCATTCTCCTTGGCCAGGGTCTGGGCCAGGGCGCTCATCTCGGCGACATAGTCGGCCAGGGTCAGGCCGGCCAGGCCCGCGCGAGGACCTTCGACCGTGCGCACGGCCGAGCGGATGGTGGGGGCCGCCACGTGGTAGCCCTCGGCGCGCAGACGGGCGGCGACGGGGTCCCAGACGTCCCCCGCGCACCCGTAGCCGTGAATCAGCAGAACCGTATCCGCCATACCGTTCTCCCCCGCGCCGCCGCGCCCAATCAGGCGCCGCGCGCGTACCCCGCGAAAGCGGCGACCACTGCTTCGTAGACGCCACGCTTGAAGGGTACGATCAGTTCGGGCGTTTCGTCGAGCCTGCCCCATTTCCAGGCGTCGAACTCGATGTGTTCGTCAGCCTCGAGATCGATCTCGGACTCCTCGCCGATGAAGCGATAGGCGAACCAGACTTGCTTTTGACCCAGCCAGCCGCGCGAGTGTTTCTTGTCGGCCAGGATCTCGGGCGGGAAGTCGTAGGCGATCCAGCCCTCGGTGCGGCCCAGCAGCGCCACGGAGGTGACGCCGGTCTCTTCGGCTAGCTCGCGACGGGCGGCGGCTTCCAGGTCCTCGCCGTCGTCGACCCCGCCCTGCGGGAATTGCCAGTTGTACGGCGGCGCCTGGCGATAGCGGCGGCCCAGCCATACGCGGCCGTCGGGGTGGAACAGGACCACGCCGACATTGGGACGATGCTTGGGATACTCACGCTCGGTCATGCCGAGCGTTGTTCCACGACTTCTGGCGGCGCGCCAGTCTAGCGATGGGCGAGCGCGGAAGCCGGAGCCAGCTGCAAACCGCGAGCCTGCAGGCCGGCGGCCCAGATGCGCACCTGGGTGATGGTCACCGGATAGGCGAAGCCCGAGCCCAGCGACTGGCCGCGACCGGCCGCGCCGTTCTCCAGCGCGCGCAGCTGGGTGTCGATGGCGCCGGCCGACAGCTCGTCGTCGATGACGCGGTCGGCCGAGGCGCGGGGGATCGGGCCGGCGCGGCGTGCGGCCAGGCCGTCGTCGACGAAGGCCAGGCCGCGGGCTTTCAGCACGCCATTGAAGGTGGTCATCGCCTGGTCGTTGTCGACGAAGCGGGCGCCCAGATAGTTGGACAGGCCGAAATAGCCGGTGGCGCGCGACATCAGCCATTCCAGCTTGCGCACGGTGTCTTCGGGCCGGTTGGCGGCGATCAGGGTGTAGGGGCCCGGGTCGTTGGCCGGATAGTCGGCCGGCTCCATCGGGGTCTCGAGCAGCACCTCGTGGCCGTGGGCGCGGGCCAGGTCGATCCAGCCTTGCAGGCCCTCGGCATAGGGCGCGAACGACAGGGTGATCTCGCCCGGCAGGGTCTCGATCGCCGCGCGGGTGGTCTGGGCGTTGAGGCCCAGGCCGCCGATGACCACCGACACCTTGGGGCGGCCATTGGGCTGGAACGGACGGGCATAGGCCTCGGCGGCGGTGCGGCCATCCGCGCCGATGATCGGCAGCGGGCCGCCGCCGGGACCGGGCGCGGTCAGGCCGGCGATCGGGGCCTGGGCCAGGCCCGGGCCCTGCTGGATCGGTGGCAGGTTGGCCAGGCCCTCGGCCGGCGGCGCCTCTTCGGCCTCGGTCGGGATGGGGGCGAACGGATTGCGCGACAGGCCCATCTGGCCCGGCGTGAACTCGGCCTCGTGGGCGGGATCGCCGCCCAGCGCCTCGCGCCAGCCTTCGGGAATGTTCTTGGTGGCGCCGATCTTGGTCAGCGGCAGGCGAATCACCGGCGAGCCGGCGTGTGGGTCGCTGGTGATCAGCACCAGGGTGGCCAGCGAGGCCAGGAACAGCACGGCCGCGCCGCTGGCGGCGATGTAAGGGTTGCTGACGGCCGCCATCAGCTTGGCGCGCAGGTCGCCGGTCCCGCCCGAAGCGGGCGCGGCGGCGGCATAGGCGGGCTTGCGCGAGAAGGTGACGGCCATGACCCGCTCAGGCTAGTCGGGAAGCTTCGAACATATGGTTAACAAGATGCTGCCGAAGCCCGCTCATGGCGCGGCGCGACGTCGCGGCTAGTCGATGGCTTGGGCCAGCCGGCGTAAGGCTTCGTCTATGCGGTCGGCTTCGATCTGGCCGAAGCCAAGGACGAGGCCTGGCGGCGAGGCGCGCGAGACGGCCTTTGTCGAATACGGCCTCTCGCTAGAGCATTTTCCGATCCGAACGGCTCGGTGAAATGCTCCAGGTCTTTGATTGAGAGCCCTTTTTATCCGACTGATCGTTTCGATCAAATCGGAAAGGGCTCTAGGGTCAGAAACGAAAAACGCCGCCCCGGTTTCCCGGAGCGGCGCTGATCTTGCGCAAGGCCGAGAGCCTTACTTGTTCTCGGTGACCGGCTTGCCGGCCGCCGCGGCGGCCTTGGCGGTGACCTCGGCGACCTTGGCCGCCGGCTTCGGCAGCTTGGGCGTATTGGCCACGCCGCCCGACTGCAGCACGGCGATGGCGCGTTGCAGCTGGAAGTCGCCCTTCTTGTCGTCGAAGGCGGTCGGCGGGGCTTCGGCCGGCGCGTGCGGCGCGACGCGGGTCTTGCCCTCGTCGGCGTTCAGCGCGTTCTTGAAGCTGGCCTCGCTGAACCACACGCGGTTGGCGATGTCCTGGGCCTGGTCGCGGGTCTGGGCGACCTCGAGGTCCGGGGCGATGCCGGTCTTCTGAATCGAGCGGCCCGACGGCGTGAAGTACTTGGCCGTGGTCAGCTTCAGGGCGCCGTCGGCCCCGCCGCGCAGCGGGATCACGGTCTGCACCGAGCCCTTGCCGAAGCTGGTCAGGCCGACCAGTTCGGCGCGGTGGCGATCCTGCAGGGCGCCGGCGACGATTTCAGCGGCCGAGGCCGAGCCCTGGTTGATCAGCACCACCATCGGCAGGCCGTTCAGCATGTCGCCCGCGCGGGCGTTGTAGCGCTGGATGTTGCGCGGATCGCGGCCGCGCTGGCTGACCACCTCGCCGCCGTCCAGGAACACGTCGGCGACGCCGACGGCCTGATCCAGGAGGCCGCCCGGATTGTTCCGCAGGTCGAGGATCAGGCCCTTCATCTTGGGGTTCTTGGCCTTCAGGTCGCTGATCGAGCTGACCAGGGCGTCGGTGGCCTTCTCGTTGAAGCCGGGCAGGCGCACATAGCCGTAGTCGCCTTCCATGCGGGCGATGGCGGCCTTGGGCTTGATCACCTCGCGGACCAGCTTGACGTCGAACGGATCGGTCTTGTCGCGAGCGATGGTCAGGGTGACGCCTTCGCCGGCCGTGCCGCGCATCTGCTTGACGGCCTCGGTGACCGTCAGGCCCAGAACGCTCTGGCCGTTGACCGCGGTGATGTAGTCGCCGGCCTGGATGCCCGCGCGCGAGGCCGGGGTGCCGTCCATCGGCGAGATGACCTTCACGACGCCGTCCTCGCTGGTGACCTCGATGCCCAGGCCGCCATATTCGCCGCGCGTGGTGTCCTGCATGTCCTCATAGCTGTCGGGCGACAGGTAACCCGAGTGCGGGTCCAGGCTGGTCAGCATGCCGTCCAGGGCCGCCTCGATCAGTTTCTTGTCGTCGACCTCGGTGACGTACTGGTCCTCGACCGTGCCCAGCACGTCGCCGAACAGCTCCAGCATCTTGTAGGTCTTGGTCTTGGGGGCGTTGTTCGCCTGGGCGATGGGACTGACGTAAGCCATGGCGCCTGCGCCGAGGACGAAAGCCGAAACTCCGATGAGCAGATACTTGCGCATTAAGGCCCAGAAGGCTCCCTGGCGACGCGCGGCGTCGCAAACGATTTTAGCCCCATCCAACCCTGAGGATGGCCGTAGGTTTAATTACGGCCACCATTACTGAAAAAGCCGTCTATCGCGACTCTTGTTTCAGCCAGCGCTCCGGATCGGCCGGCTCGCCGTTCTCGCGGACCTCCAGATAGAGCTCCGGATCGGAAGATACATGATCCGGCATCTTCCCGATGGGGGCGCCCGCCGCGACAGATTGTCCTTGTACCGCTGTTATCTGGTCCAGACCGGCCAGGACGAGGTGGTAGGCGCCTTGGGAGCGCAAGATCAGCACCGCGCCCCAGCCATTCAGCGCGCCGGCATATTCGACGGTTCCGGCGGCGGGGGCGGTGACGGTCAGGCCCTTGTCGACGCGCAGGGTCAGGCCGGGCGACTTGCCGCCGGCCGGCATCTCGGCGCCGAAGCGGCGGACGATGGCCCCGGCGGCGGGACTGCGCAGGTGCAGCGGCCCCGTCGCCTCCACGCGGCCCAGGCCGTCGGTCAGCACGCCCAGGGTGCGCAGTTCGTTCTCCTCGGTCAGGGCTTCCTGGGCGTAGGCGCGCTCCAGCTGGGTCTTCTCGATGATCAGGCGCTCGATCTCGCCCTTGCGGTCGGCGACCACGCTCTCGGCGGTGAAGAGTTCGGCCGAGGCGGCGGCGGCTTCGCGGCGCAGGGTCCCGACGGCGGTCGCCTGGCGGGCATAGGCGTCGGCGCGGCGTTGCAGGTCCGGCGTCATGGCCCGGATCAGGATCGCGGCCCGCACCGCGTCACGGGCGTTGTCGGGCGCCACCAAGAGGGCCGGCGGCGGATCGCGGCGGAACAGCTGCAGGGCCGACAGCAAGAGCGACAGCCGCTGCCGGTTGACGCCCAGGTCGGCCAGGATCGCGCGCTCGCGAGCGTTCAGGGCCTCGAGCCGCGCGCGCTTGGCGTCGACATCGGCCCCGGCGGTGATGCGGGCGTGGTCCAGGCGGTCCAGTTCGGTCCGCAGGTCCTGGATTTCGCGGCGGGTGTCGGCGGCGGTCTGGCGGTCCTTGGCGCGCTGGGCTTCCACCGCCCGGTCGGCGCGCTGCCAGCCGACCACGGCCGTGGGGACGGCGAGGGCGGCGACCAGAAGACCGATGACCAGGGGGCGGCGAAGCATCGCGCTCTTACTGCCCTAATCCCTGTGGTAGGGCGAGCCCGACAGGATGGTGGCGGCGCGATAGATCTGCTCGGCCAGCATGGCCCGGGCCATGGCGTGCGGCCAGGTCTGGATCCCGAAGGCCATGGTCTCGTTCGCGGTCGACAGGATCGAGGGATCCAGGCCGTCGGCCCCGCCGATCAGGAACACGACGCGTCGGTTCCCATCATCGCGCAGCTTGGCCAGGCGGCCGGCGAAGGCGCGGCTTTTCCAGGCCTTGCCGTGCTCGTCGCAGGCGATGACATAGGCGCCCTCAAGGTGCGGGCGCAGCACCTCGGCCTCCGCGGCCTTGCCGGGATTTCTGGCCTCGACCTCGACGATCTCGACCGGGCCCAGGGCCAGGGCGCGGCCCGAGGCGGTGGCGCGGGACGCATAGTCCACGGCCAGCTGCGCCTCGACCATGCGGCCCAGTTTCCCGACGGTGAGGATGGTGATCTTCATGGGAGGAGTGCGTTGAAACCCTCGCCCTTCGACAGGCTCAGGGTGAGGGTTTCAATGGCGCCTTCAGTAGACCTCATCCTGAGCTTGGAAGCTTGCCCTCGGGCGGGCCGCGCGTCGGCGCGACCCGAGGGGACGAGGTCGCTAGGCAGATCAGTTCGCGGCCGTACGGTGCGGGGCGTCGACGGCCCAGATCTTCTCGATGTTGTAGAAGCTGCGCACTTCGGGGCGGAACAGGTGGATGACGACGTCGCCGGCGTCGATCAGCACCCAGTCGCAATGCGGCAGGCCTTCGACCCGCGCCTTGCCGTAACCGTTTTCCTTCAGCGCCCGCAGCAGGTGGTCGGCCAGAGCGCCGACGTGACGGTGCGAACGGCCCGACGCCACGATCAGGCTGTCGGCGACCGAGCTCTTGTCCGCCAGGTCGATGTGGACGATGTCCTGCGCCTTGTCGTCGTCGAGGCGTTCCAGGATCAGGCGCTCCAGCGCTTTCAGGTCCAGGGGCAGACTCAGGCCCGGGGATTCAGTCGAGGACTCGGCGCCGGCCGGGCCTTCGTGCGCACTAAGCGCGGGGTCGCTACGCAGCGTATTGCTCCTTATGGGGTCGCTGTGGATATCCCCCATAGCACGGAATTGGGCGAAAAGTGAGAGGGTGATGGCCGAACGGCGATCGCCGGCTTCAGCCGAGGCTTTCGGGCAACGCCTGGAAGCGGGGCTATGGGCTCTACTTCACGCCCTTCTGCCGCGCCCGCATCGCCGTGGACGAGGCAAAATTCAGCGGCCCCGTCAGATAGACCCAGGCCGGCGACTTGGCGTCCGGCAGCTTGGCGGCGGCGCTGGCGGGCCAGCGGGCGAAGGCGAAGCGGCGGGCGGCCGGGGCGGTGCGAGCCCGCAGCGCGATCCACGGGCGGGAGATCACCGCCACGGGGACTTCACGCATGATCTGGGTCCAGCCCCGCCAGCGGTGGAAGGTGGCCAGGCTGTCGGCGCCCATCACCCAGACGAACTTCACGCCGGGATAGCGCGCTCGCAGGACCCGCAGGGTGTCGATCGTGTATTGCGAGCCCAGCCGCGTCTCGGCGTCCGAGACGATCATCCCCGAGCCGCGCGCCCAGCGGCGGGCATTGGCCATGCGTTCGGCGACGGGGCGGGTCTCGGCCGCCGACTTCAGCGGGTTCTGCGGCGACACCAGCCAGATGACGCGGTCCAGCTCCAGGCGGCGCATGGCCGTCTCGGCCACGTGGGCGTGGCCCTCGTGCGCCGGGTTGAAGCTGCCGCCGAACAGGCCGACGCGCATCCCGGGCTCCAGGTGGAACCCCAGGCGTTGCGCGCTCGGCCGGCCGGCCTCAGGGACGAGTCTGGCCGGTCCCGCGAACCACATATTTGAACGTCGTCAGTTGCTCGGCCCCCACCGGGCCGCGGGCATGAAGCTTGTCGGTGGCGATGCCGATCTCGGCCCCGAAACCGAATTCGCCGCCGTCGGCGAACTGGGTCGAGGCGTTGACCAGCACGATGGCGCTGTCGACCGCCGTCACGAAGGCCTCGGCCGCGGCCGTGTCCTCGGTGATGATCGCGTCGGTGTGACCCGAGCCGTAGGTGGCGATGTGCTGGGCCGCGCCCGCCACGCCGTCGACCACGGCCACGGCCAGGATCGGGGCCAGGTATTCGGTGGTCCAGTCCTCGACGGTCGCCTTCTTCATGGTCGGCTCGATGGCGCGGGCGGCGGTGTCACCACGAAGCTCGCAGCCGGCCTTGATCAGGGCGTCGGCGATCGGGGGGAGCAAGCGTTCGGCGGCGGCCTTGTCGACCAGCAGGGTCTCGGCCGCGCCGCACACCGACACCCGGCGCAGCTTGGCGTTGACGACGATGTCCACGGCCTTCTTCACGTCCGCGCCGGCATGGACGAAGACATGGTTCAGGCCTTCCAGGTGGCCGAGCACCGGGGCGCGGGCCTCAGCCTGGACGCGGGCGACCAGGCTCTTGCCGCCGCGCGGGATGATCAGGTCAATGGCCTTGTCCAGGCCTGATAGGATCGCGCCGACGGCGGCGCGGTCCGGAGTCTTGACGATCTGGACGGCGGCGGCGGGCAGGCCAGCGGCCTTCAAGCCGCGTTCAATGGCGGCATGGATGGCGAGGTTGGAGTGGATGCATTCGGACCCCCCGCGCAGGATCACCGCATTGCCCGAGCGCACGCACAGCGCGGCCGCGTCGGCGGTCACGTTGGGGCGGCTCTCATAGATCATGGCGATGACGCCGATCGGGGTGCGGACGCGGGCGATGTCCAGGCCGTTGGGCCGGGTCCAGCGCGAGGTGGCGACGCCGATGGGATCGGGGATCGCGGCGACCGCTTCCACGCCGGCGGCCACGCCTTCCAGGCGCTTGTCGTCCAGCAGCAGACGCTCCTGCATGGGAGCGGTCAGGCCGTTGGCGCCGGCGCGGGCCAGGTCCTTGGCGTTGGCGGTCAGGATGGCGGCGGCGTCCTCGCGGATCGCGGCGGCCATGGCCTGAATGGCGGCGGTGCGCTGCTCTGGCGTGGCGAGGCGGAGCGCGCGCGCGCCCTCACGAGCCGTCCGGCCCATCCCCGCCATCGTCGCCTGGAGGCTTGCGCCCGCGTCGTCCATCTTCCTCGTCCCTGGTGGTAAGTTATGCTCAGGTTGAGGCTTACCTAGGCCCTTTCAGGGCAGGATGAAACCGGCTTCGTCTGAAAACGGATGGAGTTTGTCTGGTGGGCTCGCCGGGTCGACACTGCCGCCGGGAGGTAGTAGGCAGGGCGTTGCACCTATGGGGGGAAGCATGCGCACTGCCTTGACGATCGCCGTCGCCTTGTCTTTGAGCGCCAGCGCGGCGGGCGCGGAGACGCCCGAGCAATTCAAGAAGCGAGCGATCTTGCTCGGCGAGCTCGCCTACATGGTGGGCGGTTGCGAGCGTTACTTCCCCAAGGAGACGGCCGACGAGCTGGTCGCCAAGTTCACGGGCGCCGACGGTGATGCGCAGACGGCGGCACAGCGCTACTTGGCTTCGGAGTGGACGAAGGCCTATGCCGCCGGGCGTAAGGATCCCGACCTCGCCGCGGCGGATGGCGAGCGTTGCCTAGGCTTGATCAAGGATGTTCAGGCGGACATCGCGGCGCTGGACAAGGCCGGCTGATCGCCGCCAGCGTCACCATGCCGCGCCCGTCCATAGTGGCATCTTGGTCGCAGTGTGACCGGTATTCGTCGACTGGTCATTTCCTCGCCTTATAGCGGGCATCGGGCGCACCTATCTGTGCGTTCCGAGGAGCCCATGGACAGTTTGCTTTCCCCCGTCAGCGCGTTTGTTTCCGAGCACCAGGCCTGGGCCGGTCCGATCCTTGGGATCCTCACGCTTCTGGAATCGATGTTCCTGATCGGCGCGTTCGTGCCGGCGACGGCGCTGATGCTGCTGGCGGGCGGACTGATCGCCAGCGGCGCGCTGGATCCTGTCGAGGTGTTCTTCTGGTGTGTCGCCGGCGCGGCGATCGGCGACGCCGTCTCGTTCCAGATCGGCCGCCGGGTCGGCGCCCGCGCCCTGCGCCATCCGTCGCTGCGCCCGCGTCGCCGCGCCGTGGCTCGCACGCGCCTCTATGCGCGTCGGTATGGCGTGGTGTCGGTGTTTGTCGGACGGTTCTTCGGCCCGCTGCGGGCCTTCGTGCCGGTGATGGTCGGCATGCTGCGGATGCGTACCTGGGTCTTCCAGCTGGCCAATGTCGCCTCGGCCGCACTGTGGGTCGGCGTGCTGCTGGCCCCGGGCTATCTGGCCACGCGCGGCCTGGCGCTGCTGGAGCTGCAAGGCTGGGTGCTGTGGCTGGTCCTGGGCGGCGGCGCGATCGTCGTCGTGGGCGGTACGGCCCTGATCAACGTCCTGCATCGCCCGACGCCGGGCCGCCGTCAACTGCTGCCGACGTTCTAAAAGAAAGGCCGGCGGATGCGCCACCGGCCCTCGCGATCTGCGCCTATTCCGCGTCCCAGGCGTAGGCCTTGTCCAGCCAGTCGCCCAGGCGGCCGTCCGGACGGGCCAGGCCGTGGATCTGCGCCATCTCGTCGGCTGACAGCTCGAAGTCGAGGATGTCGAAGTTTTCCTCGATGCGCGCGGGATTGCTGGTGCGCGGGATGGCGATGATCCCCTGCTGGACGATCCAGCGCAGAGTCACCTGTCCGGGCGTCTTGCCGTGAGCCTTGCCGATCTCGACCAGCACCGGGTCGTTGGCGACCTTGCCCTGGGCCAGCGGCGACCAGGCGGTGATCGAGGTTCCCAGTTCGTCGGCCTTGGCCTTCAGGGTCTTCAGCGACAGATAGGGGTGGAACTCGACCTGGTCGGTGGCGATCGGGGCTTCCGACAGCTGGGCGGCCTGCGCCAGCAGGGCCGAGGGGAAGTTCGACAGGCCGATGGCGCGGGTCAGGCCGCGCGAGCGCACCTCGTTCAGGGCCTTCAGGGTCTCGGCCAGCGGCACCTCGGGCTTGGGCCAGTGCAGCAGCAAGAGGTCGACGTGGTCGAGACCCAGCTTCTCCAGGCTCTTCTCGGCCGAACGCTGCAGGTCGCCGTCGTGGAACTGGTCGATCCAGACCTTGGTGGTCAGGAAGATCTCGTCGCGCTTGACGCCGCTGCTCTTGATGCCCGCACCGACATCGCGCTCGTTGCCATAGATCTGGGCGGTGTCGATGTGGCGGTAGCCGACCTCCAGGGCCTTCTCGACCAGGGGCGTCGCCGTGCCGTTCTCCAGCTGCCAGGTGCCAAAACCCAGGGCGGGCATCAGGACGTCGCCCGAGCGGACGGCGGGAACGAGCTTGGACATGGGAGACTCCGGGAAAACGGTCAGGCGGATATAGGCTGTGGCGCGCGGGCGACCACCCTGGTGCGAACGCGTAAGAGGAACACGAAGATCAGGGCGATCAGAGCAAAGGCCACGCTCATCTCGACCATGGTCAGCACCACCGGCGGATAGCCGCGCTTGGCGACATTCATGAACGGGTACGGGTAGAAGCCCGACAGCGCCCCGTGGACCAGGGTCCAGGCGCCGAACAGGGCCGGAAAGGCCATGGCCTTGGCCGCCGCGATCCAGCGCGCTTCCCCGTGCCCGCCGCGCAGGGCCAGGTCGACCAGATAGGCGATCGGGGTGATCGTGTGGAGGAGGGTGTCGGCGACCAGGCGCAGGCCCTGCGGATGCCACTGCCAGGCCAGCATGGTGTGATAGACCACGCCCGTGATGGTCAGATAGGTCGCGATCGCGGCGCGAGGACCGCTCTGCTCGGCCCAGGTCGCGAACCGGCTGTCGGGGGCGACCAGCGGCGCGGTCAGGGCGGCGGCGGCCAGCATGTTCGACAGGATCGTGAAGTAGCTGAAGAACTCGACCGACTTGACGGCGGCCGAGACCAGGGTCTCGTCATAGACCATCAGGCCGTACTGCAAGGCCGGGCCCAGGCAGGCGACGACGGCGATCAGGATACGCCAAATTCTCATGCGTGCGTCTCGTCCCAGGCTTTCAGAACCTTCTTCGGGGCCGTGGCGCGCCACTGGCGGGTGACCAGCTGCTCGACCGTTCCGGGGTGCGCCAAGGGCAGGCGAACCAGGACGTAGGGATAGTTCCGGAAGTGGTCGGTGAAGTGGAAGACGTCCGGCTCGGCCTCGACCAGCATCTCGCGCTCGTCGAACGGCGCGGCGGGGCAGACCAGGCTTTCCCCGTCCTCGAACAGGCGGGTCAGGAACTTGCCGTGCGCCTTCAGGCAGGGGCGGCCATAGGCCGTGCCGTCCTCGACGCCGGGCAGTTTGAACGCGAACGTTCTCACGTCTTCGTAAGTCATGGGATACCTCCCCCAACCATGACTATATCTGGCGAATGGACACCGAGAACACCCTGAAGACGCCGGTGCTGGTGCTGGGCGCGACCAGCTTGATCGGCGATCATCTGCTGACCCTGCTCAAGGCCGAGGACCTGAACCCGACGGCGCTGAGCCGCCGGCCGCCGACGCAGGACATCTGCTGGATCGGCGGCGACCTGAAGGACCCGGACCTGGACGAGCGCCTGCCGGTCGCCGCCACGGTGTTCGCGCTGTCGCCGATCTGGCTTCTGCCGGCGGCGCTGCCGGCCCTGAAGGCGCGGGGCATGGAGCGGCTGATCGCCTTCTCCTCGACCAGCCGCTTCACCAAGACCGACTCCCCGGACGCCGGCGAGCGGGCCATGGCCCGGCAGCTGGCGGACGCCGAAGCCGCGGTCGAGGCCTGGTGCGCCGCGCATGGCGTGGCTTGGACTATCCTGCGCCCGACCCTGATCTATGACGAAGGCCACGACGAGAACGTCAGCCGCATCGCCCGCCTGGTGAAGCGGTTCGGGATCATGCCGCTGTCGGGCAAGGGCGAGGGCCTGCGCCAGCCGGTGCACGCCGCCGACCTGGCCGCCGGGGCCCTGGCCGCCGCCCACGCGCCGGCCGCCCGCAACCGCGCCTACGACCTGGTGGGCGGCGAGACGGTGACCTATCGCGTGATGGTCGACCGGGTGTTCGAGGGCCTGGGCAAGCATCCGCGCAGCCTGCCGATGCCGACCTGGCTGTTTGGCCTGGTCATGCGCCTGGCCAAGCCTTTCTATCCCGGCGCGACCACGGCCATGGGCATGCGGATGGGCCAGGACCTGACCTTCGACAGCTCGGACGCGATGCGGGACTTCGCGTGGGCGCCGCGGAAGTTTCATCCGAAGTTCGAGCGGGCCTAGTCCGCGTCGGCCAGCACCATGGCGAAGGGCGTCAGGGCGCCGTCCTGCTCGACATAGCCGCTGACCAGCTTGCGGTCGGGCGGGATGACGCCCAGGTCGATCTCTTCGCCCGGGAACACGACGATGCGGCGGTCGCCGATGCAGACCACCAGCTCGTAGCCGTCCAGGGCCCGGCGCGACATGTTCTTGATGTAGGCATAGTAGGGCTCGCGCCGCCACGAGGCGGGCTTGCCGGCGTCGACCACCAGGTTCAGGCGCTTGCCGTCGCGGTCGGTGTACATCACGAAGCCGGCCTTGTCGGGCCGCCACTCGGGACCCAGCTTCTCGGACGTGATCCACAGGCACATGAAGCCCCGGCACGCGGTGGGGCGGTGCTCGTAGTGGCCGCAGCCGCCGCCTTTCCGGAAGTGCGCGCACCAGACGCCGTCGGCCTTGTCCAGCGCCTCGATCGCCAGGACCTTGCAGCACAGGCCACACGATCCGCAGGTCTTGCCGGCGGCGGGCTGGGCGTAGAGGTCCGTGTCGGTCATGCCGCAAAGCTCCGCACGACGCCCAGATCGACATCGCGGTCAGGACGGATCTCGTAGCCGCGCCGGCCGACCAGCACGTTCAGGGTCAGGCCGTCGGCGGCCCCGCGCGCGGCCCAGGCCCGCAGGGTGGCGTGGTAGGGCGCCTTGCGCCAGGCCTCGGGACTGGCCGGATCGACCTCGACCACCATGCGCCGGCCCTGGTCCTCGCGGTGCAGGACGAACCGCGCCCGGTCCGGCCGCCACTCGTCACCCAGGCCTTCGCTCTTGAGCCAATAGCAGGCGAAGTCGGCGCAGGCGGCAGGGCGGTCGGCATAGATCGCGCAGCCCGACCCTTTGCGGAAATGGCCGCACCAGGCGTGGGGCGGCTTGGCCAGCGCCTCCACGCCCATCAGCTTGCAGCACATACCGCAACCGCCGCAGCTCTTGTCGCCCATGCCGCCCCTGCCGAAACGAGCTCAATCGTCAGAAGGCGGAGGGTGCCGACAGTGTGTGACGGTTTGATGGGGTTCCCCTCTCCCCTTGCGGGAGAGGGTGGCCCGCAGGGCCGGGTGAGGGGTTGCGCTCCGCTATCCGGACAGGCCTTTCGACCCCTCATCCGTCAGCTTCGCTGACACCTTCTCCCGCAAGGGGAGAAGGGGGAGCTACTCGACCCCCGTCGCGCTCCACACGCCCAGTTCATTGCCGGACGGATCGGTGAAGTGGAAGCGGCGGCCGCCGGGGAAGCTGAAGATCGGGGCGGTGATCACGCCGCCGGCCTTGACCACCTTGTCCAGCATGGCCTCCAGGTCGTGGGCGTACAGGATGACCAGCGGACGGTCGCTGGAGCCCTCCTGCGGCGTGGCGAAACCGCCGTCGGCGCCCTGGCCCTCGAAGGCGACATAGTCGGGACCGTAGTCGACGAAGCTCCAGCCGAAGGCGGCCGAATAGAAGCTCTTGGTCGCCGGGAGGTCGCCGCCGGGCCACTCGACATAGTCGATCTTGCCGTCCTCGCGCATGGCGGTCTCCGATATTGATGTTCTGCAAATGTTCTTATCTGGCGCTCAGGGCAGAGTCCAGACGCTGGTGCGCTTGACAGCGAAATCCTCGAGCTCGCGGGTGGTCGGCACCTGGTATTCGGCCAGCTTCTCGAGACCATCCTTCGGGAAGTAGGTGCGCCCCGGATCGCCGATGAACACGCTGGCGCCGGCGTCGCGGCCCTGGCGCAGCCAGGCCATCACCGCCTCGGCCATCGGCCGCTCGTAGCAGATGTCGCCGGCCAGCAGCACGTCGGCTTCCGGCGGCGGCGTGTCGAGCAGGTTGACGTCGGTGAAGGCCACCTCGACCCCGTTGGCCTGCGCGTTCAGGCCGACGGCCGCCTCGCAGAAGACGTCGATGTCGGCCGCCAGCACGCTGGCCGCGCCAGCCTTCATCGCGGCGATGGCGACGATGCCCGAGCCGGTGGCGAAGTCGATCACCCGCTTGCCCGCGACGGTCTCCGGGTGGTCCAGGATGTAGCGCGCCAAGGCCTGGCCGCCGGCCCAGGCGAAGGCCCAGAACGGCGGCGGCAGGCCGATCGCTTCCAGGGCTTCCTCGGTCAACTGCCAGATCGGGGTGATCTCGTCGGCCAGGTGCAGCGACAGCTCCGGCGTGTGCGGCGTCGGCTGCAGGCGCGTGTTGTCGCGGATGAAGGCCCGGCGGCCTTCCAGGGTCTGGACGATCATGCCGCGCTTAGAGCACGGCGCGGATCAGGCGGCGACCGGTTTGCTCGAGGCGGCCTGCAGCACGGTCAGATAGCCCGGCGCGGTCAGCATGCCGCTCGTCAGGCCCTTCTTCTCCAGCAGCCGGTGCGCCATCGGCAGGTTCCAGCACGGGGTGTGCATGAACAGGTGGTGCTCGGCGTGGAAATTGACGTGGTAGGGCGCGATCAGGGCGCGTTCCAGCCAGTTGGCGCGGGTGGTGCGGGCGTGGCGGAACGGGTCGGGCTCGTCCTTGGCCACCAGGGCGTGCTCGGCGATGTTGCGCAGGCGGGTGACCAGCGGGAACCAGGTGGCCATCGGCGCGATCCACAGCGCCAGCCAGGCCCACCAGAGACCGAAGACCGACAGCACGACGAGGATGGCGAGGTTCCACAGCAGGAACGGTTTCTGCCGCGCGACCTCGCCGGCGAAGATCGCGCCTTTCGGGGCGTCGCCCTTCATCTTTCCGAGAAGGGGCCCGAAGCGCTGCTTGAAGAAGGTCTGGCCCGTCAGGTCGCGGATGATCTTCCGCCGCAGGGACGCCCGCGTGGTCGGGAAGGGCGCGGACAGGACCAGGTCCGGATCCTCGGCCTGCTGGGCGAACTTGTGGTGGGTCAGGTGATAGGGCCGGTACTTGGCCAGCGAGGCGCCCGTCGGTGCGGCGCACAACCATTCGCCCAGCCAGTCATTGACCTTGAGGTTGGGCTGCAGGCCGCCGTGCGCGGCCTCGTGCATCAAGATCGCCAGGCCCAGCTGTCGCGCGCCGATCAGCATCACGGCGATGACGTAGGTCAGCGGATTGGGGAAGGCGACGAACAGCGCCCCGGCGGCGAGGATCACGGCCCAGGCGTGGGCCACCATCGCGACGCCGCGCCAGGACGAGCGCGCGGAAATTCGCGTCCATTCGTCGGGCGTGAACAGGTCCTGCGGCTTGACGCGGGGAGCTACGGCCATGGAACGATCATCGCACATTCAGCTTAGAGCCGACAGCATGACCCGACGTCACATTCTGGAGCCCTCGATGCGCCGCCTGATCTCAGTCTTTCTTCTGACCGCTGTCTGCGCCGCTGGCGCAATCCCCGCCTCGGCCGCCAGCTTCGACTGCCGCAAGGCCCGCACCGCCGACGAGAAAGCGATCTGCGCCAACCGCGACCTCAACGACCAGGACGTGCGCATGGACCAGCTGTACGGCATCACCCGCCACCTGGTGCCGATGGGCGGTCGCGGCGCGATCATGGACGACCAGCGCGCGTGGCTGCAGGCCCGCAAGCAGTGCGGCGCCAATCAGGCCTGCCTGAAGCGCAGCTATGACGGCCGCATCCGCCAGCTGAACACGGTCATGGACCGCGTCTACAGCCAGGGGCCGTTCTAGGCCGTAAAAACGGTCATCCCGGCCAAGCGCGAAGCGCGCCGAGCCGGGACCGCCGGAAGCGCTGAGCCTGTGGCGGTCCCGGGTCTTCGCCCGGGATGACAGGATGGGTTAGAAGCTGACCCCGGGCTTCCAGAGTCCCGCCACGAGCCCGGCGAACACGATCAGGCCGGCGATGGCGTTGGACTTGAACAGCTTCAGCGCCGCCGGGCCGTCGTCCACGCGGACGGCGGCCGCCTGGCGCGACAGGTGCAGGGCGAACAGGGCCGCCAGCGGCAGGAACAGCGGGCCGATGTTCCCGACCCAGCCGGCCGCGACCAGCAGGCAGAACGAGGCCAGGTAGAAGCCGGCCACGCCGAGCTGGACGTGCTGGCCCAGCCGCCGGGTCGACGACTTGATGCCGGCCAGGGCGTCGTCCTCGATGTCCTGGATCGCGTAGATCGTGTCGTAGCCCAGGGTCCAGAAGACGCCCGAGGCGTAGAGCAGGGCGGCCGACCCCGACAGGCGCCCCGTGGCGGCGGCGTAGCCCAGGAGGGCGCCCCAGTTGAAGGTCAGACCCAGCCAGGCTTGCGGCCACCAGGTGATCCGCTTCATGAACGGGTAGCCGGCCACCAGGGCCAAGGACAGCACGCCCAGCCCGATCGCCACCCAGCCCAGGGTCAGCAGGACAGCCAAGCTGACCAGGCTGCAGCCCACCAGGAACAGCCAGGCCTGCTTGACGGTGATCAGCCCGGCCGGGATCGGGCGCATGGCCGTGCGGGCCACCTGGGCGTCGAAGTCGCGGTCGACAATGTCGTTGAACGCGCAGCCGGCCGCCCGCATCAGGGCCGCGCCGACGAACACCGCCAGCAGCAGCAGGGGATTAGGCCAGCGGCCCTGCTCGGCGGCGGCCAGGGCGATGCCTTGCCAGCCGGGCAGCATCAAGAGCCAGATCCCCGCCGGCCGATCGAACCGGCCCAGCTTCAGCCAGGGGCGAAGGCTTTCGGGCGCGTGGCGGTCGACCCAGTTGGTCGCGGCGGCGTCGGGCAGGATGGTGGCGGCGGTCATGGGGCGAGGCTTACCGCGCGCGCCGAAACACGTCCCATAGGGAAGATCGATCTTCTTCAGAAAAACGATCAATTGGATTTATCTCGCCCCAGCAGCGAAGGTCTCTTTGCAACCCAGTCGCAGGAGCGAACGCCATGACCCCCCAGACTTTTTCTGGCGCCGCCATTCGCCTGTCCGGCTGGAGCCTGCTGATCGCCGGCGTCGGGGCCGGGATCGTCCTGCCCCACCCGGTGACCACCAGCCTGTGGACCGCCGCCGCCAAGCTGTTCGCCCGCACCGGCGACCACGGGATGGTCCGCCGCCTGACCACAGCTGCCAAGTTCGGCCCGAAGATCCGTCGCGGGATGGACGGTCGTCCCGCTCGCCGCATCGGCGGGGTGGCGGAGGCGTTCTGAGGCTTTCGGCTGCCGCTTCGAAGCGGTAGCGTCTGAGAATGAGTCTCAAGCCCCGCCGCAAGCGCCGCGAGCTGACCAAGGTCGAACGCTGGGCGCTGGACGGCCTGGGCGGGGCGCTGCTGGCCACGGGCGCGGTGGGCGTCGTCACGCCCGGCATGCCGACCACGGTGTTCTGGATCGGCGCGGTGCTGTGCTTCCTGAAGACCCGTCCCCACGCCGTGCGGCCGATGCTGCGCGTGCCGGTGGTCGGGCCGGCGATCCGCTGGTTCCTGCGCTGGCGACCCTTCGGCGGCGGGCGCAAGCGGCGAAAGGTGACGCCGGGGCGCTAAAGCACTATCTCCCGGCCCATGACCGACGCGATCGAGGATGAAGACGAGACCGGCGCCCGCAAGCGCGCGCTGAGCAACCGTCAGGTGCTGGCCTTCGTGGCCCGCTTCTGGAAGCGGCGGCCGGTGCTGTTCGGCTTCGGCGTCACCCTGACCCTGGTGGCGATCGCCTTCGACCTGGCCTTGCCCTACGCCTCGGGTCACCTGGTCGACACAGTGACCAGCAAGCCGCGCGGCGATGTCGGCGCCTGGCAGGCGCTCGGTGTGTTCGTCGGCGTCTATCTGGCCTTCGCCGTGATCCGCAACATCGCCCACCGGTTCTGGATCCCGCTGGCGGCCCGGAACATGGAGGAGATGACCAACGAGGGCTTTGCGAAAGTGCAGGCCTTCTCGTCGGACTGGCACGCCGACAGTTTCGCCGGCGCCACCGTGCGCAAGCTGACCCGGGCCATGTGGGGCTATGACAGCGTCACCGACGCGGTGACCATCTGGCTGGGCCCCGGGATCATCGTGCTGGTGGGCCTGTCGATCGGCATGCTGCTGCGACAACCCCTGGCCGGCGCGGTCTCGCTGGTCGTGGTCGTAGCCTATCTGTCGGTGAACCTGTGGATCACCGAGCGTTATGTCCGGCCCAGCAACCTGCGCTCCAACGCCCTGGATTCCCAGATCGGCGGAGCCCTGGCCGATGCGGTGACCTCCAATCCCACCGTGAAGAGCTTCGGCGCCGAGCAGCGCGAGGCTGCGCGCCTGGCGCAAGTCACCGCCGCCTGGCGCGACGCGGTGATGGTCACCTGGAGCCGCTTTACCGACGTCTGGCTAGGCCAGAACCTGCTGCTCGTCCTGCTGCAGGCCGGCCTGACGGGCGCGATGGTCTGGGGCTGGGCGCAAGGGACGGCCACGCCGGGCGACGTCGCCTTCGCCATCACCGCCTTCATGCTGATGAGCGGCTATCTGCGGAACCTGGGCGAGAACATCCGCATGCTGCAAAAGGGCATCGACGACACCGAGGACGTCGCGGCCTGGACCCGGCTGGACCCGCAGATCGCCGACGCCCCGAACGCGCCGGACTTCAAGCCCGGTCCCGGCGGCATCGAGTTCAAGGATGTGACTTTCCGCTACAAGGCGGCCGGCGCGCCGCTGTACGATCACTTCAGCCTGAAGATCGCGCCGGGCGAGCGGGTGGCGCTGGTGGGGCCGACGGGCTCGGGCAAGTCGACCTTCGTCAAGCTGGTCCAGCGCCTGCACGACCTGCAGGACGGGGCCATCGTCATCGACGGCCAGGACGTTTCGCAGGTGGCCCAGGCGTCCTTGCGTCGCGCCATCGCTGTGGTGCCGCAGGATCCGGCGCTGTTCCACCGGTCCCTGCTCGAGAACATCGCCTACGGCCGTCCCGGCGCCAGCCGTGAAGAGGTTGAGACGGCGGCCAAGAAGGCCAAGGCTCACGAGTTCATCCTGCGCCTGCCCAATGGCTACGACACCCTGGTCGGCGAGCGGGGCGTCAAGCTGTCGGGCGGCGAGCGCCAGCGCGTGGCCATCGCCCGCGCCTTCCTGGCCGACGCGCCGGTCCTCGTTTTGGACGAGGCGACCTCGTCGCTGGATGTCGAGACCGAGGGCCAGGTCCAGGCCGCCGCCGAGGCGCTGATGGAGGGACGGACCACGATCGTCATCGCCCACCGCCTGTCGACCGTGCGCGGCGCCGACCGCATCCTGGTGTTCCAGGGCGGTCGCGTCGTCGAGGAAGGCCGCCACGCCGACCTGGCGGCCGGCGGCGGGGTCTATGCCCGGCTGAACGCGATCAGCGCGGGGGTGGGCTAGGGATCAGGAAGTCGGGATCGGGCGCGGCCGCACCATCGGCGCGCTTAGGGCATCCCTCCTGCACCGGAACCAGCGCCAGGGCATGACGGCCGATGATCAGGTCGCGGCGGGGTTCGGGCTGGCCCATGCGCGCCGGGTCAGCCTTCAGGTCGTCCCGAAGATCGCCGACCCAGCAGTAGGACACGGTCCGGGCCACGCGCCGCCAGCGGCCTTCGGAGAGCTTGAAGACGTCGAGGGTCTGGCCCGACCCCAGCAGGATTTCGTCTGACCGGTCGTCGTCGACATCGAGCAGCACGGCGTAGCAGCCTGAGGCCGGGCCGTCGCAGCTTCCCCGTGACGCGATGCCGGCGTCCTGGTTCAGGAAGCTGTCCGGCAGCTTGGCGCCCGCCGGATACACCGTCATGGCCGCGTAGTCGGGCTTCTCGATCGGACGTAACGGGCGGGTCTCCTCGGCCTTGACCTCGCGCGCGCGGCGGCCGACCTGTGGGTCTCGACCCGCCTTCAGCTTGTCCAGCGCGTCACGGCCATATCGCCCGGCGTCGAAGCGCAGGAACCGGAAGTCGAACTTCGCCGCGGTGACCTTGCCGGTCTCCAGCCGCTTGACCTGGCTGGCCACAGACAGCCGCGCCGGGTCGGCGATCGGCGTGAACAGGGCGATCAGCAGCAGCACGCAGATCGCCGCCATGATCAGGTTGGTCGGCTCCAGCGGCTTCATCCAGGGGCCGGGCTTCAGCGCCGCCAGCGCGTAGCCGACCGTGAAGCCGATCGCGACCACGAGGTAGGCGCTGGCGAACACCCGATCGGGGGTGAGGCCGTACTGGTCGATCCGCAGCCACAGAGCGTAGCCGGCCAGGATGACGATCGGGATCAGCAGCAGGCCCGCCGCGCGGGCGGCCCACTGCGGAATGACGTGCGGGGGCTCAACGCCGTCCTGGTAGGCGGCGTTGATCAGGATGATCAGCGCGGCGGCGGCGGCCAGCAGCAGGGCGGTGGCGGCCTTGGTGCCCCACAGCGGGGCCAGGCCGGTGAAGGGCAGCGCAGCCAGGAAGCCGCCGGCGATCACCACCATCAGCGGCGACAGCCAGGCCAGCAGCGTCAGGCCGACGGTGCGGACGCCCCTCACGAGACCGGCGCGGGCCTCGGTCAGCTGGACGGCCATGTGCACGGCGGCGGCGAACATCAGGCCGGTGGCCGGGAAGGCGAAGGCGGTCTCGCCGATCAGCTTCTGGATCGCCTCGACCCCGATCAGCTTGAAGAGCGCTCCGGCCAGGAACAGCAGCAGCCAGAAGGCCCCGGTGAAGGCCAGCGAGAGGAAAAGCCGGATCAGGTTGGTGAAGGCCAGGTCGAAATAGTCGGCATAGGGCGCAACGGGCTTGCGGGCCGCGTCGGCCGGCTGGACCAGGTGATGGGCGATGAACAGCAGGGCCGCCACGGCGATGAACAGCGGCGGCGACAGCGGTCCGGCGCCCAGGCGGTCCGGGCCCGCGCCGGTCCAGGCGGCGTGGACGGCCAGGACCGCGGCGACCGTGGCGGTGATCAGGCTCCAGATGATCAGGGCCGGCCGCCGCATGGCCGACAGCGCCGCCAGCGGGATCATCGGGATCATCAGGGCGCCAATCAGCAGCGGCGCATAGAGCATCGGCTGGGTCGCCGGCCAGGCCTTCGACTCGTCGGCCTTCTGCAGCAGGAACAGCACGATCCCCTGGGCGAGGCCGATCGCCAGCCGCGTCGCGGCGGCGGTGCGCACCACCTGTCTAGCCTGGTCCATGGGGCCTCCCTCTGCCGGCACAGCACCACGGTAATGCGCGGTTGTGAAGCTGGGTGTGGGGCGCGGAGGAGCCGAAACCTCGTGCTTCACCGCGCCAGGCGCCCGTCCTCCAGGGCGCTGGGTTCGAACGCGAAGATGACGCCGGGATCGGGCTTGGCCACGCCCTTGACCAGCTTCTTGTCGCCCGCCGCATGCAGCAGCCAGCGGATGACGTTGAGCCGGGCGGCCTTCTTGTGGTCGGCGCGCACGCAGATCCACGGCGCGATGTCCGACGAGGTGCGCATCAGCATCTCGTCGCGGGCCTGGGTGTAGTCGTCCCACTTGTCCTGCGCGACCTTGTCCAGGTCGCTGGTCTTGAAGGCCTTCAGCGGATCCTCGCGGCGGGCCTTCAGGCGCTCGGCCTGTTCGTCGCGGCTGATGTCCAGCCAGAACTTGACGTAGCGCAGGCCATTCTCGACCAGCATCCGCTCGAAGGCCGGCACGTCGCGCAGGAACTGCTCCTGCTGCTCAGGGCTGGAGAAGCCCATCACCCGCTCGACCCCGGCGCGGTTGTACCAGGAGCGGTTGAAGAGCACCGCTTCGCCGCAGGCCGGCAGATAATCGACATAGCGCTGGAAGTACCACTCGCCGCGCTCGCGCTCGTTCGGCTTGGGCAGGGCGACCACGGTGGTGGCGCGCTTGGACAGGTGCTCGGTGACGCGGGCGATCGTGCCGTCCTTGCCGGCCGAGTCGCGGCCCTCGAAGACTGCCAGGATCTTGTCGCCGTTCTTGATGGCCTTCTTCTGCAGTTCGATCAGCGCCAGCTGAAGCTGCATCAGCTCGTTGTCGTAGTCGTCGGACTTGCTCATGCGCGGAGCCTACCCCCGGAAAGTCGAGTTAGGCTAGAAGAGCCGCATGATCCGTCTTTTCGTTCCTAACGACCTCTCCGCCGGCGCCGGCGTCGCGCCCACCGTCGACCAGTCGCGCTACCTGACCCAGGTCATGCGCCTGGCCGTCGGGGCCGAGCTCGCGCTGTTCAACGGCCGCGACGGCGAGTGGCGGGCGACCGTCGTCGAGGCCACCAAGCGCGGCTGCCTCTTGAAGGCCGAGGACCAGACCCGGCCGATGGAAACCGGGCCGGACCTCGACCTGATCATCGCCATGGTCAAGCGCAGTCGGGTCGAGACCATCGTCGAGAAGGCCGCCGAGCTGGGCGCGCGCCGGGTGCGGCTGACCATGACGCGGCGCACGAACGTCGACTTCGTCAAGCTGGGGCGCCTCGACGCCATCGCCATGGAGGCCGCCGAGCAGACCGGCCGCCTGGACGTCCCCGAGATCGCCGATCCCGAGAAGCTGGACAAGATCCTGGACGCCTGGGACCCGGCCCGTCGCCTGGTGTTCTGCGACGAGGGCGGTGACGCCAAACCCGCGATCGAGGCCCTGGCGGGAACCGGCGGTCCGGCCGCCATCCTGATCGGCCCGGAAGGCGGCTTCGCGCCCGAGGAACGCGAGCGGCTGCGGGAGCTTTCCTTCGTCACGCCCGTGTCTCTGGGGCCGCGCATCCTGCGCGCCGACACGGCCGCCATCTCGGCCATGACCCTGTGGCAGGCCGCGGCCGGCGACTGGCGTTAGCATTTAAGGCGAAGGTGGCCCCTTGAGGTTCTGAAAGAAAACGCCCAACTGGGGCGTCACCGAGTATCGCCGTCGGCGGAGAGCATGGGCCCTCTCTTCCCTCAGCATCGCAACCCCTGGGGAGGGACGGCTTGCATGGCCGACACCGCTAGCGTCCAAGAGCGCCAACTGACGCTCGCCGATCTGACCGAGTATTTCGCCAAGGGCAGCAAGCCCAAGGAATCGTTCCGCGTCGGCGCCGAGCACGAGAAGTTCGGCTTCTATCTGGGGGCGAACCAACCGGTTCCCTATGACGGCGACCGGGGCGTGCACGCCCTGCTGACCGGGCTGCAGCGCTTTGGCTGGAAGCCGGTCTTGGAAGGCGAGGTGATCATCGGCCTGGAGCGCAACGGCGCCAATGTCAGCCTGGAGCCGGGCGGCCAGTTCGAGCTGTCGGGCGCGCCGCTGGCGACCATGCACGACATCTGCGAGGAGACCGGCCAGCACCTGGACGAGGTCAAGACCGTCGCCGACGCGCTGGGCCTGGGCTTCGTGGGCCTGGGCTTCTCGCCGCTGTGGACGCGCGAAGAGGTGCCGGTGATGCCCAAGGGCCGGTACGTGATCATGCGCAACTACATGCCCAAGGTCGGCAATCTGGGCCTGGACATGATGCTGCGCACCTGCACGGTGCAGGCCAATCTCGACTTCTCCAGCGAAGCCGACATGGTCGCCAAGTTCCGCATGAGCCTGGCTCTGCAGCCGATCGCCACGGCGCTGTTCGCCAACTCTCCATTCGCGGAAGGCAAGCCGAACGGCTTCCTGTCGGCCCGCGCCAACGTCTGGACCGACACCGATCCCAACCGCACGGGCCTGCTGGATTTCGTATTCGAGGACGGCTTCGATTTCGAGCGCTACGCCCGCTACGCGCTGGACGTGCCGATGTATTTCGTCAAGCGCGGCGACAAGTATATCGACGTGGCCGGCCGCAGCTTCCGCGACTTCATCGAGGGCAAGCTGCCCGAGCTGCCGGGCGAGATCGCCACGATGAAGGACTGGGCCGACCACACTACGACGGCCTTCCCGGAAGTGCGCCTCAAGACCTATCTGGAGATGCGCGGCGCCGACGCCGGACCGTGGAGCCGCCTGTGCGCTTTGCCGGCGCTGTGGACGGGCGTGTTCTACGATGACGCCGCCTTGGCGGCCGCCTGGGACCTCTGCAAGGCCTGGACGATCGAGGACCGCGAAGGCCTGCGCCGCGATGTGCCGAAGCTGGGCCTGAAGGCGCAGGTCGCCGGCCGTTCGGCGCAGGACGTCGCCAAGGACTTCGTGGCCATCGCCAAGTCGGGCCTGAAGAACCGCGGCAACCTGAACGGCGGCTTCCTGGACGAGACGATCTATCTGGGCGAACTGGAACAGATCGCCGACAGCGGGATCACCCCCGCCGAGAAGCTGCTGTCGCTGTACAACGGCGAATGGCAGGGCGACATCGGACGGGTGTTCACCGACTGCGCCTACTAGGCGCGCGTTCGTTTAGCGGAATAGAGCGTTTCAACCTGAGGGGCGGGAAAGGTCTCGCCCCGCCGGGCCCTCCCCGTTATGTAGCTGTCATGCATAACGGGGTTTCGAATGCTGTTCCGATCCATGTTGCTGGCCAGTTCTCTCTTGGCCGGCGCGGCCCAGGCCCAGACCGCGACCCCCGATGACGTCTACGCCCTGGGCGAGGTCCGGGTGACCGCGCGCGGCAGCGACGGCGGCTTGATCGGCGGCTCGGTGATCAAGGGCGAGGATCTTCGCAAGTTCGACAAGATCAGCGTCGACCAGGCGCTGGACCTGATCCCGGGCGCCAACGCCGGCAACAGCGGCGGTTCGCGCAACGAGCGCCTGGTGTTTATCCGCGGTTTCGACCGCTTCCAGACCACCTTGTCGATCGACGGCGTGCGGGTGTTCCTGCCGGCCGACAACCGCATCGACTTCGCGCGCTTCCTGACCGCCGACCTGTCGGAAGTGCAGGTGTCGAAGGGCTATGTCTCGGTCCTCGACGGCCCCGGCGGCATCGGCGGCGCCATCAACCTGGTGACCCGCAAGCCCCAGGCCCCGTTCGAGGGCGAGGTGCGCCTGGGCGCGGGCTTCGACGCCGACGGTTCGCTGAACAGCAACGCCATCTCGGGCCGGGTCGGCGGCCGCACCGAGCACTTCTATGTCCAGCTGTCGGGCGCGCGGAACGAGCGCACCCACTGGGCCCTGCCGGACGGCTATCGCCCCACCACCCTGGAGAACGGCGGCTATCGCGACCACTCCGACAGCGAGGACTGGCGGGTCAACGCCAAGGTCGGCTTCACCCCGCGCGAGGGCGACGACTATTCGCTGACCTTCACCCGCCAGGAGGGTTCGAAGAACGCGCCGTTCCACGTCACCGACACGGCCAGCACGCGCTACTGGACCTGGCCCTACTGGAACATCGACAGCCTGGCTCTCTTGACCCGCACCCAGATCGCCGAGCATGCCTGGCTGAAGACCCGCTTCTATCGCAACACCTTCCAGAACGGCCTGTTCTCGTGGGACAACGCCCGCCAGAACACCCAGACCCTGGGGCGGGCGTTCCGGTCCTACTACGACGACGTCGCCTATGGCGGGAACGTCGAGCTGGGCGTCCAGCTGACCCCGGGCAACATCCTGAAGGCCGCCGCCTTCTATCGCCGTGACGAACACGTCGAGTGGCAGACCAGCTATGCGCCGCCGCTGACCGAGCCCAAGCAGACCACGACCGAGGACACCACCTCGATCGCCCTGGAAGACACCCAGAGCTTCGGCCAGGATGTCGACCTGGTGGTGGGCGTCTCGCGCGACTATCGCGACCTGTCGATGGCCCAGGACTTCAACGCCAACGTCCTGGTGGCCTATCCGCTGACCAGCGACAGCGCCTGGAACGGCCAGGCGGCGCTGGTCTGGCGGCCGACCGACACCGCCCAGCTGCACGCCAGCGTCTCGTCGCGCACCCGCTTCCCGACCCTGTTCGAACGGTTCAGCTCGCGCTTCGGCACGGCGATCCCCAACCCGAACATCAAGGCCGAGCGGGCGGTGAACTACGAGGTCGGCGCGCGCGGCGACATCACCCCGTTCGTCACGGTCGAGGGGGCGGTGTTCTACAGCGACGTCCGCGACGCCCTGATCGCCATCCCGGTGGCCCTGGGCGCGCCGTTCGGCACGGTCAGCCAGACCCGCAATGTCGGCGACGGCGAATATTACGGGGCCGAGGCCTCGGTGACCGCGCGGGTGACGCCCAAGCTGACCTTGGGCGGCAACTACACCTATCTGCATCGCGACTTCACCGACCCGACCAACGCCGCCTTCCGGCCGCAGGGCGCGCCGACCCACAAGCTGTTCGCCTATGCCGACTGGCGGGTCGCCCAGCGCCTGACCCTGACGCCCAGTGTCGAGACGGCCTCCAAGCGCTGGACGGTGACCTCGAGCAGCCTGATCACGCCGCCGCGCTACTACCGCACCGGGGCCTATGTGCTGGCCGCCCTGACGGCGCGGGTGCAGATGACGGAAAAGGTCGACGTGCAGCTGTCGGCCCGCAATCTGCTGGACCAGAAGTACCAGCTGGTGGACGGTTTCCCCGAGGAAGGCCGTAACTTCCGCGCCGACCTGCGGGTCAAGTTCTGAGGAGATCGTGATGCGCCTGACCGTTCTCGCCGCCCTCGCCGTATTGGCCACGCCGTTCGCGGCCTCGGCCCAGATGGCGCCGGCCGCGCCCGCGCCGGCCTGCGCCGCCATGGACAAGGACCTGCCGGCCGAGCTGGCCGCCTGGACCGCCAAGAAGGACCTCGTCGCCGCCAAGGGCGTGTCCGAGCTGGACAAGGCCGTGCTGACGCCGGGCCAGGCCTTCGTCGCCACGCTGGCGCCGACGCCCGAGGTGACCTATGTCGTCCAGCCCGAAAAGCCGGGCGGCACGGTCAGCAAGGGCGGGCTGTTCGCGGTCGATATCGCCACGGCCGGGACCTACACCATCGCGCTGGGCACGGGGGCCTGGATCGACGTGCTGAAGGGCGACGCGGCCCAGCGCTCGACCGGCCATGGCCGCGGGCCGGCCTGCGCCACCCTGCGCAAGATGGTCAGCTTCGACCTGCAGCCGGGGCGCTATGTCGTGCAGATCTCGGCCAATGCCGAGGCCGCCCTGCCGATCATGGTCGCGGCCAAGCCCTGAGATGAAACCGGGGGCGGTCAGCACGGCGCTGGGGGCGATCGGCGCCCTGTGCCTGCTGGCCGCCTTTACGCCGGGCCTGGCGCAAAAACCGGCCTCGGAGGTGCGGGTCGAGCTGGGCCGGCGGCTGTTCTACGACGCCGACCTCTCCATCGACGGGACCATGGCCTGCGCCACCTGCCACGAGCAGCGCCACGGCTTCACCGACGCCAACCAGACCCATCCCGGCGTCCACGGCGATCCGGGGCGGCGCAACATCCAGACCCTGGCCAATGTCGGGACCTTCGCCAGTCTGACCTGGGGCGATCCGCGCGTGCGCCGGCTGGAGGACCAGGCCCTTATCCCGATCGCCGGGAACACGCCGGTGGAGATGGGCTTCCACCGCCAGGAAAAGGTGCTGGAGGACCGCATCGGCGGCCAGGCCTGCTACCGCAAGCTCTTCGCCGCCGCCTTCCCGGGCCAGGCGGTCAGCATGACCACCATCACCAAGGCCCTGGCGGCGTTCCAGCGGACCATGGTGTCGCGGGACGCGCCCTACGACCGCAGGAAACGCGGCGAGGCGGTCGACACGTCGATCGAGGCGGTGCGCGGCGAGACGCTGTTCTTCGGCAAGGCCGGCTGCGCCATCTGCCACGCCGCGCCGGACTTCACCGATGCGACCGGGCCGAACGCTTTCCACCGCATCGACCTGCCGTTCTCGGGCGACCAGGGGCTGGGCGAGGTCACCGGCAAGGCGGCCGACGACGGCAAGTTCCGCACGCCGTCGCTGCGCAATGTCGGGATCAGCGGGCCCTATCTGCACGACGGCTCGGCCCGCACCCTGGCGGGCGCGATCCGGCGCCACCGGATGGCGATGGGCCTGAAGGATGGCGAGGTCGACGACCTGGCCGCGTTCCTGCGGACGCTGACCGACGACCGCTTCGTCGCCGATCCGCGCTTGTCGCTGCCGAAGACCTCGTGCGAGGCCGACGCGGCGAAGCTTTGATGCTTGGCGCGCGACGGGCGCCGAAACCGGCGTCCACTTTCGGCTGTCGCGCTTGCTAGAAGATCGCCCTGACGCCGGCGATGATGCCGACCCAGAGGGTCACGGTGGCCGCCAGGGCGAACAGGCGGCCCCAGGCGATCTTGCGCTGGGGCGTGGTCGTCGCGTGAACAGCGTCCGTCCGATACGAGACGTAGGCCATGGTTTCCTCCGCGCCCCTCTGATGGGAGCTAGACCCTATGGTCACGCTCCCAACGGTTAAGGCGGGCTTAAGCCCGGTCGTCGGTCGGCGGCCAGTGCTCGGCCTGGCTGGTCCCCGAACCGCTGTCGGTGTGGCGGATCACCTCGCCGACGTCCACGGCGTCGGTTTCGGCGACGCGCTCGCCCAGCAGGAACTCGACATGCTCGGGATAGAAGGCCAGGCGATTGGCGATGCTGCCGACGGCGGCGTACGGGTCCTCGTAGGACCACACCGCGTTCTCGACCAGCTGGCCGTCGCGATAGAGGCTGAAGTAGCTGGCGTCGCCCTTGTAGGGGCAATGGGTGACCTTGTCGGTCCGCTTCAGGAACGCCATCCGCACGTCGTCGCGCGGGATGTAGAAGACCGCCGGATAGCTGGCCTCCTTCAGCACCAGAACGTCGTCGCTGTCGGCGATCTCATGACCCTGGAACAGCACCCGCACCGTGTCGGCGGACGGGGTGATGGTGATCGGGTGGGTCGCGTCGGGGATCTTCATCGGGGGCTCCCGCGTGAAAAGGGTTCGCCAGGCAAACGCATAGGTAGATTGCCAAGCTCCGAACCCTAGATCGGAACGCCGAGGGCCTCCGGCAAGCCGTTGCTTGTGAAACCGTCAGCCGCGTGATCTTCTCCCCGCCAAATTGGGGCAGGCGGGGATGATTTGACCATTGGGGGGTCGATCCCCGCCACTCGTCACGTTTCAAGGCTAGCGTATGAACATCGTTATCGCCGGCGGCATCCTGGTCACGCTCGTGACCGGCATTCCCGTCCTGGTCCAACTTCTGAGGGGCCATCCGCGCGGCCTGATCATCTGTTTCCTGGCCGAGATGTGGGAGCGCTTCTCCTATTACGGCATGCGGGGCCTGCTGATCTTCTACCTGACCCAGCACTTCCTGTTCGACCCCAAGGTCGCCAGCGGCCACTACGGCTCTTACACCTCGCTGGTCTATATCGTGCCCCTGCTGGGCGGCTTTCTGGCCGACCGCTATCTGGGCGCCCGCAAGGCGGTGGCGTTCGGCGCGATCCTGCTGGTGGCCGGCCACCTGGCCATGGCCGTCGAGGGCTTGCCCGCCGTCCAGACCCTGACCTATGCGGGCCAAACCTACGAGTTCCAGGCCGAGGGCCGGGGCGAGGAGCGCGTCGCCAAGATGATCGTGGCGGGCAAGCCCTACGACGTCTCGGCCACTGAGACGGGCGACTTCACGATCAAGAACCTGCCGGCCGACTCCGGCCTGCCCGCCGTGCTGCCCAAGGGCCAGTACAAGCTGGACGTCACGGGTCGCGACCCGATGTACCTGAACATCTTCTGGCTGGCCCTGTCGCTGATCATCGTCGGCGTGGGCTTCATGAAGTCGAACGTGGCGGCCCTGGTCGGGCAGCTCTATCCGCAGGGCGATCCGCGCCGGGATCCGGGCTTCACCCTCTATTATTTCGGCATCAACCTGGGTTCGTTCTGGGCCTCGATCCTGTGCGGCATCCTGGGCGTCAATGTCGGCTGGTGGGCGGGCTTCGGCGCGGCGGGCTTGGGGATGCTGGCCGGCTTCTTGATCTTCGTGCTGGGCAAGCCCTGGCTCTTGGGTCGCGGCGAGCCGCCGGAAGGCGCGAACCTGAAGGAGAAGGTCGCCGGCCCTATCACCCGCGAGGTGGTGATCTACGGCGTTTCGATCCTGGCCGTGCTGGCGGTGTTCCTGGTCGTCCAGCGCACCCCGGTGGTCAATGTCACTCTGCTGGCCGGCATGTTCGGCTCGCTGGGCTACATCCTGTGGTTCGCCTTCGCCAAGTGCGAGAAGGTCGAGCGTGAGCGCCTGCTGCTGGCCACGGTGCTGGTGCTGGGCGCGGTGGTGTTCTGGACCCTGTTCGAACAGGCCGGCTCGTCGCTGAACCTGTTCGCGGCCACCAATGTCAACCTGACCCTGATCTCCAAGCCGGTCGAGTGGTTCGGCGGTTCGGTGGTGCTGGGCTCGCCCGCCCAGCTGGCGGCGGCCGGCATCTCGACGGCGGGCAAGTTCTGGGTCAACACCGACTTCAACGCCGCCCAGACCCAGGCCATCAACGCCGGCTGGATCCTGATCTTCGCCCCGGTCTTCGCCGCGATCTGGACGGTGCTGACCGCGCGGGGCATCAACCCCAACCCGATGATCAAGTTCGGCCTGTCGCTGATCCAGGTCGGGGCCGGTTTCCTGATCCTGCTGGTCGGCGCCACCTTCGCCGACGGCGCCTTCAAGATGCCGCTGATCTTCCTGGTGCTGATGTACATGCTGCACACGGGCGGCGAGATGTGCATGTCGCCGGTGGGCCTGTCGCAGATGACCAAGCTGTCGCCGCTGCACATGGTCTCGTTCGTGATGGCCGTCTGGTACATGGCCCTGGCCATGGCCAACCTGTTCGGCAGCTGGATCGCCGCCATCGCCTCCACCGAGACCATCGGCGGCCAAGTGCTGAACCCCGGCGCCGCCATGGCCCAGTCGCTGCTGGTGTTCAAGGTCATCGGCCTGGCCGCCATCGGCCTGGGCGTGCTGTTCCTAGTGCTGTCGCCGTTCCTCAAGACGTGGTCGCACGGCGCCGACGAAACCGATCCGCAGCCGGTCGCGGATTCGACGGTGACCGGCCAGGCCTAATGAAAGAAGGGCCCCGGCGGCTTGCCCGGGGCCCTTCACGAGGCGTGGAGGGGCCACGCCTCACCTTCGGGTGGGACGGTCTCGAGGGTGGCTCAAACCGCCCGGGACCGTTTCCGCTCCCTACCCAAAGCTCTTGCGCACCTTGATGAACAGGTACGGCTCGAACGGCAGTTCACGGTGTTCGACCTGGCTGACGACGCCCGTCCCCCGGCCGCCGGCGTAGATCACCCGGTCGCGGATCTTGTGCCGGCTGGTCCAGTTGGCCAGCTCGGTGCGAATGGTCAGGTCCTTGCGCGGCCGCCATTCGAAGAAGCCTTCGACCCACTGTTCGTAGGTGAAGGTGCGCACCTCGCCGACCCTGTAGTAGCGCTGCTCGTTGGGGCAGAAGGTGATCACCCCCCAGCTCCACTTGCCGCCCGGCATGTCGCGCGTGAAGCGCACGTCGCAGGTGAACGGCGTCTGGCCCGAGATCCGCCGCTTGCCCAGGGTGACCGGGTCGGTGACGTCGCTCTGCGCCCATGAGGCCCGCATCTTCAGCTGGCCGCCGCTGACGCCCAGCCTGTCGGTCGGCAGGGTCAGGTTGACCTGGTAGAAGTCGCTGGTCCCGTCGCCGATATTGCCCGGCGCCTCGAACACCTTGTTGATCGGGATGACGTCGACCACGTCCTGGATCTGGGCGTGACGCCACAGCAGCACCAGCGCGCCGCCGCCCCAGAAGCGCTTCTCCCAGGCCGTCTCCAGCACCCACTTGCGCTCGGGCGCCAGGTCGGGATTGCCGGCGTCGACCGTGCCGGTCTCGACGCCCGCCGACGAGACGAAGTCGCCGAAGTTCAGCTGACCGACCTCGCGCTCGATCCGCACCCGCAACTGGTCCGTCGCGGTCGGCGACCAGGTCGCCAGCACTCGGGGCTTGGGATAGAAGAACCGCTTGACCAGGTCCGTGTCGCCGCTCTGGCTGATGCGCGAGACCTCCAGGCGGGCCCCGGCCTCGACGTTCAGCTTGGGGGTGGCCCGCCAGATCGCCTTGCCCGACAGCTCGCCGCGCAGTTCCTCGACCTTGACCTGGGCGGCGGGCAGCGGGATGGCGACGCTGTTCTCGAAATAGCGCGTATCGCCGTCCAGAACGTTGTAGGCGCCCTCCAGCCCGGCCTCGAACGACAGGGTGTCGCTCCGGCGATGGCGCAGCTCGGAGCGCAGGATCGTCTCGCCGGTGTCGGTGCGCGACTTGTAGTCCACGAACAGGCGCGGATCCGCGAAGGTCGAGCCGTAGATCTCGCGGTTCAGGGTCTGCAGCAGGACCAGTTGCAGGTCCGAGCGGGCCGACAGGGCGCGGTCGAAGCGGCCCCCGAACTCGCCGGCCCAGTTGTGCAGCGTCTCGCCGGTGACCTCGCGGCCCGGGGCCGGGAACACCCGCGTGGCGGTGACGTCGCGGTCGTAGCCGAAATATTCCAGCCTGGCGTTGACCCGCGCCTTGCCGCCCAGGGTCGGCCGCTGCGCCGCGCAGCACGTAGTTGTAGATGGTGTCGTAGCCCTTCAGGGCGTCCTTGGCCGTCGGGACGCCGTTGCTGTCGGTGCGCAGGCGCACGCCGCCGTCATAGGTGTTGTCGGTGCGGTCCTGGGTGGCCTTCAGCGAGCCTTCCAGGGCGTAGTCGCCCTCGCGCCGCGAGCCTTCTAGCTCGACGATGGGGCCGAACAGGCCGTCCGGATAGACATAGGTCTGGACGTTGACGACCTTCTGCACCTGGACCGTGCGCTTGAGCACGATATTGGCCATCACGGTGCGGCCCTGCATGTCGATGCCGGGCGCGCCGCCGCGAATCAGGTCGATGCGCTCGACGGTCGAGGCCGCGATCCGCCGCAGCATATCCTGCAACGATTCGTTCTTGGTCGTCGGACGCTCGCCGTTGATCAGAACGTTGCCGGCCGCGCCGGCGAAACCCCGGACGTTGTCGCCCTGCTCCAGATTGAAGCCGGGCAGGCGGGTGATCATGTCCAGCGCCGTGCTGGGCTGGGCGGCGGCGAAGAATTCGGGGGCGTAGGGGATGACGCCGCGCTGGGTCGGCTCGACGTCCTGAGCCGCCAAGGGGGCGACGGGCGCTGCGGCCAGAGATGCCGTCGAGACGGGCGGATCGGCGTCGAGCGGGGCGCTCGCCATGACCATCAGCAGCACGCTCGCCAGCATCCGTCTGTTCCCCTTTTGAAGGCCCTCCCCAGGGACTTCGTTCTGCGGAGGCAACGTGGCCGTGGGCGGGGCGCGAAGAAAGTTACAAGCGTGAAATGTGGATTAAACTTCCGACACGTTGCCAGCGATCACTGGCGCGGACCCGCTTGCGGCAAGGCTTTTCCGGCCCTAGGTGCTCAGGCTCGGAGAAGCTTTCGATGACCGACGTCGTGACCCCGCTGACGACGAACAACCTGGCCGGCAGCGACGGCGAAGCGCTCCTGGCGCTGAACAACGCCCATGCGGTGGAACTGTCGTGGCTGGAGCCCGAGCGGCTGGCGCATCTGGTCAGCGAGGCCTTCGTCGCGCGGCGCGTGGGCGTGGCCGACGCCCTGCTGCTGACCTTCGACCAGGCGGCGGACTATGACAGCGTGAACTATCTGTGGTTCCGCGAGCGGTACCCGGCCTTCGTCTATGTCGACCGCGTGGTGGTGGCCGACAGCGCGCGGGGCAGGGGCCTGGCGCGGGCGCTCTATGACGACCTCTTCGCGGCGGCTCGGGCGGCCGGGCATCAGCGGATCGTGTGCGAGGTCAATTCCGAGCCGCCAAATCCGGCCTCGGACAAGTTTCACGCGGCGCTGGGGTTTGTGACCGTTGGGGCGGCGGCGATCCACGGCGGGAAGAAGACGGTGACGTATCTGGAGCGGGTGCTCTAGGAGCGCCCCCTCCGTCACGCTGCGTATCCGCAGCGCGCCACCTCCCCCGTTTCACGAGGGAGGAGGAAGCGGCTCTTCTCCTGCCCCGCTTGCGGGGGAGGTGGATCGGCGCCGATAGGCGACGAGACGGAGGGGGCGCTTTGAGGCCTAAACCGCCGTCCCGCCCACCGTCAGGCCGGTGATCTTCAGGCTCGGCTGGCCCACGCCCACGGGCACGCCCTGGCCGGCCTTGCCGCAGACGCCGATGCCGGGGTCGAAGTCGAAATCGTTGCCGATCATCGTCACGCGGGTCAGGGCCGAGGGGCCGTCGCCGATCAGGGTCGCGCCCTTCACCGGGGCGGTGATCTTGCCGTCCTCGACCAGATAGGCCTCGGTGCACTGGAAGACGAACTTGCCGTTGGTGATGTCGACCTGGCCGCCGCCGAAATTGGCGCAGTAGAGGCCGCGTTTCAGCGAGGCGATCATCTCCTGGGGATCGTCATGGCCGGCCAGCATGCCGGTGTTGGTCATGCGCGGCATCGGCATATGGGCGTAGGACTGGCGGCGGCCGTTGCCGGTGGCCTTCATGCCCATCAGGCGCGCGCTCATCCGATCGTGCATGTAGCCGACCAGGATGCCGTCCTCGATCAGCACGGTGCGTTCGGTCGGCGTGCCTTCGTCGTCGACGGTCAGCGAGCCGCGGCGGCCGGCCAGCGAGCCGTCATCGAACACGGTGACGCCCTTGGCCGCCACGCGCTCGCCGATGCGGCCCGAGAAGGCGCTGACGCCCTTGCGGTTGAAGTCGCCTTCCAGGCCGTGGCCGACGGCTTCGTGCAGCAGCACGCCGTTCCAGCCCGGACCCAGCACCACGTCCATCTCGCCAGCCGGGCAGGCGACGGCGTCCAGATTGACCAGCGCCATGCGCAGGGCCTCGTCGACCTGGCCCTGCCACTTGTCGGGGCTGATCCAGGCCGAGAAGCCGGCGCGGCCGCCGGCGCCGGAGCTGCCGGTCTCGCGACGGCCGTCCTTCTCGACGGTGACCTGGACATTGACCCGCACCAGCGGGCGCACGTCGCGGATCAGCTTGCCGTCGGCGCGCAGGATCTCGACCACGCGGCGCTCGCCGGCCATCGAGGCCATGACCTGCACGACCCGCGGGTCGCGAGCGCGGGCGAAGGCGTCGATCTCCTGGAGCAAGGACACCTTGTCGGAGAAGTCGGGCGCGCTGACGGGGTTGTCCTCGCCGTACAGCTTTTCGTTGGTCGAGCGTGGGCCCTCTGCCGAGACGCCCGCATAGCCGCGCTTGGCCAGCTTGGCCGAATCGGCGGCGCGGCCGATGGCGGCCTCGCTGATCTCGGCGGCGTGGGCGTAGCCGGCCGTCTCGCCGGCCACCACGCGCAGGCCAAAGCCTTCGCCGCTGTCGTAGGAGGCGCTCTTGAGGCGTCCGTCGTCGAAGACGAAGGCCTCGCTCTCGGAGCGTTCGAGGAACAGCTCGCCGTCGTCGGCGCCGGCCAAGGCTTCGCCGAGGATGGTCTGGGCGCGGTCACGATCGACGCCGGCGGCGTCGAGAAGGGAAGGGGCGGAGATGGGAGCGTTCATGCCCTTACAGGTAGGCTTTCCGAACGCGTCCGTCACCCCGCCCCTTTTGTCGCAAGCTTATCTGCGACCGGATCAGTACTCGCGGCGCACTTCACCCGAGCCCGTGATCTCGCTGCTGACCGACTTGGGTTCGGTGCGCAGCTCGACGTCGCCGCTGCCGGAGATGTCGATCTTGGCCTTGCCCGTGGCGAAGATCGCGCCGCCGCCGCTGCCCGAGACGCCGACAATGGCGTCCTTGGCCTTCAGCTCGGTCAGGTTGACATAGCCCGAGCCCGAATTGTCGACCGTGGCCACCTCGACCCGGCCCGAGGCGTCGACATCGCCGCTGCCGCTGACCGTGACCCCGATGGCCGGGTGGTCGTAGCGGCGGATGTCCAGGTCGCCCGAGCCGCGGATGTCGAAACGGGTCACATCCGGGGCGATGACCGTGATCTTCACCCGGTTGGAGTCGCTTTAGAACCGCAGGCCCATGGCGTCGATGGTCAGGCGGTCGTGGTCGACCCCGTCGCCGCCGTCCAGGCTGATGCGGCCGGCGTCCACCCGCAGGCGGTTGACGTAGTCCTTGGGACCCGACGCCACGATCTTGGCCTCGGCGCCCTGGACGAAGACCACGTCGACCGGCAGGTCGATGGTCAGCACGTCCTTGCCGGTCCAGGGCAGGGTGCGGTCGATGCTGGGCGAGGCGGCCGAGCCGGCGACCGTCACGCGGCGGGCCGAGCGGATGACCTGGCCGTTGTCGCGGACGATGACGGTCTCGCCGTCGCCGTCGAACGGCAGGGTCCAGCCGTTCTTCATGATCTCGGGGCCGGCGATGGCCGCCACCCCGGCGAAGCAGCCGACGGACAGCGCGAAGCTGGCCCCGGCGACGATGAGCGTATTGCGGATCAACATGGTCCCCTCCAGGTCGCTCAAGAGCATTTCCGAAAAGTGCGCAGCGGCTTTCGGGCGAAAATGCTCTTAACCTTTTGAACTGACGCCTTTTCCTTCGGAAAAGGCTCAGGCTTGTTCGATGGCCGGCTTCAGCAGCCGGTAGTGAAGGCGGGCGTACCAGACGACCGCGTTGAAGACCCCGATGGTCACCAGCGTCAGCAGGGCGCCGAAGCAGGTGGCCAGGCCCATCAGGCCCAGGCCCGCCAGGAAGGCGGTGATCGGGCCGCCGGGCGGGGCGGTCAGCGGGCCGGCCGCGAACACGAAGCCGCCGGCGACAAACATGGTCACCACCGCGACCAGGAAGCCGAACAAGGCGCCCAGCACGCCCATCAGCAGGGGCAGCAGGAACATCACGTCCAAAGCCCCCAGGCCGATCAGGGCGATGATCGCCCCCATGGCGTTGGACGGCGTCTTTTTCTCTTCCCACGACTTCAGCCCGGCCTCGGCGCGCATCTCGCGGGCCAGGCGGTCGGGATCGCCCAGGGCGGCGGCGACCTCGGCCTCGGTGCGGCCGGCGGCCTGGCCGTCGGCGAAGTGGGCCTCGTGGTCGGCGACGATGTCGGCGATCGTGGTGACCGGCAGGCCGGCCAGGCCGCGACGCAGGCGGGTGATGAACTCGGCGCGGGTCATGCGGACGCTCCCACGATGTCGTTGACCGCGGTCGAGAAGGCGGTCCATTCGGCCTTCTGCTGTTCCAGGCTCTGACGCCCGGTCGCGGTCAGGCGGTAATATTTGCGCGGCGGACCGCTCTGGCTTTCCACCAGATAGGTCTCGACCAGCCCGTCCGACTGCATGCGGCGCATCAGCGGATAGATCGTCCCTTCCCCCATATCGATGTCCTTCGTGAGCCTGCTGGCGATCTCGTAGGCGTAGCTGTCGGCGTGCGAGAGCAGGGCCAGCACGCACAGCGCCAGCACGCCTTTCTTCAGTTGGATCTCAATCGTTTCCGGCACGGCGTCCTTGGCCTCCGTTGATGCGCCCTTGTATCGCCAGGTACTGTGCATCACAAGGTACCTGGCAATGAACAATGCGTAATGATTCCTGGCGGTCCGGAGCGGGGTCTCGGCGCCGCTTTCGGGATCGTGTTGAGAGGGGTTCGCAACTGGCCCCGCCCTTGTGACGCAAAGCGGGCAATCCCATGCCGCGCACGTGGTCTCTGGCGCTTGGCAACCGCTGGCGATGCGCGTATGCAGCCTCCGGACCGACCATCGAGCGGACTGGGCGTCGACGCGCGACTCACCTGTGAGCGACGTCGATTGCAGAGGGCCGGCCCGGGGGTCGTAATACGCAAAGTCGGCGCGGCGCGGTCTTGGTTCATCCCTTGTGGGATTTATCCAAGTCCAACTCGCCGCCGAAACGGGCCGTGAGGGATATGAAGGCGCAATTTTCGGGGATTCGGCGGATTCTGTCGGGCGCGTCCGCGCTCGCCGCCTCATTGATGTTTTCTGGGATGTTCGCGGGGAACGCCCTCGCCGAGGATCTGCTGGGCCAGCCGACGCCGGGGGCGATCGACCTTCAGCCGGCCGCTTCCGAGCTGAAGCACCACGCGATCCAGTTCCACAACCTGGTCCTGATGCCGATCATCACGCTCATCACCTTGCTGGTGCTGGGCCTGCTGATCTGGATCGTGGTGCGCTACAACAAGAAAGCGAACCCGGTCCCGGCCAAGTTCAGCCACAACACCACGATCGAGATCATCTGGACCCTGGTTCCGGTGCTGATCCTGATGGTCATCGCCATCTTCTCGTTCCGCCTGCTGTTCCACTACAACGACATGCCCAAGCCCTACATGACCGTGAAGGCCACGGGCTATCAGTGGTACTGGGGCTACGAGTATCCGGATCAGAAGATCAGCGAGATCGTGTCGCTGCCCCTGACCAAGGAACAGGCCGACGCCAAGAAGGTCCCGTACCTGCTGGCCGCCGACAAGGCGATGGTGGTTCCGGTCAATCAGGTGGTCCGCGTGCAGGTCACCGGCGCCGACGTGATCCACGCCTTCGCCCTCCCGGCCTTCGGCCTGAAGATCGACGCCATCCCCGGCCGCCTGAACGAAACCTGGTTCAAGGCCGAGAAGACCGGCGTCTATTACGGCCAGTGCTCGGAACTGTGCGGCGTCGATCACTCGAACATGCCGATCGAGATCCAGGTCGTGACCCAGGCCCAGTTCGACGCGTGGGTTAAGGAAAAGGTCGCCCCTCCTGCGGCGGCTTCGGCTCCGGCCGCCGCGCCGGCCGCTCCGGCTGAAGGCGCCGCCCCGGCTGCCGCCCCGGCGACTTCTGGCGCGACCCCCGCTACGGCTCCGGCCGCCGCCCCCGCTTCCGCTCCGGCCGCGGCTCCCGCCGCGCCGGCGGCCTAAGACTACGTAGGATAGAAGTCCGATGGCTCACGCCGCAGACACTCACGGCCACGGCGGTCACGACGACGCCGACCACAAGCCGCCCTTCATCGCCCGCTGGTTCTTCTCGACGAACCACAAGGACATCGGCACGCTGTACATCCTGTTCGCCATCATGGCGGGCCTGGTCGGCGGCGCGCTGTCGGGCCTGATCCGCTGGGAGCTGATGCATCCGGGCATCCAGGTGTTCACCGACAACGGCCTGCTGGCCCAGCTCGGCGTCTTCAAGGGCAAGCACGGCTTCAACGCCGTGGTCACCGCCCACGCCCTGATCATGATCTTCTTCATGGTCATGCCCGCCATGATCGGCGGCTATGGCAACTGGTTCGTGCCGATCATGATCGGCGCGCCGGACATGGCCTTCCCGCGGATGAACAACATCTCGTTCTGGCTGCTGGTCGCCGCCTGGATCCTGCTGGTCTCGTCGATGTTCGTCGACGGCGGCCCGGGCCGTGGCTTCGGCGGCGGCTGGACGATCTATCCGCCGCTGTCGACCATCGGTCACAAGGGTCCGGCCATGGACCTGGCGATCCTGTCGCTCCACCTGGCCGGCGCTTCGTCGATCCTGGGCGCGATCAACTTCATCACCACGATCTTCAACATGCGCGCGCCGGGCATGACCCTGCACCGCATGCCGCTGTTCGCCTGGTCGGTGCTGATCACCGCCTTCCTGCTGCTGCTGTCGCTGCCCGTCCTGGCCGGCGCCATCACCATGCTGCTGACCGACCGTAACTTCGGCACCCACTTCTTCGACCCGGCCGCCGGCGGCGACCCCGTCATGTTCCAGCACCTGTTCTGGTTCTTCGGTCACCCGGAAGTGTACATCCTGATCCTGCCGGGCTTCGGCATCATCAGCCACATCGTCTCGACCTTCTCCAAGAAGCCGGTCTTCGGCTACCTGGCGATGGCCTACGCGATGGTCGCCATCGGCTTCGTCGGCTTCGTCGTGTGGGCGCACCACATGTACACCGTCGGCATGAGCATCAACCTGCGCGCCTACTTCGTGGCCGCCACGATGATCATCGCCGTCCCGACGGGCGTGAAGATCTTCAGCTGGATCGCCACGATGTGGGGCGGCTCGCTGGAGTTCAAGACGCCCATGCTGTGGGCGATCGGCTTCATCTTCCTGTTCACCGTCGGTGGCGTGACGGGCGTCGTCCTGTCGAACGCCGGCATCGACTACAGCCTGCACGACACCTACTACGTCGTCGCCCACTTCCACTACGTGCTGTCGCTGGGCGCGGTGTTCGCCATCTTCGCCGGCTTCTTCTACTGGTTCGAGAAGATGTGGGGCGTGAAGTACAACGAGTTCCTGGGCTGC
Organism: uncultured Caulobacterales bacterium; assembly: GCA_903900155.1. Lineage (GTDB taxonomy): Bacteria > Pseudomonadota > Alphaproteobacteria > Caulobacterales > Caulobacteraceae > Caulobacter. The sequence continues at coordinate 20,912 of CAIUMD010000030.1, read as the reverse complement.
GTGCAGTTCTGGATCATGTTCGTCGGCGTGAACCTGATCTTCTTCCCGCAGCACTTCCTGGGCCTGCAAGGCATGCCGCGTCGCTATGTCGACTATCCGGAAGCCTTCGCGAAATGGAACTACGTGTCGTCCGTCGGCTACATGATCACCGCCGCCGGCGTGGGCGTGTTCCTGATCCTGCTGCTGGAAGCCGCGATCCGTCGTCGTCCGGCCGTCGCCAACCCGTGGGGCGAAGGCGCCACGACGCTGGAATGGACGCTGTCGTCGCCGCCGCCGTTCCACCAGTTCAGCGAACCGCCGGTGATCAAGGAAGACAGCCACCACTAAGGTTGTCCTCCGGCTCAAACCGGACCTAAAGCGGGGGCGCGGTCGGGATCCTTAAGGGTCCGGGCCGCGCCCTTCGCCCATTCAGACCGATATATTCCCCTCGATGTCGAAGACCCTCGCCATGACCCCGGAAACCGCTCAGACCGAGACGGCTCAGCCGGACACGACAAAGCCTGATCTGACTCAGGCCGCCAGCTGGAAGGACTACTTCCAGCTGATGAAGCCGCGCGTGATGTCGCTGGTGGTGTTCACGGGCCTGACGGGCCTCCTGGCCGCCCGCGCGCCGATCCATCCCGTGCTGGGCGCCATCGCGGTGCTGTGCATCGCCGTGGGGGCCGGCGCCTCGGGGGCGCTGAACATGTGGTACGACGCCGACATCGACCAGCAGATGCGCCGCACGCGCGGCCGCCCGGTCCCGGCCGGCAAGGTCAAGGGCGAGGAAGCCGCCTCGCTGGGCGTCGTCCTGTCGATCCTGTCGGTGATGTTCTTGGGGTTCGCGATCAACTGGTTCGCGGCCGCCCTCTTGGCCTTCACCATCGTCTTCTACGCCGTCGTCTACACGATGTGGCTCAAGCGCTGGACGGCGCAGAACATCGTCATCGGCGGCCTGGCCGGCGCCCTGCCGCCCGCCATCGGCTGGGCCGCGGCCACGGGCCACGCGCCGCTGAACGCCTGGCTGATGGTCGCCATCATCTTCTTCTGGACCCCGCCGCACTTCTGGGCGCTGTCGCTGTATGTCACCACCGACTACGCCAAGGCCGGCGTGCCGATGCTGCCGGTGGTCAAGGGCGCCAAGGAGACCCGCAAGCAGATCCTGCTCTACAGCCTGCTGCTGATCCCGATCTGCCTGTCGCCGGTGCTGACCGGCCTGGGCGGCCCGATCTACCTGGCCGTGGCCGCCCTGGGCGGCCTGGTGTTCCTGATCCTGGCCTGGCGCGTGTTCGCCAGCAAGGCCGGCGACGCGGCCGATCCGCGCGTGGCCGACCGCGCCCTGTATGACGTCACCGAGGACGAGAAGGCCGCCGGCTCAAAGGCCGCCCGCAACCTGTTCGCCTTCTCGATCCTGTATCTCTTCGCCCTGTTCGCCGCCCTGCTGGGCGAGGCCGTGGCGAACGTGCGCGCCCTGGAGCTGCTGAAGTGAATCAGCCTGTAGACAACAACGACGCGGCGAAAAAGGCCCGGAACGGCCGCAACGTCGCCCTGGCCCTGGGCCTGGTCGCCTTCGTCGTCCTGGTGTTCGTGGTCACCCTCGTGAGGCTCGGCGGCAATGTCGCGCAACCGCACTAAGAAACCGGATTCGGAGCTGACCCCGCAGGAACGGACCGCCCGCCGCAACGGCAAGGTGGCCCTGATCTGCGCGGCGGCGTTCTTCGGCATGATCGGCGCGGCCTATGCCGCCGTGCCGCTGTACAAGCTGTTCTGCCAGGCCACCGGCTTCGACGGCACGGTGCGCAAGGCGCAGGCCGCCCCGACGACGATCCTGGCCCGCAAGGTCACCATCCGTTTCGACGCCAACATCCGCGAGTTGCCCTGGCAGTTCCAGACCCTGCAGGCCAGCCAGGACATCCGCATCGGCGACACGGGCCTGGCCTTCTTCAAGGTCACCAACCCCACCGACAAGCCGCAGACCGGCCGGGCGCTGTACAATGTGGTGCCGGAATCGGCGGGGCCGTATTTCCAGAAGCTGGAGTGCTTCTGCTTCTCCAGCCAGACGATCCAGCCCCACCAGACGGTGGAATTCCCGGTCGTCTATTTCGTGGACCCCAAGTTCGCGGACGATCCCGAGACCAAGGGCAAGAACGAAATCACGCTCTCGTACACGTTCTTCCCGGCCGTCGATGACGGTAAAGCTGGCCCCGCCGGCGCAGCCGGCAAGACTAAAAAGGCCGATGTTGCAGCCGCGACGACGCCTCGTATCGTGGAACCCCTTGGCGGCGCACCGTCGAGAGGGCTATAGCGTTCACAACGACCATGTCGCGGGGGGAACCGGCGACGTGATCAGAGGGATATAAGGGTTAGCAGCAACATGGCCGGCGCCGTCAAACACGACTACCACATCCTTCCGCCCAGCCCGTGGCCGTTCGTCGGCTCGATGGCCGCCACGGTCATGGCGATCGGCCTGATCGGCTGGATCAAGGGCGGAGTCTTCGGCATCGAGAAGGGCAACTGGGCCATCTTCGCCGCCGGCTTCGCGGGCGTGCTCTACACCATGTTCGGCTGGTGGTCGGACGTGGCCAAGGAAGCCAAGGCCGGCGACCACACCCCGGTCGTCTCGATCGGCCTGCGCTACGGCATGATCCTGTTCATCGCCTCGGAAGTGATGTTCTTCGTGGCGTGGTTCTGGATGTTCTTCGAGATGGCGCTGTTCCATCACCACCGCACCCTGTCGGGCATCGAAGAAGTCCGCACCGCCTGGGCCACCTGGCCGCCCGCCGGCGTCGAGACCGTCTCGCCCTGGCACCTGCCGCTGATCAACACCCTGACCCTGCTGCTGTCGGGCACGACCGTCACCTGGGCGCACCACGCGCTGCAGGTCGGCGACCGCAAGGGCGCCAAGTGGGGCCTGATCCTGACCATCCTGCTGGGCGCGCTGTTCACCTGCATCCAGGTCTACGAATACGCCCACATCAACCACGAGCAGCTGTTCTATTCGGAAGCCGCGGCGAACTCGGGCCTGTACGGTTCGACCTTCTTCCTGGCCACCGGCTTCCACGGCTTCCACGTGTTCGTCGGCACCCTGTTCCTGATCGTCTGCCTGATCCGCCTGCTGAACGGCGCCTTCACGCCCAAGCAGCACTTCGGCTTCGAAGCGGCGGCCTGGTACTGGCACTTCGTGGACGTGGTCTGGCTGTTCCTGTTCGCGTTCATCTACGTGATCTTCGGGGCCTCGGCCCAATAGATCGAAAGATCCCAAGGGGCCCGGAACGCCAACCAGCGTTCCGGGCCTTTTTCGTTTCAAGGCCCTGCGTATGACGACAACCAACCCCTACTCGGCCGGCGCGCGCGGCCTCTGCCCCCGCTGCGGCGAGGGCCATCTGTTCGAGGGCTTCCTGAAGGTGGCCCATACCTGCGAAGCCTGCGGCTTCGAGCTCGGCAAGTTCGAGACCGGCGACGGCGCGGCGACCTTCGTGATCCTGATCGCCGGCGCGGTCTGCGCGTTCGGGGCGCTGTTTTCGATGTTCGCCTGGAACTGGCCGGTGTGGCTGCTGCTGATCGTCTGGCTGCCGGCGGTGCTGGTCATCACGCTTGGCCTGATGCGCCCGGCCAAGGGCCTGATGGTGGCCGCCCAGATCGCCCAGAAGGCCTCGGAAGCCGGTCGCGCCGATGTCTGAGCCTCAACCGAAGAAACCCGGCTTCCCGATCGGCCTGACGATCGCGACGGGCGTTTCCTTCGCCATCCTGTGCGGCCTGGGCGGCTGGCAGATGCAGCGCCTGCACTGGAAGGAAGACCTGCTGGCCCGGGTCGAGACGCTGAAGACCGCGCCGGCCGTGCCGTTGGCCAGCGTCCTGACCGCCAGCGCCAGGCCCGAGGATCTGGCCTGGGAGCGGGTCAGCGTCGACTGCGCCGACGTGCCCGGCGCGCCGCTGCCGCTGGCCTACGGCGTGCGCGACGGCGACATGGTCTGGCGCGCCCAGGCTCTGTGCGGGATCCGGGCAGGCGGCTATGACCTGATCCTGGTCGACCGCGGCGTCGCGCCGGCCCTGACCGGCCAGGTCAGCGCGCCGACGCAGGCCTTCGCCGCGCCCCGCCAGGTGACCGGGATCCTCACCCCCATCAAGCAGCTGGGCGGCGACCGCGCGCAGGTGCTGACCCGCTATCCCGGCCGCAAGCCCGCGCCGCTGGTGCTGATGGCCGAGCGCGAAACCCCCGCGCCCGCCGGAATCACCCCCGCGCCGTTGCCGGCAGAAATTTCCAATCGGCACCTGGAATACGCTCTGACGTGGTTCGGTCTTGCCGTAACCCTGCTGTTTATCTATGCCGCCATGCTCTGGCGGAGATTGAGACCCTGATGCGCTACGTGTCGACCCGCGGCCAGTCCGCGTCCATCGGCTTCCTGGATGCGGTGCTGGCCGGCCTGGCCCCCGACGGCGGCCTGTACGTGCCCTCCGAGTGGCCCAGCTTCACGAAGGCCGAGATCGCCGGCTTCGCGGGCAAGCCCTACGCCCAGGTGGCCGCCGCCGTGGTCGGCAAGTTCGTGGGCGACGACATCCCCAAGGACGATCTGGCCCACATGTGCGAGGAGGCCTATGCCAGCTTCGCCCACACGGCCGTCGTTCCGGTCAAGCAGCTGGCGGCCAACCGCTACCTGCTGGAGCTGTTCCACGGCCCGACCCTGGCCTTCAAAGATGTCGCCATGCAGCTGCTGGGCCGCCTGTACGACTACGTGCTGGAACGCCAGTCGCGGAAGATGACCATCATCTGCGCCACCTCGGGCGACACCGGCGGCGCGGCCGTCGAGGCGTTCCGGGGCCGCAAGAACGCCCGCATCGTCGCCCTCTTCCCGGAAGGCCGCATCAGCGAGGTGCAGCGCCGGTTCATGACCACGGCCGTCGACGGCAACGTCGCCTGCATCTCGGTGCTGGGCTCGTTCGACGACTGCCAGGCCATCGTCAAGCAGGCCTTCCAGGACGACCAGTTCCGCCATGCCGTGGACCTGTCGGGCGTCAACTCGATCAACTGGGCGCGGATCGCGGCCCAGAGCGTCTATTACTTCACCTCGGCCGTCTCGCTGGGCGCGCCGGAGCGCGAAATCGCCTTCGTGGTCCCCACCGGCAATTTCGGCGACGCCTATGCCGCCTTCGTGGCCAAGAAGCTGGGCCTGCCGATCCACTCGGTGACCGCCGCCACCAATTCCAACGACATCCTGGCCCGCGCCATGGAGACCGGTCGTTATTCGCGCGGCGCCGTGGCCGCCACCCAGAGCCCGGCCATGGACATCCAGGTCGCCAGCAACTTCGAGCGCCTGTATTTCGAGGCCGTCCGCCGCGACGGCACGGAGACCGGCCGCGCCTTCCGCGCCTTCGCCGACACCGGCCTGCTGGACATCCCGCCGGGCGCCCACGCCTGGATGCGCGAGCTGTTCCGCGGCGCGTCGGTCAGCGAGGCCGACACCGCCAAGACCATGCTCTCGACCCTGAACGAGACCGGCGAGGTCATCGACCCGCACACCGCCGTCGGCCTGGCCGCCGCGCAAGGCGTGGACGCGCCCGCCCACGTCCCGGTCGTGGTGCTGTCGACCGCCCACCCGGCCAAGTTCCCCGAGGCCGTCCAGGCGGCCACGGGCCTGCTGCCGAACACGCCGCGCGCGACCCCGGATCTCTCCAAGAAGCCGGAGACGTTCGAACGCCTGCCCGCCGACGGCGCGTCGGTGAAGGCCTTCGTGCGGACCTTCGCGGCCAATAGCTGAGGCCGCACTGGTGTTTAGCAGCGTGAGGCACTAGATACCGCGCTTCATGACTGCTTCTCTGCGCACCCTCCCCAACGGCGTCCGCGTCGTCTGCGACCCGATGCCGGGCCTTGAAACCCTGGCGCTCACGGTCGTGGCGGGACGCGGGGCGGCCTACGAGGACCCGGCGCGCTCGGGCTGGTCGCACCTCTTGGAGCACATGGTGTTCAAGGGCGCCGGCGGCCGCTCGGCCCGCGACATCGTCGAGGTCATCGAGAACCAGGGCGGCTCGATCAACGCCGCCACGGGTTACGAGCGCACCAGCTTCCAGGTCCGCGCCCTCAGGGGCGGCCTGGATCTGGGCATGGACGTCATCGCCGACCTGCTGCGCCGCCCGACCTTCGATCCCGCCGACCTGACCCGCGAAAAGCAGGTGGTGAAGCAGGAGATCGCCGAGGCCGCCGACGCGCCTGACGACTATGTCTTCGACCTGATCCAGCGCGCCAGCTGGGGCGACCACCCGGTGGGCCGTCCGATCCTGGGCCGCGACGAGACCGTCGACGCCGCCAGCGTCGAGGCCCTGTCGGACTGGCGCGCCCAGCTCTACGCCGCCGACCGGCTGGTGGTCAGCGCCACGGGCGCGGTGGACGAGGCGCAGCTGATGGCCGCCGCCGAGCGCGCCTTCGGCGACCTGCCCGCCACGCCCGGCGCGGCCGTGCCGGCGCCCGCGACCTTCATCGGCGGCCCGCAGGCCGAGGCGCGCAAGCTGGAGCAGGCGCACCTGGTGTTCATGCTGCCGGCCTGCGGCTCGCGCGACGACGACTATTTCGCCCTGCGCATCTTCGCCGAGACGCTGGGCGGGGGCATGTCCTCGCGGCTCTTCCAGGAGGCGCGGGAAAAGCGCGGTCTGGCCTACAATATCGACGCCTATGCCGACACTTACGCTGATCATGGGGCGCTTGGCATATACGTCGGCTGCGCGGCCGGCGACGCGGTCGAGACCGCCAAGGTCTGCGCCGAGGAGCTGGTCAAGCTGGCCTCCAGCATCGACGACGCCGAACTGGCCCGCGCCAAGGCCCAGCTGAAGGCCCACATGTTCATGGCTCGCGAGCAGCCCCTGGCCCGCGCCGAGCAGGGGGCGGGGCAGATCCTGCTGTTCGACCGACTGTATCCGCCGTCGGAACTGGCCGCCGAGGTCGATGCGGTGACCCCCGCCGACGTCGCCCGCCTGGGCCAGCGCCTGCTCTCGGCCCAGGCCGCCACCGCCGTGCTGGGCGCCAAGTCGGCCCTGAAGGCCGGCGAGGCGTTCGCCAAGGCCCTGGCCTGAGTTTGGAAGGCGCGGCCGTGAATGCCTTGCTGCCGTTCCTGAAAACCCGCCCCCGTCTCCAGCTGGAGGGCGACGCGGTCTATCTGCGGCCGCCGCGTCCGGGCGACCACCGCGCCTGGGCCGCCCTGCGCGCCAAGTCCCGGCCGTTCCTGGAGCCCTGGGAGCCGACCTGGCCCGAGCACGACCTGACCCGCGCCGCCTTCCGCGCCCGCCTGTCGGCCTATGCCCGCGAGCTGGAGCTGGGCGAGGCCTATCCGTTCTTCATTTTCCGCCGCGAAGACCACGCCCTGGTCGGCGCCGTGCGGCTGTTCCATGTGCGGCGTGGTGTCGCCCAGACCGGCTCGGTCGGCTACTGGATCGGCCAGCCCTTTACCCGCCAAGGTCACATGCGAGACGCCGTGCAGACCTTGATCCGCTTTGCTTTCACCGGTCTTGGCCTGCATAGACTTGAGGCCGCATGCATGCCGGAAAACCACGCTTCGGCCGCGCTTCTGCTGAAATGTGGCTTTTCCGAAGAGGGATATGCGCCCGCTTATTTGAAAATTAACGGCGGTTGGCGAGATCATCGTCTGTTCGGCATGGTCGCGCCCGAGTAAGCGCACGCCGACACAGTCGGGATGGGCATGTCTTTTCGTACCGGTGAACGACGGATCTGGGACACCACGGCCACGCTGGAAGCGTTGGGCGGGGCCGATGTCGCGCTGTGGATCTGGGAGCCCGAAGCCGACCGCCTGCGCCTGAACGGCGCTGCTCGTGCTTTGGGCCTGGGGCCGCTGGCCCCCGAATGCTCGTCGGCCGCCTTCCGCGCTCTGGCCCTGCCGCAGGACCGCGCCCAGGCCGAGGAAGTCCTCAAGATTCGCGAGCCCGGCTGCGAGGTCGTCGCCCGCTTCCGCGTGCGTGGCGGCGAGACCTGCCTGTGGCGGGGCGTCTGGCTGGAGGAGGGCGTCCGCGCCGCCGGCGTCGTCGCCCCCGAAACCAAATTCACCGCCTCCGAGCGCGACGAGCTGACGGGCCTCTTGGACCGTCGCAGCTTCGTCGCCCGCGCCCGCGAGCGTCTGGGCCAGGACGGCGTGCACGAACTGGTCGTCGCCGATCTCGATCGCCTGCGTCGCCTGAACGAGGCCCTGGGCCACGAACGCGCCGACCTCGTCCTGGCCGCCCTGGGCTCGCGCCTGGCCGCCGCCTTCCCGGCCGACGCCCTGCTGGGCCGTATCGGCGAGGACGAGTTCGCCGTGCTGTGCGAGCCGCAGGGTTATGAGCCGGCGGAGATGTTGCGTTCGGCCCTGGAGCAGCCGCTGCGCGTGGCCGGCTTCGACATCCACCCGACGCTGTCGATCGGCGCGGTCTCGGCCGAGGGCGGCCTGGACGCGCCGGACGCCTGCGAGCTGATCCGCCGCGCCGAACTGGCCGTCGAGGCCGCCGCCGCCGCCGGCCGTGGCGGGGCCGCGGCTTACGGCCGCTCGATGGAGACCGACGGCCTCTCGCGCCTGGCCCTGGAAGCCGACCTGCGCGGCGCCATCGCCCGTGGCGAGATCATGCCCTACTTCCAGCCCGTGGTGCGCCTGTCGACCGGCGCGCTGTCGGGCTTCGAGGCCCTGGCCCGCTGGATTCACCCGCGCCGGGGCATGCTGCCGCCCGACGAGTTCCTCCCCCTGATCGAAGAGATGGGGCTGATGAGCGAACTGGGCGCGCACATGATGCACACCGCCGCCCAGCAGCTGGCCGCCTGGCGCGACGCGCACCCGGCGATGGGCAATCTGACCGTCAGCGTCAACCTCTCGACCGGCGAGATCGATCGCCCCGGCCTGGTCGCCGATGTGGCCGAGACCCTGCGCGTCAACCGCCTGCCGCGCGGCGCCCTGAAGCTGGAAGTCACCGAAAGCGACATCATGCGCGACCCCGAGCGGGCCGCCGTGATCCTGAAGACCCTGCGCGACGCGGGCGCCGGCCTGGCGCTGGACGACTTCGGCACGGGCTTCTCGTCGCTGTCGTACCTGACGCGCCTGCCGTTCGACACGCTGAAGATCGACCGCTACTTCGTGCGCACCATGGGCGGCAACGCCGGCTCGGCCAAGATCGTCCGCTCGGTCGTCAAGCTGGGCCAGGACCTCGATCTGGAAGTCGTCGCCGAAGGCGTCGAGAACGCCGAGATGGCCCGCGCCCTGCAGTCACTGGGCTGCGACTACGGCCAGGGCTTCGGCTACGCGCCGGCCCTGTCGCCGCAGGAGGCCGAGGTCTATCTGAACGAGGCCTATGTCGACGGCGCGGCGCCGGTGAAGGCGCGGGGGTAAGTCGCTAACTTTCTCCTCCCCCGTTGGGGGAGCAGATTCCGATCAGACTAGGCCCGGCCCGCCGTCGCCGACAGGTGGTCGGCCGTGATCCCCAGCTTGGCCAGCGCCCGCGTCCATTTGTGCTCGTGGTCCTCGTCGAACACGATGCCCTCGTCGGCGTCGCAGATCAGCCAGATGTTGTCGCGCAGCTCCTGCTCCAGCTGGCCGGGGCCCCAGCCGGCATAGCCCAAGGCCAGGATCGCCTTGCGCGGCCGGCGCATGCGGCTGGCCATGGCGTCCAGCACGTCGCGGGTGGCGGTCAGGCCCAGGCCGTCGGCCACCGGCAGGGTCGAGTCCGGCGAGTTGAAGTCGTCGGTGTGCAGGACGAAACCCCGCTCCCGTTCGATCGGCCCGCCCAGCAAGACCAGGTCGCCCGGCGCCTGGATGTCGGACTTCACGCCCAGCCGGTCCAGGAGCTCGTAGACCGACAGGCCGTCGACCGGGCGGTTCACCGCCAGGCCCATGGCCTGCTCCTCGTCGTGGGCGCACAGATAGAGCACCGTGCGCTCGAACCTTGGGTCTTCGATCCCCGGCATGGCGACCAGCAGCCGCCCGGTGAGGAACTCACCCCCATCTTCGTCATAGGGGTCGTCGCCAAGGAGGTCGTCGTCGATGAAGTCGGCCATAACCGGAGCATTGGCCTTCGCTGTGACGGTTTCAAGTCGAAGAACCCGATAAAGCATGCTTGGCGACCGCCTCGCGCAAGGATATGCGATCAGACGAAAATTCAATCGCACACACGAGGAAACGTCCCATGGCGATCAAGGTTGGCGACACGCTGCCCGCGGCGACTTTCATGACCAGCACGGCCGAAGGCCCCGCGCCGATCGGCGCCGACGACATCTTCAAGGGCAAGACCGTCGCCCTGTTCGCCGTGCCCGGCGCCTTCACCCCCACCTGCTCGGCCAAGCACCTGCCGGGCTTCAAGGAGAAGGCCGACGAACTGAAGGCTAAGGGCGTCGACACCATCGCCTGCGTCTCGGTCAACGACGTCTTCGTGATGAAGGCCTGGGGCAAGGACCAGGGCATCGACGGCGAAGTCCTGCTGCTGGCCGACGGCAACGGCGACTTCACCCGCTCGATCGGCCTGGACTTCGACGGGTCGAAGTTCGGCATGGGCGAGCGCTCGCAGCGTTATTCGCTGATCGCCAAGGACGGCGTCGTGACCCAGCTGAACATCGAGGAAGCCGGCCAGTTCAAGGTCTCGTCGGCCGAGTACCTGCTGGAGCAGCTGTAGGCTTCATCTGAAGTCTCCTCCCCCTCTGGGGGAGGTGGCCCGGAGGGCCGGATGGGGCATCACCGGCCTATGCCGAGCTGCCCCCTCAGTCGGCTTCGCCGACAGCTCCCCCCAACGGTGGAGCAGATTCCGTGCCTACCCCCGCACGATCGCTTCGTGCAGCGCCTGGATGCGTTGGTTCAGCGCCCCCAGATCCTCGCCGGCCATGCCCGAGCGTTCCAGCAGGGTGTCGTTCAGGCAGCCCGACTGGCCTAGCAGAGCCCGCCCGGCTTCCGTCATCGTCACCTCGACCCGGCGCTCGTCCTCGAGCCCGCGCCGCCGCGCGACCAGGCCGGCGGCTTCCAGGCGTTTGACCAGCGGGGTCACGGTGCTGGACTCCAGGTCCAGCCGCTCGGCGATGCCGCCGATGGTGACGCCTTCACCGGCTTCGCCCAGCACGTTCAGCACCAGGTACTGCGGATAGGTCAGGCCCAACGTGTCCAGCAGGGGCTTGTAGGCGCGGGTGATCGCCATGCTGGTCGCATACAGGGTGAAGCAGATCTGCTGATCCAGCGGGCGCGGAGGAGGGATCTTCGTTGTCATGGATCCTTCTTATCACGAAAAAGGATATCGCGATAAAGAAAATGGTGGACACGCTGTCGCGGCTGGCCTAAGACGCTTTTCGTTATCGCGATAACAATTATCGCGGACAAGAGATGAGGGTTGATCCATGAGCCAGTCGAACCAAGCTTCCCGCCGCGGCGTCATGACCGCCGGCTTCGGTCTCGCCGCCGTGGCGGCCGCCTCGCTGGGCCAGAGCGCCCAGGCCGCGACCCCGAAGGTCAAGACCGCTACGCCTCACGCCGGCTCGCCGTCCATTGGCCGCGCCGAAAGCGGCTTCGTCACCACGAAGGACGGCGTGCAGATCTTCTACAAGGACTGGGGCCCCAAGGACGCCCAGCCGATCGTGTTCCACCACGGCTGGCCGCTGTCGGCCGACGACTGGGACGCCCAGATGATGTTCTTCCTGCTCAAGGGTTATCGCGTCATCGCCCATGACCGTCGTGGTCACGGCCGCTCGACCCAGACGAATACGGGTAACGAGATGGATGCGTATGCGGCCGACGTCATCGCGCTGGCCGACCATCTGGACCTGAAGAACGCCTTCCACGTCGGCCACTCGACCGGCGGCGGCGAGGCCATCCACTATGCCGCCCGCGCCAAGCCGGGCCGGGTGGGCAAGGTCGTGCTGATCGGCGCCGTGCCGCCGGTGATGGTCAAGTCGGCCAAGAATCCGGGCGGCCTGCCGATCGAGGTGTTCGACGGCTTCCGCGCCGCCTTGGTCGCCAACCGCGCCCAGTTCTTCCGCGACATTCCCGAGGGGCCGTTCTACGGCTTCAACCGTCCGGGCGCCAAGGTCAGCCAGGGCCTGATCGACAACTGGTGGCGCCAGGGCATGACCGGCGGCGCCAAGGCCCACTACGACTGCATCAAGGCGTTCTCGGAAACCGACTTCACCGAGGACCTGAAGAAGGTCGACGTCCCGGTCTTCATCATGCACGGCGAGGACGACCAGATCGTCCCGATCGCCGACAGCGCCCACCTGGCCATCAAGCTGGTCAAGAAGGGTACGTTGAAGACCTATCCGGGCCTGCCGCACGGCATGGCCTCGACGCACCCGGAGGTGATCAACGCGGATCTGCTGGCGTTCTTCAAGGCGTAGTCTGAGCCAAGCGAAACCTCGCCCGGAGTTCATCCTCGGGCCGACCTGCGGTCGGACCCGGGGGACAAGCTCAGGGTGAGGTTTCTACTGAGCTCGCATTCGAAGTCGTCCTCACCCTGAGCTTGTCGAAGGGCGAGGGCGGCTTCGTGGCGTTTAAGTCCCCAGCACTTCGGGCGTCATCGCCTCGAGGTCGGCCGCGCCGATCATCACCCCGGCCGCCGCCCCCGGAACCTGGGCCAGCACCGCTTCGGCGAACACTCGCGCCAGGGCCCGCTTGCTCTCGGCCCAGGCCGCATCCGGCTCGCCGGCCGCCGCCAGCGCGCCCTTGGCCAGCATCCAGCCGCCGACCACGTCGCCCAGCAGCTTTTGGTAGGCCGTGGCCCCCGACAGCGCGTCCGGCATGGCCTTGGCGCGACGTTCGATCAGCCAGGCCGTGGCCGAAGCCGCCGCGTCCAGGGCCGCTTCCAGGCGCAGGCCGACGGCCTTCAGCTCGCCGGCGTTCAGCAGGTCGATGGTGTCGCGGATGTCGTCCATCAGATCGGCCATGGCCTGGCCTTCGCCCAGCATCAGCTTGCGGCCCACGAGATCGATGGCCTGGATGCCGTTGGTGCCTTCGTAGATCGGCGCGATGCGGGCGTCGCGATAGTGCTGGGCCGCGCCGGTCTCCTCGATGAAGCCCATGCCGCCGTGGATCTGCACGCCCAGCGAGGCGACCTGGACGCCGACATCGGTCGACCAGGCCTTGGCGATGGGGGTCAGCAGCTCCTCGCGCAGCTTGGCGCTCATGCGGGTCGCCGCGTCGGCGGCGGCGCGCGACAGGTCGGCGGCGACGGCGGTCGACAGGCAGATGCCCCGCGCGGCCTCGATATGGGCCTTCATCAGGACGAGCGTTCGGCGCACGTCCGGATGGTCGAACAGGCGGGCGGGATAGGCGCCCGTCCAGGCCGAGCGGCCCTGGGCGCGTTCCTGGCTGAAATTGAGGGCTTGCTGGTAGGCGCGTTCGGCGATGGCCGTGCCTTGGGTCCCGACCTGCAGGCGGGCGGCGTTCATCATCGTGAACATGTTGGGCAGGCCTTGGCCCAGGCCGCCGACCAGCTCGGCCTTGGCGTCCTCGAACAGCATCACGCAGGTGGGCGAGCCGTGGATGCCCAGCTTGTGCTCCAGCCCCCCGACCCGGATGGCGTTGTGCTCGCCCAGCGCGCCGTCGGCATTGACCAGCACCTTGGGGGCCAGGAACAGCGAGACGCCCTTCACGCCCGGAGGGGCGTCGGGCGTGCGGGCCAAAACGAGGTGGACGATGTTGTCGGCCGCGTCGTGGTCGCCCCAGGTGATGAAGATCTTCTGGCCGGTGATCTTCCAGCCGCCCTCGCCATCCGGCGTCGCCACCGTGGTCAGGGCCGCCAGGTCCGAGCCGGCCTGGGGCTCGGTCAGGTTCATCGTGCCGGTCCATTCGCCGGACACCAGCTTGGGCAGGTAGGTGTGCTTCTGGCTGTCGGAGCCGTGATGCTCCAGCGCCTCGATCGCGCCCAGGCTCAGCATGGGGCACAGGCCAAAGGCCATGTTGGCGGCCTGGACCATTTCCAGCACCGCCACCTCCAGCGTCTTGGGCAGGCCCTGGCCGCCGTGCTCGACCGGCGCGGCCAGGCTGGTCCAGCCGCCGTCGGCAAATTGTTTGTAGGCGTCGGCGAAGCCGGGGGCGCAGCGGACCACGCCGTTCTCCAGCTTGGCGCCGACCAGGTCGCCCTGGCGGTTCAGCGGGGCCAGCACGTCGGCGGCGAAGGCGCCGGCCGCTTCCAGCACCGCCGCCACCGTGTCGGCGTCGGCTTCGGGAAAGGCGTCGGCCAGCCGCCCGAAATCCGCCGCATGGCGCAGCGAGAAAGCCAGATCACGGACGGGCGCGCGGTAGGTCATGCCGATAAACTCCAGACGGTCGCCGCCTGTTTAGGGAGGGTGACGTTACGTCGCCAAGTCGCCGGCGACTTTCTGTGCAGGATCACGGTCTCGTGATCAGCTCAGCCTTTAAAGCCGTGTTGGAGTGCCTAGATCGGGGAACTGCAACTAGTGCTGTTGTAATTCCTTTCCTGGAGCCCTCCCCGATGATCCGTCCCTACGCTTATGCCGCGCTCGCCGTGGCCCTCTTCACGGCCCCCGCCGCGCTGGCCGCGCCGGGCGTCTCGTCGACCAAGCCCGCCGACCTGCCGGCCGGCCACTACGTGCTGGACAAGACCCACGCCTCGGTCGTGGCCAAGATCAAGCACATGGGCTTCTCGAACTACCAGTTCCGCTTCACCAAGGTCGAAGCCGAATTCCACTATGATCCGAAGACCCCGGAAGCCGCGAAGATCAACGTGACGATCGATCCGGCCTCGGTCGACACCGCCACGGGCGGCGACGCCTTCGGCCTGAAGTTCAACAAGGAACTGGCCGGCGACGGCTGGCTGGAAGCGGCCAAGTACCCGACCGTGACCTTCGTCTCGACCGCCGTGAACGTCGGCGACGGCCAGCACGGCACGGTGACGGGCGACCTGACCCTGCACGGCGTGACCAAGCCGGTCACCCTGGACGTCACCTTCAACGGCGTCGGCTCCGGCATGATCCCGCTGCAGACCCGCACGGGCTTCTCGGCCACCACCACGATCAAGCGTTCGGACTTCGGCGTCAGCAAGTACGTCCCGCTGGTCGGCGACGACGTCACGCTGAACATCGAAGTCGAATTCGAAAAGAAGTAAGCCAAGCTTCTGGGAGTCTGGGAGATGTCCATGGCCGCGAGCCGTACGCGCTACACGACGGTGGCGATCGTCATTCACTGGCTGATCGCCGCGGCCATCCTCTTCCAGATCATCCTGGGCTGGCGGATGGGGGATGGCCCCAAGGGCCCGACCACCTACGCCCTGTTCCAGCTGCACAAGTCGATCGGCATCACCATCCTGCTGCTCAGCCTGGCGCGGCTGGCCTGGCGGTTGTTCAACAAGCCGCCGGCCCCGCCCCAGGGCCAGCCGAAGTGGGAGCGGACGGCTTCGCACATCGTGCACTGGGGCTTCTACGTGATCATGATCGGCCTGCCGGTGACGGGCTGGATCATGGTCTCGGCCAGCCGGGTGCCGATCCCGACGCTGCTGTACGGGACCATCCCGTGGCCGCACCTGCCGGTGCTGCCCGAGCTGGCCGAGAGCGCCAAGCAAGCTTGGCGTGACGCCGGCGCGCTGGGTCACGGCGTGCTGGTCAAGACGACCTACCTGCTGCTGCTCCTGCACCTGGGCGCGGTGGCCAAGCACCAGATTCTCGACCGCGACGAAGTGTTCGGTCACATGGCCGCCGGCGCCAAGCCGGGGATCAAGGAGCCGCGCCTGTGGCTGGCGGCCGCGGGTCTCGCCGCCGTCATCGCCGCCGGCTACCTCTACACGCCCGCCGTGAAGGCCCCAGCGCCCGCGCCTGCGCCTGTCGAGGAGCCCGCTCCGGTCGCCGCGCCGACGCCGGCTGAAACCGCCGCGCCCGTCGCCGAGGCCTCCGCGCCGGCCGAATCCTCGCTGAAGGATCCCGTCGCCTGGGCCGTGCAGAAAAGTTCGACCCTCACCTTCACCGCCTCGTGGTCGGGCAGCGGCGTCGAGGGCCGATTCAGGACCTGGAGCGCCGACATCCTGTTCTCGCCGGAAGCCCTGGATCGCTCGAAGGTCAGCGTCAGCATCGACATGGCCTCGGCCGCCACCGGCGACGACCAGCGCGACCAGAGCCTGCCCAGCGGCGACTTCTTCGCGGCCGCCGAGCATCCCAAGGCCGCCTTCACCGCCACCAAGTTCCGCAAGACCGGCGAGGGCAAGTTCGTCGCCGACGGGACCCTGGACCTGCGCGGCGTGAAAAAGCCGCTCAGCCTGCCCTTCACCCTGAAGATCGACGGCGACACAGCCACGGCGCGCGGTGTAACCACCCTGGACCGGACGACGTTCGGAGTTGGACAGGGCGAATGGGCGTCGACGGACGAAATCGCGGCGAAGGTGAAGGTCGCCTTCTCGATCACCGCCAAGAAGAAATAACGGCCGCCGCCGACGCCTTGCGCGCCGGCGGTCTGGTTCTCTTGCCGACCGAGACGGTCTACGGGCTGGGGGCGGACGCTTCCAACCCGGCGGCCGTGGCGGCGATCTTCGAGGCCAAGGGCCGGCCGCGCTTCAACCCGCTGATCGCCCACGTCGCCGACCTGGAGACCGCCGCGCGGATCGCCGACCTGGACGAGCGCGCCTACGCCCTGGCGCGTGAGTTCTGGCCCGGACCGCTGACCATCGTCGCGCCGATCAAGAATACGAGCGCCGTCTGCGACCTGGCCCGCGCCGGTCTCGACACCGTGGCCATCCGCGTGCCGGGCCATCCCGTCTCGCACGCGGTGCTGGAAGCGTTCGGCGGCGCGGTCGTGGCCCCCTCGGCCAACCGCTCGGGCCGGCCCAGCCCCACCACCTACGCCGACGCCGTCTCCGAGACCGGCGACAAGGCCGCCGCCGCCCTGGATGGCGGGCCGTGCGCCGTGGGCCTGGAGTCCACGGTCGTCTCCGTCCTTGACGGCCAGCCGCGCCTGCTGCGCCCCGGCGCCGTCACCCGCGTGCAGCTGCAGCAGATCGTCGGTCCGCTGGCGGAAGCCGATGACGACGCCAAGCGCTCGCCCGGCCGCCTGGCCCTGCACTACGCCCCTGACGCCCCGGTGCGGATCAACGCCAAGGCCCCCGAGGCCGGCGAGGCCTATCTGGCGTTCGGCGATTGGCCGGAAAGTGCGCAGGTGTTCAACCTGAGCCCCTCCGGCGACCTGGCCGAAGCCGCCGCCAACCTCTTCGCCTATCTCCGCGCCGCCGACCGCATCCGGCCCTCGGCGATCGCCGTCGCCCCGATCCCCGAAGATGGCCTGGGCGAGGCGATCAACGACCGCCTGCGCCGCGCGGCGGGCTTCGTCGGCTAGAGCGCCGAGCGGATGTCGGTCTGGGCGAAGTCGTCGCCTTTGAAGAGCAGGGGCGCGTCGAGTCCTTTGGCCAGGGCATAGGGAAAGCAGTCGCCGAGGTTCAACTGCGCGGGGTGGCGGCCCTTGCCGTATTGGAGATGCGCGTCGAGCGCCAAGGGTTCGATTACCGCTTGGCGTGCGACCCGGATACGAAGGTCGATCAGCCAAGCGTCGAGATCTTCGCGTGTGAGCAGGAAGCGTCGCCTCACCAACACGATACCCAGTTCGACATAGGTCATCGCTGTGATCAGCAGGTCATCCGCCTCTTCCAGCCGTTCAAGAAAGGCGTCGCACTCCGGCTCATCCAGCGCGATGGCGACCAGCGCCGAGGTGTCGAGAACGAGCGTACTCACGCGTCGAGATCGGTGACGCCAGGGATTTCCCAAAGCTCGTCAAAGTCGGCCTTCGTGATGGGCGCGAGCAGGCCGGCGCGCGCTTCGGGCGTGAGATACTTTCTGGTGAGCGCCTTCAGTTCCGCGACACTACGACGTCGACGGGGCGGCTCCTCGCCGCGCTTGGCCGCCAGCCGCTCCTTCACCGCGACCTCGATCGCCATCGTCAGGCTCTCGCCCGTCAGCTGGGCCAGCTCGCGCACCGCGCGTTCGGCCTCGGGGTTCTTGATCAGGATGCCCATGAACGCCTCCGTATAAACTGCAGTATATACTGACAGCCGCCCCCTCGAAAGCGTATCCTCCGCCCATGACCAAGCCCGTTCCCGCCGATGTCGTCTCCCGCCTGAAGGCCGTGCTCGGCGAGGGCGGGTGGAGCCAGGATCCGGACGTGATCGCGCCCAAGCTGGTCGAGTGGCGCGGCCGTTGGAAGGGCGAGACGCCGCTGCTGGTCACGCCGCGCTCGACCGCCGAGGTCGCGGCCGTGGTCGGCATCTGCGCCGCCGAGGGCGTGGCGATCACGCCCCAGGGCGGCAATACCGGGCTCGTGGCGGGCCAGATCCCGCACGGCGAGATCCTGCTGTCGACCCAGAAGCTGACCGCCATCCGCGACGTCGACCCGATCGACGACGCCATGGTGCTGGAGGCCGGCGTGACCCTGTACGAGGCCCACCAGCAGGCGGCCCAGGTCGGCCGCCGCTTCACCGTCGGCGTGGCCTCGGAAGGCTCCTGCACGATCGGCGGCCTGATCTCGACCAATGCCGGCGGCACCGCCGTCCTGCGCTATGGCATGATGCGCGAGCAGGTGCTGGGCATCGAGGCCGTGCTGCCCAATGGCGAGATCTGGAACGGCCTCAAGCGCCTGCGCAAGGACAACACCGGCTACGACCTCAAGCAACTGCTGATCGGGGCCGAGGGCACGCTGGGGGTCGTCACCGCCGCCAGCCTGAAGTTGCATGCGCCCCTGGCCTCGCGGGCCGTGGCGATCGTCGGCCTGGCCTCGCCGGCCGACGCCATCCAGCTGTTGGCGCGGGCCAAGGACGAGACCGGCGGCGCGGTCGAGGCGTTCGAGCTGATGGGCCGGCTGGGCTTCGAGCTGACCGTCCGCAATGTGCCCGGCCTGCGCGACCCGCTGCCGGACGCCCACCCCTGGTACGTGCTGATCGAGATCGCCAGCGGCGAGCCCGGCGCGGCCGAGGCGGCCCTTGAAAGGCTATTGGCCGGCGCCCTGGAGCGCGGCCTGATCGCCGATG
This sequence comes from uncultured Caulobacterales bacterium, assembly GCA_903900155.1. Taxonomy (GTDB): domain Bacteria; phylum Pseudomonadota; class Alphaproteobacteria; order Caulobacterales; family Caulobacteraceae; genus Caulobacter. The sequence goes on along the minus strand of CAIUMD010000030.1, from coordinate 1,982 downwards.
CGGCCGTGGCGCAGACGCAGACCCAGATGAAAGACTTCTGGCACATCCGCGAGGGCCACTCGGCCGGCCAGAAGCCGGAAGGCGCGGTGTGGAAGCACGACATCTCGGTGCCGGTCTCCAAGATCCCCGACTTCATCGGTCAGGCCAACGCCGCGATCGAGCAGGCCTTCCCGGGCGCGCGCATCGTCGCCTTCGGCCATGTCGGCGACGGCAATGTCCACTATGACGTGCTGCAGCCGGTCGGCGGCGACGGCGACGCTCATGAGGCGCTGCGTGAGGCCGGGGCCAAGATCGTCCACGACATCACCGCGACCTTCGCAGGCTCGATCAGCGCCGAGCATGGCCTGGGGGCGATGAAGACGGGCGAGGCCCTGACCTACAAGGACCCGATCGAAGTCGCGGTCTTGCGCGCGATCCGCGGGGCGCTGGATCCCGCGCGGATCATGAATCCGAGGGTGCTGTTTTAGCGGCGGCCGCGGCTCGCTTGCGGGCCCGCAGATACAGCACCGTCAGCACGAAGACGGCGCCGGCCGGGATCGTGGCCTTGTAGAAGCCGGGCTGCACGTTGGGCATCAGGCTGATCGCCATCGGGATGAAGCCCCACTTGCCGGTGGAGGCTTCCATCCAGAACGCCCCGACCCCGGCGAAGCTCGTCACCGCGAACACGATCCGATACTTCAGCGTCCGGTCGCGCAGGACGAAGAACAGGGCCGTGATCATCGGCAGCGGCCAGGTAAGGGCGGCCAGCAGGCCCAGGATGTTGCTCATCCCTCGCTGATAGCCGGGACACGGGCGTTGCGCCAACCTATCTAAGCCGACATCGTTCCGACCTGAGGAGATCCCGCCATGACCATCGAGAACGAAGACCAGCTGGAGAAGCTGCGCACGGTCGGCAACCTGGTGGCCCGCACCCTGGCGGCCATGGGCGAGGCCCTGGAGCCGGGCATGACCACCCGCGAGCTGGACGATATCGGCCGCGCCCTGCTGGAAAAGGAAGGCGCGCGCTCGGCGCCGGAGCTGACCTACAACTTCCCGGGCGCGACCTGCATCTCGGTGGGGCCCGACTGCGCCCATGGCATTCCGGGCGAGGCGGTGGTCAAGGCCGGCGACCTGATCAATATCGACGTCTCGGCCGAGCTGGACGGCTACTATGGCGACACCGGCGCCAGCTTCGCGGTGCCGCCGGTGACCAAGCGCGTCGAGCGCCTGTGCCGCGACGGCCGCCGGGCGATGTGGGCCGGCATCCGATCGGTGCGGCCCGGCGCGCGGCTGAACGAGATCGGCCGCTCGATCGAGAGCTTCGCCGACAAGAACGGCTACAGCCTGGTCCGCAACCTGGCCAGCCACGGCGTCGGCCGCTCGCTGCACGACGACCCGCGCGAGATCCCCACCTGGTACGAACCGCGCGACCGCCGCACCATCCCCGAGGGCCTGGTCTTCACGATCGAGCCGTTCCTGTCGCTGGGCGCCGACTGGGTCGAGGATCTGGACGACGGCTGGACCCTGCGCCCGCCCCAGCGCCAGGCGACGGTGCAGTACGAGCATACCCTGGTGGCCACGCGGAACGGGCCGCTGGTGCTGACGCTGGTTTAGATTTTTCCCTCTCCCCCTGCGGGAGAGGGTGGCCGCCGGAGGCGGTCGGGTGAGGGGTTGCGCGGCGGATCGGGCTATCGACCCCTCATCCGTCGGCTTCGCCGACACCTTCTCCCGCAAGGGGAGAAGGGGATAGAAGGCGCTCCATCCCCGGCGTTCGCGAAATCGAACCCAGTAAAATCAATCGCTTGTCGATTCTACCTGCCTCTGAATGATCCGCGTCCAAAACCCCTGCACAATCAATCCCACCTCGTCGCGGGGAAAGGGCGCATGGCCAGCGACCGATTGCGGCGGCGGGGGGCGATCGAGCGGGCGCGCTCGTCGGTGCGGGGTAACAGCCGCAACTTCGTCCATCCCCGAGGTAGTCGACCCTGGAACACAGAAACGAC
>CAIUMD010000029.1 GCA_903900155.1 uncultured Caulobacterales bacterium | reverse complement strand
TGAGCGCGCTGGCGGCGCTGGCCGCCGCGGCAGCGCGCTCAACGCCGACCTGAACGCGATCCGCCGCCGTCTGAGCGGCGCTGGCCGTGACCTCGCCGGCCAACGCATTGGCCTCGGTCACGAAGGTCGGCATCTGCCCGAGGAACGCGTCGGCGCGGGTGTTGAAATTGGCGGGATCGTTGGTGGAGGGCGGCGTGGGAAGCGCCGTGATCTGTGCGGGCACGGGTCAGACCTCTTCGAGTTCGAGGGAAATCAGGGCGTCATCGGGCTGGTCCATGTTGATCGTGAACCGCTTGTAGACACCGACGATGAGCAGGGCCGAGAAGTAGCCGCTCTCCTGGTCGTCCAGGCCCGACCACAGCGCCGGCACGGCGTTGAGGTCGTCGCGCAGCTGCAAGATCCGATCGATGTCGGTCTTGCGGCAGCGCAGGGTCTGGACGGTGCGCGGCACCGAGCGGCGCGGCGCCAGGGTGGCGGTCCCGAAGTCGTCGCGGTCGATCTTCGAGAAGTTCAGCGCGTCGCTTTCGGCCTGGTGCTGGGTCGCGCCCAGATAGACCGACGTGCCCAGCACCACGCCGCCGCAGGTCACGGGACCGTTGGCCTTGGTCAGGGTGATGGTGATGACGGCGTCGGTGTAGGGCGGCAGGTCGAAGCGCGCGAACTCCTGCCGGTAGCGGAAGGCGCCGAAGAAATAGTCGTACCAGCCGCCGGTCGGCCGGTTCAGCAGATTGGCCGAGGCCGTGTAGACGGTCGCGCCGGACACCGTGACCGTCACGGTCACCGTGTCGGCGACCATGCCGACCACGCCGATCGAGTCCACGCGCTGCCCCGGCGTCAGCGACACCGTCAGCGGCGAGGCCGTCGTCGTGCCGGTGTTGCGCAGCAGGTCGAACATCGCCCAGCGGTTGGTCGGGCCGATGTCCAGCCACCACGAGACGTTGGCCAGCAGGGTTGGATCCTTGCCGAGGTTGTTCGCCTTGAGGCTCTCATAGACGCGGTGGGTCGTGGGGCTGACGACCTTATCGCCGACGGCGTAGGTCGTCCCGCTGCCCCAGGCGACCTCCCCCGCCGAGGGCTCGGCGCAGGTGGTGCTGGTCAGGATCGCGGGGGTGATCGTGATGGGAGGAAGGGCGCGCATCAGGCAGCCGCCTGTGTCTGCATGGCGCGGCCGCCCTCGGTGACATTGGTCAAGGTGCGCTCCATCTTATCGTTGCTGGTGGCGATGCGGACGCTGGTGGCCCGCAGGTCGGCGAGTTCCTCGCGCAGGCGTCGCAGTTCGGTGACGAGGGTCTCGTCACCGCTATTATCGCGACGCCGGACGTTGACCGCCTCTCCGGGGCTGAGCGCCAGATTGAAGAGCTTGGAGTCGGGCGGGCCGGAACCACCGACCTCGAAGCCGCCGCCGGCGGCGAACTGCAACGGCTGCCCCGTCGCCGCGCGGTAGTCGTTTTCCGTCCAGGTGGGCGTGTTGTAGTTGTAGATGCCGCCCGCGCGTTCCATGGCCTCGCGATAGGCGCCGGGATAGCCGCCCCAAACGCTGTCCAGCCAGGCTTCACCTTCGGCGGCGATCGCTTCCTGCTTTTCCTTCCATTTGTCGAAGCCCATCTCGAGATTGGTCTTCTGCTGCGTTTCGATGCGGCGCTTCAGTTCCATGTGGAAGTCGTAGTCGTAGAGATCGCCTTCGACGAACTTGCCGTCCGCAGACGAGGGGTCCGAGCTCTGGTCGGTCAGGAGGCCGCCATACTTGCCCACGCCGCCGGTCGCACCGGTCGGCATGCCGCCCACAGATCCGGCGCCCGCATTCGCCCTGGCCTGGTTAGCCGCCTGCAGGCTGGCGATCGCCTGCGCGACCGAGACCACGCTGGCGTTGATCTCGATCAGGCCCTGGACCGACCTGTTGAGCGCTTCCAGCTGCTGCTCGGCGATCGAGACCTGGCGATCGGCCGTATCCGCCGCCTCGTCGACGGCAGACCGCACCAGGCCGACGTCGCGCAGATAGTCCAGGCTGGTCGCGACATAGTCCCGCGACGCCGCCGTGAAGGCTTCGCCCTCGTTCTGCAGCCGTCCCATGGCGTCGGGATCGCCCAGGCGAGCCATGGCCGCCGTCGAGAGGAAACTCTCCCGCGTCCGGCGATAGCGCGCGCCCGGATCGGTCCCGGCGATCGTATCGGTCAGGCTGGCGCTGAACGCCCGCAGCGACGTGGACAGCTCCTTGAACTTGTCCTTGGTCGCCTGGAGGGCGTCCTGTTCACGCTGATAGGCCTGGGTCAGCACATCCCGCGCGGCCGAGACCCTGGCCGCGGCGTCTTCGGCAGCCCAGATCTGCTGCTGGATCCGCTTCATCTCGGGATCCTTGATCTGGCCCAGGGCCAGGTCGCGCCGCATGCGCTTGGCGTCCTCGGTCCGCCCCTGGGCCTCCGCCAGGTCGGCGTACATGCCGGCCCGGTCGGTCGCCAGCCTGGCCGCCTCGGCAGCGTCCTGCAGCTCCCAGAGGTTCTCCAGGAACGGGACCAGCGTCGCGTCCAGTTCCTTGACGGCCTTCATTTCGGCCGCGCGCGACTTGGTCAGCAGCTGGGCGGGCGTCATGACCAGTTCGTCGATCTGGTCGAGGATCGAGGCCTTCTTGTCGTCGACCGCCTTCTGGGCGCTCTCGGCCGCCTTGGCGACCTTGTCGAAGGCCGGGGCCAGGGACATCAGGGCCGCGTACAGATCGGCGCCTTCCCTGGTCGAGACATCCAGGCCCAGGACCGTCTTCGCGAAACCTTCGCGCGTCAGGTCCTTCGGCAGCTTCAGCCGGGTCAGCTCGTCCGTGACCGAGGTCTTCACCGGCTGCAGCCGCTCGTCCTCGCTCAGGAAATTCTCGGCGAAGAACGCGGTCTGTTCGGTCAAATTGTCGAGACCGCCGACTAGGTCGACCAGCCGCTCACGCGCTTCCAGAGAGGCCACGCCGACCTGGCCAAAGACCATGCCGACCGACTTCAGCGTCGTGTCGATCACCTCGTACTGGCGCGCCACGCGGACCAGGGTCTCGAAAGCTCCCTCGCCCACCTTCTGGAACTGGGCGATGGCCGGCACGGCGGCCTTAGCCATGTCGTCGCCCAGCTTGCCGAAAACGGCGCTCAGCGCCTCCTCGATCTGCGCGCCCGTCATGTCCTTGAAGGACAACTTGCCCAGATCGACCTTGAAGGCCTTCAGCGCCTCCTCGATGCCCGTCTCGCCCAGCGCCTTGGCGGCGTCGGTGACGCCCTTGCTCAGCGACCGGATCAGCCCCGTGATCTGGTCGACGAAGTCGGTGTCCAGGGCGCCGGTTGCGGTGATCACCGTGTTCTTGTTCGAGGTGGTGATCCCGAAGGCCTTCTTCTTGATATTCTCCAGCACCTGCTGATAGGTCGAGCCCGACAGGCCGCCGTCGAGGATTTCGCCCAGACTGACGGCGTCGAACTGGACGCCCTGGTCCTGCAGGGTCCGCGTCGTTGTCTTGCCGAAGCCCAGGTTCGACAGCGTGGCCGCCGTCCCGGTCTTGCCCAGGCCCAACCCCTCGGTGCTCAGCATCCCGCCAGCCGCGAACGACTTGGCCAGGGCCGAGGCCACCGCGCTGATCTGGTCGTCGATCGATCGCAACGACCGGACCATGGCGTTGCCGTATTCCAGGTCCTTGTTCTCGTAGGTCTGGGCGTGGGTCAGGGCCTTTTCCAGACTCTCGGACTTGGCCTTGTCGTCGCCTAAGACGGAGCCGGAGCCTTGGGCGTCCTGGCGGGTCTTCATGTCGTTGGCGCCGGGGACGGAACCGCCGCCGCTGGGCTTGCCCTTGATCGCCACCCCGACCTGGACCAGGGCCGCAATCACCGCCGCCCCCGCCAGCAGGTTGAACGGGAACGGCAACTCGGCCAGCGCATGGGCGTACGCCGTAACGCCGTACGAGGCCTGTTTGGCGCCCTGGGCCGTCGCCGTATGCGCGGCCGAGGTCGTCTCGAGCGCCATCGACTTGATGGTGTTCAGCGTGTGGAGCGTATTGAACGCGATCTCGGCGACTTCCAGCGCCTTGTAGCCGGCGGAATTCTCCTCGAAGAACCCCTTGGCCGCGCCGGCCATCGAGGCATAGCCCTTGATCTGGGCCTGGCTGCGTTTTGCCTGCTCCTTCTCGGACAGGAATGGGCCAGCCTCCTTGTCGATCTTGGCGACTTCCAGCGAATAGGCCGAGAAGCTGGTCAGCACGCCGCTCATCGCCTTGCCAGTCTTGCCGAACGCGGCCTCGAACTGCTTGCCGAGTTCGGGCGCCAAGGCGTTGATCTTCGTCAGCTTCTCGATGAGCTCGTCCAAGCTCTTACTGATCGGATCGACGAAGGTCGTCAGCCCCTCGACATTGACTGCAGCAGGACGCACGCCGTCGACGGGAGCGTCTTGGGCGACAGAGGCAGGCTCCTTGAAAGTAACGTTGCCAAAGTCTCGCGGCGTCGCCGCTTCGCTTGCCCTCGCTCCCGCACCACCGCGCTTATCGTCCTTGGGGACGCTTTTCTCGATGCGCTCTTGGGCGACATCAATCGATTTCGCGGCGATGTCGCCGAAGGTGTCGATCACCCCGTCATGGACGGTCTTAAAGGTCTGATTGAACGCCTTTTTCGCGACATCGCCGACCGCCTTTGCCGCACCCTCGTACTGGTTGTTCAGACGCTGAATGTGGACGTCGCTCAGCTCCGGGAGACTGATCGACAGCCCAAGTTTCTTGGCGATGCCGTTGACCGAAGCGATCATGCCGTTCGCCAGCGCGATCACCCCGTTGATCATCTTCTCGACGCCTTCGATCAGAAGGTTCGCGCCGGAATAGACGATGTCCCCCAACGCCGCCGGAAGCATGGACCAGGTCGCCTTGATCGCGGCGAACGCGCCGGCGAACGCGCCGATCACAGTGGCTACGGCTTCGGCTGCCGGCTTGCCCAGGCCGGCCAGGAACTTCTGGAAGTCCTCGCCTGCCTGGCTGATCGAGGGACCGAAGGCAGATTTGAGCTTGTCTCCCAGCACCTGGAAAGTCGCCGTCGCGACGTCGCCCATCGTGACGGACTTGTCCTTCACGTTCGCGAGCTGCTCGGCAGTCAGACCGAGGCCCGCGGTGATGTCCTTGTTGGATGCGTTGATCGAGGCGGCGCCGATCGCGAATGGCGCGGCGATGAGGGCGGCCGCGCCTGCGACCGCGGCAAAGGGGAGCGCCAATGGCAGGGCCATATCGGCAATGCCCAGCAAGACGCCCTTTAGCCCGACACCCTTCGCCCCGGCTTCGGCGAGCATCCCAGCGAAGGCCGGCCCTTGCTCGATGAAGACCTTGAACGGATCGGTTCCCGAGGCGAGGGAGTCGAAGGTCCCCTTCAGGGCGCCTCCCCACTTCTTGACCTCCTCGGCGGAGAGCCGCGCCGTCTCCTTGTTCTTGCTCTGCGTCTTGTCCAACGTCTCGTACTGCTTGGCGGCGTCGTTCAGGACCTGGCCCACGCCGCCCGCCGTTTTCATGAAGTCGGCCAGCGCCTCGCCGCTCGATTTCGACAATGCGGCCGTCGCGCCAAGCGCGCCGTTGACGCCGGTCAACGCGTTCTCGAGAGGCGAAGTCGCCTTCATCAGCGCCGAGACTTGACTGTCGAGCGCCGCTAGACTGGCAAGACTCGTGGTCGCGCGCGTGTTTAACAAACCCAATGCGCCGGTGGCCTTATCAACCGCGCCCCGGAGGTCTTTCTGTGCATCGATAAGCTTCCTGGTCGCGCCTTCGAGCTCGCGCAGGTCGGCGGGTTTCGGATCGGCCATGCCGCGTCTCCCAAAAAGTTCGGGCCGCGCCTCCTGGCGAAGGCGCAGCCCGGTTGGTGGTCAGCCGCCCTTGGCGGGGGCCGTCATCGTCAGAAGGTGTTCGGCGTCCAGGGCGATCAGGGCCCGGCGTTCCCACGGCTCCAGCCGCACGCTCTCGTCGCGCTCCCAGGCCTGGATCTCCAGGCGCGAGAGGCGCGAGGGGCCAAAGCCGCCGGACTGGCGGGTCTGGCAGAGGTCGGCGTACCAGCCCCACAGGTGGGCGACGTACGCCGACAGCGGCGGCGGGTTGGCAAGCCGCCAGGTCGCTTCCGGATCGCCCTGGCGGGCCAGGCTCTCCAGGTGCGTCCTTAGCGGCTCGCCGTCATCCTGCCGGCCGGCGAGCTCGAACTGCTCGCGGGCGTAGGCGATCAGGCCGCGGACTTGCCCGGCATAAAATTTCCGAGGGTGTTCGAGGCCGTGGTGACCTGTTCGGCGATCTCGGAATTGCGGCTGACCAGGCGGAAGGCGTTCTCGGCCGACCACTCCTGCTTGATGCCGCGCCAGCCGACCAGGCGGATGGCGGTCAGGCGATGGCCGAAGGCGATGTCGTCCTCGATCGGCGTGAAGTCGGCCTTCTCGGGGTTGGCTCGACCGGTCATGGCGGCGGCCACGGCCTGCTTCTTGCGGCGGTCGTTGACGAGGCGGTTGACCTCGCCCTGCACCTTCTCGGACTGGCCGCCCAGCACCAGCAGGAAGACGCCGGAGCCGCTGCCGTCGGCGCGGATATATTCGACCTCGAACGGGGTGTCGCCGGCGGCGACGGCGTCCAGGTCGTTCAGGTCGAACAGGGTTTCGGTCGAGAACTTGGTCATGTCGCTTGTCCTTGGGAAAAGGACGGCCGGGCGCGACCCGGCCGTTAAGTTTAAGGGGACTTCAGAGGGAGAGAAGAAGGACCGCGCCGGTTAGGCGGCGCTGTCCTGGATGGCGACGATGGTCTGGTCGGTGGCCAGGGCCGCGCCGCCGGCGCTGTTGATCTGGGCCGTGAACGGATAGGTCCGGATCACCGCCTTTTCGCCGTCGTCGGGCGTGTCGCCGGTCAGCTTGATCATCGGAAGGCTGATGACCACGAAGTCGGCGTTGGCCGTGGCGTCCTCGGTGATGGCCAGCACCAGCGAGGTGGTCGAGCGACCGTCGAAGATCGACTGCAGCGAGACGCTGTCGAACTTGGCGGTGAACGAGCCCGATACGGCGATGCGGCCGCGCTGGATGTCGTCCACGACGTTCGAACCCACCACGGCGTCGCTATGGGCGGCGTTGCCGTTGATCGTCACCTGGGCGCCGGTGACGTTGGCCACGGGTGCGCCGTTGACCAGGATCACGCCGTTGACGGCGGTCAGGATGTCGGTGCCCGTCTCGGGGTTCGGCGAGGTCAGCACCTGGGCGGCGCCCAAGGTGCGTGTGCGGCCGACGGTGTCGAGGCTGATGGTGGCGTTGCCGGTGGCCGGAAGGTTCAGCGCGGCCTGGCCCACCTGCTGGTCGGCATAGGTCTCCGAACGGCCCAGGTCCGGATACCATTCCTCGAAGGTGTAGTAGTCGTTGGTGTGGGCGGTCAGCGGGACCAGCGACTTCTTGCCCGAGACGGCGACCGTGGCGCTGGCGATGTTGGTCTCGGCGAACATCGGCGAGCCGTTGATCACGCGCACCGTGGCGACCGTGGCCGTCAGGGCGATGACCAGCAGGTTCTTCTGGGTGTTCAGGACGTTGAAGGCGCCGGCGGTCAGGCGGACGACGTCGCCGATCTTGAAGCCGTCGGTCAGATACGAGCCGGCGGCGCGGGTCAGGGTCCAGTTCTGGCCCGAGGCGGCGACGCTGATCGTGGCGCCGGTGGCCGAGGCGCCCGCGGTCATGTCCTTGCGCAGCAGCGAGCCCAGCAGGGCCGCGTACGAACCCGGCGACAGCAGGCCGTCGATCTTGCCGGCCGGCTTGACCACGCCCAGGCCCACGCCCGTCGACTGCTGGTGGCTGACGATTTCGTTGCTTTCGAAGGTGTCCGGCGGCGCCTGGAACACCGAGCTGGTGCGGCGGACGATCTGGCCGCCCGTGCCGGTCGCGGCGGCGCCGAGGCCGGTCTGCTTCTTGTAGACGGTCTTCTTGTTGATGCCCTGGGCGACAGCCATGGGGATCTTCTCCTTGGGACGTTATCGGGATGGGTGGAGGCTTGGACGGAGACCGTCCCTTCGGGCGGAGACCGCCGTCAGCTGGTGATCGTGGCCAGGAACGGGACCTGGACGGGCACGACGTAGCGGTCGCCCTCCAGGATCGCGGCCAGGACGAGAGGGGTGCGGGCGACCTGGGTGGTCAGGCCGTCGGCGGTGAAGGCCGCGCCGCGCGGGAAGGTGGCGCGCAGCAACTCGATGCGGGCGGACAGGTCGGCCATGCCGGCGCCCTGCGGCCAGCACAGCGCGACGACGAACATGCCGCCCTGCTGGAAGCTCCTGCCGTACTCGGTGTTGACCGGCGGCTCGAACAGCATCGACACGCGCTGGTACGGCGCGTCCGCCGACGGCGTATAGGCGGTGTTCTCCCAGGCCGTGGCCAGGGCGGGGCTCATGGCGGCCAGCGCCGTCTCCAGCGCCGCGCGGATTTTCAGCACGCTCATCGGCGGCTCGCCCGGATCGAGGCGAGCAAAGGCGTTCCCAGAGCCGCAGGGCTCCTGGCGACGGGATCGAGGGTCATGTCTGGATTCCTGAACAGGCAGGCGAGACGACGACCCGTCCTTCAGGCGAAGGACGGGGTCGCGAGCGGTCGGTCCACGGCTCAAGTCGAGCGCTGGACCGGGAAGAGATGGAAGGTCTGGATTTTCAGTCTTCGGAGGTCGAAAGCCTCGCCAGAGGCGCATCTCCGAGAATGATCAGATTAGACCATCTACCTTCCCGACGGTCAATCTATTTGTTCGCTAAATGTTCTTATTCTTGCGATCACGAGCAATCTGCTTGGCCATGGCCACGACCAGGTCCAGAGCCTCGACCAGGACTTCTCGATTACGGGTGAAGGCGCGGCCGGCGCCCCAGACCGACAGGCTGCCCCCCTCGCCCGCTACCGAACGCAGCAGACGCAGCGCCATGGGCTTGTCGGCCAGCGACATGGCCACGGCGCGATCGGCGCGGGCCACGAAATCCAGCATGCGGGCGCGGCGCAGTCGGGCCGCGACGAAGCGGTCGTTGTCGTGCCCGCCGCCATGCCCGGACTCCAGGCTGGCCGCCCGCAGGTCACGCCCCCGCGCCTCGAAGCCGGCGCGGTACAGCAAGCCGACGGCGTAGCCGGCGTCAGTGATGTGGCCGCTCTGGCGCAGGCTGCGCAGGCCGTCGCGGCTGGAGATCCGCAAGCCGCCGCCGCCGGTATCGACAGCCTCGCCGCGCGCCCGAGCCAAGGCCACGGTCTCGACCAGGCCGGCGGCGATCTCGGCCTCTTCGCTGCGCGCCAGCTGGGCGCCGGCGATGCGCAGCACGGCCTCGCGCGCCGCCTGGCGGGCGGCGGGACTGATGGCCAGGCTGGCGGCGCGATCGGCGCGGGCCATGTCGGCCAGCTCGGCGGAGGTCAGCCCCTCGGGACGGATGACTTGGACGCTAATGGCGGTCCCCTTCTCGTTTGGAAAATCTCAGCGCCCGAACCGGACGCCGCGTCGGTTCTCGGCCAGGGCGTGGCGGCGGGCCTCGCCCGCGCAGACCTGGGCGACGAAGTCGTGGCCTTCGCTCTCGGCCAGCATCCGGCCGGCGGCGCGGATGATCGCGCACAGCATCGGCTTGCGCGGCCCGCAGGCCTGGACGGCGCGGTCGATGGCCCCTTGCGCGACCTCGTCCTGCAGGCCGCTCACCCGCCCAGCTCCTCCAGGACGGCGCGGCCGGCGGCCGTCAGGCTGACGCGGCACGGACGGCCGCCGATGCGCTCGACCAGGCCGATCAGGCGCGCGGCCTGGGCGCGGTCACTGCCGGCCGACAGGCTGACGGCCATCTCATCGGCCAGGTCCGCCAGGGTCAGCGGGCCGTCGGCCAACGCCTCCAGCACGGCTAGCACCTTGGCCGGGACGATGGGCTCGTCGGGCAGGACGCCGAACAGTCGGGTGCGGATCGCGTCCGACAGCGCGTAGCGGTCCGGGCGTGGATCGCCCATCAGCAGGCCGGTGAGGATGGCGCGCGGGCGCCGACGGTCGGCCTCGGTGCGGCGCGCCACGTAACCCCCATTTGGGGCATGAAAGGTCGCATGACCGGCCGGACCGGTCGCGTGGATCGGAATCATCTGGAGCTTCCTGCGGCTGAGCCGATGGATGGGAATTTCGGGGGAGAACCGCCCGGCTCGCGTCGCCAGGGCGGAGTTCTCGGAATATCCAATTTGTACCAAATGCAAGTTTGCATGGCAAGCAAATTTTGTGTTTAATGACCGGACATTCCCCTTTCGCTCGCATCTGGGATTTGCATGACACCCGACCGGCAGGCCAAGGCGAAGCAGCGCGGCAAGACCTTCATCCGCGCCTGGCGCAAGCATCGTGACCTGAACTTGGAGCAGGCCGTCGAACGGCTGGAACTCGAGGTCGGCTATCCCTATTCGGCAGCCCAGCTGTCGCGCGTCGAGCGCGGCGAGACCGGCTATTCCCAGGACGTGCTGGAAGCGCTGGCCACCATCTATCGCTGCGAGCCGGCCGACCTGATCATGCGCGATCCGGAAGCCTCCGAGGGGATCTGGTCGATCTGGGACCAGCTCCAGCCCGTTCAGCGGCTACAACTGGTCGAAATCGGCCAAACCCTGAAAAAGGTGGGATAATCTCGACCTAGTCCAGCGCCAGGATTTCGCCCTGGCGCGCGATCAGCGCCGGCTTGCCCCAGAGGCCCGACAGCGGCTCGCCGCGCACGCGATACAGCGCCACGCCGGACGATCGCCGCCCCAGGACCTCCATTTCACGCCGCGCATCCTCCTCGAAATAGCACTCCCGAACCTCGGTCGGCTGGAGCGTTCCGCCCCGCCTTCCGAAGGCCTGTACGCAGAACCGCGTCACCGCGAACACGACAACCTCCGCCTTCAACACCCCTACTTTGCACGCCTCCTTCGCGTGAGTCGACGGGTCGCGCCGGCGCATACGTCCGAGTCTGACGTGTGTTAATTTTTGCATATAACACAAATTTCAGTCAAGCGCTTGGATTTGCACAGAAAGCAAATCACGAACGCCGCGCTTTACGCGTGAGTGATCGCGCAATACAACTATGGGAAGTTAAATAGATCGATGCACCCATAAGGCGCTCGACCAAACCAGCCCCTTGGAGGACGTGATGAGCAAATGGCATCCGGTAGTCCTGAAGCTGCGGCTGGGAGGCCCGGTTCGAAAAGGCCGTCGCCCAGGCCGTGGCGTGGAACATCCCGCAGCTGGCCGACCTGAAGGACCTGGAGAGCTACTACGTTTACATCAACGACTTCCTGCGCTGGGTCCCCAGCGAGAACGAGCCCGGCCGCGAGGTCTACAACAAGCTCTGCAAGTTCTACTTCGTGCTCGACCAGGAGGCGGTGATCGAGCTGCAGAACAAGGTCGTCCCGCGCGACAAGGCCCCGACCCTGACGCCGCTGTCGGCCTGGCTGGTCGAATATGCCGACGCCCTGGGCGCCTTCCTCGACAAGCCGGAGTCCCTGACGCCGGAGTCGCTGGAGAGCTTCCGCAAATCACCGAACTATAATCTGGGCGACTACATCGAGCCGCATGGCGGCTGGAAGACCTTCAACCAGTTCTTCGCCCGCAACTTCAAGCCCGGCTACCGGCCCGTGGCGGCGATCGCCGACCAGAGCGTCATCGTCTCGCCCGCCGACTCCACCTTCGCCGGCCAGTGGGAGATCCGCACCGACAGCCACGTGACGGTCAAGAACCTGCACTGGAAGATCGAGGAGTTGATGGAGGGCAGCCCGTACAAGGACCAGTTCAAGAACGGCCTGTTCATGCACGCCTTCCTGGGCCCCAACGACTATCACCGCCAGCACGCCCCGGTGGGCGGCACGGTGCTGGAAGCCCGCGTCATTCCGGGCCAAGTCTATCTGGAAGTGGTGGCCGAGCCGGTCGACGGCGAGAACGGCGTCCACAAGCTCAAACCCTTGCGCGCCTTCGACGCCCCGGACGCCGCCGGCTACCAGTTCGCCCAGGCTCGCGGCCTGATCGTGCTGGACACCCCGATCGGCCTGGTCGCGGTGCTGCCGATCGGCATGTGCCAGGTCTCGTCGGTGATCGTCACCGCCGAGGTCGGCGTCACCGTCCGCAAGGGCGAGGAGCTGTCCTACTTCCAGTTCGGCGGCTCGGACATCATCGTGCTGTTCGAAGCCAAGAGTAACGTCAGCTTCGTGGCGCAGCCGGGGGTGTACTACAAGACGGGCGTGAAGATCGGGGATGCTTATCCGGTGGTGTGAGTTCCCCTTCCATTGCGCCAGCTATTTCTCGCCGCTAAGCCTATACCAAGAAGCGAGGGAGGCAGCTCTCTCGCCTTTTGGGGGAATGCATGAAACGCGTGATGATCATCGGCCTGGCGCTAACTCTATGCGGCTGCGATGGAAAAATCGGTGACGCCAAAAAGCTTGTGGCGCATGATCTGAAAGATCCTTCATCCGCCCAGTTTCGCGATGTGAAGGCGTCTTCTCAGGCCGTCTGCGGCGAGGTGAACGCCAAAAACTCCTACGGCGCCTATACGGGCTTCCGCCACTTCATCGTCGAAGGCGGCAAGACCGAGCTTGAGCCGGAAAAGCCCGCCCAGCGGCTGGGCCCTGGCATCAGCATGGACGGCATCGACCAGTGGAATGCCTATACGGCGTTCAGAACCAACTGGCTCTCCAAGTGCCCTGAACCGCTTCCAATGATGGACGCTGCGGACCTGCCGCAATTACCAGCACAGAATCCCTAGCCGACCACATCGCGTTCGAAGTGTTGGTAGGCCCGGAGGGACTCGAACCCCCAACCAGACCGTTATGAGCGGTCGGCTCTAACCATTGAGCTACAGGCCCGCGCGAATACGGGTGAGCGTACGCGAGAGCCGGCGAATAACATGAGCCGAACGCGGCTTAAAGCTCCGGTTCAGGTTGGAGCTGTCACCAAGGAACCATAGCGGTTCGGCGACGCTTCCCTGCGCTGGCCCGCCCTGGAGAAAGAACGATGACCAACACCGCTCGCCGCACCGCCGCCGCCTTCGTCCTGCCCGCCCTGATCGGCGGCGTTCTGCTGATGGGCGCGGCCGCCCCGGCCCTGGCCCAGAGCTCCACCGAGGCGGCCTTCAAGGCCACCACCTTCAGCCTGTCGGCCTATGGCGAGACCCGCGTGGCGCCCGACATGGCGACCATCAATCTGGGCGTCCAGACCGACGCCCCGACCGCCGCCGAGGCCCTGAAAGCCAACGGGACGCGGATGAACCAGGTGATGGCCGCCCTGAAGAAGGCTGGGATCGCCGAGCGCGACATCCAGACCTCGAACCTGAACCTGAACGCCCAGTACGCCTATGAACAGAACCAGCCGCCCAAGCTGACCGGCTACCAGGCCTCGAACCAGGTAACCATCACGGTCCGCGACCTGTCCAAGCTGGGCGCGGCGGTGGACGCCACGGTCAATGCCGGCGCCAACACGGTCAACGGCATCA
The DNA here is from genome assembly GCA_903900155.1 of uncultured Caulobacterales bacterium. Classification (GTDB taxonomy): domain Bacteria; phylum Pseudomonadota; class Alphaproteobacteria; order Caulobacterales; family Caulobacteraceae; genus Caulobacter. The sequence continues at coordinate 57,750 of CAIUMD010000029.1, read as the reverse complement.
GCTTTGGCCTGGTCAATCCGCAGGCCGCCGAGGACGCCGCCCGCCTGGAGGCCGTGAAGGCCCTGCAGGCCAAGGCCGAGCTGTACGGCCGCGCCACGGGCTACAAGACCGTGCGCCTGGTCAATCTGAGCGAAGGCGGCGGCTACATGCCCGCGCCGCCGCCGGTCCCGATGATGGCCTTCGCCAGCAAGCGTGAGATGGCCGACTCGACCAGCATCGCCGGCGGCGAGTTGAAGGTCCGCATCGACGTCAGCGCGGTCTACGAAGTCTCGAAGTAGGCTGATACCGCCGAGGAGCCGCCCTCGCCCTTCGACAAGCTCAGGGGTGAGGGCTACTTCTCACGGCGGTTCAGTAGAAAACCTCACCCTGAGCTTGTCGAAGGGCGAGGTTTTCGACGTCCTAGAAACCGGCCTTCTTGAAGGCTCGCTCGACCCGATCCTTGATCTCCAGCCCCGGCAGGGCGCGTTCGCCCTCCATGACGGCGACATAGGTCAGACTTCGGGGCGGCTTGCCCTCGCCGGTCGGCACCGGGCCGATGGCCCAGCCGACCGTGTTGGCCGCCGCCGCCGGGCTGGGGCAGCTGATGAAGCGGGAGGGCTTGCCCAGGCTGACCTTGAGCAGGGTCTCGGCCGTGACCTGACCGCCCTCGCAGTCGGGCAGGTTACGCGAGCAGGTTATATAGCCGCCGCCGCGCCAGACCAGCTTGCCGTCGGCGTCGGCGATGACCACGCAGGTCGAGGGCGAGCCGATCGACTTGCCGACCGCCTGGGTCAGGATGCTCTCGTCGACGCCGTCCGGCAGCTTGGCGGAGCAAGCCGACAGGCCCAGGGCGGTCAGACCGACCAGCGCGAGGCGCCGCATCAGGCCGCCTTCTTGATGCGGTTGCCTTCTTCCAGCAGCACGACGGTCGGGGCGTAGTTGCGCGCCTCTTCCGCGGCCATCTGGCAGTAGGTGACGACGATGACGAGGTCGTTCTTCTGCACCAGGCGGGCGGCGGCGCCGTTGACGCCGATCACCTTGGACCCGCGCGGGGCCTCGATGGCGTAGGTGGTGAAGCGCGCGCCGTTGGTGATGTTCAGCACGTCGACCTGTTCGTTCGGCAGGATGCCCGAAGCGTCCAGCAGGTCGCGGTCGATGGCGATCGAGCCTTCGTAATCGAGGTCGGCCTGGGTCACCGTGGCGCGGTGCAGCTTGGCCTTGAGCATGGTGAGCAGCATGGCGGGGAAGCCTATCCCTTTGAATGGTTGGGGTTCTTCCGGGCCGCCACACACAAGGCCCGCGAATACATGTCACGCATATAGCATGAAGCCTTCGCGGTTCAATCGCACTGCAACATGGCGACAAAGGTTAACACCGCGGCATTTTCACGCTAGGGTTTCGCCGAACGCGGTTCGGTGGGGGAAGCCATGCGTCATGGGAAGTGGTGGGCGACGGCGGGGGCCGTCGTCGTCACCGTGGTCGCGGGGGCGACCTGGATATCGACCAGCCGGGCCCAGACCCGGGATGCGACAGGGGCGCCGATCCCCGGCGCCGCCGCGCCACGTCCGGCTATTCGCCCGGGTGTCGCCGCCTTCGTGGCGCCACCGCGTCCGCGCGTGGACTGGCAGGGCGCGGTCGGCGGTCTGCGGCAGTCGGGCGGCCTGGGCGAAAACCTGGGCGGCAACCTGAACCGCCAGCAAGTCGACATCACCGCCGTGCCGATCCTGCTGCCCACCGACGCCAAGCTGGCCGGCAATGCGCGAATCTACAGCTTCGGCGACTACTACACGATCACGGCCGATACGGCGGGCGGCGGGGTGTCGTTCAGCGGCACGACGACCACCGTGCCGATGCCGGCGACCAAGCCGCTGAAGATCGACAGCGGGCCAGAGCAACTGACCGTCCAGCGCACGGTCGACGGCCAGCTGGCCAGCTTCGTGCGCTACGGCGTGCTCTACACGGTGGAGATCCGCTGCGACGCGCCCAGCGACCCGCGCTGCGTCGACGATAACTATGTGCTGGGCCTGGTCGGCAAGACCACGGCCGTGGTGATGGGCAAGGCCGCGCGGCAGGCCGCCGGGCTGGGAGGTTGATCATGCGAGCCTCCCCGCTACTGCTGGTCGCCGCCCTGGCCCTGGCGCCGCTGGCCGCCTGCGACGACACCACCAAGACCCCGGCGACCGGCGGCGAGACGCCCAAGCCGCCCTCGCCCGAGCCCGGTCCGCCCACGCCGGACGACTCGCCCGCTGACGGCGGGGCCGAGCAGCCCTCCAGCGAACCGGTGCCGCCCAGCCCCGATCCCGCGCCGCAGCCAGCCGAACCGCCCGCGCCTTCGCCGGCCAACTTCGACCACGCGCCGGCCGGGGCGATCCCCGCCGGTCAGGGTCCGGGCTATCTGGACCGCACGGTCTGGTCGCCCAAGATGTGCTGGCCGATGCAGGAGGCCGGTTTCCCCAACTCGCAGGTCTATGGTCCCGGCGGCGGCATGGGCCCGCCTGGAAAGCCCAGCCAGTGCGACACGCTGAACTACACCCTGCCCTGGCGCGACACCTTCTGCGAGGCGCGTTCGCGCGCGAACCCGCTGTGCGCGGGCTCAGGCAACGGCCACCAGGGCCAGGACATCCGTCCGGCCACCTGCAAGAAGAACGAGCACTGGGCCGTGGCCGCCGAGGCCGGCGCGATCACCGACATCGGAACCTATACCGTCACCCTCGTGGCCAAGGCCCCGCCGCACTACACCTACCGCTACCTGCACATGCAGATGTCGACCCTGGCCGTGAAGGAAGGCGACAACGTCGCGGTGGGCCAGAAGCTGGGCAAGGTGTCCAACGACTTCGGCGGCACGCCCACGACCATCCACCTGCACTTCGAATTGCGAGCGGGCGTCAGCGGCGTAACCAGCGACGGCAAGGCGGTGGCGCTGCACACCTTCCTGCCGCCGTATCTGAGCCTGGCCGAGGCCTATCAGCGCAAGCTCGATGGCAAGGCGTGCGGGAGCTGACCCTCCCGCGCCGCTAAGCGATAGGTCCGCGGGGTCGCGCCGACCTCGTCCTTGAAGGCGCGGTTGAACGGCCCCAGCGAGGCGAAGCCGCAGTCGAAGGCGATCTCCAGGATCGAGCGCCGCTCGTCCGGGTTGGCCAGCAGCGCCTTGGCGCGGGCGATCCGGTGGTGGTTGATCCAGCGGTTGAAGTTGGAAAAGCCCAGGGCGGCGCTGATGCTTTGCGAGACCCGGTACTCCGGCTCGCCCAGGCGCGCGGCGACGTCGGCGATCTTCAACTCGGGTCGGGTGTCGATGGCTTCTTCGGCCAGCAAGCGCTTGAGGCGTTCGGCTAGGCGGGCGTCGTCATCGGTGGCGGCGCGGCGGGCCGCCTTCGCCGCCAGCGGGTGACGCCGGCGGAACCAGACCGCGCTCAGCACGGCCGCCAGGCCCACGACGGCGCAGGCGCTCTTCACAAGGTCGTCCTGAACGGCGCCGGCCGACGCGCGCAGGCCCAGCACCGAGACCCCGACCAGCACGGCGTAGAGCGCCACGAACACGAACCGGAACCGCTTCTCGAGGGGCGGCAGATCGGGCGCATAGCGCTGGAACGGCTCGACGAAGGTCAGCAGCAGGGCCGCAGAGCCGCTCAGGGCGTAGACATTGTCGGCGACGCGTCCGACCAACGTCCCTGCGGGCGCCAGAACCGCCACGCCGGCGCTGATGGCCACGACCAGGGCGACGACCCACGCCCACCGCGCGTCCTGCTCGGCCGGATCGAACAGGGCGCGCGCGACCAACCAGGCCCAACCGCAGGCGCCCAGGCCGATGACCGACAGGGCCGTCGCCATGCGCCCCTCAAGGAAGTGGCTCAGCGCGTAGCAGACGAATGACACCGTCGCGATCGTCGTCACGACCTGCAGCCGTCCGCGCGGACGCCAGGGCCGCAGGCCCGCGATCGAAGCGCCGGATGTTGTGGCCAGGGTCATGATCGCGACCCTGCCCCAGCTTTCCGAAAATATCTCTAGCCGAATTCCAAATCGGCGAGACCAGCCGTTCGGGACGCCGCCATCCCTGCCCTCGACCTCAGCCTGGAGGTCGCGTCAGGAGCTTCCATGTCTTCCGTATCGTTTTCCCAGAAGACCCTTAGCGGGGCTGGCGCTCTCTGGTTCACCGTCGCCGCCATCGGCCAGATGGCCTTCATCGGCTTCATCCTGGCCTTCTACGGCGTGCGCACGGCGACGGGGAACTTCGCCGGCTGGAACGACAAGCCGCTGATCGACGGCTACATCAAGGGCGACGACGCGGGCAATGTCGTCTTCGCCGCCCACGTGCTGCTGGCCTCGGTGGTGACGCTGTGCGGCCTGATGCAGTTGATCCCCGCCCTGCGTCGCAAATGGCCCCGCCTGCACCGCTGGAGCGGCCGGACCTTCATGGTCATCGCTATCTTCATGGCGCTGAGCGGCGTCTGGCTGACGGTGGTGCGCGGGACCTACCTGTCGGTGATCTCTGCCGTCGCCATCCTGATCAACGCCGCGCTGATCCTGGCCTTCGTCGGCCTGGCCTGGCGGCACGCGGTCAAGCGCCGGTTCGAGCAGCACCGACGCTGGGCCATGCGGACCTTCATGGTGGTCAGCGGCGTCTGGTTCCTGCGGGTCGGGCTGATGGGCTGGGTGCTGATCAATCGCGGCCCAGTGGGCATGACCAAGACCATGTCCGGCCCCGCCGACATCGTCATGACCTTTGGCAGCTACCTGATCCCGCTGGCGATCCTGGAGCTGTACGAGGCCGCCCAACGCAACGCGAACGGCGCCCTCAAGGTCCTGATGGCGGCCGTGCTGGCCGTGGCCGCCGCCTACACGGCGGCCGGCGTCTTCGGCGCGATCGCCTTCATGTGGGGCCCCTACCTCTAGGTCCCCGCCGCGCTCTTCAGGAACGCCGCCATGTCGGCCAGCAGCGGCGCCCTGCGCCGGAACGGCCGGGACAGGGCCAGCACGGTCCCGGCGTGGTCGAGGCCGGCATAGTGGCGTTCCTCGACCCTCGCCCCCGCCTCGCGCAGCGCCGCGGCCAGCTTGCGGGTATTGCGCGGAAAGACGGTGGTGTCCTTGTCGCCCGTGGCCAGGAAGGCCGGCGGAGCGTCGGCGCGGGCGAAGGTGGTGGGCTGGGTCGCCTGGAGGTCCGCCGCCTCGCCAAACGTCCGCTGCGTGATTGGCCCGTCCAGCGGCAGGAAGGCATAGGGTCCCGACAGCCCCGCGAAGGCCTTGATCGCGCTGGGCGCAACGCCGACGGCCGCCAGGTAGCGCGGGTCCAGGGCCAGCATGGCGGCGTTGTAGGCGCCGGCAGAATGGCCGACCAGGACGATGCGCGAGGGATCGCCGCCCAGTTCGGCGGCGTGGTCGATCGCCCACCGAACCGCCTGCGCGCAGTCGTCCAGAAAGCTCGGGAAACGGACCTCCGGATACAGCCGATAGTCCGGAACGAGGGTCAGAAAGCCCTGGGCGGCCAGGGCCCGCGCGGCCCAGCCGTAATCCTGACGCCGGCCGCTATCCCAGGACCCGCCGTAGAAGAACACCGCCACCGGCGCGGGACCGCGGGCGCCCGGCGGCGCATAGACGTCGACGCCGCCCCGCGCGCCCGGCGCGTAGCGCGAGCCCCGTCCCTCGACCCTGGCGGCGTCCTTGGGCGTAAGCGTCGCGAACACCGACAGCGGCGAGCAGGCCGAGGTCGTCAGCGCCGCCAGCGCGGCAAGGCCCGCGCGCCGGGTGGTCACAGCTTGAAGGCGCCGCTTTCGATCTTGGCGTGCAGGGCCTTGGTGATCTTCACATAGCCCTTGGCCGGATCGCGGAAGTACAGCGGATCCTTGGTCTTGGACGGGTCGAAGCCGTCATTGACCAGGTCGATCTTGCGATACTTGAAGGTGCCGGTGGTCTCGATCGCCTTCTGCAGGCGCACGAAGATCGGACGGGCGTAGCTGGGTAGCTGCTCGTCGATGTACTTGCCGAAGGCGGCCATGTCGAAGCCGTCGTCCACGACCAGCGAGGCCATGCCCGCTTTGCCGTCCAGGTCGCCGACCTTGACGCCGTAGACATTGACTTCCTGCACGCCCTCGAAGCCGGCGATGCGCTCGGACACCTCGCTGGTGGCGACGTTCTCGCCCTTCCAGCGGAAGGTGTCGCCAATGCGGTCGACGAAATAGATGTAGCCGTCGCTGTCGACCTTCATCAGGTCGCCGGTGCGGAACCAGTTGTCGCCCTTCTCGAAGACGTCGTGCAGGACCTTCTTCTCGGTGGCGGCCTTGTCGGCATAACCGACATAGTTCGAGCGGGCGTCGCTGCCGATGTGGCCGATGCACTCGCCGACCTCGCCGGGCGCGACCTCGATGCAGCAGCCGTTGGCGCTGCGGACCGGGGTCTCGGTCTCGACGTCGAACTTCACGATCCGGATGTTGAACTTCTTCTTCAGATAGCCCGGAATCCGGCCGATCGCGCCACGGCGGCCGTCGAAGTTGAACAGCGAGACATTGCCTTCGGTCGCGCCGTAGAACTCCAGCACCTCACCGACCTTGAAGCGGTCCAGCATGTCGTTCCAGACGTCGGGACGCAGGCCGTTGCCAAAGATCATGCGGATCTTGTGGGCCCGCTCCAGCTCATGCTCGGGCTGGTTGGCCAGGTAGCGGCACAGCTCGCCGATATAGACAAACATCGTGCAATTCTCGTTCACGACGTCCGGCCAGAAGTGGGTGGTCGAGAACTTCTTGCGCAGCACGATCGAGCCGCCGTTCAGCAGGCCCGCGCCCAGGGCGCAGAGGCCGCCGGTGGCGTGATACAGCGGCAGGGTCACATAGATGCGGTCGTTATGGTTGGCTCCAGTCGAACCGGCGAAGCCACGCATGTAGAGTTGGGCGCGCATGTGGGTGATGCGCGCGGCCTTGGGCAGGCCCGTGGTGCCGCTGGTGAAGATGTAGAGCGCGGTGTCCTTGGCGACGATGCCGTCGCGGGCCGTGTCGCGGTCGGGGCGCAGTTGGCTGCAGCTCTTCAGCGCCTTGACCAGGTCGCGCTGCTCGCCGGTCACCGGGCCCAGCACCCACTGATGCATGTGGCGCTGCAGCTGGCCCTTCACGTCCTCGAAGCACAGAGAGGTCTCAGGGTCGACGATGCAGTGCATGGCCTGGGAGATGTTCAGGCAGTGCGCCAGGGCCGCGCCAGTCAACTGGTTGTTGATCAGGGCCGTGGCCACGCCGACCTTGGAGAGGCCGTACCAGATGGCCATGTACTCCAGCCGGTTAGGCATGAAGAGCGCCACGGTTTGGCCGCGCGTCAGCCCCAGTCCCTTGGCCCAGTGGGCGTAGCGGTTGGCGATGGCGTCCAGCTCGGCATACGTAACCGTCTTGCCTTCGAACGTGATCGCCTGGCGGTCACGCCACTTGTCGACCGCAGCCTCGAGATCGTCGCAGATCAGGTTCGTGCTGTCGGGAGCGATGGACTTCACGCGCTTTAGCGTCCGGGACAGTCCCTTGAGGAACTTGATCTCCCGCCTGATCTTCTGACGCAAACGCATGCATGGCTCTCCCTTCAAACAACCATTGGAGAGCGCCGCGCGACGGGTCAAGCCGCCGCGCGCTGCAATGCAAACTTTCAATGCTCCCTCAACCTGAACAGCGATCACTCACGACCGCCGCTTCAGCCGTTGATCGTCGGCCAGTAACCTCAACCCGCAGCTAGGCGACGCTGATCATCGCGAGCCGATTTCAGCTTCTCGGCCACCAGGAACGCCAACTCCAGAGCCTGCTCGCCGTTCAGGCGCGGGTCGCAGTGGGTGTGGTAGCGGTCGGCGAGATCCGTCTCCGAGACCGCGCGGGCGCCGCCCAGGCATTCAGTGACGTTCTGGCCGGTCATCTCCAGGTGGACGCCGCCGGGGTGCACGCCCTCGGCCTGGGCGATCTCCACGAAGCTCTTCACTTCGCCAAGGATGCGGTCGAACGGACGGGTCTTGTAGCCGGTCGAGGCCTTCAGCGTGTTGCCGTGCATCGGGTCGGTAGCCCAGACCACCGAACGGCCGGCGGCCTTGGTGGCCTTCATCAGGCGCGGCAGGCGGTCGGCGATCTTGTCCGAGCCGAAGCGGCCGTACAGCGTCAGGCGGCCCGGCTCGTTGTTGGGGTTCAGCACGTCGATCAGGCGCAGGAGGTCGTCGCCCTCCATGGTCGGACCGCACTTCAGGCCGATCGGGTTCTTCACGCCCTTCATGAACTCGATGTGCGCGCCGTCCAGTTGGCGGGTGCGCTCGCCGATCCACAGCAGGTGGGCGCTGGTGTCGTACCAATCGCCCGAGGTGCTATCGACGCGGGTCATGGCTTCCTCGAAGCCCAGCAGCAGGGCCTCGTGGCTGGTGAAGAACTCCACCTGGTGCATGCCTGGATGGCTCTGGGGCGTGACGCCGATGGCGGCCATGAAGGCCAGGCTTTCGGTGATCTTGTCCGACAGTTCCCGGTAGCGCGCGCCCTGCGGGCTGTCGCCGACGAAGCCCAGGGTCCAGCGGTGGATATTGTGCAGGTCGGCATAGCCGCCGTTGGCGAAGGCCCGCAGCAGGTTCAGAGTCGAGGCGGACTGGCCATAGGCCTTCAGCAGGCGGTCCGGATCCGGCACGCGCTCCTCGGACGTGAAGTCCATGCCGTTGATGATGTCGCCACGATAGGACGGCAGAGTCGCGTCGCCGATCGTCTCGGTCGGCTCCGAACGCGGCTTGGCGAACTGGCCGGCGATGCGGCCCACCTTCACCACCGGCTTGCCGCCGGCGAAGGTCAGCACCACCGCCATCTGCAGGATCAGGCGGAAGGTGTCGCGGATGTTGTCCGCGTGGAATTCCTTGAAGCTCTCGGCGCAGTCGCCCCCCTGCAGCAGGAAGGCCCGGCCTTCCGCGACATCGCCCAGCAGGCTCTTCAGCCGGCGCGCTTCGCCCGCGAACACCAGCGGCGGCATCTGGCGCAGCGTCTGCTCGACCCGCTCCACCGCGCCCATGTCCGGATAGTCGGTGGGCATGTGCTTGGCGGGTTTGGCTCTCCAGGTCGCGGGGGTCCAGCGGGTGGTCATGACGGGCTCGATAACTGCAAGGGGCGGCGTAGATACCGCGAAAGGGATGAAAAGGCAAAATCGTGCGGAGCGATACCGCAGACGCAGCCGAAGCGGAAAATTCGTTGCGAGGCTACTTGGCCGCAGCGCTGGTTTTTTGCGCGACGCCGCAGGCGATGGCGGCAATGACGCCCAGCGCCAACCACCATTCCTGCCAGACCCCGAAGCTGACGCCGCCGATCACCAGGAAGGCCGTCAGGGTCGCCGCGGCCATGGCGCCGTCGCGACGGTTCTCCTCGGTTTGGCCGACGATGCGGTACAGGATCCAGGCGAAGAACGCCGCCGCCAGGGCCGCGCCCACCGAGCCCAGCTCCAGCCATAGCTGCAGGGCGGCGTTGTGGGTGTGCAGCGGGATGCCCAGGAAGGTGCGGGCCGCGTCGAAACCCCAGCCGCGCAGGGCGTGGTCGACCGTCAGGTTGGCGGCATAGGCCCAGATGTTCAGGCGCGCATCCCAGGACGGCGGCGCCAGCACATGCAGCCAGGCGAACAGGCCCGAGCGCACGGCCCACAGGATGGCCATCGGCGCGAAGATGAAGATCGCCGAGACGATCGGGATCATGGCGCGGACAAACGGCTTGCCGATCAGCCGCACGCCCAGCCAGGCCACGCCCGCCAGCAGCATGGCCGCAATCGGCGCATCGGCGCCGGTCAGGTGCGCGCCGATCAGGATCATCAAGGCGGTCAGGGCGATCAGGATGTTGCGGCCCGGGAACTTCCAGGCGTCCAGCAGGCGCACGACGGGCCAGAACAGCAGCACCATGGTGTAGGTCCCCATCGAGACCTTCACCACCGCGATATCGGGCTTGACCGGATCGCCGCTCAGCTGGCGCAGGGCCATATAGACAACGCCCTTCGACAGACCGTCCAGGAAGGTCAGCAGAGCCAGCAGGATCACGCCGACTGCCATGACCCGACTAGCCAGGCGAGCCGAGCGCGTCGACATCCCGCCCAGCGCGGCATAGGCGGTGGCGTAGAGACCAACCTCCAGCACCAGCTTGAGGATCGTCAGGTCCTCGAGGTCCTTGCTGCGCTTGAAATCGCCCCAGTGCGGCGCGGCTGGGCTCCAGGCTAGGCTGATCACGGCCCACAGCACCAGGAGCAGCAGGGCGAACATCGGCAGCACGGGCGGACGCGAACGCGCCAGGCCCGGCGTCGCCAGCAGGCCGACCAGCGTCAGCACCGTGGCCGAACCCAGCGGCGCCAGGTAGCCGACCAACGGCGTCATCGCCATCAGGAAGACGGCCAGCCCTCCAAGCCAACGCGTGCGCTGCTCAGCCGCCGGGACGCCAGGAGGCTGCGTCATCCAACCCCGCCGACTTCGACCGGGACGTACTTCTCACGCATCGTGACCAGCTCTTCGGCCAGGGTCGGGTGGACCGCGCAGGTCGAGTCCCACTGCGGCTTGGTCACGCCCATCTTCACGGCGATCGCGGCCATCTGGATGATCTCGGGCGAGTCCGGGCCCACCACGTGGACACCGACCACCTTCTGGTCGTCCTGTTTGACCACCAGCTTGATCAGGCAGCGTTCCTGGCCGCCATAGAAGGTGATCTTCATCGGACGGAACACCGAACGATAGATGTCGACGCCGCCGAACGCGTGGCGCGCCTCGGCCTCGGTCATGCCCACCGACCCGACCGGCGGCTGGCTGAACACCGCCGAGGCGACGTGCTCGTGGTCGAAGGTGGTGGGGCTGTCGTAGAACTCGGTCTGGGCGAAGGCCGCGCCCTCGCGGATGGCTACCGGCGTCAGGTTGATGCGGTCGGTGACGTCGCCGACGGCCCAGATGCTGGGGACGTTGGTCTTGGAGAATTCGTCGACGGCGATCGCGCCCTTGTCGTTCAGCTTCACGCCGGCCTTTTCCAGGCCCAGACCCTGGACATAGGGCTCGCGGCCCGTGGCGAACATCACCGCCTCGGTCTCGAAGGTCAGGTCGCTGGTCAGCTTGCTCAGCAGCGTGCCGTCGTCCTGCTTCTCGATCGCGGTGTGCGAGCAGCCCAGCACCACCTTGATGCCCTTCTTGCCCAGCTCGTCGGCCAGGTGCGAGCGGACGTCGTCGTCGAAGCCGCGCAGGATGTTGGCGCCGCGGTACAGCAGCGTGGTCTGCACGCCCAACCCCGCGAAGATGCCGGCGAACTCGACGGCGATGTAGCCGCCGCCCACGACCATGATGCTCTTCGGCAGCTTGGGCAGATGGAACGCCTCGTCCGAGGTGATGCCGTACTCCGCGCCCGGGAACTCGGGCCGCACCGGACGGCCGCCCGTGGCGATCAGGATCTTCTTGGCCTTATAGGTCCCGGCGTCGTCACTGCCGTCCTTGGGCAACACCTCGACAGTGTGGGCGTCGATGACCTGGGCCCGGCCGTGCAGCAGGTTGGCGCCGGCCTTCTGCAGGTTGGTGACGTAGATGCCCGACAGGCGGGCGATCTCGACGTCCTTGTCGTGGATGAAGCCCTTCCAGTCGAACTTAGCCTCGCCGATCGTCCAGCCATAGCCCTTGGCGGTCTTCAACTGGCTGGTGACCTCGCTGGCATAGACCATGAACTTCTTGGGCACGCAGCCGCGGATCACGCAGGCGCCGCCGACCCGATATTCCTCGGCCACGCCGACCTTGGCGCCGCTCATGGCCGCCAGCCGCGCCGCGCGCACGCCGCCCGAGCCGGCGCCGATGACGAAGAGATCATAGTCGTAGTCAGCCATCACCGGCCTCCAGGTAACCTAAAGCTTGCGGCGCTGTATGTAGGACGTCAGGGCGCCAGGCGCACCACACCCTGATCTGTTCCGATCAAGGCTTCGTCGGCCAGGTCCAGGAACAGGCCGTGGTCGACCACGCCGGTGATGCTCTTCAGCGCCGCGGCCAGGGCCGCCGGATCGGCGATCACGCCCGAGGCCATGTCGTAGATCAGGTTGCCGCCGTCGGTGACCACCATGCCCCGATCGGCCTGGCGCAGGCGCGGCGGCGGCAGGTCGAACTCGGCGGCGATATCGGCCAGGCGCCAACTGGTGTGGACGTGGCCGAAACGGACCACCTCGATCGGCAGCGGGAACTTGCCCAGAGCGTCGACCTTCTTGGCCGCGTCGGCGATGACGACGCAGCGGCTGGAAGCTTCCCAGACCAGCTTCTCGCGCAGCAGGGCCGCGCCGCCGCCCTTGATCAAGCTGAGGCCCGGGCCGACCTCGTCAGCGCCATCCACGGTCAGGTCGATGGTCTTTACGTCGTCCAGCGCCACCAGCGGGATGCCCAGCTCGCGGGCCAGGGCGGCGGTCGCGTCCGAGGTCGGCACGCCGCGAATGTCGGGCAAGCCGCGAGCGGCCAGCGCCTTGACGAACCAGGCGGCCGTCGAGCCGGTGCCCAGGCCCACCACCATGCCGTTCTCGACGAGCTCGGCGGCGGCTTCGCCCGAGATACGCTTCTGGTCGTCGGCGCTCATTTCTTGCTGTCCTGCTTCTTGTCTTTTTGGGCTTGCTTGATGGCGCGGAACTTGGTTGCCCAGCCGGCCTTGGCCGTCTGTTCCGGACGCGTCAGGGCCAGGGCCCCGTCCTCGACGTCCTTGGTGATCACCGAGCCCGAGCCGGTCATCGCCCCTTCGCCGATGCGCACCGGCGCGACCAGGGCGCTGTTGGAGCCGACGAAGGCGCCCTTGCCGACATGGGTCTCGAACTTCTCGAAGCCGTCGTAGTTGCAGAAGATCGTGCCGGCCCCGATGTTGGCCTTCTCGCCCACCGAGCCGTCGCCCAGATAGCTCAGGTGGTTGGCCTTGGCGCCCGCGCCGACCTTGACGTTCTTCACTTCCACGAAGTTGCCGATGTGGGCCTCGGGGCCGATCTCCGCGCCCGGACGCAGGCGGGCATAGGGACCGATCAGAGCGCCCTCGCCCACGGCCGCGCCTTCCAGGTGGCTGAAGGCCTTGATCTGCGCGCCGGCCGCGACGCTGACGTTCGGGCCGAACACCACGAACTGCTCGACCACCGCCCCGCCGGCGATCTGGGTGTCCCAAGACAGGTGGACGGTGTCGGGCGCGGGCATGGTGACGCCATCGACCATCAGCGCGTTGCGGCGCGCCTTCTGCCAGACGCCCTCGGCGGCGGCGAGCTCGGCCTGCGAGTTGACGCCCTGCACCGAGGCTTCGGGCGCGAAGGCCGCGCGGGTCACCAGCTTGCGGTCGTGAGCCAAACCCACGACGTCGGTGAGATAATACTCGCCCTTGGCGTTGTCGTTGCGGACGCTGGCCAGGATGTCGAACAGGATCGCCCGGTCGGCGGCCAGCACGCCGGAATTGCAGTGCTTGACCTGCTTGGTGGCGAGATCGGCTTCCTTCTCCTCGACGATGCGCAGCAGCACGTGGCCCGGCGCCAGGATCAGGCGGCCATAGCCGGTCGGGTTGGCGGCCTCGAAGCCCAGCACCGCGACATGCGCGCCGCCCGCCAGCTGGTCGAACAGCGGCGCGATCACGCCGGCGGTGGTCAGCGGGCAGTCGGCATAGGTGACGACCACGTCGCCGTCGAAATCGGCCAGGGCGTCCTGGGCCGCCAGCACGGCGTGGCCGGTGCCCAGCGGCGGGTCCTGGATGACGGTGGCGTTCGGACCGAGGCGCTTGCGGGCGTGCTCGCCGACCTGCGGGCTGTGGGCGCCGACCACGACGACGATCCGTTCGCAGTTCAGGCCCTCGGCCGCGTCGATGGCCAGGTCCATCAGGGTGCGACCCGCCACCCGGTGCAGCACCTTGGGCGTCGGCGACTTCATCCGCGTGCCCTGGCCGGCGGCCAGGATCACGGCGGCGCGCGGGCGGGACGAGGTGATGGCGGAATCAGTCATGTGCGGGCGCGACTCCCTGAAGAGCGTTCAGCGTTGCATTAGCCGCCCAATTGGCGGAAAGGCCAGTCCCATGAGCCAGCTTCATGACCTGAAAGAGACCCTCTCTGGGGCGACCATCGCCTTCGACCTCGACGGCACCTTGGTGGACACCGCGCCCGACCTGGTCGGCGCGCTGAACACCATCCTGGTCCAGGAGGCCCTCCCGCCCCTGCCCTTCGACGAGGTGCGGCTGATGGTCGGCCGTGGCGCCCGCGCCCTGCTGGAACGCGGCTTCGCCGCCGCCGGCGCGCCGCTGGACGCCGAGCGCGCGCCGCCGCTGGTCGAGCGCTTCATCGCCCACTACCTGACTCGCATCGCCGACGAGAGCGCGCCCTTCCCCGGCGTGGTCCAGGTCCTGACCGACCTGAAGGCCGCCGGCGCCAAGCTGGTCGTCTGCACCAACAAGCTGACCAACCTGTCGGACGCCCTGTTGGAAGCCGTGGGCCTGCTGCCCTTCTTCGACGCGGTGATCGGCGCCGACAGCGCCCCCGCCGCTAAGCCCGACGGCCGCCACGTCGCCGCCGCCATCGCCGCCGTGGGGGGCGACATCAGCCGCGCCGTCATGATCGGCGACAGCATCAACGACGCCCTCGGGGCGAAGAATGCAGGGGTCCCCAGCGTGCTGGTCTCGTTCGGCTACACCGAGGAACCGGTCGAGGCCCTGGGCGCGGATCTGGTCATCCACAGCTTTTTGGACGTGCCTGAAGCCTGCAAGACGCTTTTGGCCTCTTGCCCCGCGCCGAACACCAGACTATAGACCCCCTCCTCTCGCGGATCGGTCCCCTTCAAGCGGACCTCTCCACACCGGCGGATGCGTAGCTCAGCGGGAGAGCACCTCGTTCACACCGAGGGGGTCACAGGTTCAATCCCTGTCGCATCCACCATTCCTTGCCTTCTTCGACATCACAAAGCACCAGGCCCGCACAGGCCCTGGAAATCCGTTCGCGCGTTCCCACTTCATCCAGGCCGGAAATCCGGGATCAGAAAGGGTTGAACCGATGAGCACCGAAACCGCCATCCTCGCCGGCGGCTGCTTCTGGGGCGTGCAGGACCTGCTGCGGCGTTATCAGGGCGTGCTGAAGACCCGCGTCGGCTATTCCGGCGGCGATGTCCCCAACGCCACCTACCGCAATCATGGTGACCACGCCGAGGCGATCGAGATCGTGTTCGACCCGGCGGTGATCAGCTATCGCCAGATCTTGGAATACTTCTTCCAGATCCACGACCCCAGCACCCGCAACCGCCAGGGCAACGATATCGGCCGCAGCTATCGCTCGGCGATCTTCTACACGTCGGAAGCCCAGCGCGAGACCGCCGAGGACACCATCGCCGACGTCGACGCCTCGGGCCTGTGGCCCGGCAAGGTCGTGACCGAGATCGCGCCCGCCGGGGACTTCTGGGAAGCCGAGCCCGAGCACCAGGACTACCTGGAGCGGATCCCGAACGGATATACCTGCCACTTCATCCGTCCGGGCTGGGTGCTCCCCAAGCGGGCCGCCGCGACGGCCGGCTAGGCCTGGTCCGGCCCGGCCGAAACCGTAGCCACGGAGACGCCGGTGAAGATCAGCGACATGGCCAGGGCCGCGGCCGTCGACCTGAATCCGCCCAGGCTGGCGCCCAGCGGCGCGCGGGCGGCCAGCAAGGTCGGCGGGTCCCTGGCGAAGACGTAGGCTTGCCCGGGCGCGGCGCTCGGTCGCCCCCGGGGCCAGTTCTCGCTGGTCGCAAGTCGACTGTGTCAGCGCTGACGCGGCTTGATACATTCGCAATACGAACGCGCCCGACGGCGTCCACAATCGGGCGCTTTAATGCCCCCGCCGACTTCCGAGGGACGGCGCGGAGACCGGGCAGTGAGCAACTGACCACGACGTGGGCGCGACGTTCGGTCCCGCGACGGACGACAAACGACGTGTCCGCGCGCCCACGCTCATGGTCTATGGTCGAGGTCATGGCTCCGAAGACCGACACGTCCCCTGTCGCCGAAATCCTGCTGGTCGAGGACGACCTCGAACTGCGCCGCGAAATGACCGCCTACCTGGTCGACAACGGCCATGTCGTGCACGAGGCCGGCGACGTGCCGACCGCGCGCCAGATCCTGGCCGAGCGCGCGATCCAGGTGGCGGTGCTGGACGTCAACCTGCCCGGCGAGGACGGCCTGTCCCTGTGCCGGGACCTGGCCGGCGGTGACGGCCCCGCCATCCTGATGCTGACCGCGCTGGGCGATCCCATCGACCGCATCCTGGGCCTGGAGCTCGGAGCCGATGACTATGTGGTCAAGCCGATCATGCCGCGCGAGTTGCTGGCTCGCGTGAAGGCCCTGCTGCGCCGCCGCCCGGCCGGGGCCACGGCGCGCAAGACCAGCGTCTACAGCTTCGCCGACTTCCGCCTGGACCTGGCCGCCCGCCAACTGCGCGCGCCGAATGGGGCCATCCTGCTCTTGACCCGCAGCGAGCTGGCCATCCTGGCCGCCCTGCTGGACCGCGCCCGCCAGGTCGTGCCGCGCGAGGACCTGATCGCCCTGCTGCGCGCCGACGAGGCCGACGAGATGGGTCGCGCAGTCGACCTGCACATCAGCCGCCTGCGTCGCAAGATCCAGGACCAGACCGAGCGCGAACTCATCCGCACCTATCGCGGCGTCGGCTACATGCTGGACGCGGGAGTCGTCGGCCAATGACCTGGAGCCAGCGCCTCAGCCCGCCCCTGTGGGCCCGCATCCTGGCCATCGTGGTCGGGGCTCTCGCCGCCGCCCAGGTGGTGACCCTGGTGCTGACCGTGTTTTTCCCGCCGGCCCCGCCCAGCCAGTACAGCCTGTCGGACATCGGCTCGGCCCTGCGCGGCGGCGACGCGCCGGACGATCGCGACCGGCCGCTGGTGCTGTCCTTCGAGGAGACCGCCCCCAGCCTGGCCAGCCCCGGCTGGGTGGTCTCCCCCGCCGCCACCCAGGACCTGGCCAGGCTGGTCGGCGCGGCCGAGACCGACGTGCGCCTGCTGTTCTACGCCCCCCCGCCCCTGGCCGGCGCGCCGATGCCGCCGCCTCCGGCCCGCGCCGAGCAGGGGCGGCCCCAGATGATCAATGTGGGCCAAGCCGGCGGCGCCGGCGGGCCTCCGCCGATGGCCATGGGCGGTCCCGGCCGCATGCCGGGCGGGCCGATGGGCCGCACAGGTCCGATGGGCCAGCCGGGCGGCGCCTTCCCGCCGTCGCAGCGGGTCTTCCAGCGTCCATCAATGCCACGACAGCAACAGATGTCCCGGCCCATGATGCATCCGTCGGGTTCCGTCCCGGACGGCGCAGAGGCGATCCGGGGGCCCAGCGCGCACCCCGCCATGGGCGGCCAGGCGCCCGTGGGACGGCCGGATGTCCTGAACGGCCCGGCGCGCGGGCCGATCATCCGCTCGCCGCTGGACGCCGCCGTCTTCGCGCGTCCCGCGCCGCGCTTCGTGTTCACCAGCACGTCCATGACCGAGACCGCCACGCCGACCCCGGCCGCCGCCACGTCCATCGCACCGCCCGCCCCTGTCGTCATCGCCCCCGCCGCCGCGCCGCCGGTCGCCACGCCCGAGCCGATCGAGCCCGCCCGCCCCGCCGCCGAGCCCACGATCACCCGCATGCCGCGCGCCAGCCTGCCCAAGGCCGACACGCCCCTGCCCGCCCCCGTGGCCGAGCACACCCTGCCGCCGCCATCGATCGCCAGCGGCTTCAGCCTGGGCCGCGCGCCCTATGTCGAGGGCGAGTTCGTCGCCGCCATGAAGATGAACGATGGCCGCTGGGCCACGGTGCGTCCGCGCCCCGAAGGCTTCCCCAACAGCTGGCAGCGCCGGGTGCTGCTGTGGTTCGGCCTGTCGGTCGCCCTGATCGCCCCGCTGGCCCTGTTCGTCGCCTGGCGCCTGGCCGCGCCGCTCAAGGTGTTCGCCGAGTCCGCCGATCGCCTGGGCCGCGAGCCCTCCGCCGACCTGCCGCCCCTGTCGGGTCCCGCCGAGATCGGCAAGGCCGCCGACGCCTTCAACCTGATGCAGCAACGGCTGAAGCGTTATGTCGACGACCGCACCGGCATGATCCGGGCGATCTCGCACGACCTGCGCACGCCGCTGACCCGCATGCGCTTCAAGCTGGAGCGCGCCTCCCCCGCCCTGCGCCAGGCCATCGGCCGCGACATGGACCAGATGGAGGAGATGATCGCCTCGGTGCTGGCCTTCATGCGCGACGAAACCCACACGGCCGCGCGCCAGGTCGTCGACCCGCGCTCGCTGCTCGAGGTGGTGGTCGACGATGCGCCCGGCTCCGTGAAGCTGGAACCGGGCGTGGCGGTGCTGGCCGAGATCGACGTGGTCGGCGTCCAGCGGGTGGTCGAAAACCTGATCGACAACGCCCTGAAGTACGGCGAACAGGCTGCCGTCAGCCTGGACGTCCGCAACGGCGAGGCCTTCATCGAGGTCGCCGACAAAGGTCCCGGCCTGTCGTCCGACGACCTGGAGCGGGTGTTCCAGCCCTTCTATCGCAGCGAGGCGGCCCGGGCTTCGGGCAAGTCCGGGGTAGGCCTGGGGCTGGCGGTGTCGCGCTCGACGATCCGCGCCCATGGCGGCGACCTGAGGCTGCTGGCGGCGGACGAGGGGCTGGTGGCGCAGCTGCGCCTGCCGCAGGCCCGGTCGTTGCGGGCGGCGGCTTAAGTGACCCGCTCGACCGGCACGGTGAACAGATAGCCCGAGTGGCGGACGGTGCGGATCAGCCGCGCCCCACCCTCGGCCCGCGCCAGCTTGCGGCGCAGGCGGCTCATGGCGACGTTGATCTGGAAATCCGCCCGCTCGGGACCGACAGGCCCGCCCGGCGTCAGTTCGCGGCGTGGCACCACCTCCTGCGGCTTGGCGACCAGCGTCCGCAGCAGGTTGAACTCGGCCGGTGACAGGTCGATCGAGCGGTGGTTCGGATCGAACAGCTGGTGGGTGACCACGTTCAGCCGCCAGCCTTCGAAGCGGTAGCTTTCCGAGCGGGCCAGGTCGTGCGCCGCGCTCGCGGCCTCTCCCCGCCGACGCAGCACGGCCCGCAGGCGCGCCAGCAGCTCGCGAGGCCGGCAGGGCTTGGCCACATAATCGTCTGCGCCGATCTCCAGCCCGACGACGATGTCGGCCTCGTCGGCGATGGCGCTGACCACGATGACGGCCGGCGCGGCCGAGTGCTCACGAAGCTTGCCGCAGACCGCCAGGCCCTTCTCGCCCGGCCGCATCAGGTCGAGGATCACCGCGTCGACCTCGGCCTTGCCCAACACCTGGTCCATCTCGCGCACCGAGGTCGCCTGGAGCACCTCCAGGCCATGGCGCGCCAGGAACTCGGCCAGGCTGGCCAGCCCCTCGGCATCGGAATCGACAAGCAGGACCCTGGACCGCATGGCCAAGGTCTAGCCGGCGCCTCAGGCGGAAAACTGGGCCTGCGTGTATCGACAAATCGCCAAATGTGGCGCGATTGCGGCTAAATTTTTCGCGCCGCTTCCTGGCACAGGCGCAGTAGCCAGGCATTGGGCGAGTCCGGCCCGTCGGTGGCCCGCAGCACCGCCCCGAACGGCGTCGGCGGCGGCGCGTTCGGCGGCTCGATCATCGCCACCTTGCCGCGCGTGGCGGCCATCTCGGCTAGGCGGCGCGGCAGGATGCAAGTCATGTCCGAGCGGCTGACCATGTTCATGGCGCTGAACGAGTCCTGCACCGAGAACGGCTGGTAGGGGTTGTCGCCCAGGGCGTAGCTCTCGCCCCACGAGATGATGCGGCGCAAGCCCAGGTGGCCGGCCGAGGTGCGGTCGGGGTCGTCGTCCCCACCCTTGACCCCCAGGCGCGGCAGGCGGGCCAGCGTGTCGTAGTCGACGCCGGCGGCCATGGCCGGATGGTCCTTGCGCAGCACCCAGACGCCGCTCTCCTCGAAGAGCCGGGTATGGGTGAACCGGCCCGGGATCGACTCGAAGCAGCCGATGACCATGTCCAGGCTGCCGGTGTCGAGGTCCTCGGTCATGCCGGTATAGAGGCCGCGGAAGTGGATCTGGATGTTCGGCGCCCGGGCCAACACCCGCTCGGCGATCAGCGGGCCCAGGACGTACGAGATGTAGGTCCCGGTCGCGATCGTGAAGGTGTGATGATCGACCGCCGGGTCGAACTTCTGGGCGGTGACGGCCGTCTCCAGCAGTTTCAGGGCCGTGCGGGCGGTGTCGGCGATTTCCAGCGCGCGCGGCGTGGGCCGCAGGCCCGTCTGGCCCCGGATGAAGAGGTCGTCGCCGACCATCTCGCGCAGCCGGCGCAGGGCGTGGCTGACGGCCGACTGGGACAGCCCCAGGCGCTCGCCCGCGCGCGTGGCGTTCTTCTCTTCCAGCAAGGTGACGAACACCCGGAAGAGATTGAGGTCGGCGGTTTTGAAATTCACGGCATTCATGGCTGTCGTGAAGACATATCATTTCCCTCATGACAGGCGGAGTCCTATTTCACCGGCGAAGGTTCGCGGCCCGAACGAACCCCTGACGATTCCCCAAAACCTGACTTGAGACGTGGAGCAGCGCGTGAGCGACGCTGAAGGTTACGAAGCTATCGCGGACGCCGAAGCGGGCGCGGCCAACCGGCGGCGGGAGAAGACCCTGGGCCAGCGGCTGCGCTGGCCGCTGATGATCGGCGTGCCGGTGGTCATCCTGGCTACAGTCGGCGTCGTGATGCTGACGGGCGGCAAGTTCGAGACCACCGACAATGCCTACGTCCAGACCAGCCGCACGGCGATCAGCACCAGCATCAACGGCCGGGTCGTCGAGATCGCCGTCCGCGAGAACCAGCCGGTCAAGAAGGGCCAGGTGCTTTTCCGCCTGGATCCGGCCGACTACCAGGTCGCCATATCGGAAGCCGAGGCCGCCCTGGCCCAGGCTCGCTTCGATGTCCAGGGCAAGCGCGCGGTCTACGCCCAGCGCCTGGCCGACCTGGCCGCCATCCAGGAAACCGCGTCTTACGCCCAGCGCGAGGCCGCCCGCCAGCGTGACCTGGCCGCCGCCGGCGTCGCCACCAAGGCGCAAGCGGATGAGGCTCGACACGCCGCCGACCAGGCCCAGCGCCAGATCGCGGTGGTCAAGCAGCAGGTGCTCACCGCCCTGGCCGACCTGGGCGGAACCGCTGACACCCCGACCGAACGCCAGCCGGCCGTGCTGGAAGCCGTCGCCAAGCTGGAACGCGCCAAGCTGGACCGCTCTTATGCCGCCGTGGTCGCCCCCGCCGACGGCGTGGTGGCCAAGGTCGAGCAGTTGCAGGTCGGCGCCCGCGTCACCGCCTCGCAGCCGGTATTCTGGCTGATCTCGGGCCAGCCCTGGATCGAGGCCAACTTCAAGGAAGACCAGCTGGCCCACATGCGCGTCGGCCAGCCGGCGACGATCAAGGTCGACGCCTATGACCAGCCGCTGAATGCCCACGTCGCCAGCTTCAGCCCCGGCACGGGCTCCAGCTTCGCCCTGCTGCCGGCCGAGAACGCCACCGGCAACTGGGTCAAGGTCGTCCAGCGCCTGCCCGTGCGCCTGACCCTGGACCAGGCCGCGCCGTCGAACCTGTCGGCCGGCCTCAGCGCCAAGGCGACCGTCGACGTGACGTCGACAAACAAAGACACGGACATCCGTTCGGGCAAGCACTGATGGGACATGAGGACCACGCCCGCGACGTCGCCAATCGCACGCCGATCACCATCTCGGTGATGCTGGCGACGATCATGATCTCGCTGGACACCACCATCGCCAATGTCGCCCTGCCCCACATCCAGGGCAGCGTCTCGGCGTCGGCGGACCAGATCACCTGGGTGCTGACCTCCTACATCGTGGCCTCGACGATCATGACGCCGCTGACCGGCTTCCTGACCGAGCGCATGGGCCGCAAGATGGTGCTGATCGTCTCGATCATCGGCTTTACCGCGGCCTCGATGCTGTGCGGCGTGGCCCAGAACCTGGTCGAGATCGTGCTCTTCCGCCTGCTGCAAGGCCTGTTCGGCGCGGCGCTGATCCCGCTGTCGCAGGCCGTGCTGCTGGACATCAACCCGCCCGAGCGCCACGGCCAGGCCATGGCCGTCTGGGGCGCCGGCGCGGTGCTGGGCCCCCTCCTCGGGCCCGGCCTGGGCGGCTGGCTGACCGATAATCTCGACTGGCGGTGGGTGTTCTTCATCAACCTGCCGATCGGAATTCTCGCATTCTGCGGCGTGTTCTTCTTCCTCTCCGAGAAGAAAAGCAGCGAAAAGCGCAAGTTCGACACCCTGGGCTTTCTGGCCCTGGCCATCGCCATCGGCGCCTTCCAGCTGATGCTGGACCGCGGCCCCAGCCAGGACTGGTTCGGCTCGCGCGAGATCTGGATCGAGCTGATCGTCGCCGTCATCGCCCTGTGGATCTTCGGCGTGCAGTTGGCCACCGCTGAGAAGCCGTTCGTGGCGCGGGAGCTGCTGGCCGACGGCAACTTCATCACCTGCTGCCTGTTCGGCTTCTTCATCGGCATCCTGCTGTACAGCACCCTGGCCCTGCTGCCGCCGCTGATGCAGACCCTGCTGGGCTATCCGGTCGCTTTCACGGGCCTGGTCTCCATGCCCCGTGGTCTCGGCTCATTCATCGCCATGTTCGCGGTGGGCCAGCTGATGGGACGGATGAACATCAAGCTGCTGCTGACCATCGGCCTGGCCATCAGCGCCCTCTCGCTCTGGCAGATGAGCCACTACAATCTGGAGATGGACACCACCCTGCTGGTGACCTCGGGCTTCCTGTCAGGCGTCGGCACCGGCCTGATCTTCGTGCCGCTGTCGACCATCGCCTTCGCCAAGGTGCTGCCGCAGCACCGGGCCGAGGGCGCGGGCCTGTTCACCCTGATCCGCAACATCGGCTCGGCCGCCGGCATCTCAATCATGCAGGCCCTGTTCGTCAGCGGCATCGAGAAGCACCACGCCGTGCTGGTCGAGCACGCCCGGCCCGACAACCCGCTGTACCAGGCCTACATGCCGCAGCTGTTCTCCAGCCAGGCCGCCATGGCCGCGTTCAACGGGCTGGTCGGCCGGCAGGCGGCGATGCTGTCCTATCTCGACGACTTCCGGCTGATGCTGGTGATCACCATCGCCTGCGCGCCGCTCATCCTTCTCATGCGCACCCCGAAACAGGGGGCGAAGGCCGCCAATGTCTCCGACCACTAAGCTGTTCGCCGTCCTGATGGCGGCCACATCCCTGACCGCCTGCGCGACGGTCGGCCCGAACTTCCAGGCCCCCGAAGCGCCGAAGACCGCCTCGACGCTGGGCGCGGGCGAGACCGCCCCGGCCGCCGCGCGCCTGGACGCTGGCGCCGCCAATGCCGGTCCCTGGTGGACAGCCCTGAACTCGCCGGAGCTGGACGCCGTGATCCGCCAGGCGCTGAAGGATAGCCCCACGTTGGCCGAGGCCGACGCCACCTTGGCGCAGTCCCAGTCGGCCCTGGCCCAGGCGCGCGGCGTCGCCGGACCTCAGGTCACCGGCAATGCGGGCGTCGCCCGCGAGCGCGCCAACCTGCAAGCGTTCGGCTTCACCGGCTTTGGCGACATCCAGCTCAGCAACCCGACCTTCAGCCTGTATTCGGTCGGCGGCGCGGTCAGCTACGACCTGGATCTGTGGGGCGGCGCCAAGCGCCGCATCGAAGGCGCGGCGGCGCGGATGGAGGCGCAGGGCCGGCGAACGGAAGCCGCCTATCTGAGCCTCACCGCCAATGTCGCCTTGCAAGCCGCCACCATCGCCACCCTGCGCAGCCAGATCGCCAGCGTCGAGCAGATGATCGCCGACGACCAGGCCAATATCGACCTGATCCACAAGGCCAACGCCCTGGGCGGCTCGACCAGCCTGGCCAAGGTCTCGGCCGCCAGCCAACTGGAAGAGGATCGCGCCCAGTTGCCGGCCCTGCAAGGCGAACTGGCCGCCGCCCGTCACGCCCTGGCGGTGCTGGTCGGCAAGGCCCCGGCCGACTGGACCGCGCCGGCCTTCGATCTTTCGACCATGGGCCTGAGCGCGCCGGTCCCGGTCGTCCTGCCCTCGCAGCTGGTGCGCAAGCGTCCGGACATCCTGGCCGCCGAAGCCGAGCTGCACGCGGCCACCGCCGACATCGGCGTGACGACGGCCGACCTCTATCCGAACATCAAGCTCTCGGCGTCCCTGACCCAGGGCGCCCTGAAGCCCGGCGACCTCTTCTCGTACGACGCCAGCGGCTGGGACATCGGCGCCGGCCTGACCGCCCCGCTGTTCGACGGCGGCGCGCTGAAGGCCCGTCGCCAGCAGGCGCGAGAGGCGGCCCGTGCGGCCTCGGCTCGTTATCAGCAGACGGTGTTGACGGCCTTCGGTCAGGTGGCGGACGCCCTCTCGGCCCTGTCGGCCGATGAGACGGCCTTGGCCGCCCACGCTCGCACCGAGCAGCAGGCGACCGAACGCCTGCGCCTGGCCAAGGTCGCCTTCGACAAGGGCGGCGGCACGATGTTGGAAGTGATCGACGCCCAGCGCTCGCTCAACAGCGCCCGCTCGGCCCGCGCGCGGGCCGAGGGTCAAAGACTGGTCGACGCCATCCGCCTGTTCGCGGCGACCGGCGCCGACTGGCGGACGAGCTGATTACGCGGAGATCGAGGCGCGCAGGCGCTCGGCCACATCGCCCAGGGTGATGGCGTTCAGCGAGTCGTTGACCTCCAGGACGCCCTGGCCGTGCTGCTGCGACAGGTTGCCGGTGAAGTCGGTCAGGGCCGTGATGTGCTGGGCCAACAGGTCGACCGTGTGCAGCTCCTGCATGACCGACAGGCGATGCTCGTCCGGCACGACCTCGAGGATCTTGCCCAGCGCCACGTCCAGATGCCCGCACGCAACGGCGGCGATCGACATCTCTGACGAGATCGCCTTCAGCACCGTCTCAACGCTCGCAGGCGCCAGCTTATCCGACATCATTACCCCCTGATTCCTGGGAGGGAGGTCAGCACGCGTCGCCCCACGGCCGCAAGGCCTTGATTTGTGCGACGAATTATCGCGCCCTAGAACAGTGCGAGAAGGGCTTCAACGCTAGATGGCAGTTCGGCGCAAGAGCTCGCCGCGGCGCTCGGCCATTTCCTGGCGCGTGCGCTCCAGGGCGTCGCATTCGGCCATCGACAGCAGGGCCTCGACCGTGCGGTTCAGGTGCTCGTGGATCACCCGCCGCGCCTCCTTGGGATCGCGGTCGCGCAGCGCGGCGACCACGCGGCGATGGTCCTCGGCGAAGCCTTCGGGATCGGCCAGACGCACGCGGCGCAGCTGATTGCCGCATTCGGGGAACTGGCGACGCAGCGTCCAGATCTCCTCGACCGCCGCGACGATGGCGGCGTTGCGGGTGGCGTGGGCGACGGCCAGGTGGAAGTCGTGCTCAAGCCGCTCGCCGTCCTCGGTCCCGGCCAGGCCGGCCAGATCGCGGGCGATGCGCTCCAGGGCCATGATCTGCTCGTCGCCGACGGCGGCGGCGGCCAGGGCGCAGGCCTCGCCCTCGAACAGGCGACGGGCTTCGGTCAACTCCAGGGCGCTGACCTCGGCCTCGGCCGTGTCCGGCTCGGGCTTGGCGCGTGCGGTGACATAGACGCCCGAGCCCTGCCGCGCCTCGACCAAGCCCTGGAACTCCAGGGCGATCATGGCGTCGCGGATGGTTGGACGGCTGACCCCGAACGAGTCGGCCAGCCCCCGCTCGGACGGCAGGCGGTCGCCGGAAGCATAACGTCCCTCGGCGATCGAGGCCGCGATGGATCGGGCCACCTGCTGGTAGAGCTTCTGGGGGTCTGGCGCGCCGCGCATCGGGCCTCGCTGTGGATTCCGTCCGGCTATTCTACTGCTTGGCCGCACCTTGGGAAGTCGAGCCCAGCTTCCGCACTTCGCTGGCCGCCAGCAGGAACGCGCCGACGCCGTACAGCTGGGTGTCGTCGCGACCGACCCGGTCCGGCGCGACGCCCACGCGCTGCACCCAGCCCAGGCGGCCGTCCGGCTCGATCGCCGCGTCCAGGGCCTTCCAACCCTTGTCGATGACCGGGCCGTACTTGGCGCGCGACAACAGGCCGTGGTTCACGCCCCAGGCCAGGCCGTAGACGAAGAAACCCGTGCCGCTGGTTTCCGGCGTCTTCTGCGGCTCCAGCAGCGAGACGGGCCAATAGCCCTCGGCGCCCTGCAGGGTCGCGATCTTGGCGGCCATCTGCTTGAACGCCAGCTCGTACTTCGGACGGCTGGGGTGGTTGGCCGGCAGGTCCTGCAGGATCCGCGCGAGGCCGGCAAAGGCCCAGCCGTTGCCACGGCCCCAGAAGATCTTCTGGCCGGCGTCGCTGCGCCGCGTGATGAAGCGGCTGTCGCGGAAATAGAGGTGCTCGGTCTTGTCGAACAGGTAGTCGTGGGTGGCCCAGAACTCGCTGTCGGCATGAGCCAGGTAACGCTTGTCGCCGCTGACCTTGGTCAGGCTCACCCAGGCTGGCGGGGCCATGAAGATGGCGTCGCTCCAGCACCAGCGGGCCTGGCAGTAGGGGTCGCCTTTCGCCGGCTTGGGCGTGAAGTCCAGCGAGACCGTGGACGGATCGGCCAGCACCGCGTCGAAGCGGGCGCGGATCGGGCCAAGCTTGCTCTGGTCGTGCGTGCGGCCGGCGGCCCAGACCCAGACCGCGCCGGTGGCGTCGGCGTCGGCGTGACGCGGGCGATCGTCGAAGCCCCACGCTTCCGCCTCGCCATGCTTGAGCACCGCATTGGCCAGGTACGGGTCCTGGGTCGCGTCGGCGAAGGTGTAGAGGCCGATATAGAACGCCGCCTGGATCCAGTCGCGCGGCGCCTCGGTGTCCTTGCGGAACGAGCTGACCGGCACGTAGTCGAAATTATCCATGTGCGACAGCTGCCAGGCGGCGACCTTGCGTCCGGCGGCGTCGATGGCCGAGACGGGCGTGCTGACCACGGGCGCTTTGGGCGCGGCCATAGCCGGCGCGGCGGTTTCAGCCAGGATGGCGACCGCGGCGGCGGCCTTCAGGAGCGTCTTGAAGGTCATGTTGAGCGTTTCTTCCCGTACTTGTTCTTACGCGCCAGGCCCGAGATCGTGGACCGCCAGCATGTCCATGTCGTCGAACTCGAGGTTCTCGCCGCCCATGCACCACACGAAGCTGTAGCTGGCCGTGCCGACCCCGCTATGGATCGACCAGCTGGGCGAAAACACCGCCTCGCCGTCATCCATGAACACCGCGCGCGGCTCGGCCGGCTCGCCCATCAGGTGCATGACCCGGCCCGGCGAGGCGTCGAAATACATGTAGATCTCGCTGCGCCGGCGGTGGGTGTGCGGCGGCATGGTGTTCCAGACATTGCCGTCCTCCAACTCGGTGAAGCCCATCACCAGTTGGCAGGTCTCGACGATGCCGGGGCGGATGGCCTGGCGGATCACCCGGCGGTTGGCGGTCCCCGCCTCCCCTGCCTGGATCGTGCGGGCCTCGTCGCGGCGCACGTGCTTGCTGGGATAGCTGGCATGGGCCGGATAGCTGACGAAGTAGAACTTGGCAGGATCGGTGGCGGCGTTGCTCTCGAAGCTGACCGACTCGACGCCGCGGCCGATATACAGGCTGTCATGGCGCGCCATCTCGAAGCGCTGGCCATCCAGGGTGATCGAACCCGGACCGCCGATATTGATCACGCCCACCTCACGGCGCTCGCAGAAGAAGCGCGAGGCCAGTTCCTTGTAAGTCGGCAGGGTCAGGGCCGCCGTGGTCGGGGCAGCCGAGCCGACCACCGCCCGCTCGATCTCCAGATACGACAGGCGCAGCTCGCCGGGGCGGAACAGACTGTCGATGACGAAGGTGTCGCGCAGCTCGCGCACCGTCATGCGGCTCATGCCCGCCCGGTCGGTGCTTTCACGGTAGTCCATCTGCACGCTCATAGGCGGATCACGGCCTCGCATGGGAACGATCGATGACGCCGGCCGCCGACCCGCTTGGCGGCCGCTCGACTGCGCACCCATCCCCCGTCTCGTTTTGTGGTTGCTAAACTGACCTTACCAATTTCGACACCGCGCCGTAAAGCCCGAAGGACAAACGGCATTTCTGTCCAACGTTGTCATTTTCTTGTTCCGACCTTTCCCCACTCGATAGGGCAACAATTTTAATCGTCAGGCCACATTTTGACCCCATAGCCAGTGCGCTTGACAATTGGCATGACCATTAATCATCATTTGGACATGCCAATTGACCGTCAAACAAAGAGCTGGCGGCAGGCGCAGGAACACCGGGACCATGACCAGCATTTGATTGCTGCTGCTCGCCTCCACGGCCGCCACCGTGGTCGCCGCCCCCGCTGCCGCCTTGGCCCAGCAAGCGACCAGCGACACCGCCAATCTGGTCTGGACGCCGACCGAGAACCTGACCCTCAGCCTGGCCCCGCGCTACAACCACAATGTCAGCAGCTGCTCCGCCAGCGCGATCAGCGAGCTGACGCCGGGCTTGTTCTACCAAGGCATTCCAACCTTCCCGGCTGCCCTGACCCTGCGCGGCGTCACCTTCGACAAGAACAACCACTTCGTCCGCGCCGACGACCGCATCGGCGGCGGCAATTCGGACGTCTTCGGCACGACGGCCCGCATCGACTACGACTTCGGCGAGGGCTCGGTCCTGAAGGGCCACACCCTGTCGTCGATCACCTCGCACGACCGCTGGAAGATGGTCGACTTCCAGGACATTGACGGCACCGACCAGCCGTTCCTGCTGGGCTTCCCGGTCGCCAGCCCCTCGGGGATCAACAGCGGCGCGCATATCGACGGCTATTTCCACGCCGACAGCTGGACCCAGGAGTTCCGCCTGACCTCGCCGGGGCGACACGCGGTTCCGCTATGTCGCCGGCCTCTGGTACGCCAAGAACGATCTCGACCACTTCCTGAACCGCGGCCCGGTGCTGCAGCTGGCCCGCTACCTGGCCCAAAGCACCAACGAGAACTACTCGGCCTATGCCAACGCCACCTGGGACATCACCGACAAGCTGGCCCTGACCGGCGGCGGCGGCATCAACCGGCAGAAGATCAGCTACAAGTTCGACAAGACCATCTCGCCAGCACGGCGATCGGCGCGGCCACCACGCACCAGCTGTTCGGCCGCTCGGGCTACAAGGGCCAAGCCTATGAACTGGTCAGCACCTTCGACGCAAGGATCGCCGCCCAGATGCCGGCGCCGCCCGAGACGGCCAAGAGCTACGAGCTGGGCTTCAAGAGCAGCCTCTTGAACCGCCGCGTCTATTTCAACGCACCGTCTTCCGGGCCGACTACAAGGGCTTCCAGACCTCGGTGACGTCGTTCCTGCCGGACGGCACGTTCCAGAAGGCCTACAGCATCGCGGACCTGAAGGTCGGCGTCACCGACCGCGAGGGCCGCTACACGGTCTCGGCCTTCGCCAACAACCTGTTCGACAAGCGCTACGCCCGGGGCCTCGGCAACGGCGCCTCGGGCTACAGCAATCCGGCCATCCCGACGGCCCAGGGTCGCACCTGGTTCCCCGGCCGCGACGCGTTCCGCTACTTCGGCGCGCGCCTGGACGTGAATTTCTAGAAGCCGCCCCTCCCCTTCTCTATTCGGCCCCCTCCTGCGCGGCCGGGTTCCTTCGGGGATCCGGCCCGTTTTTTATTTGGCGGCGCTGGCGGCGCGCAGAGCGATCTCCTCGCGCTTGGCCGCCAGGCTCTCGCGGGTGCGCTCGATAGCCTCCAACTCGGCGGTCAGCAGCAGGTTCTCGATCAGGCCGCCAAGGTGGGCCTGCATAGCGGCGCGGGCGGCCTTGGGGTCGCGGGTGCGCAGGGCGTCGACGATCTCCTGGTGCTCGTCCTTCAGCGGCCGCTTGCGCACATGGCGGGCCTTTTCCAGCATCTGCATGCACAGGCGCGAGCGGTAGCGCAGGTCCCAGGTGTTCTCGACGATCCGGGCCACGGCGACGTTTCGCGTGGCGGCGGCGATGGAGATATGGAACTGGCGGTCGGCCAGCTCGGACTGCTCCTTGGTCGCCGCGTCGCTGTTCATCTCGACGACCAGGGTCTCCAGATAGGCCAGTTCCTCGTCGGTGATCAGGGTGGCGGCCAGGGCGGCGGCCTCGCCCTCGAACAGGCGACGGGCCTCGGCCTGCTCGAAGGCGCCGATGTCCAGGTCCTTGGCCGGCGGCGGCGGCTGGTCCAGGCGGACATAGACGCCTGAGCCTTGGCGGGCCTCCAAAAGACCTCGCATCTCCAGGGCGATGACGGCGCGGCGGACGGTGGGACGGCTGACGCCGAACTCGTCGGCCAGATCGCGCTCGGACGGCAGGCGATGGCCGGGCTGGAACGACCCATCGGCGATCGACGCGCTGATCGAGGCCGCCACCTGTTGGTACAGCCGCGTGGAATCCGTGGACGGAGGGGTCGACATCGCAAACGCCGTAGACAAGCGCCAAAGCCGGCGCGTCACACAGGACTAACGCCGGTTCGGCCGCCTCACAAGCGCCCGCGAGCAAGTGGCCTTACCATGTACGCCGCCGGAAGACGGCGAGCGGCCGGAGGGTAAGGACTCCGGCCGCCATCGTCGTCCGCCCCGGGAGGAGGTTGGCGCAAGGTACGCAGCGCCTGTGGTCGACGAGCAAGAGAGCGAACGAAACGTCCGATCACGCCCGGTCAACTTAGCGAAACTGGCCAACCATGCAATCATAAATGGCCTGACCAATTTCTCCGATTTGTACGACCAATTTGGTAGCGGTCTCAGGTTCAGGCCGCCTGACGCAGGTTCCAGGGATGGGCCGGATAGAACTGGGCCATCATCCGGCTGACATAGTCGACCAGGCGCGGATAGCTTTCGGCCTCCCGGCGCAGGGGCGACTCGAAGAAGGGCGTCATGATCGCCGCCAGCATGGCGAAGGCCGTGGCGTCGACTCCCACCGGATGGCTGTCGCGCATCAGATAGGCCTTGTCCTCCAAGAGCTCGTCCAGCGAGCGCAGCGACAGGCTGCCCAGCCAGGTCACCTCTTCCCGCAGATGCCGGCCCACGCCGACGGCGCGGACATCGGTCGCGATCGCTTCCAGAAGGCCGCGCCGCAGATCGTCGCGCAGAGGCTCCGGCGCCTGGTCGAACCACCGCGCGGCGCCCTTGGCGAAATTGGCCTGATCCAGATGCCGGAAATAGGCCGACACCCAGCCCAGCTGGTTCTCGATCATCCGCTCGATCGCCCAGGCCTGGGCGCGTTCCTTGCCCGACAGGCCCATGTCCAGGTCGATGTCGTACTTCTGCTCGATATGGGCGCGGATGAAGGTGGAGTCCCCGATCGCCTGGGCGGCGTCCTCGATCCACGGCAGCTGGCCCTTGGGCGCGGTCTCGCGACTGCCCTTGGTCTTCTTGTAGGCCAGGCCGGCCATCATCAGCTGGACCTCGGTCTTGGTCACATAGGGGCTGATCTCGGGCAGCCCGAACCCGGCTCCGGCGGCGAACAGCGTGATCATCGTCCCTCTCCGATCTCGAATGTCTTGGTGACGACTTGCTACCGCCAGGCTACTGCCAGCATGCTGTCAGTAGCGATCGCCGATATTCAGGGCCATGAGACGCGCCGAACGCCTTTTCCAGATCATCCAGATCCTGCGCCGCAGCCGCGCGCCGGTCACCGCCGACGCCATCGCCGCCGAGCTGGAGACCTCCAAGCGCAGCGTCTATCGCGACATCGCCGCCCTGGTGGGCCAGCGCGCGCCGATCCGCGGCGAGGCCGGGGTGGGTTATGTGCTGGAGGCCGGCTTCGACATGCCGCCCCTGATGCTGACCCCCGACGAGATCGAGGCGGCGGTGCTGGGGGCGCAGTGGGTGGCCGGGCGCGGCGATCCGGTCCTGGCCAAGGCCGCGAGCGACCTGATCAGCAAGATCGCCGCCGCCGTGCCCGACCGCCTGCGGCCCTATGTGCTGGAGCCGGCCGCCGCCGCCTCCCCCGCCTGGAAACCACAGACCGACCGCATCGACGTCGCCCAGGTCCGCGCCTGGATCCACGCCGGCCGCAAGATCCGCCTCGACTACAGCGACGAGGCCGGGGCGATCAGTGCGCGAGTGATCTGGCCGGTCACCGTCGGCTATCGCGAGACGGTCCGCATGATCATCGCCTGGTGCGAGCTACGCGAGGCGTTCCGCACCTTCCGCACCGACCGCGTGGTCGGGGCGCAGTTCCTGGACGAGCGCCATGGCAAGCGGCCCGCCGTCCTGCGCGGCGAGTGGATCAAGTTCCGCGACGCCGAGATCGCCGCCTGGAAGCTGAAGGAAAGGACCGCCGACTGCGGCGCCTAGACCCCGTGGCGCTTGGCGAAGGCTCCGAACAGGCCCGGCCAGGCCGACACGGGCTTGTCCGGCGTGAAGCGCATGCCGAAACCGTGGCCGCCTTCCTCGAAGATGTGCATCTCGGTCGGCACGGCCTTGGCCTTCAGGGCGCTGAACATCACCAGGGCGTTCTCGACCGGCACGGTCTTGTCGTCGGCCGCATGGATCACGATCACCGGCGACAGACCCGCGCGCACCTGCTTTTCGGGCGACAGCTCCAGGGCGCGCTCGGGGGTGTTGATCGCGGTCAGCAGTTGTTTGCGCGAGCCGGCGTGGGCGATGGCCGGGTCGGTGCTGATCACCGGATACATCAGGCACGACAGGCTCGGCTTGGCCGGCAGCTGGTCGGCGGCGTCGATGGCCGCATAGGTCGCCGCGTCGTAGCGGACGGTCAGGTTGGCCGCCAGGTGACCGCCGGCCGAGAAGCCCATGATCGCCACGCGGTCGGCCGAGAAGCCCATCTCGGCGGCCTTGGACCGGACCAGGCGGATGCCGCGCTGGGCGTCCTGCAGCGGCGCGTCGCCGCCCGCCGCCCAGCCGTCGCCCGGCATGCGGTAGAACAGCACGAAGCAGGTGTAGCCCTGGCCGTTCAGCCAGCGGGCCGTCTCATAGCCTTCCTTGTCCAGCACCACGCGCTCGTAGCCACCGCCCGGAATCAGCATCACCGCCGCGCCGTTCGGCTTCTTGGGGCGGAAGACCACCAGGGTCGGCTTGCGGGTATGGGTCTGGGCGCGGTCGCGTGGGCCGCCGGCCACGGTGCGGTCGATGATGGCCTCGACCGCCGTGACGCCCTCCCCGCCCGGCGCGCCGTTGGGCCACAGGGTGATGACCTCGGTCGGGTCGGCGGGTGGAGTTGATTGCACGGGAGCGGCCTCCGCCTTGCGCGCCGCCAGGGATCCCAGGACGCAGGTGACGAAAGCCGCAAGGGCGCCGCGACGGTTCAGCATGGGATCAAAGCCTTCTGACGGGTGATTTGTCGGACCAGACCCTAGAGGCTAGGAAACCGGTTTCCTAGCCCACTTTCCCAGCCGTGGGCGAAGCGAAGGTGGTGCAGGACGATGCCGCTGGTGGTGGCGACGTTCAGCGAGTCGAAGCCGTTGGCCATCGGGATGCCGATGGTCCGCGCCCGCGCCATCACCTCGGGCGTCAGGCCCGGTCCCTCCGCGCCCAGCAGCACGGCGGTGCGCGGCGCGGGCTTGAGGTGCGCCAGGATCTCGGAGGCCGACGGACTGAGCGCCAGGCCCTCGAAGCTGGTAGCAGACAACAGTTCGGCGATGTCCTCGCCCCGCTCCAGGCGCGCGGTCGGCACCGACAGCACCGCCCCGACCGAGACACGGATCGCCTTGCGGTACAGCGGATCGCAGCAGTCGGCGTCCAGCACCACCGCATCGGCCCCGAAGGCGGCCGCGTTGCGATAGATGCCGCCGATATTGTCGTGGTTGGCGATGCCGCACAGCACCAGCACGAGCGCTCGCTCAGGCAGGCCTGCCAGCAGGTCGCGCGCAGCGATCGGCTCGGGCTTGCGGCCCACCGCCAGCACGCCGCGATGCAGGTGGAAGCCGGCGATGGCGTCCAGCACGGCCTGGTCGGCAAAATGGACGGGCGTCTCTTCTGGCAGACTCTTAAAAACCTCGGCCAGCTTGTCCCGGCGCTTGGGGTCGATCAGCAGCGACACCACCCGCTCTGGCGCATCGCGGACAAAGGCCCGCAGCACCGTCTCGCCCTCGGCGATGAACAGGCCCTCGCGCCCGACCAGGTCGCGTTCCTTGATCGCCCGGAACGGGGCGACGGCGGGATCGTCGGGATCGGTGACGACGCGGAACTGGGGCAAGGCGACCTCGAGGCTCTAACGAACCCCTCGTATCGGCAGGATCGCCAGACCGCCAGTCAGGGCCAGCCCCGCGGCCATCAGGAAGAACACGTTGAAGTTCACGTGGCTGGGGCCCAGGCTCCACACCGCCAGGGCCGGCGCCAGCGCCTGGGGCAGCGTGTTGGCCAGGTTGATGACGCCCAGGTCCTTGCCGGCGTCTTTCTGCGAGGGCAGCACCTGGGTGACCAGGGCGATGTCGACGGCGCAGAAGCAGCCCGCGCCGCAGCCATAGACCACATAGGCCGCCAGCAGCACGGTCCAGTCCGAGGTCAGCGAGAACACCACCATCGAGGCGGCGATGGTCAGGGCCGCGCCGAACGCGAACAGCTTGCGCCGCCGCATGCGGTCCGACAGCACCCCGCCGACCATGGCGCAGATGACGTTGAAGATGGTCGAGACGGTGGCCAGGATCGCCAGGCCTTCCTCGGAGCGATGGCCCGGGAACAGCTTGGGATAGTCGACCACGTCCTGCAGGAAATAGAGCATGTAGCTCTGCACCAGGCTCAGGGCGACCAGCACCATGAACCGCCCGGCCCAGGCGAAGGCGAAGTCGGGATGCTTGCGCGGGCTGACCCACAGGCCGGCGATGAACTCGCGCAGGTGGAACGGCGGCACGTCCTCCTTGGCCAGCGGCGGATCCTTCAGGCGCAGGACGAAGGGCGCGAGACCCAGCAGCAGGGCGATCGAGATCGCCGCGTAGCGCTGCCACTCGACGACCAGCAACCCGCCGATCATCACCGCGCCGAAGGCGGTGCCAATCGGGTTTCCCAGGCTGAGGAACGCCGCGACCATGCCCTTCTGGTTGTCGGGCACCCGGTCGGGCATCACCGCCACCAGGGCCGAGAAGCACAGGTTGAAGGTCAGCTGAAACAGGATCACGCCGCCGATCAGGGCCAGCGGCGTCTTGGCGTTCATGATGGCCAGATAGGCGAGAGAGGCCCCGATCGCGCCGACCACCATCCAGGGGCGACGACGGCCAAAGCGCGAGGTCGTGCGATCGCTGATCGCCCCGGCCAGCAGGTTGGCGATGCTGGCGACCAGCGCGCCCCAGAAGGCGACCTGGCTCAGCACCACCGCCTTGGACGCCGCGTCGATCGACTCGGCCTTCAGGGGCAGCAGCACCTGCAAAAGCGGCTGGAAGGATACGAAGGCGCCGACCTGCGCGAGGGTGTACGCGGCGATGAAATTCGCCCGCACCGGCTCCTTCGGCCGCGCTCCCTCGTCAAACGCCATCTCTCCTCCCCGTTTTGCACGGTCTGACGCCGTGTCGGGGGCACACTGACGGCGCCTCCCTTACGGCACAAGGGGTCGCGTGGTCTCAACCAAGGAGTTTCCCTCAAACGCCGACAGGCCCTAGTCTGCGCGGATGGGCGTGAGTCTCAGGCAGGTCGGGGCGGACTGATGGCTTCGGTGACGATCTACGACGTCGCCGCGAAGGCGGGCGTCTCGATCAAGACCGTTTCGCGGGTGATGAACAAGGAGCCGAACGTTCGGCCCGCCATGCGCGATCGCGTGCTCGAGGCGGCCGGCGAGCTCGGCTACAGCCCCAACCTGTCGGCGCGCAGCCTGGCCGGGTCGCGCTCGTTCGTGATCGCCGTCTTCGTCGACGCGGCGCTGACCATCGACCACTGGCAGAGCGAACGCGGCGCCGACTACCTGTCGCGCATCCAGCTGGGCGCGACCCTGGTCTGCCGCGACCTGGGCTATCACCTGCTGATCGAGCTGATCGACAATGATGGTCCGAACGTGCGCCAGGACGTGGCCGCCTTCCTGGCCGCCCTGAAGCCGGACGGCGTGATCCTGACCCCGCCCTCCTCCGACAATCCCGGCGTACTGGAGACCCTGGACAAGGCCGGCACGCCCTATGTCCGCGTCGGCCCGGAAAAGGCCGAGGGCCTGGGCCCGCGGGTGCACATGGACGACTACGCCGCCGCGCGCGAGATGACCCAGCATCTGGCCGACCTGGGCCACAAGCGCATCGGCTTCATCGTCGGCGAGCCGCGCTACGGCGCCAGCCAGGCGCGGCGCGAGGGGTATCTGGAGGCCATGAAGGCCCGCGGGCTGCTGGTGGCCGACAGCTGGGTGCGCCAGGGCGACTTCACCTTCCAGTCGGGACTGGAGCAGGCCAAGGCCCTGCTGGCCCTGCCCGACCGCCCGACGGCGATCTTCGCCTCGAACGACGACATGGCCCTGGGCTGCATCGCCGCGATTGCGGAAGCCGGGCTGATGACGCCGGGTGACATCTCGGTGGCGGGCTTCGACGACAGCCCCAGCTCACGCTTCAGCCGGCCGCAGCTGACCACGGTGCGTCAGCCGGTGGCGGAGATGTCCTCTGCGGCGGCCAAGTTGCTGATCGCCCGCGCCAAGAGCAGCGAACCGCCCGAACGGCCGGTCGACGTGCTCCTGCCCTTCGAACTGATCCACCGCGCCTCGACGGCCCCGCCGCCGAAGTAGGTGCGTGGTCCTCGTCCTTCGACAGGCTCAGGATGAGGACCAAGGCCGATGCAGTAGAAAACCTCATCCTGAGCTTGTCGAAGGACGAGGTTTTCGACCTCTCAGACCTTACCGCCCCGGACGCGCAAACGCCGCGACGCGGGCGCGAGCGGCGTGGACCGGGTTTTCGGCCGGCTGCTCGCGTTGAGTCGGCTGGAAGCTTTGCGGGCGACCACCCAGGCGGAAGGCGCCGACGCGGTTCGACAGGTCCGCAGCCTCGACCCGCAGGGCGTGGGTGGCTTCGGTCGATTGCGAGACCATGGCGGCGTTGCGCTGGGTCACCTGGTCCAGTTGGTTCACGGCCGAATTGACCTGACCCAGGGCCGTGGCCTGTTCGCTGGCCGAGGCGGCGATGGCGTTGACCAGTTCGTCGATGCCGCCGACCTTCTCGTGGATGCCGCGCAGCGCCTCGCCGGTCTGGCCGACCAGTTCGACGCCTTCGCTGACCTGGCGGCTGCTCTCGGTGATCAACGACTTGATGTCGCTGGCCGCCTGGGCCGAGCGCTGGGCCAGGGCCCGCACTTCCTGCGCCACGACGGCGAAGCCCTTGCCGCTGTCGCCAGCTCGCGCGGCTTCGACACCGGCATTCAGGGCCAGGAGGTTGGTCTGGAAGGCGATCTCGTCGATCATGCCCAGGATCTGGTTCACCTGCTGCGACTGGGCCTCGATCTTGGTCATGGCCTCGGCGGCGCGCGTGACGATCTGGCCCGAGCGCTCGGCTTCGGTCGACGCTTCGGCGACGCGCGAGGACACCTCGCGGGCGCTCTGGGCGGTCTTGCCGACGGCGCCGGTCAGTTCCTCGACGGCGGCGGCGGTCTGCTCCAGCGTGGCGGCCTGCTGCTCGGTGCGCTGCGACAGGTCCTCGGCGCTGCGAGCGATGTCATCCGCGCCCGAGCGGATGCCGCCGGCCGAGTGTTCGACAGAACGCATGGCCTCGGCCAGCGCGCCGGCGGCCTGTTCGAAATCGACCTTCAGGCTTTGGAACTCCGGCGCCAAGTCGCCCTCGACACGGGCGGTCAGGTCGCCGGCGGCCAGGCGCGACAAGGCCTCACCCAC
Source organism: uncultured Caulobacterales bacterium (assembly GCA_903900155.1). GTDB lineage: Bacteria > Pseudomonadota > Alphaproteobacteria > Caulobacterales > Caulobacteraceae > Caulobacter. The sequence goes on along the minus strand of CAIUMD010000029.1, from coordinate 20,107 downwards.
CGCCTTCACGGCCTGGGCCTGGCGAGCCTCGGCGGCTTCGCGCTCGGCCTCCAGGGCGTCGCGTTCCTCCTGCAGCAGTTCCAGATAGCAGGAGATGGCCAGTTCCATGTCCAGGAACACGGCCTTGGTCAGGGCCGACAGGCCGTCGGCCAGTTCGGCGTCCGACTTGGCGGCGTTGTTGAACAGGCCCTTGGCGCGCTTGGCGACCACGGCGCGGATCAGCTCTTCGGCCACCAGGGCGTAGCCGCCGATGTACCATTGCGGCTCCAGGTCGGCCTCGACGTGAGCGCGGCCGATGCGCTCGACGTCACGGACATAGGTCTCGCCGTAGTCGGCCTGGGCGATCCGGCGCCAGTGGGCGGCCTGAGCACGCTCGGCGCCGTTCATGTGGGCGTCGTCGCGGAACTTGCCCCGCGTCTCGGGGAACAGGCGGACCTGATTGTAGAACTTGCCCAGGGCGCCGGCGATTTCGGCGTCGATCACCGGCTTGATGGCGCGCAGGGCCGTCCGCGAGCGCTCGTCGAAGCGCATGAAGGCCATCCGCTTATCAAGCTTGTGAGCGCTCATGCCTGGAACTCCGACTCGAGGGTAAGGTTTGGTTGACCATGTCAGTGACGGGAATCCGTTAACCAACATTGAAGTTCGGCGCGATGCGCCCCGTGGCCGCACCGGAGGCCAAAAAAACGGGATGGGGGTACGGCGTCAAAAACCAGGCGCTGTCTGCTCTTCGTCACGATATCGCCTTAAGCAGCAACAAGCTGCGCCTTGGCGCGTTTTGGACTTGTCAGGTCCACGGCAGGGCTTGGATATAACCAGGAAACGATCCTCAAGGACTTCATGGCGCTTCCGGCGGACTTCACCTTGACCGAACAGGACGGCCGCACGGCGGCGGTGCTGTCGGGGGACTGGACCGCGCGGGGTCTGTTCGACGCCGGGCTTCGGCTGGAAGACGCCCTGGCGAATACGCGCGCGCTGCATCTGGACCTGACCGGCGTCAATCGTTGCGACACCGCCGGCGCCTACGCCATCCTGCGCGCCGCCGGCGACCGCCTGAAGACCGAGCAGGTCCAGGCCCGCCGTGAAGTTCTGCGCCTCCTGGAGCTGGTGGCCGCCGCCATCCAGGTCGAACCCGAGCCCACGGTGCGCTCCGGCGGTTTCCACGCCCTGCTGGAACGGATCGGCAAGGGCGTGTTTGGCCTGTTCGGCGACGCCTACGGCACCATGGTGTTCCTGGGCCACCTGCTGGTGGCTGTGGGCCGCTGCATCGCCGACCCGCGCCGCGTCCGCTGGGCGCCGACCATAGCCCTGTGCGAGCGCGCCGGCCTGGACGCCATGCCGATCGTGGCCGTCACGACCTTCTTCATCGGCGCGGTGGTGGCCCTGTTGGGCGCCAACATGCTGACCGACTTCGGGGCCCAGGTGTATTCGGTCGAGCTGATCGGCATCTCGGTCATGCGCGAATTCAATATCCTGATCACCGCCATCCTGCTGGCCGGCCGCTCGGCCTCCAGCTTCGCGGCCGAGATCGGCTCGATGAAGATGAACCAGGAGATCGACGCCATGCAGGTCATGGGCGTGGATCCCTACGAGGCGCTGGTGCTTCCGCGCTTCGCCGCCCTGCTCTTCACGATCCCGCTGCTGGTCTTCGTGGCCACCATCGCCGGCCTGGCCGGCGGCATCCTGGTGGTCTGGGTCGTGCTGGACCTGTCGCCTACCTTTTTCCTGCAGCGGATCATCGACTTCGTCGGCTGGACGCACTTCGGAATCGGCATGCTGAAGGCGCCCGTCATGGCCGCGGTGATCGCCGCGATCGGCTGCCGCCAGGGCATGGAGGTCGGCAACGACGTCGAATCCCTGGGTCGGCGCGTGACGGCGGCGGTGGTGCACGCCATCTTCGCCATCATCCTGATCGACGCGATCTTCGCCCTGATCTTCATGGAGCTGGACATATGACCGGCCCCGCCCTGATCCCCCCGGCCGTCGAAACGGCCGACGCCGAAAAGCATCCGATCGAGGTGCAGGGCCTGATTTCCTGCTTCGGCGAGAACACCATCCACGACGGCCTGGACCTGAAGGTCGAGCGCGGCGAGGTGCTGGGCGTCGTCGGAGGCTCGGGCACCGGCAAGTCGGTGCTGCTCAACACCATCATCGGCCTGAAGGTCCCGGACGGCGGCACGGTGCGGCTGTTCGGCGGCGACATGCGCGTGGCCTCGCGCCGGCGGTGGTCGTCGGTCGAGCGGCGCTGGGGCGTCCTGTTCCAGCAAGGCGCGCTCTTCTCGAATCTGACGGTGCGCGAGAACGTCGCCGCGCCGCTGTACGAACACACCAAGCTGCCCCGCCGCGAGGTCGAAGAGATCGCCGATCTCAAGATCGCCATGGTCGGCCTGCCCGCCCGCGCGGCGCTGCTCAAGCCCGCCGAGCTGTCGGGCGGTATGCGCAAGCGCGCCGGCCTGGCCCGCGCCCTGGCCATGGACCCCGAGCTCTTGTTCCTGGACGAGCCAACGGCGGGCCTGGATCCCATCGGGGCCGAGGCTTTCGACTCCCTGATCAAGGACCTGTCCGACAGCCTGGACCTGACCGTCTTCATGATCACCCACGACCTGGACAGCCTTTACGCGATCACCGACCGCGTGGCCGTTCTGGCCGACAAAAAGGTGGTCGCCGTGGCGCCCGTGCGCGAGCTCGAGCGTTCGGATCATCCTTGGATCAAGCAATACTTCCTGGGCCCGCGAGGACGCGCCGCCGCGTCCTCGGAAGACCAGGCGAGGACGTAACCAATGGAAAGAAACGCCAACTACGCCCTGGTCGGGGCCATATCGCTGGCCCTCTTCATGGGCCTGGTGATCTTCGTGGTCTGGCTGGCCAAGGTCAGCTTCAGCAAGGACTATGACCTGTACGACGTCCTGTTCATCGGCCCGGTGCGCGGCCTGTCCACAGGCGGCGAGGTGCACTTCAACGGCATCAAGGTCGGCGAGGTCAGCCGCATCGAGCTGGACAAGACCGACCCCAACCGCGTCATCGCCCGCGTCCGCGTCACCTCGGACGTGCCGATCAAGGTCGACAGCTACGCCACGCTGGAGCCGCAGGGCATCACGGGCGTCAACTATATCCAGATCACCGCCGGCTCGCCCAACAAGGAGCTGCTGAAGGACACCGTCAAGAACGGCAAGGTGCCGGTCCTGCGCAGTCAGCGCAGCGCTCTCTCCGACCTGCTGGAAGGCGGCGGCACGGTGCTGACGCGAACGATCGAGGCGCTGGACCGCGTCAACCGCGTGCTGAGCGACCAGAACATCAAGACCTTCAGCGCTTCGCTCAGCGACGTCCAGGCGGTCACCGCCGAGCTGCGCGAGCGCAAGGAAATCATCGCCGACGCCCAGAAGGCGTTGCAGAGCATCGACCAGACCGCCCAGTCGATCACCGAGCTCTCCAAGAACGCCAACGGCCTGGTCGACGGCGACGGCAAGCGCACGCTGAAGGAACTGGGCGACGCCGCCGCCGAGCTGAAGGCCGCCGCGAAGGACGCCCGCGGCATGGTCGGCAAGCTGGAAGGCCCGACCACCGACTTCGCCAGCACCGGCCTGCCGCAGCTGTCGTCGGCCATCGTCACCCTGCAGTCGGCCGCCGAGTCCCTGGACCGCCTGGTCGCCGACGTCGAACAGAACCCTCGAGGCTTGGTCGGCAAGGCGCCCGCCAAGGAAGTGGAGGTCAAGCCGTGAGCCCGATGATCCGCAACACAGCACGCGCCCTGACCGCCGCCGCTCTGGTGGTCAGCCTTTCGGGCTGCATCAGCGTCTTCCCCAAGGCCAAGCCGGCCAGCCTCTATCGCTTCGGTGAGGCCGAGGTCAGCGTGCCCAAGGGTCCGCCCGGCGCGATGTTCGGGGTGCTGAAGACGCCCTCGGCCTTCACCCGCGCCGCCGCCGGCGACCGCATCCTGACCAGCACCAATGGCGAGGTGGCCTATATCGCCGACGCCCGCTGGGTCTCGCCGGCCTTCGTGCTGTTCGAGGAAGCCACCGCCCGCGCCTTCGAGAACGATCCCGGTCGCGCTCGCCTGATCGGTCGCGGCGAGGTGGCCAGGGCCGACATGATGCTGCGCCTGGAGGTGCGCACCTTCGAGGCCGACTACGTCAACGGCCCCAAGGCCGCGCCGGAAGTGGTGGTGCGGGTGCGCGGCGTGCTGAACCGCAGCCAGGACCGCGCCCTGATCGGCGACCAGATCTTCGAGGCCCGCGTGAAAGCCGCCGACAACCGCGTCGGCGCCATCGTCCCGGCCTTCGACCAGGCGACCGCCAAGGTGCTGGGCGATGTGGTGGCGTGGGTCAACGCTTCGGGGTCTGGGCTTAAAAGCTGAGGAGCCGAAACCTCGTCCTTCAACAAGCTCAGGATGAGGTTCTACTGAACTGGCCTTGGTCCTCATCCTGAGCCTGTCGAAGGACGAGGACCACGTTCAGAGCGCCTCCAGCGGCTCCGTCACCGGGCCGTAGCCGGCGTTCTCCTGGATTCGCAGGACCGGACCGTCGATCCACGGCTCGACCGTGACCAGCTCCCGCGCCTGGGCCCGCGCCACGGCGTCGGCCGGGCCGGCGCTCTCGGCCAGAAGTTGCAGGTTCATCCGGGTGGGGAAGATGACCTTGCGCCGGCCCGAGGCCGCCAAATCCAGAGCCAGGCCCGGCGCGATCCACTCGGCGTCGACCGCCTCGTGGCCATCGCAGATCGCCTGCTGGGCCAGGGGCGCGTGGGCGACGTAGAACCAGGTGTCGAAGCGCTTGGGCATCAGCTTGGGCGTGATCCAGCGGGCGAAGACAGTCAGGGCCGAGAGGTCCAGCTTCAAACCCAGATCCTGGACCACGTCGATGAAGGCGACCTTGTCCTGCGCCACCGCGTCCCGGATGTCCTTGGCCGCCTCGCCGGCGTAGAAGGCCCCTTCCCGGTCGCGGGCCAGCAGGACCCCGGCCTCTTCGTAAGCCTCACGGATCGCGGCGATGCGCAGGGCCACGCCATCGCTTCCGACCTCGTCGAAGCCGATCGCCAGCTCGCGCCAGCGCGGGTCGCTGTCACCCTGGTGGCTCTTGCCGCCCGGGAACACCAGGGCCCCGGCCGCGAAGTCGATCTGGTGGTGCCGCTTGACCATCAGCACCTCGAACGAAGGCGCGTCTCGAAGCAGCAGTATGGTGGCGGCGGAACGGATCGCGCCCGGCGTTGAGTCAGACATGCGCGAAGTCTGGCGCAGCTCCGTGCGCTTGCCCAGACCTCTTTCGAACAGCTGTTTAGGCCGCGCCCTGGCCCGAGCGCGAGGCCCGGCGGCGGTTGGCGCTACGGTCCATACGCTCCAGCAGGTACTCGTTGTCCTCGCGCGAACCCGAGTGCGACGAGGTCAGGAAGCGCTGGATCATGTGCTCCTGGAAGCGCTCGCGATCGTTCGCGCCGCCGTCGAACTCCAGGCCGTGATAGGCGTCGACGCCCGCGCGGAACGCCGAATAGAGACGCGGCGGCAGGCCGGCGCGCTCGCAGATCGCCTTCAGACCCAAGGGACCCGCGTCGTGGATCATCAGCCAGGTGCGGTGATGCGGCACGCCGGCCAGCTCGGCCACGGCCCACTCGAAGAAGGTCATGTGACCATGGGCCAGGGCGCGCAGGACCAGCGACGGCGACAGGCGGCCGACCCTTTGCAGATGGGCGACGAAGGCCTTGGGATCGGCGGCTCGGCCGGCCTGGTCCACCAAGTCGATCGTGGCCCGCTCCTTGGCGCCGACGATCAGCTCCATGGTCAGCTCGGCCGACAGGGCTTGGCTCGACAGGATGTGGTCGCGCAGCTGGTCGCCGACCATCTCGATCAGGCGTTCGGTCACCGCCAGCGGCAGGGCCGTGCGATAGGCCACCGCTTGCAGCACGGTCTCGGACTTGGCGAAGCGGTCCAGGGCCTTCTGCAGCGCCACTTCCGAGAAGCGGGCGTTGTCGTTGGCGCAGGCCGTGGCGACCACGTCCTCATTGCCCTGCTCGACCAGCAGCGTGGTGATCTTGGCCGACAGCTTGGGACGCTTGGCCACCGCCATCTGGCGCACGGGACCGCCCACGCGCACGATCTCGGCCAGGTCGGTGTCGGTGAACACCGGCGAGAAGCTGATGATCGGCAGGCTGACGCTTTCGACGTCGCGCGCCAGGCGGTTGGCGACATCGGCCGGCAGGGCCTGGGAGTTCTTGAGCGTGACCGCCATGGCCCGGCGGACCAGCTCGGCGGCGTCGGCGGCCATCACCCGCAGGATGTCGTGCGCGACCTGGCGCTCGTCCTCGGTCAGGACGGCGCGATCGATGTTCCGGCACAGCTTGTGCGCCGCCAGGGCGCGCTCGTCAGGCGTCGCGCCCTTCACGAGCATGCGGATGTCGGAGTCGGTGAGTGCAGCGCGGGTGGTGGCCATGGTTCGCCTGCCGGGAGCTATGTCTGGAGTCGCATGGTCGACGGTTAGGCTTAATGATTGTTTGCCTCAGGAAGCTGTGGATTAACGATGTCCCGTAACCGGGTACCAACCACGCTGCCCTAAGGTTCGCGCTCAACGAAGAGGAGCGTGATCTTGCTCGCTGAGCGCCGCCTGAAGACAAGCCCGATGGACGGCGCCCGACTGGCCAAGGCCCTGGACGCCCAGGCCGCGCTTTTGTCTTATGCGCTTGGGGTTTTCGCGGTCAGCCTGCCCCTGTTCGTGTGGGTCGGATCGTTCGCCGCCAACCGCGCCTGGATGACCGCCAGCTTCGCCATCTTCGCCATCAACTGGGGCGCTTTCTACGCCGCCGTGAACTGGTTGCGCGACGATGCGTCGCAAGATCTTAACCGTCGCGCCCGGATCCAGGTGCTGTGCGGCGTGCTGTGGGCGCTGTGCGTCGGGCAGATTTCCGCCTTCGCCGAGGGCGCAGGGCCCGCCCGCGAGACCCTGCTGATGCTGGCCACGGCCGGGGCGGTGCTGTGCGCGTTCTTCGCTGCGCCCTACCTGCCCGCCTTGCTGATCGTCGCACCGATGGCCGCCGCCGGTCCGCTGATCGCCCAGTTCTCGCACCCGGATAGCCGCCAGGCCGGCGAGCTGACCTGGGGCGCCACGGCCCTGGCCCTGACCCTGAGCATGATCCTGAACCGCATGTTCCGCCGCCAGCACGACCTGACCGTCTCGCACGAGGAACTGGTCGACGAGCGCCTGCGGGTGCTGGAGGAAGCCGAGCGCACCGCCCGCAGCAAGTCCGACATCGTCGCCACCCTCAGCCACGAGATCCGCAACGGCCTGACCGGCGTCACCCACGTGCTGGCCGCCGCCGCCGGCAAGGGCGGCCGCGCCGCGCCGTCGCGTGAGCAGCTGAACGCCGCCCTCGACGCGGCCCAGGACCTGATCTCGGTGCTGAACGCCACCCTCGACAGCGAGACCGCCGAGTCCGGTCGCCTGAGCGTCGAGACCCAGCCGTTCGACCCCGTCCGCCTGGTCCAGGACCTGGTCCTGCTGGACAAGCCGCACGCCGCGACCAAGGGCCTGGAGCTGGCCGTCCATGTCGATCCGCTGCTGAAGGGCCGCGACAAGGGCGCCGCCGTCGCCGACGCCCTGCGCACGCGCCAGATCATCGCCAACATCCTGGGCAATGCGGTGAAGTACACCGTCCGCGGCCGCATTGAGGTCCGTGTCGAGCTGCGCGACGGCTTGGTCGCGGTCGAGGTCGCCGACACCGGTCCTGGTCTGACCGCCGAGGAGATGGAGCACGCCTTCGAGCCCTTCCGCCGTGTTGAGCGCACCGGCGCCGGCGTCAACGGCGCGGGCCTGGGCCTGTCGCTGTCGCGCCAGCTGGCCCGGCTGATGGGCGGCGCCCTGGACGCTCGCAGCGCCGTGGGCGTGGGAAGCTGCTTCACCCTGACTCTGCCCTTCGACCCCGCCGCCGAGTGCGAGCTTGAGGAAGAACAGCTGGACGCCATCGTCGCCGAGGCGCCGGGCGCGCCGCGCACGATGCGGGTGCTGATCGCCGAGGACGACGCCCTGAACGCGGCGATGCTGCGCGCCATCCTGGAGCAGTTGGGCCACCAGGTGGTCCACGCCCAGAACGGCCGCCGCGCCGCCGACCTGGCCAAGATCGCTGAGTTCGACCTCCTGATGCTGGACCATCGCATGCCGGTGCTGGACGGCCCCGGCGCCGCCGCCAGCTTGCGCGCCGCCGACGGCCCCAATCGCCAGACGCCGATCATCGCGGTCATCGAAGGCGATGGCGAGGAAGCCTCGGAATTCCTGGACGCCGGCGCCGACATCGTGCTGCGCAAGCCCGTCAGCGTGGCCGCCGTGGCCCGTGCGCTGGCCGACGCCTCGGCCCTGGACCGCAGCGCCGCCAAGTCGGAAGCGGCTTAAGCGGTTTGACTTCCCACGCCCGGCGGCGAGAATGGCGCACGTTCTCGCGCCCGACCTTCCGGCGTTTTCGCCATCACGGCGGTAGCCTGCTCGCAGGCTCCTAGCCCCGAACCGTCCGCGCGCCTGCCGCGGCGGGCGTTCGGGGCGAACACCACTCACTCCATCATTTGATGGCCGCCATCTGACGGCCCACGCCGTCGCGCCAGAACATCTCTATGCTTGGAGCTTTCCATGCTCGCGCAAGCGGACGCCGTCGTGCGTCCACACCTCATCATGGCCGAGACCGAGGTCGAACGCCTTTCCACCCTGGCCTTGCAGATGGAGCCGTCGGCCCCGCTGGCCGCCGACCTGCTGCTGCGTGAGATCGACCGCGCCGAGATCCGTCCTGACGCGGCCATGCCCGACCACGTCGTGCGCATGCTCAACCGTGCGGTTCGAGACGGCCATGAACGCGCGCTGCGCATCCTCAAGGTCGAGCCGCCCGGCCGTCTGGTGTTCTGAAGCCGCCCCTCAGGAAGGGCTTGCCGCCGGGTAAGCCTTTCCAATCCCGGCCCCGATCCCGCACACTCCCCTCAACGATAAAAGGGCCACAACGACAAAAGGGAGAGAGCGATGCTGGAGGGACTGCGCGTCGTCGAACTGGCCACCTATATCGCCGCCCCCGGCGCGGCCGGGATCATGGCCGACTGGGGCGCCGAGGTGATCAAGGTCGAGTCTCCCGAAGGCGACCCGATGCGACGCTTCTTCGACACCATCGGCTCGGACCAGGACGCCAATCCGATCTTCGAGCTGGACAACCGCGGCAAGAAGGCGGTGGTGCTGGACATCCGCAGCGACCTGGGCCGCGACGCGCTTAAGGTCCTGGCGGCCACCGCCGACATCTTCCTGACCAATGTCCGCCCGGCCGCCCTGGCCCGCGCCGGCGTCGACTACGAGACCCTGAAGGCGCTCAATCCGCGCCTGATCTATTGCAGCCTGACGGGCTATGGCCTGACCGGTCCCGACCGCGACAAGCCCGGCATGGACGTGGCCGCTTTCTGGTCGCGCGCCGGGGTCGGGTCGATCACCGCGCCCAAGGGAACCGAGCCTTTTCCGATCCGCACCGGCATGGGCGACCACGTCACCTCCCTGGCGACGGTGTCCGCGATCCTCGCGGCGGTCCACGAGCGCACCAACACCGGCGTCGGCCGGCTGGTCGAGACCTCGCTGCTGCGCACCGGCGTCTATGCGATCGGCTCGGACATGGCGATCCAGCTGCGCTTCGGGAAGCTGGCCTCCACCCGTGGCCGGCGCGAGGCGGTGCAGCCGCTGGCCAACTTCTACAAGACCGCCGACGGCCGCTGGATCTGCCTGCTGCCGCGCCAGGGCTCGGTGGACTGGCCCCGCATCGCCGCCGCCGCCGGCCGGCCCGAACTGGTCGAGGACCCGCGTTTCGCCTCCGCCAAGACCCGCCGTGAAAATGGCCAGGCGCTGGTCGACATCCTGGACGAGGCGTTCGGGGCCATGGCCTACGAAGACGCCGCCGAGGCGCTCGACGCCGGCGACATCACCTGGGCACCCTACCAGACCCCACGCGAACTGGCGCTCGACGCCCAGGCCGAGGCGGCCGGCTGCTTCGTGGACACGCCCGACGGCGTGGGCGGAACCTTCAAGGCCCCGGCGGCCCCGGCCCGCTTCCCGGGATCGGAGGACGGCCCACGGGGTCCAGCGCCGAAGCTGGGCGCGGATACGGCGGCGGTGTTCAGGGACTTGGGGTGGTCGGAGGACCAGGTAACGGCTTTGACGGCCGCTAGCGCTTGATCTTGTCGTTGGCGTCCGACAGGACCCGCAGCATCTCGGCCGAGAACATCGAACTGGCCAGGCGCTGACCGCCGCCCATGCTGGCGCTGTCAGACGCGCCGCTGAACGGATTGCCGACGTCCTGCGAGCCGCGCAGGATCAGGTCGACCATCGCCTCCTGCTGGCGGATGCGCTCCAGGCGACGGCCACCGGCATATTGCATGAAGCCCTGATCGGCCTGAACCACCGGGGCTTGGGCGGGAGCCATGTCGACGCGGGTGGCGCCGCCGGTCTTGGTCAGGTTGGCATAGACCTCGCCCACCGTGGCGGCGCGACCGTCCTTATAGAAGATCGAGCGATTGGCCTGGGCGGCGTCCGGGAACATCGCCGCGGCGCTGGCACCCGGCGAAGCCGTGGCGGCCTGGATCAAACGCGCCGAACCAGAAGGGCCCAGGAAGTGGGCGGCGTACAGCTCGCCGGCCGTGGGGTCGCGCCCCACCCTTCCGCGCAGGTACGAGGCGTGGTCGCTGGCCAGCTCGCCGGCCATCAGCGAGGCGGCGTGCGGATCGGTCTTCAGGCCCAGCACGGCCTTGCGGGCCTCGTCGCCGTCGACGCGATAGCGGCCGTCGCCGCCCTGGCTGATCAGGTCGGCATAGCGGGCGTAGCCGTACTTGGCGCCGTGCTTCTTCAGCGTGGACAGCCAGGTCTGGTCGACGAACTGGAACAGGCCCGAGGCCGACGACGTCCGCGCCTTGGCGGCCGGATTAAAGCCGCTCTCGCGCTTGGCCGTACCCATCAGGAACGTGAAGTCGACACCCGTCGCGCTGGAAGCGCGCTGGATCGCCGACTCGACGACGCTGCGGATGGAACTGACGGCGGGCATGGGCCTCAGGAGTCGACGATCATGGTTAATTCCGGATTAACCACGTTCTCCACGCCTTGTCAGGGGACGAGATGCCGCACTCATTCTCACAGATGTAAGACAAATTGTTACACAGATTACGAATGTCAATTTACATGCCGGACGGTTCATGCTGATCTGATCCTACAGATGTAATCTAAGCGCAGGAGATCGACATGAACCTGGCTCTCCACCCCAGCGGCTCCGGCATTCCCGGCCTGGACGCTCCGCCACGCAAGCCCTCCAAGGTGCTGCTGATCGGCCTAGCCGTCTCGGGCGCGCTGCACATGGGACTGATCGGCTATCTAGCCTATCAGAAGTGGGTCTCGCCGCTGCCGCCGATGGTCGACGATCCGGGCTTCATCATCGAACCCACGCCGCCGACGCCGAAACCGCCCCCGCCTCCTCCGCCGAGCAACACGCGTCCGCCGCCGCCTAATCCGATCAAGATCCATCCGCCGGTGACAACGCCCGTCACTCCGCCGGACATCCTACCCGTGAAGACCCTGGACGCGCCCGATGGCCCCGCTGTCAGCGGACCGCCGACGCTCACGGCCGATCCGCCCGCGCCAACGGCCCCGCCCTCACCGCCGGCCAAGGTCATCACCCGCGCCAGTTGGCTGCGACTGCCCTCGGCCGATGACATGGCGCGGTACTATCCGGAAAGCGCCCAACGGCGCGGCCTGTCGGGCTCGGCCACGCTGAACTGCGTAGTGGCCATCAACGGCACGGTCCGTGACTGCACGGTGCTGTCGGAGACCCCGGCCGACGAAGGCTTCGGCGCCGCCGCCATCAAGGTCTCGCGCTTCTTCAAGATGAAGCCCCAGACCGAGAACGGCGAGGCCGTGGACGGCGCCACCGTGCGTATCCCGATCCGCTTCAACGCAGGCGCCTGATACGCCCTCGCGCCTCCTTGAAGCGGAGGGGGCCGGATCGCTTCCGTATCGGCGATCCGGCCCTTTCCCTTAATAGCTCTTCGGCAGCCCCAGCACGCGCTCGGCGATGAAGTTCAGGATCATCTCGCGGCTGACCGGCGCGATGCGGGCGATCATCGCCTCGCGGAAGTAGCGCTCGACGTCGTATTCCTTGGCGTAGCCCATGCCGCCATGGGCCAGGACGGCGTTCTCGCAGGCATGGAAGCCAGCCTCGGCGCCCAGATACTTGGCGGCGTTGGCCTCGGCCGCGCAGTCCTTGCCCTGGTCGTAGAGGGCGGCGGCCTTGAAGGCCAGCAGGTTGGCGGCCTCCAGCTCGGCCCAAGACTTGGCCAGCGGATGGGCCACGCCCTGGTTCTGGCCGATCGGCCGGCCGAACACGACCCGCTCGTTGGCGTAGGTGGTGGCCTTGGCGAGCGCCGCGCGTCCCAATCCGATGGCCTCGACGGCGAACAACACCCGCTCGGGGTTCAGGCCATGCAGCAGGTACTGGAAGCCCTTGCCCTCTTCGCCGACCAGGTCCTGGGCCGGGACGAACAGGTCCTCGATGAAGAGCATGTTACACTCGACGGCCTTGCGGCCCATCTTCGGGATCGGCTTGGCCTCGATCTGCTCGCGGTCGGTGTAGAACAGGCTCAGGCCCTGGTGCGGCTTGGCGCACTGGTCCTTGGGCGTGGTGCGGGCGATGATCAGGATCTTGTTGGCGCGCTGGGCGCCGGTGGTCCAGATCTTCCGCCCGTTCAGGCGATAGCCGCCGTCGACCTTCTCGGCCCGGGTCTCCAGGCTGGAGGTGTCGAGGCCCGAGTTCGGTTCGGTCACCGCGAAGCACATCTTGTCCTCGCCCGAGATGATCCGGGGCAACAAGCGCTCGCGCTGCTCGTCGCTGCCGAACTTCACCAGCGGCATCGGGCCGAAGATGTTGAGATGGATAGCCGACGCGCCCGAGAAGCCCGCGCCCGACTGGGCCACGGTCTGCATCATCACGGCCGCCTCGGTCAGGCCCAGGCCCGCGCCGCCGACGCTCTCCGGCATCACCACGCCCAGCCATCCCCCTTGAGCGATGGCGGCGACGAATTTTTCGGGGAAAATTCCGGTCTCGTCGGTGCGGCGCCAGTACTCGTCATCGAAGGCCGCGCACACCTTGGCGACGCCTTCGCGGATAGCTTCCTGCTCTTCGGTCAACCAGAATCCGGACATCCGGGCTTGCTCCCCTGCGCTTATTATTCCCCCAAACTAAAGGGGGCGGACTTCTCGAAACGGCGCGCGTCCATGGCGGCGGCGTCCGGGCCCGGGTGATCGCCCTTCAGATACGCCGCGACCATGTCGGCCACAAGCGGCGCGAGCAGCCAGCCGTTGCGCCGCGCGCCGACGGCCAGCATGACACCGGGCGCCTTACTCCAGCCGACCAGCGGCAGGCCGTCGCTCGTCGTCGCCCGCACTCCGACCTCTATGCTGGCCGCGTCCAGATCCAGGTCCGGCCGCAGCGCCCACGCCGCGGCGCGCAGGGCTTGAGTGGCCGAGGCGTCAGGCTCGAGATCGTCGCGACCGGCCTCCATGGTGGCGCCGACGGCCAGGGTCGCGCCGGGCGCCAGATAGACCCCCTCGCCCCGTACGACCACGTCGCCTTCACGCGACGGCATCCGCAGGAGCTGCCCCTTGATCGGCGCCAGGGCGGCGGTCTCGGGCGCGAGCTGACCGTCGCGCGCGCCGGGTCCCGTGGCCACGACCAGGATGTCGAAGGTCTCGATGCGACCGCCCGCCAGCAGCAGGCGCCCGGGCGCGAAGCCCTCGACCGCCTCGACCTCGAACCGCGCGCCAGCAGCCTCCGCCGCCGCCCGCAGCGCCGCCAGCGCCGGACGGGCCTCGATGCGCCAGTCCTCGGGGATGGTTTCGTCGGCGGGCAGGTCCAGGTCCAGGAGCTTCCGACCGACCTGTTCGCGCCAGGTTTCCGAGCCTTCGATTCGCACGCCGGCGCGGTGGATTTCGATTCCCAGACCCTCGGCGAAGGCCGGCCACAGGTCGCGAGCGCGGCGCATCAGGTCCAGATGATCGCGCGAAGCGGGGTCAAAAAGCGCCTCGCTGACCGGCGCCAGCATGCCCGCCGCCACGCCCGAGGCGTTGTCGCCCGGCGCCGCCGGATCGAAGACGGTGACCTGGAAACCGGCCCGCGCCAGGCGCAAAGCCGCCGCGGATCCCAGCGCCCCGGCCCCAGCCACGGCGATACGCACGCCCGATTGAACTGTCATGACGCGCAGACACCTCCGGAGGGCGCCGACGTCAAGTCCGGAACGACCACGTCTATCCTTCGGCTATTCATCATTAACGATAGTAAATCGAGCGCGACACTTTGGCGCGAAGACCCGTTCCGTGCACGTCCGGACGTGACGATGCAGCCAAGCTGTGTCTATACCCGTTAATATTGGCATGAGGCCGCCTCCCCGCGGCGCAGATGGAATAGAGGCGGATGAACGATCGACCCGCAGTCGAACCAGCCCACCCCGTGGATCTGTATGTGGGCGCTCGACTGAGAATCCGCCGCAAGATGATGGGCCTTTCGCAGACGCAAGTCGCCGACGCCCTGGGCATCACCTTCCAGCAGATCCAGAAGTACGAGCGCGGCGCCAACCGCATCAGCGCCAGCAAGCTGTACGACGCCGCCAAGCTGCTGCAGGCGCCGGTGTCCTACTTCTTCGAAGGCCTGGAAGACACCGACGGCGGCATCGAGGACGGCTTCGCCCAGCGCATGACCGAGTTCGTCTCCACGCCGGAAGGCCTGGAACTGGCCAGCCTGTTCCCGCGCCTGGCCGACCGCCGCCTGCGCCGCCGCGTGGTCGACCTGGTCCGCGCCATGGTGGACGACGAGGCTCCGTAAGCCTTCCAGACCAGTACGCTTCGAAAGGCCCGTGTCCTGCCGAGGCGCGGGCCTTTTCGCATTCTGAACCCGCCGGAACTCGCCTCCCCGCCCGCCGTTGATCCGGCGAAGGAAAGAGGGCTGGCGACATGCCGCGTGATACGCTCGAACTCCAGCCGGTCGCGACCGGCCTGCTCTATGTGAACGACGACGATCCGGGGCTGCGCCGGATCAAGGCCGGCGACGGCTTCGCCTATCGTGATCCGGACGGCGAGCCCGTCGACGACGTCGGCGCGCTGGACCGCATCAAGGCCCTGGCCATCCCGCCGGCCTGGACCGACGTGTGGATCTGCCCCTCGCCGCGCGGCCACATCCAGGCGACCGGCCGCGACCAGAAAGGCCGAAAGCAGTACCGCTATCACGAGGCCTGGCGGCGCGATCGCGACGGTCTGAAGTTCGGCCGCATGATCGCCTTCGGCCGGGCGCTGCCCAAGCTGCGATCCCGCGTCGAGGCGGATCTCGGCCGACGCGGCCTGCCCCGCGACAAGGTCATCGCCGCCGTCGTTCGCCTGATGGAGCTGACCCTGATCCGGGTCGGCAACGAGGAATACGCCCAGGCCAACAAGAGCTTTGGCCTCACCACCCTGCGCGACCGCCACGCCAAGCTGTCCAGCGTGGGCGGAACGTTCCAGTTCAAGGGCAAGAGCGGCAAGGTCCACACCACGGGCTTCCGCGACCGCCGCCTGGCTCGCATCGTCAAGGCTTGCCAGGACGTGCCAGGCCAGCGCCTGTTCCAATATCTCGACGAGGACGGCCAGCGCCGCTCGGTCGAGAGCGCCGACGTCAACGCCTATATCCGCGAAGCCATCGGCCAGGACTTCTCGGCCAAGGATTTCCGCACCTGGGCCGGCACCCTGGCCGCCGCGCGGGCCCTGTGCCTGATCCCCAAGGCGTCCACGGCCACCGAGGCCAAGCGCAACGTCAACACCTGCGTGAAAGCGGTCGCGGGCCTGCTGGGCAATACGGCCGCCGTCTGCCGAGGCTCGTACATCCACCCGCTGGTGCTGGAGGCCTATCAGCAAGGCGTTCTTCCATTGAAGGCCGGCCGTTCGGAGCGGGCCTTTGAGCTGGCGGTGATCCGCTTCCTGGAGGCCGCCCAGGCCTCGTGCGAGCAAGCCTAGAGGAGCGCGTCCATGGCCGCCGCCCGTCCCACCTGGCAGGGCCACCTGCGCCTGTCGCTGGTGACCTGCCCCGTCGCGCTCTACACCGCCACGGACGCCAGCAGCGACGTTCGCTTCAACATGCTGCACAAGAAGACCCACAACCGGATCAGGATGGTCCCGACCGACCCGGACCTGGGGCCCATCGAGCGCGCCGACATCGTCAAGGGCTACGAGGTCAGCAAGGGCGAGTACGTCGTGGTCACCCAGGACGAGATCGACAGCGTCCGCCTGGAAAGCACTCGCACCATCGACATCGAGCGCTTCGTGTCCGCTGACGAGATCGATCGCCTGTACTGGGACAATCCCTATTTCCTGGTCCCCGACGGCAAGCTGGCCGCCGAGGCCTACGGCGTGATCCGCGAGGCCATGACCAAAGAGGGCCAGGTCGCCCTGGGCCGCGTCGTCATGCACCAGCGCGAACGCCTGCTGGCCATCGAGCCGCGTGACGCCGGCATGGTCGCCTGGAGCCTGCGCAGCCATGACGAGGTCCGCGACGCGGCCGACTATTTCGACGCCATCAAGGGCGGCAAGCCCGACGCGGCGATGATCCAGATCGCCCAGAAAATCATCGAGCAGAAGGAAGGCCCGTTCGATCCCGAGCAGTTCAACGACCGCTACGAAGACGCCCTGCGCGCCCTGATCAAGGACAAGCAGAAGGGCAAGGGCCGCAAGGTCGTGGTCGAGGAGCCGGAGGACACCAACGTCGTCGACCTGATGGAGGCTCTGCGCAGCAGCCTGGGCAAGGCGCCGGCCAAGGCCAAGCCGGCGGAGAAGAAGGCGGCGACCAAGCCTCCGGCGCGGAAGAAAGCAAGCTGATCCTAGTGTTCCCCGACGGCCGTAGGCCGATCCGCTACGGCCGGGATGACACGCTATTTGGCGGTGAATTTCGAGTTCTCCAGCTTCTTGATCGCCGCCGCCAGATCGCGCTCGCTGTCGGCATAGGCGTCCCAGGCGTCGAGGTCCTTCACCAGCGCGGGAACGGTGCGCAGGTTGAACCGCGAGGGGTCCAGGCCCTTGCGCACCTGGGTCCAGGCCACCGGCCACGACACCGGCGCGCCCGGACGGCCGCGTGGCGACAACGGGGCTACGGCCGTGCTCATGCGGTCGTTGCGCAGGTAGTCGAGGAAGATCTTCCCGCCCCGTTCCTTCTTGGACATGTTGAGCAGGTACTGGTCGGGACTGTCGGCGGCCATGCGGGCGCAGACCTCGCGGGCGAAGGCCTTGGCGGCGTCCCAGTCGACCTTGCTCCCCTTCAGCGGCGTGACCACGTGCAGGCCCTTGCCGCCGGTGGTCTTGCAGAAGGGCGCCAGGCCCAAAGCCTCTAGGCGGTCGCGGATCTCGCGTGCGCCCTCGACCACGGCGTCGAAGCCGACGTCCGGCGCGGGGTCCAGGTCGAAGACCAGGCGGCCCGGAACCTCGGGATCGTCCGGCCGGCAGTTCCACGGATGCAGCTCGGTCGCGCCCCACTGGGCGGCCGCGACCAGGCTCTCAACCGTGTTGAAGACCAGGTACGGCTTGTCGTCGCCGCTGACCGTCACCTCGTCAATCAGGGCCGAAACGCCCTTGCCCGAATGGCGCTGGAAGAACTTTTCGCCGCCGATGCCGTCGGGCATGCGGATCACCGAGCACGGCCGGCCCTTCACATGCTCCAGCATCCAGGGACCGACGGCTTCGAAGCACCGCGCCAGGTCCAGCTTGGTCCCCGGCTCGCCGTCGCCGGCGTCGGGCCACAGCGGCTTGTCGGGATTGGAGATGGACACGCCCAGCACCGCGGCCTTGCCGGCTTTCGGCGTCGCCAACTGCGCCTCCTCGACCGGCGCCGGAGCCTCGGCCTCGACGGCCTTGGCGGGCTTGTCTTCGCGCAGCCCCTTGAACGACGCCTGACGCACCGAACCCTCTCCCGTGAAGCCCGCGAACTCGATCTCGGCGACCAGTTCCGGCGCGACCCAATGCACGCCCGCCCCGCCCTTCGGCGCGCCCTTGCCGCTGAACGGCGAGGCCTTGCGCGCCAGGCGCTTCAGCACCGGCAGCAGCTTGGCGACCTTGTCGCGGCCAAAGCCCGTGCCAACCCGGCCCACATGAACAAGGTCGCCGTCCTTGTAGACCCCGACGATCAGCGAGCGAAACGCCTCGCCCGTCGTGGTCCAGCCGCCGATCACCACCTCGTGGCCGGCCCGGCACTTGGCCTTGGTCCAGGTCGCCGACTTGCCCGAGCGATACGGCGCGTCGAGTTTCTTGGAGACCACGCCCTCCAGCGACATGCGGCAAGCAGACTGCAACACCGCCTCGCCGCCGCTCTTGAAGTGCTCGACATAACGGATGCGCTCGCCGTCCTTGGGCAGCAACGCCTTCAGCCGATCCTTGCGCTCGGCCAGTGGCAGGTCGGTCAGGTCCTCCCCCTCGGCATGCAGCAGGTCGAAGGCGAAGAAGATCAGGTCCTGCGTCGCTTCGTCCGACAACGCCGCCTGCAGCCCCGCGAAACTGGGCGAGCCGGCCTCGTCCAGGGCCACGACCTCGCCGTCGATCAAGGCGTCGGGCAGGTCCTTGGCGTCCTTGATCAGTTGCGGGAAGCGATCACTCCAGTCGAGACCGGTGCGGGTGCGCAGGGCCGCCTTGCCGCCCTCGACGCGCAGTTGCATGCGGTAGCCGTCGAACTTGATCTCGTGCGCCCAGCCGCCGCCGCCGGGCGGACGATCGACCAGCCTGCATAGCTGCGGCGGCACGAAGTCGGGCATCCCTGCGGCCGCCTTTTCGGGCTTGGCCGCCTTGCTGTTCCACACCGCGTCCGGGGCCGGCCCGGCGTCGGTCATGAAAGGCTTGGGCGCCCTGCCCTTGCCGGCGGCGATCTTGTCCATCGTCCGCCCCGAGGCGATCGAGAAACTGGTATCCTCCAGGAAGTCCAGATCGCCCTCGATCGCGAACGCGTCGCGGTGCTTGATCAGCAGCCAGTTCTCGCGCTTGCCGCCTTTCTTGTCGTTGTTGATCCGGACCAGGACCCAGCCGCCCTTCATCCGCTCGCCGGCGAAGACCAGCTTGATTTCGCCCTTCTTGAGCCCCTTCTCCAGGTCGAAGCCCGGCTCCGGCGCCCACCAGCCGCGGTCCCACAGCATCACCGCGCCGCCGCCGTACTGGCCGTCCGGGATCGTGCCCTCGAAGTCGCCATAGGCCAGCGGGTGATCCTCGACACGAACCGCCAGGCGCTTGTCGTGCGGATCGCGCGACGGCCCTCGGGTCACCGCCCACGACAGGAAGACGCCCTCGTGCTCCAGCCGCAGGTCGTAATGCAGCCGGGTGGCGTCGTGCTTCTGGATGACGAAACGCGCCCGCTCGGACGCGGCGACTCCGACCTCGCCGGAAGGCTCCGCCGTCTTCTTGAAGTCACGCTTGGCCCGATAGGCCTCCAGCCCGCGCGTCGCCATCGCCGCTATTCGCCGTCGAAGACTTCGGGACGCTCGTCGTCGGGGTCGCCGCCGTCCTCTTCCTCGAGCGCGATGATCTCGTCGTCGTTCAGGTCTTCACCGATCAGGGCGTCGTCATCGTCGGCGTCGCCCTCGGCCTGGGTGACATCCAGCACGTCGGGCAGTTCCTCAAACGTGCGGAACTCGCCGTCCTTGCCGATGACGTCATCGTCCATGGCCTCGGCGCCGTCCTGCTCGTCCCAGCCGTTGTCATTGCCAGCGTCGACGTCGGTCATGATGTCCTCCTCAGCGGTTCGACATGAGGAATGGCTGGGCGGGTGCGGCGTTCCGCACATGCGGCGGCCGCTTCACGCGGCCGGCCGCTGAAGGGATGGAAAGGGACGCGGAGCGCCGGACGACGTCCGGAGTTTGAAAGATGAATACCGTTTCGACGAAGCCCGACGCTCCGCGCGATCGTTATCCGGAAGCGTGACGGTCCGACGCTGTTCGCGCCTCACCGCCCTTGAAGCCTCCGACGGGCGGGCCGGATCGCGTTATCCGGTCCCGGTTGCGGCTGTTTCCAGTCGCCTGTCGTACTCACCGGCCTAAGTCCACCGTCGTTTCTGTGTTCCAGGGTCGACTACCTCGGGGATGGAC
>CAIUMD010000028.1 GCA_903900155.1 uncultured Caulobacterales bacterium | reverse complement strand
GTGCTTCCTGCACTGGTCCGCCACCGGCACGCCCGCTTCCTGCTCGCGCAGGATACCCATAATCTGCTCTTCCGTGAACCGTGACCGCTTCATTCGTCCGTCCTTTTGGTGCGCGGACTCTAATTATTCCTGGAGGAGTTTCAGGGGGTCACGTCACATGCCAACTACGGCGATCACGCCGCCCTCTTCGAGATCGCTACAGGCCGCCTGCTCTCCGGGCGCTTTCCCCGCCGACAAGCGCGCTATGTGGTAGAGTGGATCGTCAAACACCGTCCCGAAATCATGCGGAACTGGGATCTGGCCGTCGAGAAGCTACCTACGTTCAAGATCGAAGGACTCAGCGATGAGTAAGTTCAAGATGGTCCGCGCTGTACGCGTTAAGGCGCTGGATGGCTTCCGCCTGGAGCTCGTCTTCGACGATCAGATGACGGGTATCCTCGACCTCAGCGACTTCGTCAGCACAGGAGTCGTGACCGAGCCCCTTCGCGATCCCGCGTTCTTCGCTCGCGTCTTCATCGAGATGGGCATTCCGACCTGGCCGAACGGCTGCGACATCGACGCCATCAACGCACACATGGAGCTAGAAGCGGCCGGCCTGCTGAAGAAGATCGACGCCGCAGCCTGATCCCGACCATCGCCCAAGAAAAAGGCCCCAGCGTTACCGCCAGGGCCTTCGCCGTTGGTGGCGATGCAAAAGCCCTAGAGCCCCTTCACGATGCCTTCGACCATCTTCTTGGCGTCGGCGAACAGCATCATCGTGTTGTCCTTGAAGAACAGCTCATTCTCGACGCCGGCATAGCCCGAGGACATGCCGCGCTTGACGAAGAGGACGGTGCGGGCCTTCTCGACGTCCAGGATCGGCATGCCGAAGATGGCGCTGGTCGGGTCGGTTTTGGCGGCCGGGTTGGTGACGTCGTTGGCGCCGATCACGAAGGCCACGTCGGCCGTCGAGAACTCGCTGTTGATGTCCTCCAGCTCGAAGACCTCGTCATAGGGGACGTTGGCCTCGGCCAGCAGCACGTTCATGTGGCCTGGCATCCGGCCCGCGACGGGGTGGATGGCGTACTTCACCTCGACGCCCTCTTCCTTGAGCTTGTCGGCCATTTCGCGCAGGGCGTGCTGGGCCTGGGAGACGGCCATGCCGTAGCCCGGGACGATGATCACCTTGCTGGCGTTCTTCATGATGAAGGCCGCGTCGTCGGCCGAGCCCTGCTTGACGGGACGGGTCTCGACCTTGCCGCCGGGGCCAGCGGCCGCCGCGTCGGCGCCGAAGCCGCCCAGGATCACCGAGACGAACGAGCGGTTCATGCCCTTGCACATGATGTAGGACAGGATCGCGCCCGACGAACCAACGAGAGCGCCGGTGATGATCAGGGTGGTGTTTTCCAGCGTGAAGCCCAGGGCCGCCGCCGCCCAGCCGGAATAGCTGTTCAGCATCGACACCACGACGGGCATGTCCGCGCCGCCGATCGGGATGATCAGGGTGACGCCGATCAAGAGGCTGAGGGCGAAGATGCCCCAGAAGGCCCAGATGGCCGAGCCGCCCGAGATCACCAGCACCACGACCAGGGCCACGATGGCGGCCGCGATCAGGATGTTCAGCAGGTGGCGGGCCGGCAGCAGGATCGGCGCGCCGCCCATATTGCCGTTCAGCTTTGCGAAGGCGATGACCGAGCCGGTGAAGGTGATGGCGCCGATGGCCAGGCCTAGCGACAGCTCGATCAGGCTGTTGAGGTGGATATGGCCCGTCGCCTTATCGACAATGCCGTAGGCGGCGGGCGTGTAGATGGCGGCCACGGCCACGAGGCAGGCGGCCATGCCGACCAGCGAGTGGAAGGCGGCGACCAGTTGCGGCATCGAGGTCATGGCGACCTTGCGGGCGATGATCGCCCCGACCGCGCCCCCGACGGCGACGCCGCCCAGGATCAGACCCAGGGTCACCGCGTCCAGCGCGCCCTGGCTCCATAGGGTGGCCAGGGTGGTGCCGACGGCGATGGCCATGCCGATCATGCCGTTACGGTTGCCCGTCTGGCTGGTCACGGGGCTGGACAGGCCCCGCAGCGCGAGGATGAACAGCACCCCCGAGACAATGTAGAGAATGGCGGCGAGATTGGCGTTCATGATCTTTTTCCCCCTATCCCGGCCGCTTACTTCGACTTCTTCTTGTACATCGCCAGCATTCGCTGGGTGACAAGGAAGCCGCCGAAGATGTTGACCGCCGCGAAGGCCGCGGCGATCGCGCCGGCCCCCTTGGAGATCCAGGTCGAGCCGGCGACGGCGCCGCCGGCCAGGTCGGAATTGGCGCCATGCGCCGCGGCGGCCAGCAGGGCGCCGACAATGATCACCGACGAGATGGCGTTGGTCACGGCCATCAGCGGCGTGTGCAGCGCGGGCGTCACGCTCCAGACGACGTAGTAGCCCACGAAGATGGCGAGCACGAAGATCGCCAGACGGAACACGGTGGGGTCGACGGCTTCCATGGGAGCCTCCCTTCTTTCGAGTTGCTAGGCGGTCTTCAGGTTCGGATGGACGATCTCGCCCCCGCGCGTCACGACGGCGGCCTGCAGAATCTCGTCCTCGAAGTTGAGGGCGAATTCGCCCTCCTTCGTCGTGAACAGGGTCGAGAGGGCGACGAGGTTGCGCGAATAGAGCGCGCTGGCGTCGGCGGCGATGCGGCCGGGCAGGTTGGCGTGGCCGAGGATCTTGGCGCCGTTGGCGGTGACCACGGTCTCGTTCAGCTTGGCGCCTTCGACATTGCCGCCCTGCTCGATGGCCAGGTCGACCAGGATCGAGCCGGTCTTCATCGACGCCACCTGGGCGGCGCTGACCAGTTTCGGCGCGGCGCGGCCCGGGATCAGGGCCGTGGTGATGACGATGTCCTGCTTGGCGATGTGCGAGGAGACCAGCTCGGCCTGCTTGGCCTGGTATTCCTTGGACATCTCCTTGGCGTAGCCGCCGGCGGTCTGGGCGTTCTTGAACTCCTCGTCCTCGACGGCCAGGAACTTGGCGCCCAGCGACTCGACCTGCTCCTTGGTGGCCGGACGCACGTCGGTGGCGGTGACCACCGCGCCAAGGCGCCGCGCCGTGGCGATGGCCTGCAGGCCGGCGACGCCGACGCCCATGATGAACACCTTGGCCGCGGCGACGGTGCCGGCGGCGGTCATCATCATCGGCAGGGCCTTGCCATAGGCCTCGGCGCCCTCGATCACGGCGCGATAGCCGGCCAGGTTGGCTTGCGAAGACAGCATGTCCATCACCTGGGCGCGGGTGATGCGCGGGATGAATTCCATGGCGATCGCCGTCGCGCCGGCCTTGGCCAGGGCGTCCAGCGTTTCCTTGTCCTGGTATGGATTGAGGGCGGCCGCGACGATGGCCTCGCTCTTCAAGGCCGCGATCTCGGCGGCCTCGGGCGCGCGCACCTTGAACAGGACATCGGCGTCCTTCAGGGCGTCTTTCGCGGTCTTGGCGATCTTCGCCCCGGCCGCCTCGTAGTCAGCGTCAAGATAGGACGCGGCCGTCCCCGCCCCCGCCTGCACCACCACCGAGAAGCCGGCGGCGCCGAGTTTCTTGACGGTTTCAGGCGTGGCCGCGACCCGCGTTTCGTTCGCGCGGGTCTCTTTCGTGACGGCGATGACGGCCATCGGCATACCCCTCCCCAGAGCGCTGTTACGTCAGCAGCATGAGGCGCTCTGTAGGGGATAGTCTTGCCTCTTGTCGAGGCATGACGTGCAGGTCAGGGAAAAAATATGCCGATGTCTACCGGTGTCAGTGGGCCGGAACGGGCTTATCGCGCAGGAAGAAGATGCCCGCGGCCAGCAGCACCACGGCGGCGATAGCGCTACCAATGAAGCCGGTCGGGGTGCAGAACAGCAGGGTGATGAACAGCAGCAGGACGGCGACGCCCAGCGAGCCCCACTTGGTCATGCCGTTGAACGCAGCGAAGGTCGCCGCTTGTTCCGAAATGTCCATCTCACCGCGGTGATAATCGCCGGCCATGTGTCGTCCTTGGAAGCAAAAGGGAAGATACCGAGCCCGCCCGATACAACGGAGGCGTCCAAGGCTCAAGCGGGCGAATTGCCCCAGCCTTCCTTAAGGAAGCGGGTGCGCACTTCTTCGACGGCCCGGTCTGTCGCGATGTCCGCGATTCGACCTTCGCCGCCGTCCAGGCGCGAGAGCCATTTCGAATAGGCCGGCACCGGCGCGGTGCCCATCAGCCCCACGCAGGGCGTGCCGACGGCGGCGGCGACGTTCAGCGCGCCCGAGTCGTTGCCCAGGAAGCCCGCCGACAGCGAGATCAGCGCCGCCGACTGGTCCAGCGGCAGGTCGCAGGCCACGACATTGCCCGGCAGATCGCCCATCGCGGCCCTCGCCGCCTCGGCCTCGTGCGGCCCACCGACCCAGAACACCGTGCCGAAGAGGTCGGCGAGCCGCTGGGCGGCCTGCGCGAACCGTTCGGCCGGCCAGGTGCGGGCGGGCTCGCTGGCGCCGATGCCGAGGCTGAGCCACGGGCCGGGCTGGTCTGCGTACCTGGCCTTCACCGCGGCGATCACCTGCGGGTCAAGCCTCAGCTCTGGCTCGCGGCTGGTCACGACCAGGTCGTGGGCCTTTTCGAAGGCCTCCAGCTTGTCGATCCGGTGGGCCGGCCGCATGGCCTTGGGCAAGAACGGCCCCGTGGTCAGGAAGCTCTCCTGGCCGTGACCCAGGCCAAACCCCCGCCGCTCGGGCACGCCAGCCAGGAAGGCGGCGATGGCGGGGCGGTCGATCTTTTCCAGGATCCACACCGCGCGCGGCTTTTCGGCCTTGCACAGCCGATAGAAGTCCAGCGTCTCGCGCACGCCCTTCAGCCTGCCCTTGTAATGCGGAGCGTGCAGCACCCGCGCCACGGCCGGCTCGACCTTCAGCACCTCGGACGCCCGGCTGGACGGCCGCGCGACCAGCACGACCTTGCCCTCCGGCGTCGTCGCCGCGATCGCCCGGATCGTCGGCAGATGCCACATCAGGTCGCCGATCCCACGATCGGGGGCGTAGACGAGGACGGGACCGGGGGTGGGGCTCAAAATAGAGGTCTCTAGCAGACGGGCACCAGTCGGCTTAGCGGTCAGGCCGTGGGGCCGCAACCTCGCCCATCGACAGGCTCAGGGTGAGGTTTCTACTGAAACCGCCTGCACAGTCGTCCTCATCCTGAGCTTGTCGAAGGACGAGGATGGCATCCACGGCGCTAGAAGGACGCCAGCAGCCCCCGCAGCCCCGCCACGAACGCCAGCGGCTGGTCGATCATCACATGGTGATCCGCGTCCGGAACCGGCAGCAGCAGCACGTCCTTGGGCATCTGCTCGAGCATGTAATCCAGCGTGTCGGCATGCATCAGGTTCGACCGCTCGCCCCACATCAAGGCGGCCGGGCAGGCGATCTGCGGCAACAGCAGCCCAAGATCCGGCATCCGGAAATTGTGCCAGAGGTCGGGGTCGAACTTCCACGTCCAGCCGCCCTCGACCTCTTTCAAGGACCGCCGGGCGATGTAGTCGGCGATGTAGAGGTTCTCGCACGGCTGCGGCGGGGCCAGGCGGAAGCGGGTCAGGGCCTCCTCCAAGGTCGGATAGACCCGTTGGCCCAGGCCCGAGCGCGGCGGCGGACCCTTCCAGCGCTTCTCGGGCGGCTGGATGCTGCTGTCGACCATGATCGCCCCGCGCAGGCGCTCTGGATGGCGCGCGGCGCAGTACAGGGCGGGGAAGCCGCCGAACGAGTGGCCGACCACGATCGGCTTCACGCCGCCCGCTTCGAGGCCAGCGGCCTCGACAGCCGAAAAGATCTCACGGGCGAACAGCTCGGCGCTGTAGGCCGACCGCCAATCGCTGCCGCCCATGCCCGACCACGAGATCGCCGCCACGCGCCAGTCTTTCGCGAAGAACGGCGCGATGAAGCTCCACCAGTCGACGTGGGCGCCGTTGCCGTGCAGGAACAGCAGGCCCGGCTTGCCGACCTCTCCCCAGGTCAGGAGCTCGATATCGGCGCCCTCGACGGCGATCTTCGAGCGTTCGGGCGCATGCGTGATGGCCGCTTCGAACCAGGCCGGCGCGTGCGGCGCTTCACCCGCGAACGGGGCCAGCAGGGAGGACGACGAAGCCTGGTCGTCAGCCATCGGCGCCCTCCTTGTAGTTCAGTTCGCCCGGACGCGGCTTGCGGGGCGACAGCGCCTTGAAGACGCCGGTGCCGGTGATCAGCGTCCGGTCTCCGGCCCAGATGCGGCCGCGCACGGTGAACAGCAGGTCCTCCTCGCCGATCAACTCGCCCTCGCCCTCCACCCAGTCGCCCAGCTTGGCGCCCGAGAGGAAGTCGCACATCAACCGCACCGTGACCCAGCTGTAGGACTTCTGCAGCGAGATGATCCGCCCCCAGGCCATGTCGGCGAAGCTCATCAGCATGCCGCCGTGGCAGTTGCCCAGGCCGTTGGTGTGATGCTCCTCGACCCGGAAAGCCAGCCGCGCCTGGCCGGGGCCCTCGCGGTGCTCGAACAACGGGCCGATCTGGCGGCCGAAGCCTCGGGACCAGTTCAGTTGGGTGAAGCCTTCGGGAATCGCCGCTGTCTGGGCGTCTGTCAGGTCGTCGGACATGGGATCAGACTAACGAGCGTTTGAAAAAAGCAAAGCCTTCCGTAAGGACGTCGCCGCGGCCGGCATCTAACCTTTCGAAACGAGGGGCGGATGACCAGGGGATGGCGAGGGACCACGACAACTTCGCCGACTGGCTGGCGCCGCATCTGCCGATGCTGCACCGGACGGCCCGGGCGTTCGCGGCGCCGGCCGACCAGCACGACCTGCTGCAGGAACTGTCGCTGGCGCTGTGGAAGGCGCGACCTCGGCTCGACGAAGCCGACGTGGCGGGCGCCTTCGCCTATCGCGTGGCCCATAACGCCGCCCTCACCTGGCGGCGCGGCGAGACCCGCCGGCGGCTGCGCGGGGCGGCGATCGAGGCGGAGCTGCTGATGCGCGACGCCGGGACCGATCCGCAGGAGGCCCTGCTGGCGCGGCTCTACGCGGCCATCCGCAAGCTGGAACCGATCGAGCGGTCGCTGATCCTGCTGTCGCTGGACGGGATCTCGTACGCCGAGATCGCCCGCCTGCACGGCCTCACCGAAACCAATGTCGGGGCGCGCCTGACCCGTATCCGCCAGCGCGTCTCCAAGCTCGTGGAGGGCTCCGGCGATGGAGTTTGAACACCTGGAAGCCGCCTGGCGCTCGCCGGCCAACACGCCCGACGACAAGGCCCGGGCCTATCTGATGGAGGAAGTCATGAAGACGCTGAAGGCCCGCCGCCGTCGCGAGGTCCTGCTGTTCGCCATTCCCACGGTCGCCATGTCGATCTTCACCGCCATCGCCGTACAGGCGGTGTCGACGGGTCGCATGGACCCGGATCGCGAGTGGGGCGGGTTGGCCATGATGGGCGTCTGCTGGCTGATCATCGCGGCGATGCTGGTCGTCGCCATCCTGATGCGCCATCGCGGCCGTTCGGACGGTTCGGTGCGCGACACCCTTTCAGCCATGCTGACCGCCAACCGCCGGGCGCGGACCAATATGAGGATCTTCTGGATGATGCTGCCCGTGCTTTTCGCGCCGATGATCGCCGGCGTCTGGCAACTGCGCGACGTCGGCAAGGCCACCGAGCGCGACGCCTGGCAGATGCTGTTCGTCTTCGGCGTCGCCATGGTCGCCAGCATCGGCTGGAACCTGGGCCGCTACTTCCTGGTCATGAAGCCCGAGCAGCGGCGGCTGGAGGGGTTGCTGGAAGAATATGAGCGCTAGTTCTCCTCTCCCTCTGGGGGAGGTGGCCCAGAG
>CAIUMD010000027.1 GCA_903900155.1 uncultured Caulobacterales bacterium | reverse complement strand
TCGCCGGCATAGGCCGAGCTGCCCCCTCCGGCCCTCTGGGCCACCTCCCCCAGAGGGGGGAGGAGACTGATTACAAGGCCTCCGCCGCCCTCTTCGCCGCCGCCCGCCGCGCCTCCATCCCCTTCCCGTAAATCTCCGACACCCGCCGCAGCACCGCCTCCGGCGCCGTCTCGGGCCTTCCGGCGTTGAACGGCGGATCGGGCGCGTACTCGACCGCCAGCTGGATGCTCTGCGCCATCTCGTCCCCGGCCAGCTCGGCCACGACGGTCAGCGCGAAGTCGATCCCCGCCGTCACCCCGCCGCCGGTGATGTAGCGCCCGTCGCGCGCCACCCGCGAAAGGTCCGGGATCGCCCCGAACAGCGCCAGTTGGTCCCGCCAGGCCCAGTGGCAGGCCGCCCGCTTGCCCTTCAGCAGCCCCGCCGCCCCCAGCACCAGCGAGCCGGTGCAGACCGAGGTCACGTATCGCGCCCCGTCGGCCAGCCGGCGGATTTCGGCGATGAGGTCGCGGTTCGCCATCGCCCCGGTCGCGCCGAAGCCGCCCGGGACCAGCAGCACGTCGCACGCCTCGACATCCGACAGCTTGGGCAGCCGCGCAAAGATCAGGCCGTCGGCCTCGATCTCGCCGCCGTGCAGGCTGGCCACGGTGACCTTGGCGCCGGGCAGGCGGCGCAGGATCTGGTGCGGGCCGGTGAAGTCCAGGTGGGTCACGCCCGGGAACAGGGCGATCACAATTTGTAGCGGCTGGCTCATGCGATGGTCTCCGTCATGATTGCCGGAAGAACATGGTTCAGTTAGCCTCCGTCTGAAATGACATAGTTCCCACGGAAACAGCCACAGAGATTGGCATGGCGCGCGCGATCGGCTTCCTGGTCTATCCCGGCTTCCAGTTGCTGGACGCCACCGGCCCCATCGCGGCCTTCGAGATCGCCGGCCGCCTGTCGCCCGGCGCCTACAGCCTGCATTTCCTGTCGCTGAACGGCGGGCTGACGCCCAGCAGCTCGGGCGTCGTCATCCAGACCACCGCCCTGGCCGACGCCCCGCGCCTGGACACCCTGCTGGTCTCCGGCGGCGACGGGGTGAAGGTCCCGGCCGCCTGCGCCCGGACCCTGGCGTTCGTCCGCGAGGCCGGGCGGCTGTCGCGGCGCGTGGCCAGCGTGTGCTCCGGAACCTATGTCCTGGCCGAGGCGGGCCTGTTGGACGGCAAGCGCGCCACCACCCACTGGAGCCGGACCAAGGACTTCCAGCGGCGCTATCCCAAGATCCGCCTGGAGCCCGACCGCATCTTCATCCAGGACGGGTCGGTGTGGAGCTCGGCCGGCATCACCGCCGGCATCGACCTCGCTTTGGCCCTGATCGGCGCCGACGAGGGCGAGGCCGTGGCCCGCCGCACGGCCCAGCAGTTGGTGGTCTATCACCATCGCCCGGGCGGCCAGTCGCAGCACTCGGCCCTGATCGACCTGCGCCCCGGCCGCTTCGACGCCCTGCTGTCCTGGGCCCGCCAGAACCTGTCCGAGAGCCTGTCGGTCGAGCAGCTGGCCGTCCGCGCCGCCATGAGCCCGCGCAACTTCGCCCGGCTGTTTTCCCAGGAGACCGGCGTCACCCCCGCCAAGGCCGTCGAGCGCCTGCGGGTCGAGGCCGCCCGCGCCCTGCTGGACTCAGGCCCGCTGCAGGTCGAGGACGTGGCGCTGGAGACGGGCTTTGGCGACTCTGAGCGCATGCGCCGCGCCTTCATCCGCGCCTATGGCCAGCCGCCCCAGGCCTTGCGACGCGCGGCCAAAGCAAGCTGAAACACGGCGACACCGGCCGACAGCAGCGCCCTCACGGCAAAAGGATGAAGATTCGCCCCTGCGTGCCCCCCCCCCCCACCGACGGCGCCCGAGCTAGGCTGTACATTTCGGACATAGTTTTGCAACGACTGGCGGAGATCGTGGTTACCGATCGAGGGACTTCGATCCTTGGAGGACATCATGTCCGTCATGAAACTATTGGGCGTCGCGGTCATCGTGGCCTCGACCCTGGCCGTCAGCGTTCCTACCGTCGCCGACGCCAAAGAACGCTACGGTCGCTACGATCGGTATGACCGGTACGATCGCGGCCGCTATGACCGGTATGATCGCGGCCGCTATGACCGCTATGACCGCTATGACCGCGCGCGTTACGATCGCGGCCGCTACGACCGTCGCCATGGGATGAAGGTCTGCAATCGCGAGTGGCGGTACGGCCACCGCGAGCGGGTATGTTATCAGACCTGGCGGTAGCGGTCAGAACTCCAGAGCGTGTCATCCCGGAAGCCTTTTAGAGGCTATCCGGGACCCAGGGGGCGGCGTGGTGCGGTTGCCCTGGGTCCCGGCTCTCCGCTTCGCTGCGGCCGGGGTGACACGATTTTCCGCCGCCAGATCGACCTCGGAGACCATAAGTCCCTCCGTCTCGGCCTCCAGCACGCCGCCCGACGCGTCGATCACATAGACGCTGTTGTGCGGCTTGTGGGGCGCGGACAATCGATGGGTCGAGCCGACCACGGTCCAGAGCCCCAGCTCCCCCGCCAGATTCGCGCTGATATCGGCCGAGACCGCGAACTGGGCGGTGGCGACCTTCACGCCGGCCGCTCCGCCCGCAGCCTCACCACCTCGTCCTGCAGCATCGACAGCCGCTCGGCGTGTTCGCGGCTCAGGACCATCAGTTCCTCGCCGCGCAGGGCGTCCAGCTTGTCGATGACCCGCATGATCTCCAGCTCGGCCCGCAGGTTGACGGCGTAGTCGTGCTCGGCGGTCTGGCGATCCTTCGCCGCCTGGCGGTTCTGGCTCATCATGATCACCGGCGCCTGGATGGCCGCCAGGGTCGAGAGCAACAGGTTCAGGAAGATGAAGGGATAGGGGTCGAAGGCGTGCTTGAACGGGGTCAGCGCCAGGTTCAGCCCCATCCACAGGAACAGCGCCAGGGCGAACCCGCCGATGAAGCCCCACGAACCGCCGATCGCCGCCACCCGGTCGGCCAGGCGGGTCCAGAAGGTGGAGCCCCCATCCTCGTCGGGCTCGTCGGACGGCTCCTCGTGCAGGATCAGGTCGATGACCCGCTTCTGCACGTCGGACAGGCGCGCATAGGGCTGGTTCAGCAGGTCCTTGGACAGCTGGTCGAGGCGTTCCTGGCTCATCGGGGACTCACGGCGAACATCACACAGTCGAGATTGACAGGGTCGTGTCTGGAAGGCGACGGTTCGCTTCGTCGGGTGGGGCCGACTTCATGTTCCTTTTGAAGGAGAAGACCGATGGCCCATAAGTTTCTGATCAAGAAGAACAAGGCGGGCGAGTTCGTCGCCTACTTCGTCTACAACAGCGAGACCATCTTCTGGACCGAGGGCTACGCGTCCAAGGCCTCGGCCAAGAACGCCATCGAGTCGATCAAGAAGAACGGCCCGGACGCCGAGATCGACGACCAGACGGATTAAGAGCCTGCGGGTCCGTCCTCGCCCTTCGACAGGCTCAAGGTGAGGACTACTTTTGAAACCGCATCAGTAGAAACCTCATCCTGAGCTTGTCGAAGGACGAGGTTTCAGGCCCTCCGTTTTCTCCATTGACCCCTGCCCCCTCCGGGTCTCTGATCATTGATAACAATGATACGGGAGGGGACCGCCATGGCCGCCGACGACCGGAAATCCATCTTCATCACCGGGGCCGCCAGCGGCATCGGCCTGGCCTGCGCCAAGCGCTTCGCGCGAGCCGGCTGGTTCGTGGGGCTGTCGGACATCGACCGCGTCGGGCTCTCAGCGGCGCGCGAGGCCATCGGCGAGGGCAACGCCTCGGTCCATGTGCTGGACGTCCGCGACCGCGACGGCTGGGCCAACGCCCTGGGCGTGTTCGGCCGCGAGACCGGCGGCAAGGCCGACGTCATCCTGAACAATGCCGGCGTCGCCCGGTTCGGGGTGCTGGAGGACCTCTCCGACGCCGATTGCGACATCCAGATCGACGTCAACATCAAGGGCGTGATCAACGGCGCCCGCGCGGGCCTGCCGCTGCTCAAGAGCGCCGGCGGGCGGCTGATCAACATCGCCTCGTGCGCGGGGCTTTATGGCTCGCCCAAGCTGGCGGTCTATTCGGCCACCAAGTTCGCGGTACGCGGGCTGTCGGAGGCCCTGGACGTCGAGTACGCCCTCCACGGCGTCAGCGTCGCCTGCGTCATGCCCTGGTTCGTCGAGACGCCGATCCTGAACGCCGGCGCCTCAGGCACGAACGAGCAGATGGCCGACGCCCTGCGCGCCGGCGGCCTGGAGGTCTATCCCGTGGAGGACGCCGCCCAGGTGGTCTGGGAGGCCGCGCACGGCAAGGCGCTGCACTACTTCGTGGGCAAGCGGGCGAAACAGATGCGCTTCGCCAGCAGCCACATGCCGAACGCCGTCAGGAAGCGGCTCCGCTCGCAGCCCCTACTGTCGTCTTGAGGCCGTCCAGCGGCTTGTCGGCCGTCGGGATCAGCGTCTTGACCGGAGTCACCGAGGCCTTGGGGGCGGTGGCGATCGGGGCCGAGGCCGGCTCGGTCACCTGCGCGCCGACCGGGCCGCCCATGCCGGGCGCGTTCGACGAAGCCGGCTCCAGACGGCCGATGGCGCTGGCGGCATAGACCACCGGCGGACGGCCATCGGCCGTGATGCTGGCGATCTCGGACGGGGCGATGTCGTCGACGGTCGGCAGGCGCGACGGGGCGAAGCCGCCCGACGATGCGCCCTGGCGACCGAAACGATAGAAGATGTGCATGCCGACCTGGGCGACGCGCAGCAGGCGCGGGCCCCAGCCGGGCGAGACATTGATCGTGTGGAAGTGCGTGGCCGAACCGACCGCGCTGGAGACCTCGCCGGCCAGGGTGCGGGCGGCGACCTTGCGGGCCCGAGCCCAGGCGCCGATGTCGCGGGCGCGGCGCATCGAGCCGTCGCAGGCGAAGCTGAACTGGCAGCCCGTGCGGTTATAGGCGCCTTGGAACACCACGCCGCAGATCGACTTCGGGAAGGCCGGGTGACGCACGCGGTTCATGACCACCTGGGCCACGGCCGCCTGGCCGCTGGGCGTCTCGCCACGGGCTTCGTAATAGACGGCGTCGGCCAGGCATTCCAGCTCGCGCGAGCTCTCCAAAGCATTGCGCAGTTGGAACGGACCAGCCAGACCCGTGTTAAAAGACCCGGGGTTGAATGCAGAGCCGAAGCTGGCGCGCAGCATCAGCGGGCCGGTGCGGCCGGTCTGGCCGGGCCGCAGGTTCGTCGCGTTGGCGCCTTCCAGGCGCGCGGTCAGCATGGCCGACTGGCGGTCGCGCTGATCGTCAAGAGCGGCGAACAGATAAGGATCGTGACGCTTGGCCACGGCGAGCGCGCCGGGGTCCATACGCGTAGACGCGCTGAGCATGGCCGCGTCCGAGAAATCCCCGGAGGCGCCTTCCGCCAATCGGGCGACGCGGGCGTGAGTGGAGGCCGATTGGGCCAGGCCACCCAGAAGGTAAACGCCGCCCAGGGCCAGACCCGTGATGGATCCGACCAATACGGCGCCGACCAGCCCGCGCGCGTCCGCGCGCGTCTGCGACTTGATATACAAAACTAGCGTCCTGCGCGGCGAGGGCGCTGCGGCCCCCCGACAAATTCGCTCCGAAACCCCCGTAAAATCACTGGCGGGGAAGCCTTCGAAACGGAGGATCGGCCGTATCACGCTGTGGCCAAGATCCTGCTTGTAGCGGCTTATGACGTATCCATGACCGACTCGCAAGCACTTGCCGCACTGCAGCATGGCGTCTGCGCCTAGAAGTCGCACAGTCAAATTGTTAACGCCTTGAATCCTTGCGAAAAGCGCGACAAGTGCGATCGGCGTTTTTTTGTGGATCAAAAAGCCTTGCCACGCCTTTGCTCGGACTTTCGCCCCGTAACTTCGGCGGCGCCGCATCGATACTCGACGACGACATAAACCTTAACAATCTTGCTTAATTGGGCGCGGCGATTGGGCGGGTTCCGGACGATCCGTCGGTCCCCGCCCGAGGCTCGCTACCGCCCCCGCACCAGGCGCCAGCCGTCGACGAACAGCTTGGTCACGTTGGTCGCCACGGCGACCACCAGGATCACCATGAAGGTCATGTCGACCACCCGCTGCAGCTTGGCCAGGTCGGCCGCCGGTTGCCCGTCGACGATGAAGGTGACGATCGGCATGGCGTGGTAGAGGACCGCGCTCAGCGCCAGGCCGGCCAGGGCGCACAGGATCTCGGTGGCCGCCCGCGCGCGCACCCAGCCCGGCTTGACCACCAGGACCAGGGCCGAGACGGCCTGCAGGACGGCCAGGGCCAGGATCGGCCAGTACAGGGACAGCACCATCGGGTTGAAGGTGATCCAGGTCCCATCAGGCGCGTGGATCAGCCGCTCCATCGGGAACGGCAGGCCGCCGGTCCACCAGGCGATGAACAGGGCCACGACCGCCAGCTCGAACACGCCCTCGAAGCGGCTCTTGGCGAACCAGCCCCTGCCCCCTGTCCAGCTAGACCCGCTGGAGCCGCCGAGCCAGCGCTTGCCCTCGGGCACATGCGGCAGCTCGCTGACCTTCCAGTTGGCGAAGTCGCCGACCTTGAGCCAGCCCCGCTCGAACGCCGCCGCGACCACGGTGGCCAGGCCCACCACGCTGAGCGCGCTGGGAATGAAGTCCGACAGGATGCCGCCGATCCGATGACCCTGGTCGTGGCCCGTGATCATCACGATCACCGCCGGGATCACCGCGGCCAAGGCGGCGATGGCCAGCAGCACCTTCACCGCCAGCAGCCAGAACGGATAGATCTCGGGCCCGATCAGGGCGCGGTGCGGGCCATAGCGGCCGGCCACGGCGATCGGGTGACCGATCTCGCGCAGCAGGGTTTCGGTGTCAGCCTTGTCGAGCGGACGGCCCAGGGCCGCTTCCTTCTCCTCGACGCGGTTCAGGATCAGGTCGCGCAGCTCGGCGACGATGTCCTGGCGCGAGCTCTTGGGCAGCAGGGCCGCGACGGCGGCGAGATAACGATCGATAAGATCGCTCATGGTCTTGTCCCCTTGGAAATTGGAAGGCCGCGCGGTCACAGCAGCGGCTCGAGGGCGGCGTTGATCGCGCGCCATTCGTCGGCGAGGCGGGCCAGCACCGCCCGGCCCTCCGCCGACAGCTGGTAGAAACGCTTCTTGCGCTTGTCTTCCTCGCGCCATTCGCTGGCGAGCAGCCCCTGGCTCTCCAGCCGGCGCAGCATGGGATAGAGCGCGCCTTCGTCGATCTCGACGCCCACGGTCGAGAGCGCCTGGCGCAGGCTGTAGCCGTACCGCTCCTCCCGCAGCTGGGCGAGGACGGCCAAGATCAGCGTGCCTCGCCGCAGCTCCAGGCGGAGCGATTCAAAGATGTCCGTATCGGTCGGCATGGGGTGTGCGTCGCATAGTGTGTGGCACATGGTGTGCGATACACACTGTGTGACACACAGTATTATTGGGAGTCAACTGACGGAACGGGGTTCTCGCATCCAGTCTCCTCCCCCGCTGGGGGAGGTGGCCCAGAGGGCCGGAGGGGGCAGCTC
>CAIUMD010000026.1 GCA_903900155.1 uncultured Caulobacterales bacterium | reverse complement strand
CGTGACGGCTGTCGGGTGTGGTCGAGCGGGTCGCGCTCGCCAGTGTGGGGGCGACTCCGCAACCGCGTCCTTCCCCGAGGTAGTCGACCCTGGAACACAGAAACGACGTCGGGCGCGGGCTGGCAGGCGCTACAGGCACGGGCTGAAATCGCTCGTGCGGTCCGGACGAGGCTTAGCCGGCCTCTCCGCCCGTCGAAGGCGCGTTCGGGAGCGGGCTAACACCCCGCGCCCCGAAGGCTTTCGGATAACGGCTGCGCGGAGCGCTCTGGCTTCGTCGAAACGGTACTTAACTCACACACTCCGGGCGTGGCCCGGCGCTCCGCAGTCCCTTCCAACCTTCAGCGGCCAATGCCGCGTGAAGCCGAGAACGCTTGCCCTTGCGACCCTGCCAGCCCACGGTCGCCCGACTGACTCGCGGAGAGGTTTCATGAGCGCGGACTGGAGCGGCGGCTATGCGGTCGAGACGGGCTACACCTACCACACCTATCCGGAGCTGAACCCGGTCCGCGCCGCCCTGCCGCTGCTGCTGAAGGGCGTGCGGGCGCCCAAGATCGAGACGGCCTGCGAACTGGGATTTGGTCAGGGCTGCTCGGCGGCGGTGCACGCGGCGGCCCAGGCCGATATCGAATGGTGGGGCTGCGACTTCGCCCCGGCCCAGGCGGTGTTCGCGCGGGATCTGGTCGCCGCCAGCGGCGCTGCAGCGCATTTCACGGACGACTCGTTCGAGGAATTCGCCGCTCGACCGGACCTGCCGGACTTCGACTTCATCGCCCTGCACGGCATCTGGAGCTGGGTCGGCGACGAGGCGCGGAACCAGATTGTGGCCTTCCTGCGCCGCAAGCTGAAGCCGGGCGGCGTCGTCTACATCACCTACAACGCCATGCCCGGCTGGGCGACGGTCGCGCCGCTGCGCCACCTGATGAAGCGCCATGTCGACCTGATGGGCGTCCCGGCCCAGGGGCCCCAGGCCAATGCCGGCGCGGCCCTGTCGACCCTGCAGCGGTTCTTCGCCCTGGACCCGGCCTATGCCCGGCTGGTGCCCGGCGTGGTCGACCGGCTGAACGGGCTGATGAGCCAGGACCGCACCTATCTGGTCCACGAATATCTGGGCGGCCATTGGCAGCCGATGTGGTTCGCCGAGCTGGAGCAGCGGCTGGCGAGCGCCAAGCTGTCGTTCGGGGCCTCGGCCTGGATGGCCGACCATATCGACGGGCTGAACCTGTCGCCGGACATGCTGGGCTTCCTGGCCGAGCTGCCCGATCCGTCGCTGCGCGAGACCTTCCGCGACGTGGCGGTGCAGGCCCAGTTCCGCCGCGACTACTGGCTGCGCGGG
Source organism: uncultured Caulobacterales bacterium (assembly GCA_903900155.1). Lineage (GTDB taxonomy): Bacteria > Pseudomonadota > Alphaproteobacteria > Caulobacterales > Caulobacteraceae > Caulobacter. The sequence continues at coordinate 34,848 of CAIUMD010000026.1, read as the reverse complement.
GCCCAGACGCTGAACCCTGGCGACCAGCGCCGCGCCCTGCGCGACCAGCGCGTGGTGCTGGCCAAGCCGGTCCGCCAGCGACCGGCCAAGACCACCGGGGTCTATGCCGAGACGACGCTGGAGGGGCTGGTCTACGATGTCCTCTACGACGTGCTGGGCGACCACCAGCCGCGGTCGCTGGGTGAGCTGGAGGCGTTGCTGCCGGCCGACGCGCCGTTCCCGGACCTGACCCAGGCGGTGGTGGCGCTGATGAGCCAGGGCGCGGTGCTGCCGGCGCAAGGCGCCGAGACGGCGACGCGCTCGGCGGGGACGGCGCGGGCGCTGAACCTGGAGCTGGCCCGGCGCGCCGCCGAGGCGGGGGACTTGGGGGTTCTGGCCTCGCCGGTGACGGGCGGCGCGCTGAACGCCTCGCGCTTCGACCAGCTGTTCTGGCTGGCCCTGCAGCAAGAGGGGGGGCAGGCGGGCGGCGGGCCCGAGGACTGGGCGCGTCATGCGGCCGACGTGCTGGCGAGGCAGGGACAGACCCTGGTCTCCGGCGGCGCGCCGCTGTCGCCCGAGGCGGTGCGGACGGCGCTGGAGGCCCAGGCGCGATCCTTCGCCGAGGTCGAGCTGCCGTGCTGGCGCGGGCTTGGGGTCGCTTAGGAGGGAGAGACAACCTGCCGCAGGGTGGACCTGCCATCGCCCTGTCATCGTTTGCATGATCTCCTCGCGAGTCGGTGACGAGGATCGGCGGAGCGACCGGATGGCGGGCGTTGACGTTGGCGACGTAGAGCTGGAATTTCCCTGCCCGACCTGTGGCGGGACCGCGAAGGCGGCGATCGAGGCGGTGCGCATGCTGCCGGTGCTCGACTGCCCGGCTTGCGGCCAGCGGTTCGGCGTCGACCTGGAGGCCTTCAGCGCCCAGGTGACGCAGGCCGAGGCGGCGGCCAAGGCGGCTCGGAAGCGGCGGAAGGCTTAAGAGCCTTCCCCGAAGGGCAACCTTGCCGCGCGGTCGGTTTCCGTTACCGTCAGGATAACAACGATAACCTGAGGGAGTGAGACCATGTCGCCGCCAGACGGCGCGTCGCCCTCGCGCGACGTGTCCAGCGTTCCGTTCAAGCCCCTGGCCATGAAAGGGCCCGACGTCAGCGTCGAGCGGCGGCCGGACGGCTCGATCGTCATCACCTCCAACCACGCGCCGGGCGAGGGCCCCCGCTCGATCGCCCACCTGATTGCCCGCAAGGCCGCCGAGCATCCGGACCGGCCCTACATCAAGCAGCGCGAGCCCGGTCACGGCCCCTGGCGCGGCGTCACCTATGGCGAAGCGCTGCGGGCGGTCGAAGGTGTCGCCCAGTGGCTACTGGACCGGGGTCTCAAGGCCGAAGACAGCGTCATGATCCTGTCGGGCAACTCGATCGAGCACGCCCTGATGACCCTGGGCGCCTATGCCGCCGGCGTCCCGGCCGCGCCGATCAGCCCGGCCTACAGCCTGATCTCGACCGACCACGCCAAGCTCAAGCACTGTTTCGACAAGGTCGCCCCGCGCGTCGTCTTCGCCCAGAACGGCGCCCTGTTCGCCAAGGCGCTGGAGACGCTGAAGGCCCTGGACCCGACCATCGCGGTGATCACGCTGGACGGCCCAAATGGAGAAGGGGACGGCGCGATCCCGTTCGCCGAGGTCGCCGGGACGCAGCCGACTCCGGCCGTGGCGGCGGCGCTGGAGAGCGTCGGCCCCTCGACCGTGGCCAAGTACCTCTTCACCTCCGGCTCGACCGGCCTGCCCAAGGCCGTGCCCCAGACCCACGGCATGATGGCCGGCGTCATCGCGGGCCAGGAGGGCATCCGCACCGACGAACCCACCGACGAGGTTCCGCAGAGCCTCGAGTGGATGCCCTGGAGCCACATCTCGGCGGGCAATATCGGCTTCAACGGCGTGCTCTGGGCCGGCGGCACGCTGCATATCGACGAGGGCAAGCCGCTGCCGGGCCTGTTCGAGACGACGATCAAGAACCTGTACGAGGTCTCGCCGATCGTGTTCGGCTCGGCCCCGATCGCCTTCTCGATGCTGGCCGAGGCGATGGAGAACGACCCGGCGCTGCGGGCCTCGTTCTTCAAGAACCTGCGCTATATGGGCTATGGCGGCGCGACGCTCAGCAACGACGTCTACAATCGGATGCAGGCCTTGGCCGTGGCCGAGACGGGGCAGCGCATTCCGCTGACGACGATGTACGGCGCGACGGAAACGCAAGGCATCACCGTCACCCACTGGATCACCGAGCGGGTCGGGCTGGTCGGCCTGCCGCTGCCGGGCATCCAGCTGAAACTGGCCCCCAGCGGCGGCAAGTACGAGGTCCGGGTCAAGGGGCCGACCGTGGCGGCCGGCTACCACAAGGATCCCGAGCGCACGGCGGCGGCTTTCGACGAAGAAGGCTTCTACAAGCTGGGCGACGCGGCGCGGTTCGTCGATCCGGACGACCCGGCCAAGGGCCTGGTCTTCGACGGCCGGGTGACCGAGGACTTCAAGCTGGACAGCGGCGCCTGGGTCAGCGTCGGCGTGCTGCGGCCCGACATCGTTGCGGCCTGCAGTCCCTACATCCACGACGCGGTGATCACCGGCCAGGACAAGCCGTTCATCGGCGCGATGCTGTGGCCTTCGCCGGCGGGGCTGGCGGCCCTGGTCGCCGATCCGGGGCCGGGCGCGCCGCTGGACAAGCTGGCGGCGATCCTGCGGGAGCGGTTCGCCGCCTTCAACGCGGCGGCCGGCGGCTCGTCGCGGCGGGTTGGCCGCTTCACCCTCCTGACCGAGCCGCCCTCGATCGACGCGGGCGAGATCACCGACAAGGGCTACGTCAACCAACGCTGCACGCTGGAGCGCCGCCACGACCGGGTGGAGGCGCTGTACGCCAAGGACCCGGGCGACGGGGTCTTCTTGGTCTAAGTCACCAGGAAAGCCCGCCGCGCACCAGCACGGCGGTCTTGTCCGACATGCCGTAGGCCATCAGCTCGGGCGGCTTGGCGGGCGGGGCCTTGGCCAGCTGCGGCCAGCCGTCATGATACTCCAGCGCCGCAACCTCGACTTTGCCGGTCCCGGTGGTCGTGAAGCTCAGGGTCACGCCGTTCGGGTCGGGGGCGTGATAGGTCAGGTTCGACCACTTGCCCGCCTCGGCGGTCAGGGTGATCGGCCGGCCGTTCAGGCGCGGCGTGCTGAGCGGGGCGCTGGGGCGCAGGCGGATGCTGACCATCTCGGCCCCCGGCGCGGGGATCAGGCGGATCAGCAGGCGGTCCTCGGCGCGGTCGACGGTCAGCTGCGGGGCGGCGACCGGGACGGCGCGGGTCTGCGACATCCACACCGGCTCGCGCCAGAACGGGGGCAGAGCCTGCTGCTTGGGCTCGGAGCCGCCGTCGCCCGGCAGAAGCGCCTTGGTCCAGGCGTCCAGGCGGGGCTGGCCGGCGACGCGCCAGGCCTTGCCGGTCGACAGGTCGGCCACGTGCAGGGCGGTCGTGATCGCCGGACGGTCGGGCTCGCCGCCCAGGCGGGCGGCGTTGGCGATCAGGGCGACGCCAGCGACGGCCAGGACGCCCGCGGCGCGCCAGGCCCAGCGGGTGGCGGCGAAGTCATGGGCGAGGGGCGACAGGGCGGGGGCGGCCAGCATGGCGAACAGGGCCAGGATCGCCGGCTCCAGCAGGCCGACGCCGGCGAAGGTCCAGGCGCCCCAGGCGCTGAGCTGGGCGGTCGACAGGGTGGCCAGCACGCAGAGACCCAGCGTCAGGGCCAGGGCCACCCGCTTGTCCCGCGCGCCGCCGACGCCGATGACCAGGGCCGCGCCGACGGCGGCGACCAGCAGCGGCCAGGTCAGCATCACGGTGGCGCCCGGGGCCAGGACCTGGGCGGCGGTCGCCAGGAGCAGCAGCACAATCATCCCGCCGATCCAGGCGCCCAGCGCGTCGGTCTTGAAGCCCAGGGCCAGGGCCGCGAACACGCAGGTCGCCACCCCCAGGCCCAGGCCTATCGGGTCGAAGCCGCCAGCCAGGCTGCAAGCGCCGCCCAAGGCCAGGGCGACGACGCACGGAATGACTCGCTTGGCCCCCCGCGCCTGGGCCGTGGCGACGCCCAGGCCGGCGGCGACCGCCAGGATGCCCGCGCCCCACAGCAGGTGGTCGAAACGAACGAGCAGGCCGTAGTGGCGCTGGACGTCCTGGATCATCAGCGCTCGCCCGGCCAGGTGCAGGACCAGGCCGGCGCTGGTGGCGATCAGCAGCAGGCCCGCCGCGCCGCGAGCAATCTCCCAGCCGCTGGCCGCGCCCAGCCTCAGGGTGCGCCAGGCGGTGACGCCGATCATCACGGCGGCCAGGCCCAGCAGCACCCAGCCGACCACCGGCGGATAGCTGATCAGAAACAGGCCCAGCACGTCGGAATAGATCGCGTTATCGGTCTTGGCCGGCAGTGCCTGTGCGTCCGCCAGGGCGCGGAGGGTCGGCAGGGCCTGGTCGCCGATGTGCTGCAGGCTGCCGCGCTCCAGGTGGTCGGGACGGGCCAGCGGCGTGTGATAGGCTAGCTGGTCGTCGATGAAGGCCAGGTTCAGCCCGGGCAGACCTCGCTTCACCGCATGGGTGAAGTCGGTGTCGTTGGGCATCTTCTCGTAGACGGTCGAGGCCATCGAATTGGCCGACGGGCTCTTGGCCTCGCGGGCGAAGACGCTCATCAGCGCGCCGTTGCCGGGGCCGGTCTGGAACATGGCCGCGCGGCCGGCGTCGCCGCGGGCCTCCATGTTCAAGACGAGGCCTACGCGGGCCAGCATCGGGTCGCGGGCGAAAAAGGCGTCGGCGCCCAAGAGGCCCGATTCCTCGGCGTCGGTGAACAGGAAGATCACGTCTCGCAGGTGCGGCCCGTCGGCCTTGAGGGCGCGGGCGATCTCGAGGGCGGCGGCGGTTCCCGTGGCGTCGTCGGCGGCGCCGGGCGAGTTGTGGACCGAGTCATAGTGGCTCATGACCAGGATGGCCGGCAGCTCGCGGTCCTTGCCCGGCAGCACGCCGACCAGGTTCTGCACCGCCGCCGCGCCCAGGGCGCGGCCGTCGTTGGAGTAGGGCCGGAAGCCCTCGCCCGGCCGCACCGAGACCTCCAGGTCCATGCCGTTGATGCGGGCCAGCAGGTGGTCGCGGACCTTGGCGATCTCGGCCGAGCCGGTCGGGTGGGGCTTCTGGGCCATGGCGGCGACGTCGGTCATGGCGCGGTCGGCCGAGAAGGCCGTGGCCGAGGCGTTGGCCGCGACGGGCGCGGGCGGCCGCTGGCTCCAGGCGCCGAGCGCCAGGCCAAGGACCAAGCAGATCCAGAATCCGAGGAAGCGGATCGTCTTCATGGCCGCGCTCCGAGGCTTAAGCGAATCCCCCAAGCCATGCTGAGGTGATGCGGGCCGATCGCAAACCCCTTCGCCTACGGAAAAAGAAAAGGGCGACCCGGTCGCCCGGATCGCCCTTTCCCTCTTCCGAAAGCCGACCGGACTGCGAGGTCCGACCGGTTCCCCCTCCCGGCTAGAACTTCGCCAGCTAGAACTTCGAACGCAGGGTCACGCCGTAGGTGCGCGGCGCGCCCAGGAACGCGTCGTAGGTGATGGTGTCGTTCGCCGGCACATAGGTGTTCTGCGTGGCCGACAGGCCCGAGGAGCCCTGCAGGGTGCCGTTGAAGGCGACCTGCATGTACTTCTCGTTCAGCAGGTTCTGGCCCCACAGCTCGACGGTCCAGCGATCGTCGGCCGAACCGATGCCCACGCGGCCGTTCACGACGGTGAAGGCCTTTTGCATCTTCGGCGGGAACAGGTCCGAACCCGTATTGTACGAGCTCGAGTACTTCGCGCCGATGTTGAAGCGGGCCTTCATGTCGCCGCCGATCGGGGTCTCGTAGGTCATCGAGCCCGAGGCCGAGTACTTCGGCGCCAGCGACATGCGGCTGCCCGGCAGCAGGGCCAGGGCGTTGGTCGGATCGTTCGGGATCGCCTGGCTGCCGTACTCGGTCAGGGCGTAGGTGAAGCCGCTCTGGACCATCAGGCCCTTGACCGGGGTGAACCACAGGAAGTCGGCGTCGACGCCCTTGGACTTCACTTCCGGGATCGAACGGACCACGAACGAGGTGCCCAGGAAGGTGTTCAGCTGGAAGTCGGTGAACTTCTGATAGAAGCCGCTGATGTTGAAGAGCACCGTGCGGTTGAACAGCGTGTTCTTGATGCCGATTTCATAGCTGTCGACGAACTCCGCCGGGAACGAGGTGTCGTAGATCGGCGTCACGCCGGCCGCGCCCGAGGGCAGGCCGTTCGACGACTGGGTGCGGTCCAGGTTGAAGCCGCCGCCCTTGTAGCCACGCGCGAACGAGGCGTAGGTGAAGACCTCCGGCGAGAAGCGGTACGAGGCCTTGACCGTGCCGCTCCACTCCTTGTCCGTGCGCTGCTGCTGGGTGCCGCGGCCGTTGAACAGCGGGTTGGCCCAGGGCAGGCAGAGGTTGCCGATGACGGTGCCGGCGTTGGCCGCGCCGACGATGCCGGCGATGCGGGCCTGGCCGGCCGGCGACAGGGCCGTGCCGCAGCCGACGCCGCCGTCGCTGTTGCGTTGGTAGGTGTCGAGCTTCTTCTCTTCCGAGGTGTAGCGCAGGCCGGCGGTGATCTCGAACGCGTCGGTGACGTGCCAGGTCTCGTTGGTGAACAGGGCGATGGTGGTCGCGCGCTGGTCGTAGCGGTCATAGATGCCCTGGCCGGGCGTGAACGAGGTGTTCGGCGCGCGGTTCAGCAGCAGGGCCACGAAATTGGCCACGCCCGCCGGGTTGGCGGCCGAACGCGACAGCAGGCGGCCCAGATACTGCTCGTAGTCGTTGCCGAACAGGAAGTTGGTCCGGGTGGCCAGGCGCTCGTCGGCCAGGAAGGCGCCGACCATCCAGTCCAGCTTGTCGGTCTTGCCGGCCAGGCGCAGTTCCTGGGTGTAGGTCCGGAACTCCGAATAGTTGGAGCCGTCCTTGTTGCGATAGGCCAGGTCGGCGAGGCTGAAATCGGCGTCCTGGCCGTTGTCGGTGCGCCAGTTGCGGATGGCCGAGATGGTGGTCAGGGTGCCGATCGGCAGGTCGATGTCGCCCTGCAGCGAGACGCCCATGTCCTCGATCTTGGCCGGGGCGCCGCGGTTCGAATAGGCCACACGCTTGTACGGATTGGCGGTCATGGCCAGCGGCGCGGCCTGGCCCGAGGTCAGGGCCAGGATGCCGGCGGTCGGGCCGGTGCGGATCTGCACGGCGCCGCAGCAGTTCTCGTCGCGGCGGCTGTAGTCGGCGATCACCCGGAAGGTGGCCTGGTCGTCCGGCACGAACAGCAACTGGCCGCGCACGGTGTAGAAGTTCTGGTCGGCGTCCTGCTTGCGGCTGGACGGGCCGGGACCGGTGATCACGTCGTTGAAGCCGTCGCGCTGGCGACCGGCGATGTACAGGCGGCCGGCCAGCTTGTCGCCTGACAGCGGACCGGTGACCGAGGCCGACGCGCCCTTGGCGCCGTAATTGCCGAAGGTCAGCTCGGCATTGGCGCCGAAGCCGAACTCGGGCTCCTTGGTGACCACGTTGATGACGCCGGCCGAGGTGTTCTTGCCGAACAGGGTGCCTTGCGGGCCCTTCAGCACCTCGATGCGCTCCATCTCGCCCAGGTCGCCGAAGCCGACGCCGTTACGGGGGCGGTAAACGCCATCGATCACCACGCCGACCGAGCTTTCCAGGCCGGGGTTGTCGCCGACGGTGCCGACGCCGCGCACGCGGGCGGTGGTCGAGGCTTCCGACGAGGTCGAGGTGACGGTGAGGCCCGGAGTCAGGATCGTCAGGTCCTTGATGTCCCGGACGCCGGTGTCCTGCAGCAGCTTGGCGCCGACGGCGGTGACCACCACCGGGACGTCCTGCAGGTTTTGTTCCCGCTTCTGGGCGGTGACGATGATGCTGTCGATGGTCTGGGAGTCGGCTTCTTGAGCCTGCGCGACGCTCGTGGCGCCAAGACCGGCGAGGACAACAGCGGACGCAGTGCCGCAAAGCACCTGGGTAAAGCGCATTTCCTACCTCGGTTCGTTGGCCGAAAGCGCTTGCCCGCTTCCAGCTTGTTTTTCGTTGGTCCGTCGAACGATTGTTCGAATGGATGGCCAAGGGTTAGGCGCCGCATGGAGGATCGGCAAGCAAAATCCCTTGTTGTGACTAGGTTTGAAAGATTTCTGTTGCTTGGAAGCGACAGCGTTCATTCGCCGTCATCAAAATTCGAAAAGGGCTTGCGCGGTCGCCGGCGCGCTCTCATCTGGCGGCCATGAGCCTTTCGTCCGCCTACCGTCCCGATCCGCGCTTCCAGGCCCTGGGGCGCGACTTCTCCGATCCGGTCGAGGCGGCCGATTTTCCGCGGACGATCCTGCGGTTCCGCAACGATCGCGCCGCCGCCACGGTGGGTCTTGAGGCGTTAAGCGACGATGACTGGATCCGCCATTTCGGCCGCTTCGAACCCTTGCCTGACAACCAGCCGCTGCCCTTGGCCATGCGCTATCACGGCCACCAGTTTCGCGTTTACAATCCCGACCTGGGTGACGGGCGCGGCTTCCTGTTCGCCCAGCTGCGCGAGCAGGGGACGGATCGTCTACTGGATCTCGCCACCAAGGGCTCGGGCCAGACGCCGTGGTCGCGGGCGGGCGACGGGCGCCTGACCCTGAAGGGCGGCATGCGCGAGATCCTGGCCGCTTCGATGCTGGAGGCCCTGGGCGCGCCGACCTCGCGCGCGTTCTCGCTGGTCGAGACCGGCGAGGCCCTGACCCGCGGCGACGAGCCCAGCCCGACCCGCTCGGCCGTGCTGACCCGGCTGTCGCACAGCCACATCCGGTTCGGGACCTTCCAGCGCCAGGCCTATTTCGATCGCCCCGACCTGATCGGCGTGCTGGTCGACCACGTGGTCGAGGCCTACTATCCGCACCTGGCCGACGCGCCTGATCGCCCGACCGCAATGCTGGAGGCGACGATCGCGGCCAGCGCCAAGCTCCTGGCGCGATGGATGTCGGCGGGCTTCGTGCACGGGGTGCTGAACACCGACAACATGGTCGTGACCGGCGAGAGCTTCGATTACGGCCCCTGGCGCTTCCTGCCGCGCAACGATCCCAACTTCGTGGCCGCCTATTTCGACCATCAGGGGCTCTACAGCTTCGGTCGCCAGCCCGAGGCGATGTTCTGGAACCTGCAGCAGCTGGCCGCCTGCCTGACCCTGGTCGGCGACCAGGCCAGGCTGCTGGCGGCGCTGAACGGCTTTTCCGATGCCTATCGCCTGGCCCTGCGCGGGGCGATCCTGGACCGCCTGGGCGTGAAGAGCCGTGATCCGGACGCGGATGTCGAGCTGGTCAACGCCGCCTTCCGCGCTTTGGCCGAAGGCGGCGAGGGGCTGCGCTGGGAGCCGTTCTTCTTCGACTGGTTCGGCGGCGAGGCCTCGACGGGGCGCGCGATGGGCGGCCCCCGCGCCGATCTCTATCGCACCGAGACGTTCGAGGCCTTCCGCCGTCAGCTGGCCAGCTACGAGCCCGATCGTCCCGAGCGCCTGGCCGACCCGGTCTTCCAGCGTCCGGAGCCGGAAGAGATGCTGATCGAGGAGGTCGAGGCCCTGTGGGCGCTGATCGTCGAGAGCGATGATTGGGCGCCGCTGTACGCCAAGCTGGACCGGATCGAGGCGGCGCGTTCCGCTTACGCGCTCGGAAGCCAGCTTGGCAAAAACGCCGCACCCTGAAAATTTTCGTTCGCCGGCGGAACAACCGTCAAGGTTCCGTCTTACAACTCCGGCACAGTGCCCTCGACGAACGCTGGCCGGAGAGTCCCGATGCGCATCTTCCAACCGATCATGCTGGTCTGCGCCGTGGCCATGTCGTTCATGGGCGCCCTGGGCATTCCGGGCTGCTTCCGCGCCATCGGCGAGTGCCTGCGCGACCGCCCCGAGCCGGCCTAAGCTTAAGCTCTGAGCGCTTCCGGCTCGACCGCCGCGTCGCCCATCAGGTCGGCGCGCGCCTTGACCGGGAACGCCGCCAGGAACCGTTCCAGGAACAGCCACGTGGCGTGATCGTGATCCAGGTGATGGGTCAGCAGACCGATGGGCTGCTCCCACTGGCCGGTCAGGCGGCGCTGCTGCAGCAGTCGCCGCATGCGGATCAGGAACTTCCACTGGCCCCGGAAACGGGCGCCGTCCTTCCAGCGCAGCACGTCCAGGTGGGTGTCCAGGCGGGCCACGCCGTCTTCGACGCCGGCGTCCTGGTCGAAGCCTGAGATCGCGCGCAGCGGCGAATCGGGCAGGGCGGCCAGCAGCTGCGGCTGAAGATTGTTCCACGGCGGCACAAACAGCGACGGGCTGACGCCGGCGCGGTGGAAGGCCATGACCGTGGCGCGCAACTGGTTGCGGACCCAATCGATCTCGTCGGTCTCGACGATCTCGCCAAAGCCCCGGCCTTCCGGCTGGCGGTTCTGGTGCGTGAAGCCGTGGACAGCGATCTCGACGTGCGGGTGGCGCTCGATCCGGCGGACCAGCAGCGGCAGGTGCGGGCCGGCGATGGCGGCCAGGGTCACCGGCGCCTGATGGCGGCGGGCCAGGTTCAGCAACTGCTCCAGCGCCCCGGTCGGGCCGCGGGCGTCGTCGTCGCGCCACCACAGCACGGGAGTGTGGTCGGCCTTGGCCCAGAGCCGCAGCTCCGAACCCAGCACCAGGCGGAAGGCGAAGGGCAGGCGGGCCGACACGAAAAGGCGCCCTTACTGAGCGGCTTCGGCGCGGCGCAGCGGCACGGGCGCCGGCGCCAGGGCCGGACGTTCCTCGGCCCCGGCCTTGGCGCGATTGCGCAGGATCTCGCGGGCCCGCAGGTTCGACAGGATCGGGTACAGGCCGGCCATCAGCGAGATCAGGAAACCCAGTTCGCCTTCCTTGTACCCCTTGCGCGAGACGTAGCACTTGAAGAAGCGGCGCACGCCGCGGAAGGCGTCGTCGGGCACGCTCTTGACCTTGCCGCTGTCGGCCAGGTCCTGGGCGCGGAGAGCGGTGTAGCGGCCCAGGCGCGCGAACATGTCGGCGATGTCCTCGTCGACCATGTGCTTGATCGACTGGGTCAGGCGACCACCGAAGCGGCCTTCCAGCTTGGCGCCCGGATGGACGCGCTCGGCCTTCCACGACTTGTGGCCGCGGCGGAACAGGCGGGCGACCGACGAGGTGCCGAACGAGCCGCCCCAGCCGTGGCGGACCAGCTGGTCGCCGACATAGTTGTCGACCGGGATCTGGTACCAGTCGGCCGCGTCGGCGGCTTCGATGGTGTCGCGGATTTCCTTGGCGAAGGCCGCCGTCACGCCTTCGTCGGCGTCCAGCTCCAGGATCCAGTCGCCGGTGCAGCGGGCGATGCCGGCATGCTTGCGCGGGCCTTCGATCGGGAAGATGCCGGACACGACCTTGGCGCCGTAGTGACGAGCCACGCCTTCGGTGCCGTCGCTGCAGCGGTCGGCGACCACGACGATCTCGTCGCAGAACGACAGGGCCGACAGGCAGGCGTGCAGGCGCTGCTCTTCGTTATGCGCGCAGATCAGGGCCGAGAGCTTGGCCATGGCGAAATATCCTCGATCGAACAGCCACGCCCCCGCAACCGTCTCGATGAGTTGACGTTGCCGCTCGGCGCCTCCCCCCGCCCTCGCGTCAAGAAATGTGTAAGCTTTGTAACAAGCAGCCCGGTGGGGGCTCTAGAAGTTGGCGGTCAGGGCCAGGCTCCAGGTGCGGGGACGCTGCGGCGTTACCTGGCGGACCTGGCCGAAGCTGAAGGGATTGCCGTAGGCGAAGGTGTCGCTGGAGCTATTCCAGGGATTGCTGACGAACAGCGCCGCGCGCCAGCGGTCGGTGATCAGCTGGGCCGACAGCTTGCCGGTGTAGTAGCCGCCCATCGACGGCGAGTAGCGCGGATCGAAGGTCAGGCGCGACTCGCCGATGTAGCCGGTCTCGGCGGTCAGCATCAGCGTGGTCAGGGCCGTGAGCGGGCGCTGGTAGGTGACCAGGCTGCCGAACGAGACGTCCGGCACGCCGGGCAGGCTGGCGGTGTCGGCGATGCCGTAGCCGGGCTCGATGCGGGTCAGCTTGGGCTCGTTGAACAGCGCGTTGCCGCTGATCGTCAGGTGCGGCGTGGCGCGCCAGGCAGCCTCCAGTTCCACGCCCCGGTTGCGGCCGTCGCCGATATTGGCGGTGTAGGACAGACCCGAGGCGAAGTACTGGTCGGTCTGGATGTTGCGCCAGTCGTCATAGAACAGCGCCGCTCGCAGGTTCACCCGGCCTCGGAACGGATTGAGCGTCGCGCCGATCTCGTAGTTGCGCAGGTGGTCGGGGCGAAAGGTGCGCCGCGCCTCGCTCGGCGTGGCCAGGCCCCCGGAGTTGAAGCCGCCGGCGCGGTAGCCTTCCGAGCTGAGCGCATAGATCAGGCCGCCGCCGGACAGGTCGCGCTGCACCGAGACCTTGGGCGAGAAGCCGCTGAAGGACGCCTTGCGGTCCAGGTCGCGCGAATTGCCGGGATAGGGGGCCGTCACGTATGAGCGGGTATGGACCGTGGTCTTGAACGCCCGGCCGCCCACGGCCGCCTTCCAGCCCGCGCCCAGGTCGTAGGTGGCCTCGCTATAAAGGGCGTATTCGTTCAGCCGATCCTTGCGGTCCTCGTCATAGTAGCTGCGGGTGACGTTGCCGGAGCGCGCGCGCAGGTTGGCGTCGCCTTCCTCGATGCTGGTCGCCAGGAAGCCGCCGACCATGAAGCGCAGGCGGCCGATCTCGGGCGCGGTATAGATCAGGTCCTGCACGGCCATGCGCACGCGCGCGGACTCGTCGTAGAGGCCCAACTCCACGGCCTCTTCGGCGAACTCGGTCAGGGCCAGGGTGGCGTCGTAGCGGCTGGCGTAGCGGTGTGTGACATAGCCGGTGACCGATTCCAGCTGTCCCCAGTCGCCTGAGCCGCTGATCTTCAGCGAGGTCTCGCCCAGGCGGTTGCGGTGGGTCTCGCGCACCTGGTTGGCGCGGCGCGGGCCGCCGGGGGCCAGGGTGACGTACTGGGTGTCCTTGGACGAAACGCTCTGCAGGGCCGCGGCCAGCTTGATCTGCCAGCCGCCCAGGTCCAGCCGCCAGGCGGCGCGACCGCCCCGGCGCGTGGTCTTGTCGACGTTGGACAGGCGCAGGTTGACGTCGTCCAGATAGCCGCCGTCGACATCGTGATAGGCCACGGCTCGCACGGCCGAATTCTGGCCTATCGGCGCATTGACCACGCCCTCGACGCGATAGCTCTTCGAGCCGGATTGGGTGGTGGCGATGGTCGAGCCGATCGAGGACGTATAGGTCCCCAGCTCCGGCTGGCGGGTGACGATGCGATAGATGCCCGACAGCGAGCCGCCGCCGTACAGCGCGCCCTGCGGTCCGCGCAGCACCTCGACCCGGTCGACGTCGATCAGGCGCAGGTCGGGGTCGGGGGCGTTGTAGTTGACCGGCACGTCGTCGAGATAGGTGCCGACCGTCGACTGGGTGCGGCCGGTGAAGGTGCCGTCCGACAGGCCGCGCAGCAGGATCTTGTTGCGACCCGCGCCCAGGTTGGTGGTGATGAAGCCGGCGGTCTGGCGGGCCACCGACGAGGTCTCGCTGACGCCGGTGTCCTGCAACTGCGGCGAGCTGATGACGCTGACCCCACCGGGCAGGCTGCCCAGGCGCACCGGCCGCTTACCGGCGTTGATGATCAGGGGGGCCAGCGGCGCGACCGGCTCGGGCGTCGCGACCGTCGCCCGCGCCGTGACCACGGGCCGGGGCGGCGGCGGGGCCGGGTGGATGGCCGAGAAGCGAACGGTCTGGCTGTCGACGAAGTTATAGGCGCAACCCTTGCCGGCTGTGGCGCGATCCAGCGCCTGGCGCAGGTCGAAGCTCCCCACCAGCGGAACGCCGGGGCCCTTGCAGGCCTCGACGCCGCCGATCGTCACGCCCATGCGCACGCCCAACTCGATCAAGGTCTCGGTGACGGTGGGCTTGCGGATGTCCAGGCGCGTGTGTGTCGGTGCGGCGGTCGCTGCTTGCGCGCTGACGCCTAGACCCAGAATGCTGGCGGCAAGAAGATGCGAAGCCCGTCTCAGGATCGGGCTCGCGGACGAGCGTCAGTTCGGCGTGGAGGCTTTTCCGCGCAGGACAATCGAATCATCAGTCGGCGTCGCCGAAATCGGCATGAGGCTGGTCAGGCGGCGGACCATCGCATCCTGCCCATCCACGATCAATACGCCGGAGAACTTGAGATTTGCCGTGTTTTCACCTTCGAGGCGAAGCGGACGCTCGAAATAGTGGTTCATGTCGCTGACGATGCGACCCAGAGACTGGTCGCGATAGACCAGACGGCCCGAGCGCCAGCCCACCTGATCCTCGGCCGCGACGTTGCGGACGACGATGCCGGCGGCGCCTTCGACATGCTCCAGCATCTGGCCGGGGCGCAGGCGCGCGGGCGATTCCTCACCATCGGTCGAGACCTCCACCAGGCCACGCAGCACGGTGACGGACAGCTGGCCGTCGCGGCGGCGAACGTCGAACTTGGTGCCGACCACGCGCACGGTCTCGTCGCCGGCGGTGATCAGGAACGGGCGGGCCGTGTCGTGGGCCACGTCGAACAGGGCCTGGCCGTCGTGCACGGTGACGCGGCGGGCGTCCTTGTCGAAGCGGACCGACAGGTGCGAGTCGGTGTTCAGGTCGATATGGCTGCCGTCGGCCAGCTGGACCGCGCGATTCTCGCCCTTGGCGGTGGTGTACAGCGTGTCGGGCTGGGGCAGCAGCTCGCCCCATGGCGCGACGACGATCGCGACGGCCGCCGCGGCGGCCGCGGCGCCCAGACCGCCCAGCCAACGCCAGTCGATCATGAGCCCTCGCTTGGCCGCCACGGCGCGCCTCGGTACGGCCAATTCCCCCCGGACGGCCGAACCTCGCTGGAAGATCTCCTCGTCGACGGCCTGGATGGCGTCATACGCCTCCTGCGCACCGGGCTCGCTGAGCCAGGCGTCAAACGCCAACCAGTCGGTCTCATCGACCTCAGGCCGCTGCAGTCGGGTCAGCCAATCGGCCGCCTCTTGCAGATATTGCGCTGACCGGCTCATCCGGCGTTGCTCCGACGAGGATCCATCATCCCCAAGACCGTAGACGGCGCCGATGAGCATCGTCCCCCATGTACGAATGCATAAATCACCGGAGACGCCTCGTCAGGGTCTTTAGGGCCGAGCTTATGTGTTTTTCGACCGTGCTGACGCTGATGCCCATGCGCTTTGCGGTTTCGACGTGGCTGTGACCATCCAGCTTGTGCAGCTGGAAGGCCTGACGGGTCTTCTCGGGCAGGTCCTCGACCGCCTCGACCAGGGCCTTCAGCCGCTGACGGCCGGCGACGACCTCGTCGGCCGCCGGTTCGTCGGCGATCTCCTGTCCGGCGA
This sequence comes from uncultured Caulobacterales bacterium, assembly GCA_903900155.1. Classification (GTDB taxonomy): domain Bacteria; phylum Pseudomonadota; class Alphaproteobacteria; order Caulobacterales; family Caulobacteraceae; genus Caulobacter. The sequence continues at coordinate 19,406 of CAIUMD010000026.1, read as the reverse complement.
GGCTGGCGGTGTTGACGCTGCGCCACTCGTTGTCGCGCGTCCCCGACCGCTTCTGGCTGCGCAGGCGGTCCAGCATCAGGTTCTGGCCCATGCGGTGCAGCAGGGCCGACGGATTGTCGATCGGACTCAGGGTCTCCATGCCGCTGATCTTGAGATACAGGTCCTGGATCAGATCCTCGGCCTCGGCGCGTGAGCCCAGGCGCGCGGCGAAGAAGCGCACCAGATTGGCGCGCTTTTCCTCGTACAGGCCCAGCAGTGCGGCCTTGTCCGAGTCCGCTACGCTCAAAAGATCACCCACATCCGCCAGTCGACGCCCCCAGGGCGGAGCACTATCCATCTTTTCGGCGGAAAGACGATCGTTTGTTCAACCATCCCGTCCCCCGCCCGACGCGCTGGATAAGCTACGGCGCAGGCCGGGAAAAGACGCTTCAAAGGTCCAATAGCGGCGTTTTCCCCGCCGAAGCTTCGAAAACCTTGCGGTCGAGGCCGGCCGGCGCCCGACCGGTCGCTGTGTTTCTGTGGCGAAATGTCGCGGCGGTCGCCAGGAGGCGGCGCCGTCTTTGGCAGCGCTGCCTTGGGGCGCTAAATGTCCGCCTTCGGCGCGCCGGGACAATGTAATCCATTGTAAAATCAAGGCTGCGGCCTCTGGTTCCACTCGCGCGTGTGCTCTTTAACCTTGTTGAACGCGATCAGGAGCGCGCAGCAAGAATGAGCCGGACCAGCGCCATGTCGCAGCCCTCAGGGCGTCGTCGCCGCTTAGCGCCGCTAATCCTGGCCATAGCCATGGCCGCTCTGGTCTGGCTGGTCATCGCCCTGGGCGGCGTCGCCGTCAGCGCCTGGCTGGCGTGACCAGGCGGTCAAGCCGCGCTATCTTCTGAACGATCGTGGTTTTCGGGGGCGAAAAGATCATGCGCGCACCTATGCTTGTCCTGACCGGGGCGGCGCTCCTGGCGTTGAGCGCCTGCGCCACGCCGCGCGCGGTGGGGCGGGGCGACGTGTCGGCCGTGAAGGGCGCGGCGATCGCCGGCTTCGCCAGCCAGGCCGATGGCGACGACGCCGCCTTCGCCAAGGCCGTGCAGGGCCAGGCCATCAGCCGCCTGGGCGGCGTGACCGGCGGCCAGCCGGCTTACCTGGTCCAGGTCGGAGTGGCGGTCGCGCCGCCCGCCTTGGGCGTCTCCAGCGCCGCTGGCGCTCTGGACACGACCGCGTGGCGCAGCCAGGCTGAAAAGCGGCGCTGGTGGCAGTTCTGGCGCGGCAAGGGTCCGGCCCGCACCGTCACCCTGGCGGTCGTGGACGCCAAGACCGGCAAGACCACGGCCTGGTCGTCGATCCGCGTGCGCAAGGGTGAGCCGGCCGACGTCGCCGATCTCCTGGTCTACGCTCTACAGACGCCCACTAAGGGCTGACGCCGGTTCCACGCTAAGGCCGTAGCGCGGCAGGCGCACGGTGAACTCCGCGCCGACGCCCGGTTCGCTGCGGCACGAGACCTCGCCGCCATGACGGGCGACGGCGGCGTGCACGAAGGCCAGGCCCAGACCCACGCCATTGGTTGCGAAGTCATGGCCAGGCCGCTCGAAGCGCTCGAACGGCCGGAAGGCGGTGGCCGCCTCCTCGCGCGAAAAGCCCGGCCCTTGGTCGGCGATGGCGACATTGGCCGTCGGGCCGTTGGGCGAGGGCTCTTCGGACAGGGTGACGGTGATGGTCGAGCCTTCGGGGCTGTATTTCACCGCATTGCCTAGCAGGTTGACCAGGGTGCGGGCCAGGACGCCGCGATCGCCCATCACCATCAGGGGCATATCGTCGCCGACCTGCTGGATCTTGATCTTGCGCTGCGCCGACTGGGGCCAGACCTCGTCGATGGCCTCGATCGCGACGTCGGACAGGTCGACCGGCTCCAGCGACACCGGCGTCACCTCGGCCCGCGCCAGCTGCACGAAGCCGTCCGCCAGGGCCAGGGTGCGCTTGGCATAGGCCGACATGCGCTCGGACAGCTCGGGCGGTACGCCGGGCGTGGTGGCCAGCAGGGCCAGGATCGAGGTCTGCGGCGAGCGCATGTCGTGGGTCAGCAGCTGCAAGGCCTGCTCGCGCTGGCGCATGGCCGCCGTCAGGATCGAGATATCGGCCAGGCGCACGATCCAGCCGGCCCCGACCCCGACCTCGTTGGTGCGGAACACGGTCTGCAACTGGTAGGCGCGGCCGTCGGGCAGATGCAGGTCGATCGGCTCATGGCGCTCGGTCTCCTGCGGCCAGTCCAGCTCGAAGCGGCGACCCAGCGGCTCCAGGGTGTTGATCAGGTCGGCCAGGGACGCGCCGTGCAGCACGGCCTGCGAGGGCCGGAACAGCGTCTGGGCGGCGGCGTTGGCGGCGATCACCCGGCCGCGCGCGTCGGCGACCAGGGTGGCGTCGGGCAGGCTGAACAGGGCGTCGGCCGAGAAGCGGCGCAGGTCGTCGATGCGGGTGATCGCCTCGCCCAGGTCCAGCGCCTGGCGGGCGACGACATCGCTCTCGAATTCCTTGGCGAACTCCTTGGCCGTCTCGCGGGCAGGGGCGCTGCGGCCACGGACGATGCCGCGCACGCGGGCCAGTTCGCGGCCCAGCAGGTCATTGACCCGCCCCAGCTGCATCCAGCCCCAGACCAGGGCTGCCAGCTTCAGCCCGATGACCGTGGTGATCGGCGACAGCCAGAAATGGCCCAGCCAGAACATCGCCGCCGAATAGGCCAGGCCCAGCAGGCACAGGCCGATGGTCAGCACCAGGTTGGCGCGCGGCGGCAGGACCAGGAAACCGACCATCAGCAGCCACAGCAGGGTCAGGCTGAAGGCCACGCGCCCCCACGGGCCGGCCGGCTTGACCATCAGGCCGCTGCGCAGGCCGTCCAGGATCGAGGCCTGCAACTGCACGCCGGTCATGCTGGCCGCGTCAGGGGTCACCGGCGTCGGGAAGGCGGGGCCCAGGCCCGGCGCGGTCAGGCCCACGAAGACGGTGCGGCCGGCGATCAGCGACGGCGGCACTTCGCCCTCCAGCACGCTGGCGAAGCTGACATGGCGATAGATCGACGGCGGGCCGGCGAACGGGATCAGCAGGGTCTGGTCCAGGCTGCGGGTCGGGTCGCGGTCGCCGGGCGCGCGGGTGGCGCGGTGGACCACGGTCATCAGGTCGGGGCTGAGCGCGGGGCCGTTGGCCTCGAACGGCGCCATGCGGCGCACCACCCCGTCGTCGTCGAAGCGCACGTGGGCCAGGCCGACGCCGGCCGCGCCGTGAGCGATCTCCTGTGTCGAGCCGACAACGCGCGGCGGCGCGTTCGCCCCGGCGTCCTGCAGGAACTGCGGCAGGTAGACCTTGCCCGAGCGGGCGATCGCCTCGCCCAGGGCGCGGTCGTGGGCCGGATCGGGCGAGGGCTGGCTGAACAGGACGTCGTAGACGATGGTCTTGGCCCCGGCCGCGTTCAGCCGGTCGACCATCGCGCCGTGCACGTCGCGCGACCACGGCCAGGCGCCCAGTTCGGCCAGGCTGCGGTCGTCGATGTCGACGATCAGGATCGAGGCGTCGGGTACTCGGCCGTTGGAACGGGCCAGCACGTCGTACAGCACGTCGTCCACCCGCTTGGGCGGCGAGACGGCGAAGACGGCGAACACCAGGCTGGAGACGATCGCCAGCAGCAGCCACGACAGCAGGCGGCCCCCACCGCCGCGCTGGGTCCTGGCGCCGGTCTGTGTCACTTGCCGATCTGCAGGGTTTGCAGCGCCCCGACCTTCTCGGTGGCCACGCCGTTCTTGAAGCGGACGGCGACGACGCGCCAGGCATAGGCGCCGGGCGGCAGGTCGGTCAGGGTCACTTGCGGTTCGGACAGGCCCGGTTGGTCGACCAGGGCGACCTTGCCGCCCTCATTAAACAGCTGGAAGCGATAGACCCGCACGCCGTCGCCGGCCGAGCTCCAGCGGAACAGGAACTTGCGGCGCCCTCCCTCGCTGGTGGAGGCCGGCGCGCCGGCGTCCAGGGTGTCGAGGTCGCGGTCGAAGCTGTAATCGGCCGGGAAGCCTTCCAGCCCGCCGCCGTCCAGGGCGGTCAGGCGGACGAAATAGGTGCCGTTGGCGACTTCGCCGAAGTCGGCGGCCGGCTCTTTCGTAGTGGCCTCGGCGAAGATGTCGACGAAGCCGGCGTCCCGCGACAACTGCAGGCGATATTTGGCGGCGCCCGTCAGGGGCTCGATGGCGAAATGGACGGTCTTGTCGCCCTGGTTCTGGCCGCCGGCGCCCAGCTTGGGCGCGGGCAGCAGCTTGATCGGCGCGCTGACGCCGCTGGCCGTGGCGGCGACGCCGAAGCCCGCCGGCACGGGCGGGTTGGCCGAGGCCACCGCGCCGGGATCAACGCCCACGGCGCCCTTCAGCACTTCGGTCTGGGCCTTGTCGCCATCGGCGCCGACCCGGAACTCGGTGCCGCGCACGGCCGAGACCGACACCGGGGTGCGGACCTCGAACCGGCCGGCCGGATTGGTGGTCGGGGTGGCCGAGATCGTGCCGCGGCCCTGGTCCAGCTGGAACACGCGCTGCGGGGCGTTGTTGATCAGCACCTGGCGCAGCTTGGCGATGCGCACGCGGGTGTTGGACGGCAGGGTGACGCGCGAGGCGTCCTCCAGCTCGAAGGTGGCGAAGGCGTTGGCGCCGGTAATCAAGACCTGGCCTTCAGTCAGGGCCATGCCGACGCGGGCCGGGGCGCGCTGGCCGTTGGTCTCGATGAACACCGGACCGGTGAAGGCCGACAGGCTGGCGGCGATCGGGGTCGATTTCAGCAGGTTCGGATCGATGTTCAGCTGCGAGCCAGGACGCAAACGAGTCGGCTGCTGCACGCGGTTGGTCTTCTGCACCACGCGATAGTCGCCCGGCTTGTTCAGATAGGCGCGGCCCAGGCCGATCAGCGTGTCGCCCGGCTTGACCACATAGGAAACCGGCGCCTCGCCGGCCGTCCCCACCTGATTAGGCCGCGCCTGCGCATACGCGCTCGACGCCCCCAGCAGCGACGCCAGAAGGATGAGGCTCGCCCCCGCAGCCTTGGTCATGGTCCTAGTCCCCTCCGCCGGCGCCTGCTTCCGCCGTTTCGGGATCGCAGGCTTCCAGACGATAGCCGAAACCGTAGACCGTGCTCAGTCTGAAACCGTTGCTGGGTCTCAGATGCAGTTTGGCGCGCAGGCGCGAGACGTGCGCGTCCAGGGTCCGGGTCTCGAGATCGGGTCGCTGTCCCCAGATCCGGCGCAGCAGATATTCGCGCGACAGCGGGCGGGACAGGTTGTTGAATAGCAGGGACGCCAGCTGGAATTCCTTGGGCGTCAGGGCCTCGACGTGGCCGTTCCAGCTGGCGGTCTGGGCGCCGGGGTCCAGGCGGTACTGGCCGTGCTGCTCGGTCTGTGGCTGGACCGGCGGGCGATGGATGCGGCGGACCACGGCGTTGACCCGCGCCAGCAGCACCTGAGGTTGCAGCGGCTTGACGATATAGTCGTCGGCGCCGGCGTTCAGGCCCGCGACGAGGTCGGCCTCGATCGAGCGGCTGGTCAACAGCAACACGGGCGGCGCCGTCGCCGGATCCTCGCGCAGCAGCTTCAGCGTCTCGACGCCCGACAGCTCGGGCATGTTCCAGTCCAGGATCACCAGGTCGAACGTCTGCTTGCGCAGTTCGGCCAGGAAACGCGACGGTTGGGTGAAGCTGGTGCAGGTAAAACCTGCGGGATCGAGCACAGAGGCGACAAGCGCATTGTGGCTTTGATCGTCGTCGAGCAGGGCGACTTTCATCTGGTCCATTAAGCTGGGAAGTGGCGCGCCCCGCGGGGGAGCGGGACGCGCCGCGGTCAGCTCACTGTCGGTGGGGCGACGAGAAGGCGACCAGCCATCCATCTGTACCTTGCCCCGCTGCTCGTTGCTCGACTTTGAGCAGCATTTTTACAATGCTTTACAGTCACGTCGATGGGTCTTTCACGTCCCGGAGCGGACGATTGAACCCAGATCGAGCGCGAGATCGCCCGTGGGGCGAACTTCCACGCCGGAAAGCCCCAACCAGGACGCCATAAGGGCTAGCTCGCCCGCCAGCCTGTTAGCGGTCTCACTGTTGGCGTCCGGTTCGGCATGGGCGGCCAGCACCAAGAGCTTGCCGGCCTTGCGGTCGGCTTTCAGGTCCACGCGGGCTGTGATCGTCTCGTCCTGAAGAAAAGGCAGAACATAGTAGCCGTGAGTGCGCTTGTGGGCCGGGGTATAGATCTCCAGTCGTACGCGGACGCCAAACATTCGCTCGGTCCGGTCGCGAAACCAGATCAAGTTGTCGAACGGCGAGAGCAGGGCGCTGGCCTTCACCGAGCGCGGACGGCGCGCCTCGGGCCAGAGGTAAGCTGAAGCATGCCAGCCCTTTACTGCAACTTTTTGTAGAGCTCCGTCAGCGACCAGCGACGCGATGCCATCGCTCGCATCGGTCACGCCTAAGCGGAAATAGTCCCGCAGGTCGCGCTCGGTGGCCACGCCCATGGCGCGGGCCGAGATTTTCAAGAGCTCGCGGCAGGCCTCGGCGCGATCGGGCGTCGGGGTGTCGAGCACGGACCTGGGTAGCACGCGTTCCGGCAGGCCGTAGACCCGCTCGAAGCTGTTCCTGCGCGTGGCGATGGTCAGACGGCCGGTCCAGAACAGGCACTCCATGGCCCGCTTGCCCTCGCTCCAGCCCCACCAGCCGCCTTCGCCCTTGGCGCCCAGCTCCAGCTCGGACGCCGCCAGCGGGCCGCGCTCGGCCACGGCGGCCAGGGCCTGGTCGATGAAGTCGGCATGGCTCTTCAGGAAGGCCGAGACGTTCTTCCAGACCCCGACGCCGTCCAGCGCGTCCTGCATGCGCCAGCGCAGCAGCGGGTAAGTCGACAGCGGCGTCAGCGAGGCCTCGTGCGCCCAATATTCGGCCAGGGCCGGCTTCCGGCCCCAGGCCAGGTCCTCCAGGAGCGTGCGGTCATAGGATCCCAGACGCGAGAACAGCGGCAGGTAGTGCGAGCGCGACACGACGTTGACCGAGTCGATCTGCACGACCCCCAGGGCCTCGATCGTGGACAGCAGGTGACGCTTGCCGGGCGCGGTCGGGCGGGGGCGTCCGAAGCCCTGGGCCGCCAGGGCGATGCGCCGCGCGTCCTCGGCGGAAAGGGTCTCGACCATGGTTGTGAGTTGAGCTTGCGTCGCGGGGTCGTGCAAGGCAGTGAGACCGCTAACAATCGGGAGCCAGATCATGACCGCCATCGAAAAGGGCCAGGCCCGTCTCGTGCTCGCGCCCGAGGTCGGCGGCGCCATCGCCGCCTTCACGATCGGCGGCCGCGACGTGCTGCGGCCGATGGCGGCCGGCGCGACCGACGCCCTGTTGGCGTCGAGCTTCCCGCTGGTCCCGTTCTGCAACCGCATCCCGAACGGTCGCTTCACCTTCGAAGGCCGCGAGGTCGTGCTGCCACCGAACCTGGCGGGACATTCGCACACCCTGCACGGCCAGGGCTGGCGCGCGGCCTGGACGGTCGAGAAGGCAGAGGGCGGCGAGGCGGTTCTGTCCTATGACCACGCGCCCGGCGATTGGCCGTGGGCCTATCGCGCCGAGCAGCGGATCGTCCTGTCCGAGACCGGTTTCCGCGCCGAGCTGACCGTGACCAACACCGGCGAGGCGGCCATGCCGGCCGGCCTAGGCTTCCACCCCTATTTCCCGCGTCGCGACGGTGAAGTGCTGACGGCCGCCAATGACGGGGTGTGGATGATCGACGCCGACGTGCTGCCGACCGTCCACCATGCCGGGCCGTGGGAAGCCGACTGGGCCGCCGGTGCGGCGGTCGAGGGCCATGGCCTGATCGACCATTGCTACACCGGCTGGAATCAGCGGGCGGTGCTGAGCGCGCCCGGCCAGCCCGACACGGTCGTCACCGCGTCGCCGGAGTGCCGCTGGCTGCACGTCTACGTCCCGCCGGGCGAGGACCACTACTGCGTCGAGCCCTGCGCCAGCCGCCCCAACCCGTTCGGGGAAGGGGAGACCGGCATGGTGACGATTCGACCGGGCGAAAGCGGCTCGATCTGGATGGACGTGGTTACGGGGTAATCCCCGCCTGCGCCTTCAGCCTCGCCACCATGTCATTGGACAGGTAGCCGTCGGCCGGCAGTTGCTGGCTCTGTTGCCAGGCGCGCAGGGCCTTGCGGGTGCCGGCGCCGATGACGCCGTCGGCCGGGCCCGGATTGAAGCCGACGCGGGCCAGGGCGATCTGGGCGGCCATGCGGTCGGCCAGGGCCAGGGGCGTCTCGACCGGCCAGGCCGTGACCAGCGGCCCGCCGCCGCCGAAGCGGTCGGCCAAGAGGCCGATGCCCAGGGCGTAGGACGTCGAATTGTTATAGGTGCGGATCGCGAAGTGGTTCGGCAGGGCCAGGAAGGCCGGGCCGGCCGCGCCCGAGGGCAGGATCAGCACGGCCGGCGAGGCCGCGTCGGCCGCCGTCCAGGGCAGGCCGTCGGCGCGGCGCACGCCCCGGGCTTCCCACCAGGCGGGGATCTGCTTTTCGACCTCGGTGACCGAATAGTCGAAGCCGGCCGGCAGGATCACTTCCTTGGCCCAGCCCGCGCCGGGCTTCCAGCCGCCCCTGGCCAAGAGGTTGGCGGCCGAGGCCAGGCTGTCGGCGTCCGAGCCCCAGATGTCGCGCTTGCCGTCGCCGTCGAAGTCGACGGCCGTGGCGCGATAGCTGGAGGGGATGAACTGGGTCTGGCCCATGGCCCCGGCCCACGAGCCCTTCAACTGGGCGCGAGTGACCTCGCCCGAATCGATGATCTTCAGAGCCGCGATCAGCTCGCCCTCGGCCCAGGCGCGGCGGCGGCCGTCGGCGGCCAGGCTGACCATCGAGCGGACGACGTCGAAATTGCCCTGCAGCTGGCCGAACGCCGATTCCATGGCCCAGACGGCCAGCAGGATATCGCGCGGCACGCCGTAGCGGGCCTCGATGGTCGGCAGGAAGGCCAGCTCATCGCGCTTGCGGCGGCCCACGGCGACGCGGTCGTCGCTGATCACCCCGGCGATATAGGCGCCGACCGGCTTGGAGAACTCCGGCTGGCGGCTGTCCAGGCTGATGACCTTGGGATCGGGCGTGACGCCCGACAGCTCGCGATCCAGCAGCTGCGGCGACAGGCCGGCGGCCAGGGCGCGGCGGCGGAAGTCCAGCAGCCAGGTGTCGAAAGCCAGCTCTCCGGCCGGCACGGGCGTGGCCGGACCCTGGGCCGGCGCGCTGGGCTGCGGCTTGGGCGCGGACGGCTGGGGCGGGCTGACGGCGGTCAGAGGCCCTTGCGGCGAGGTGTCCGCGCAGCCGGCGAGCAGAAGAACGAGAAAGACGCGACGATCCATGGCCATGGGGCGGAAGCTACCGGGGTTCGAGTAAAAGCTTCAATCACAAGCGCGCCAGACCGGTGAAGTTCCGTCGAATGCCCGAAGACTCTATTGTGAAAGGCCCTGGAGCGCATTGACTCCGGGCCGCGTCGCACTTATACGCACCGCCTCCGAAACACCCCGGATGTTCCGGCCGTCATCCTGTACGCGCCCGAACCTCTCCGCCGAAGTACAGAGACGGTCATGAAGGTTCGCAGCTCGCTGAAGTCGCTGAAGGGTCGCCACCGCGACTGCAAGATGGTTCGTCGTAAGGGCGTCATCTACATCATCAACAAGACCGACCCGCGCTTCAAGGCCAAGCAAGGCTGATGACCGCTGCTGGTCCCAGAGCCGTTCTCTGGGACGTCGGCAACGTCATCGTGCGCTGGGATCCCCGCGCACCGTACGCGAAGATGTTCAAGGAACCGGCCGATCTCGACCGGTTCCTTTCGCATGTGTGCACCATCCCCTGGCACGTCGAGCACGACAAGGGCGTCGGCTTTCCCGAGAACGCCGCGCCGCTGATCGCGCGCTTCCCCGAGCACGCCGACGCGATCCGCGCCTGGGATGAGCGCTTCCACGAGATGCTGTCGGGACCGATCCCCGAGACCGCCGCGGTGATCGACGCCCTGGCCGAGCGCGACGTGCCGCAGTACGCGCTGACCAACATGCCCCAGAGCAAGTGGTCGGCGGTGCAGGCGATCTCGCCCCGCCACTTCGGCTATTTCCGCGACGCCATCGTCTCGGGTGACGAGAAGGTCATCAAGCCGGGCCGGCGGATCTACGAGATCGTGCTGGAGCGGACGGGGCTGCAGGCCCCTGACCTGCTGTTCATCGACGACACCGCCGCCAATATCCAGGCGGCCATGGACATGGGCTTCCATACCCACCACTTCACGGATCCGGCGCAGTTGCGCGCCGCGTTCGAGCGGCACGGCCTGCTCTAGTTCCCTCCAGGGAGATCTCGCATGAACGTCGGTTTTGTCGGCCTGGGCGCCATGGGCGCGGCCATGGTGCGCAACCTGCTGGGCAAGGGCGTGTCGGTGACGGTGTGGAACCGCTCGCGCGGCATCGTCGACGAACTGGCCGCCGAGGGCGCGATCCCGGCCGCGACCGCCGACGAGGCCTTTGCCGCCGACATCGTCCTCACCATGCTGGCCCACGATGCGGCCATGCGCGAGGTGCTGGTCGACAGCGGCGTGCTGGCGCGCGCCAGGAAGGGCGTGGTGCACGTCAACCACGCCACCATCTCGACCGATCTCGCCGCCGAGCTTGCCGCCCTGCACGCCGAATTGGGCCTGGGCTATGTCGCCGCCCCGGTGTTCGGCCGCCCGCCCGTGGCCCAGGCCGGGGGTCTGAACGTCCTGTCGGCCGGTTCCGCCGACGCCACGGCCAAGGCTCAGCCGGTCTTGGAGCTGCTGGCCGCCAGGGTCTGGCCGCTGGGCGAGGATCCGGTCCGCGCCAACGCCCTGAAGCTGGCCGGCAACTTCATGATCGTCTCGGCCATCGAGAGCATGGGCGAGGCCGTCGCCCTGGGCGAAGCCTACGGCGTCGCCGCGCCCGATCTCCTGGACATGCTGTCCTCCACCCTGTTCGCGGCGCCGATCTACAAGATCTACGGCGCGATGATCGCCGAGCGCCGCTACGCCCCGCCGGGTTTCGCCGCCGAGCTCGGCCTGAAGGACGTGCGCCTCGTCTTGGACGCCGCCGAGGCCAAGGGCCTGTCCATGCCGCTGGCGGACCTGGCCGAGGCCAGCCTGGAATCGCTGCTGGGCGGCGACGAAAAGAACCTCGACCTGGCAGCGCTGGCCGAGGTCGCAAGAGGACGTGTGGAAGGTCGCTGAATCCCGCTTCCCAGGGGCGCGGCTTCGAACTAGGTTCCGCGCCCCAATTCCAGCCCGCGAGACTGCCCCATGGCCGACGACGCCATTCCCCATGCCGACGTTCTGAACAGCACCGCTCAAGGCCAGCTGAAGTCGATCGTCGACCGCGTCGAGCGGCTCGAGGTCGAAAAAGCCGAGATCATGGAGCAGATCAAGGAAGTCTATAACGAAGCCAAGGGTAACGGCTTCGACGTCAAGGTGCTGAAGAAGGTGGTCCGCCTGCGCAAGCAGGACCGCGCCAAGCGCCAGGAAGAAGACGCGATCCTGGACCTGTATCTCTCGGCCATCGGCGAGATCTAAGTTTTTCTCAGGTGCTTTGGCGCGCGTGGTCGGGGATAAGTCCCTATCGATGCGCGCCAAGCCGCCCGACCCCAAGGAACAGGCCAAGAAGGCCGCGCTGAACGCTCTCAAGCGGGCCAGGCGCGCGGCCGAGAAGTCGGGCGTCGAGCTCTCCGAATGGGAGGGCGAGTTCCTGACCAGCGTCGCCCAGCGCGTCGAGACCTACGGCCGGGCCTTCGCCGACCCCGAAAAGGGCGCGCGGGGCCAGGCCCTGTCGGGCAACCAGGCCATCAAGCTGAAAGAGATCGCCCGCAAGGCCAAAGGCGAGAAGAAGCCCATGAGCCGCGGCAAGGGCTTCCAGCGGCGCGGCCGTCCTGAAGTCGAAGCGGAAAGCGACGAAGGCTGACGTTCCCGCGACTAGGCCGGACGTCCGCGCGACGGTTTCGCGCTTAACTCCCCGGGTTTTGGGGAGAAAACACATGGAAACCGGCAAGTCGTCCTGGCGCGCTCTGGCGCTGACCATCCTGCGGGCCACGATGGCAGCCGGTACCCTCGATATCACCGACGGCCTTCAAGGGTGGGGCGCACACGGTATTTCGCGATCATGGCGGTGATGGTCGCCGTCTATGTCGTGGCCAGTCAGCGACTTGGAGTGTTAACGCGCCGACCCTTGCCGATGGGCCTCGGATACGGGGCCGCGACCTATGTGGTGATGAACTCTGTGGTGCTGCCCCTGTCCCAGGTCGGATCGCGCGGACCGTTCGTATTGCCAAGCTTCATCAATGGTCTAGCTGCGCATCTGTCCTTGATCGGTCTCACTATCGCCTTGATTGCGGCGTCACGAGAAAAGATGACAAGCACAGCCTGAAGTTTGTCCCAAAGGCTTACCAAAAACTGGCGTTCGCCCATTGCTGTTAAGGTCTTGGTAACGCTCCAGGCGGAAAATGTGAATGATTGTAAATAGTTAACAGTTATCCTGTTGTGGGGTTCTAGGTCGCGGCTGCTCACGGCGATCTTAGTCTCGATGCGCGCGGGCGAAAGCCTGGATCGGCCGCCGAGCGGACACCACGGCCCCTTCGGATTAGGGACAATGGCGACGACCTATCAATATCTGCTGCGCCGCAAGGCGGAGCTGGAAACCCGTATGATTGAGGCGCAGCGGCGGGCTCAGGCCCCATTTGAGAGCGAGCTGCGCGCGATCATCCTGGCGCTCGACGCGCTGAAGCAGGCCGGCATGGCCGAGCGGCTGTCGGCGGGCGAACCGCCTTCGTTCGCGCCCCAGGCCTTCGCGCCCCTGCCAACGGTGGCGTCCGCCCCGACGCCGACCAAGCGCGGCCGGCGAGGGCGCACGACCCGCGACATGATCCTGATGACCCTGGCCCAGGCGCCGGGCCTCAACGAGGCCGAGATCGCCCGTCAGCTGGATCACCGCTGGAGCCGTCCGGTGACCCCCGTCCAGGTTGGCCGCGAGCTGGAGCAACTGGAGGTCGAGGGCCTGGCCAAGCGGTCGGGACCGGGCTGGATCCGCCTGGACGACCAGGCCCAGGACGACGAAGAGCGACCGAGCCTCAGCCTGGTCGCTCCGGGTCATTAGTCGGTTCAGCGCTACGAAAACCTCGTCCTTCGACAAGCTCAGGATGAGGTTTTCGACTGACGCGCCGTAACAGTAGTCCTCATCCTGAGCCTGTCGAAGGACGAGGACGGCCCCGCTTACCGTTGGGTCGGTTTAACCGAAGGCCGGGCCGGCTTCAGCAGCGCCTTCAGGCGCTGCTCGCGCGAGATGGGTCGGAAGATCATCAAGCTGGCCATCAACCCGCTTCCTTCATGTCGACTTCGATGCCCTGCTCGCGGACCTTGCGGTACAGGGTCGAGCGGCCGATGCCGAGGCGGCGAGCCACTTCGCTCATATGACCGGCATAGACGTCGATCGCGTGCTGGATCAGGTCGCGCTCGATGTCTTCCAGCGTCCGCAGGTGACCGCGGTCGTCGAGGATACGCACCGGAGCCTCGGCCGCCGTCGGGGCGGACATGGCGGCGTGCGCGGCTTGCAGCAGGGCGGCCGGCGGCGGCGCGGGCGCGACCGAGACGGCCTCGATCGGCGCGGCCAGGCCCGAAATGGCCGGGAAGTCGTAGGGCTGCAGATACGGGGCGTCGGCCAGCACGATGGCGCGATAGACCGCGTTTTCCAGCTGGCGGACATTGCCCGGCCAGTCGAAGTTGGTCAGCAGCGCAATGGTCTCGGGCGAGGCGCCGATGACGCGCTTGCCTTCCTCGACGTTGAAGCGGCGGATGAACGCCTCGACCAGGGCCGGGATGTCCTCGCGGCGCTCGCGCAAGCTGGGGGCCTCCAGCGGGAAGACGTTCAGGCGGTAATACAGGTCCTCGCGGAAGCGGCCGGCCGAGACGGCCTGCTGCAGATCACGATTGGTGGCCGAGACGATGCGGACATCGACCTTGATCGAGCGCTTGGAGCCGATCGGATCGATCTCGCCCTCTTGCAGCGCGCGCAGGAGCTTGACCTGGACGTCCAGCGGCAGTTCGCCGACCTCGTCCAGGAACAGGGTGCCGCCGTCGGCTTCCTTGAACTTGCCGAGGTGCTTGTCCGAGGCGCCGGTGAACGAGCCCTTCTCGTGGCCGAACAGGATCGACTCGACGAGGTTCTCGGGGATGGCGCCGCAGTTGACGGCCACGAACGGCTTGCCGGCGCGGTCCGACGAGCCATGCACCGCGCGGGCCAGCAGCTCCTTGCCGACGCCGCTTTCGCCGGTGATCAGCACGGGGATGCCGCTTTTGGCGGCGCGTTCGCCCATACGCTTGACCATCGACATGATGGGCGAGCCGCCGATCAGGTCCGCGAAGGTGGTCTTGCCGCCGGCGCGCTTGGTCAGGCGCTCGACCTCGCCCTTCAGGTCGCCCATCGACAGGGCGTTGCGGATCGAGACGGTGATGCGCTCGGGCGAAGCGGGCTTGATGAAGAAGTCGGCGGCCCCGGCCTGCATGGCCTTGACCACGGTGTCGACGCCGCCGCTGGCGGTCAGCACGATCACGGGCTGGGTAAAGCCGCGCGCGCGCATTTCCTTCAGCGTGTCCTGGCCGTTCAGGCCGGGCATGACCAGGTCGAGCAGGATCACGTCCGCGGGGGCGCCCGAGGTCAGGTGCGCGATCGCCGCGTCGCCGCCCTCGGCGTGCGAGACCGCGAAGCCTTCGCGCTCGAGCACCGCCTGGATCAGCCGACGTTGTGTCGGGTCGTCATCGACGACAAGGACCGTTTTGGTCATTGGGCATATCCACCATCACTGGCCGCGCTCCCATGGGAGCAGGGCTCTTGTTGGTTCAGAGTGATACAGTGGCCGGGTAAACACCGGCTTTCGGAGACGTGCCCAGAACCTTAAGCTTTAGCCTTAACAGGGTGTTGCGGGGAGGCGGACATGGTCGACACGGAGCAACTGCAGGCGCTGGCCCTGGACCTGCCCGAGGTCACCGGCGGCGTGAGCCCGGAAGGACAGATCGGCTTCGAGGTCGCCGGCAAGGGCCTGGCCTGGGCCTATCTGGCCCGCGAGAAACCCAAGGCCAAGCGCGTGCCGGTCCCCGGCGTCGTGGCCATCCGCTGCACGATGGAGACCAAGGAGCTGCTGCTGGAGGTTGGTCCCGAGCGGTTCTTCACTGATGACCATTATCGCGGCTATCCGGCGGTGCTGGTGCGACTTTCGCAGATCGAAGCCGACGAGCTGGCTGGACTCCTGCGCCAAGCCTGGAAGATCGTGGCGCCTAAGGCGATCGCCAAACGGTATGAGGTCTAGGGGCATGTTCGTTGGACATTACGCAGCGGCCCTGGCCGCTCGGGCGGCCGAGCCGCGCGCGCCGCTGTGGAGCTATGTCCTGGGCTGCCAGGCGATCGACATCGCCTGGTGCGGGCTGATCCTTGCCGGGGTCGAGAAGGCCGGTGTCGATCCCAGCCTGCCCGGCAGCTCCCTGGTGCTCAGCTACATGCCCTACACCCACGGCCTGCCGACGGCGGTGCTGTGGTCGATCGCGGCCGGGGCGGGGCTGATGCTGCTGCTGAAGCTGCCTCGGCGCGTGGGGGTGATCCTGGGCTTGGTGGTGTTCTCGCACTGGTTTCTCGACTTCCTGGTCCACCGGCCCGACCTGCCGCTGCTGTGGAACGGGCCGATGCTGGGCCTGGGTCTCTGGAACTACCCGCTGCCCGAACAGGTGCTGGAGATGGGCCTGCTGGCCCTGGCCGGCGCGGCCTGGGGCTGGCGGCGCGGCCTGGAGGGGCGGACCTGGAAGGCGGCCACGGGTTTCCTGACCTTCCTGCTGTTCCTGCAAGTGGTGCCGATGCTGTCGCCGCTGAGCGAAGGGCGGCTGTCCCTGGGCGGCTCGCCCCTGGTCGCCTACCTCGTCACCTGCATCGCCGCCTGGATGGCCGAGCCGACCGTTGCGCGGATGGGGGCAGGAGGCCTATCTCCTAGGGCATGAACGCGCCTTTCAAGCCCGAAGCCCCGCCCGAATGGAACCTGGCCGATCTTTATGTCGGCCGGGACGATCCGCGGATCGAGACCGATCTCTCCGCCGCCAAGGCCGCCAATGACGAGTTGGCCTCGCTGGAGGGCATGTTCCTGGAGGCCCGCAAGGAGCCCCAGCGCCTGGGCGTGCTGCTGGATCGCGGGATCACCCTGTACGAGCAGGCCACCAACGGCCTGTGGGCCGTGGGCGCCTATGCCGGCCTGGCCGCCTCGGTCGCGCGCGACGACCCGGCCTGGGCCAAGTTCGAGGCCGACCTGCGGGCCCGCTCCTCGCAGATCGCCGCCGAGAGCCTGTTCTTCACGTTGGAACTGAACCAGCTGGAAGACGGCGAGATCGCCAAGGCGCTGGAGGCCCATCCCGACGCCGCCCGCTGGGCGCCTTGGCTGCGCCGTGTCCGTCTTTCCAGGCCGCACGAGCTGTCGCCCGAGCTGGAGCGCTTCATCGTCGACAAGGCCCCGGCCGTCGCCAACTGGGTGCGCCTGTATGACGAGACCCTGGCCAAACTCACCGCCCAAGTGGCTGGCAAGGCCGGCGACGAGACCCTGACCTTGCCCGAGGCGCTGAACCGCCTGTCCGACCCCAGCACCGAGCGCCGCCAGGCCGCCGCCGACGGCCTGGCCAAGGCGCTGGAGGATCGCGCCTCGACCCAGGCCCTGGTGCTCAACACCCTGGCCTTCGAGAAGCAGATCGAGGACCGCTGGCGCCACTACGAGACGCCGGCCCAGTCGCGTCACCTGGCCAACGAGGTCGACGCCGACGCCGTCGACGCCCTGGAGCAGGCGGTGGTCGAGGCCTATCCGCGCCTGTCGCACCGCTACTATGCGCTGAAGGCCAAGGTCATGGGCCTGGAGAGCCTGGACTACTGGGACCGCAACGCCCCCCTGACCGCCGCAGCCCCCCGCGCCTATGCCTGGGACGAGGCCAAGGGCATGGTGCTGGAGAGCTTCCAGGACCTGGCCCCCAAGTTCGCCGACGCCGCCCGGGTGTTCTTCGACCGCCCGTGGATCGACGCCCGCCCGCGCGCCGGCAAGCAGTCGGGGGCCTTCGCCCATCCGGTGACCGCCAACCGCCACCCGTTCGTGTTCATGAACTATATGGGCGAGCGCCGCGACGTGCTGACCCTGGCCCACGAGCTGGGCCATGCCGTCCACCAGACCCTGTGCCAGCCGCTGGGCACCTTGCTGGCCGACACACCCCTGACCCTGGCCGAGACGGCCTCGATCTTCGGCGAGGGCCTGGTGTTCGACCGCCTGCTGGCCGAGGCGACGCCGGAGGATCGCAGGGGGCTGCTGGCCGGCAAGATCGAGGATGGCCTGAACACCGTCGTGCGCCAGATCGCCTTCCACCGCTTCGAGCGCCGCTTCCACGAGGCCCGGCTGGAGGGCGAGCTGTCGCCCGACCAGATCGGCGGCCTGTGGCTGGAGGTGATGGGCGAGAGCCTGGGTCCGGCCGTCAAGCTGAACGCGGGCTACGAACACTACTGGGCCTATGTCAGCCACTTCTGCCACGCGCCGTTCTACGTCTACGCCTACGCCTTCGGGGACCTGCTGGTGCGCGGCCTGATGGAGAAGCGCCGCGAGAACCCCGAAACCTTCGCGCCGTTGTACGAGGACCTGCTCGCGGCGGGCGGCACGCGCACCTATGTCGAGGCCTTGAAGCCCTTCGACCTGAACCCGAGGGACAAGGCGTTCTGGGCCGCCGGCTGCGCGCAGCTGGAACGGCTGGTGGACGAGTTCGAGGCGCTGGTGTGAGCGAGACGACCCAGATCCTCCCCCCAGCGGGGGAGGTGGCCCGGAGGGCCGGAGGGGGCTGTTGTCCTGGCCCGTCTTCTTCCCCCTCCGTCGGCTGCGCCGACACCTCCCCCGCTGGGGGGAGGATCTAACGTGTCCGACCGTAACGATCCCGAGCGTGACCGGCTAAGCGGTCGCCTGTCCCGCTTCGCCAAGGTCGGCGCGGGGCTGTCGGGCGCGGCCGTGTCCTATGGCGCCAACAGGGTCTTCGCGGGCGACGACGCCAATGCTCGCAACGCCAAGGCGCTGAAGGCGGCGCTGGGCGGGCTGAAAGGTCCGCTGATGAAGGCGGCCCAGATGTTCGCCACGGTGCCCGACCTGCTACCGCCCGAGTTCGCCAAGGAGTTCGCCGAGCTCCAGACCAACGCCCCGGCCATGGGCTGGCCGTTCGTGCGCCGGCGCATGGCGACCGAGCTGGGCGCGGACTGGCAGGGGAAGTTCGCGAGCTTCGAGCATGAAGCCGCGGCGGCCGCCTCGCTGGGCCAGGTGCACCGCGCCACGGCTCATGACGGCCGGTCCCTGGCCGTGAAGCTGCAATATCCCGACATGCAGAGCGCGGTCGAAAGCGACCTTGGCCAGCTGCGCGCCCTGATCGGCCTCTTCAAGCGCATGGACGGCTCAATCGACCCGTCGCAGATGATCGTCGAGATCGGCGACCGCCTGCGCGAGGAGCTGGATTACGGCCGCGAGGCCCGCATGATGTCGCTGTACGGCAACTTCTTCGCCGGGCGCGAGGATATCCGCACGCCGACGATGGTTCCTGAGTTATCCACAGGTCGCCTGTTGTCGATGACCTGGCTGGACGGGCGGGGGCTCTTGGCGTTCAAGTCCGCGCCGCAGGAGGTGCGCGACCGCATCGCCGCCCTGCTGTTCGAGGCCTGGTGGAGCCCGATGACCCACCTGGGCGTCATCCACGGCGACCCGCACCTTGGGAACTACAGCTTCGGCGGCGAGGGCGCGGCGCACCTGAACCTGCTCGACTTCGGCTGCATCCGCGTGTTCCCGCCGAAGTTCGTTGCGGGCGTGGTGCGGCTCTATAGGGCGTTGTCCAATGACGACCGCGCCGAGCAGATGGAGTCCTATCGCAGCTGGGGCTTCACGGGGCTGAACGACGATCTGGTCGACACTCTGAACGTCTGGGCCCGCTTCATCTACGGCCCGCTGCTGGACGACCGGGTCCGCACCGTCGCCGACGACGTGCCGCCCGGCGAGTACGGCCGCCGCGAGGCGTTCCGTGTGCGCCAGGCGCTGAAGGCCAAGGGGCCGGTGACCATTCCCCGCGAGTTTGTGTTCATGGATCGCGCCGCGATCGGCCTGGGCGCGGCCTTCCTGCATCTGGGCGCCAGCCATAACTGGAAGCAGCTGTTCGAGGCCTCGCTGGAGGGGTTCTCGGAGGAGGCGGTGGCCGAGCGGCAGGCCAACGCGCTCAAGGAGGTCGGGCTGTAGGCCCGGTTTCTGCTCCCCCGTTGGGGGAGCTGTCGCGGAGCGACTGAGGGGGCAGCACCGCCATCGCCGCGCTAGATCGGAAGAGCGTCG